>JAEWRL010000190.1 GCA_023398955.1 Pseudomonadota bacterium
ATCCGCACAATGGTGCTCCCGCAGATGCTGACGGCTGAGAACTGAAAGCTGATTGCCTGCACCAGTCGGCAACAGCCATCCAAGTCTTGCCAACCCCGCCATCAATCTGCCCGGTAAGGGACTAATAGTACTGCTGCTATGAGAACTACGCCGCGCGGTGAGGCATGGATGGCTACCTGCCCGGCTGTGCGTTCCGCGATGATTTGATAGCCGAGACGGTCGAGTCGACGAGCCACTTTGGGGATGCCGCGGCGTGCGCGGACTGCGTCGAGGTTGGCGGTGCATCTCGAGAATGAATCGGTGATGCCGCAGCCGCGACCCTACCGTCGTCTTGCGCCCCTCTGGCCTTGGGGAGGGGGGCGTCGCGTTAGGGAGCCCCGCCGGCAGCCGGGCCGAGGGGGGCGGGGCAAGAGCGGGCTGCTCTGAGCCGAGAAATCCTGCGCGGGCGGCTGCCACGCCTGAGGCACTCTCCCCGATTGCTCGTTCCCTGTCAGGGCAGTAGGTTGGGCGCCCCAGAGTGCGTCGTCTCGTACCGCTGCGAAGACCAATGACCCACCAGGACACAGCAACACCCGCCGCTCCGACGCCCGCACCGCTGCCCGAGCGGCTCGTCGGGTTGCGTGAGAAGCTGGCTTACGCCGCCGGAGACACGGCATCTGTCCTCTACTTCAAGGTTTTCTCATCGTTCCTCGTGTTTTTCTACACGGACATCGTAGGAATTGCGGCAGGGGTGATCGCGACCATGCTGATCGTCACCAGGGTGTTCGATGCCGCCAACGATCCGGTGATGGGCATCATCGCGGATCGCACCAGCTCGCACCACGGGAAGTTCAGGCCCTGGCTGAGATGGATGGTCGTCCCGTATGCACTCAGTGGCATCGCGGTCTTCGCTGTGCCCGCCTGGAGCGCACCCGCAAAGATAACCTATATCTACGTCACTTACGTCCTGGCGATGGTGTTCTACACCGCCATCAATATCCCATACGGCGCATTGATGGGCGTGATGACTCCACACTCCAACGAGCGGACGGCACTTGCCTCCTACCGCTTCTATGGGGCCTATATAGCCAACCTGATCGTACAAGCGACCATCCTCTTCCTGGTCGTCGAGCTGGGAGGCAGCCGGAACGGGCAGACGGCCACCCAAGCGGGATACGTCTGGACGATGGTCATCTACTCCATGGCTGCCGCGGCGCTGTTCCTCTTCACGTTCTACTTCACCAAGGAGCGCATCCAGCCTCCCAAGGGCCAGCGTTCGAGCATCAAGAAGGACCTCTCCCAGCTGGCCCGCACCAAGCCCTGGCTGGCCATCATCGTCGTGGGGGTGACGACGCTGATCTGGATTGCACTCCGGGACGCGGCAATCCTCTACTATTTCAAGTATTACGTCGTCGGCCAAATCGACGAGGGGGGCAGGTTCGCGAAGCTCGCCACCTGGTTCAATGTCATTGGGACCGTCGGCACCCTAGCTGGCGTCGCGTCCACGAACTGGATCTCCGGCCTCTTCGGCGGCAAGAAGAATGCCTACATGGGGCTCACCATCATCGTCTCCTTCGTGGCCAGCCTCTATTACTTCGCCAAGCCAGGTGACATCGTCACAATCTTTGGCATTCAGGCCCTCATTTCTTATCTGATGGGCCCCCTCATGCCGCTCTTCTGGGCCATGATAGCTGATACGGCCGACTTCTCGGAGTGGAAGTTCGGTCGCCGATTCACGGGCTTGGTCTTCTCCGCGGGGACATTCTCGCAGAAGGTGGGATGGGCGCTCGGACCTGCGTTCGCAGCATATCTTCTCGACTACTACGGATACGTCGAGAACGTACAGCAGAGCGCAAGAACCATCGAGGGCCTGCGGCTCATGATGTCTTTCATTCCATCCGGAATCGGGCTCGGGGCAGGCCTGCTCGTGATGGCCTATGGCATCGATGAACGCCTCGAAGCGCAAATGGAGAAAGAGCTCGCAGAGCGGAAGAGCGCCGAGGGTTCACTGGCGACCTAACCCGGCATATCCGGAACCAAAGAGGAGCTGTGCGTCGCCAGGCTATCAGCGATCAGCCTTCAGCGACTACGGTCGCTGAGCGACGCGCGAATCGGTAAGGAGCACGCCTTGTCGGCAGCAGCGAATTCGCCAGCTCCCTCCGCGATGTTCAGAGGGATGGAGCTGGACATGCGCTCCCTTCGCTTGCTCCCATCCCCCGAAAAAGGCAACAGGGGCCCAACTGTAACAGTCTGGGCCCCTGCTCCTAGTAGCTCCGCTTGCGCGGGAGCGTCGTCACTACTTCGTGATGTGAAGCGCTAGATCCACGAGCTTGGTCGAGTAGCCCCACTCGTTGTCGTACCACGAGACCACCTTGACGAAGGTCGGGCTCAGGGCGATGCCAGCGTCGGCATCGAAGATGGACGTCCTAGGATCGGTCAGGAAGTCGTTGGAGACGACAGCGTCTTCCGTGTACCCCAGAATCCCCTTCAACGCCCCTTCCGAAGCCTTTTTCATGGCCGCCTTGATCTCATCGTAGCTCGCTGCCTTGGCGAGACGGCAGGTAAGGTCGACGACCGAAACGTTCGGCGTCGGCACGCGGAATGCCATTCCAGTAAGCTTTCCGTTCAGCTCCGGAATCACCTTGCCGACAGCCTTGGCGGCACCCGTCGACGACGGGATGATGTTCTGGCCGGCGCCACGACCACCACGCCAATCCTTCATGGAAGGGCCATCTACCGTTTTCTGGGTAGCCGTCGTCGCGTGGACGGTAGTCATGAGCCCCTCGAGGATGCCGAAGTTGTCGTGGAGAACCTTTGCAACCGGCGCGAGGCAGTTGGTGGTGCATGAGGCGTTGGAGACGATGTCCTGGCCTTTGTAGGTGTCGTGATTCACACCCATGACGAACATCGGCGTGTCGTCCTTCGAGGGAGCGGACATCACGACCTTCTTCGCGCCCGCGGTGATGTGCGCGCGCGCCTTCTCGTCAGTCAGAAAGAGACCAGTCGACTCGAGAACGACCGTCGCGCCAACGTCACCCCACTTCAGGGCTGCGGGGTCCTTTTCGGAGGTCACTCGAATGGCCTTGCCGTTGACGACCAACTTGTCTCCCTGAACCTCGACGCTCCCGTTGAAGCGGCCATGCGTAGAGTCGTACTTCAACATGTACGCCATGTAATCAACGCTGATGAGGTCGTTGATGCCAACGACTTCGACGTCGTTGCGTGCTGCAGCCACGCGGAAAGCGAGACGACCGATGCGCCCGAACCCGTTGATACCAATCTTGAGTGCCATGAACGCGTTCCTCTCTAGGAAGGGGTATAGTGCGCGGGACCCTCCGCGCGAAGCATTGCTTTCTGGAAACCGTTGCGCACCCAGGGCTCGCGTGCGCTACCGTCGAAAGCATTGAGTCCGAGCGCGTAAATAGATGTTCCACCGAGCAGGCGCAAGAGGAAGCGCAGGAACGGCCAGGGGGCCCAGCCCGGGGAGCAGAACACCCGAGGTTTCCTGGCTGAAGCGACGTCCGCGCTCCGCGCAAGATCTGCGTGGCGGTCGTGGATATGGGGTCGTCAGTACTCCACCGAAATGATCTCGACCTCCGTGTCCCCTGCAGGACGCTCGACGACGACGACGTCTCCCACCCGCTTCTTCATGAGGGCGCGGCCCAGCGGGGACTTGAAGCTGAGCCGTCCCTCGCTTGGGTTTGCCTCATCTGGTCCAACGAGCCGGTACCGACTTCGCTTGCCGTGCTCGTCCTCGATCTCCACCGACGCCCCGAAGCGAACGTCATCTGCCCCCGTTTCGCGCTCGACGATAACGGCACTATCCAGACGCTTGCCGAGGAACCGTAGGCGACGGTCGATCTCCCTGAGCCGCTTCTTTCCGTAGATGTACTCGGCGTTCTCGGACCGATCCCCCTGAGCTGCCGCATCAGAGACCTCTTGAACGATTCGTGGCCGCTCCACCTTCAACAGGTGCTGCATTTCTGACTGCAGCTTCGCTGCCCCCTCGCGAGTCAAATAGTTCGTAGCCATGGCAACGGCCCAGGGTAGCGTGGCTTCCATGCCAGACAAGCTCGCGCTGGGTGGGCAATGCGGGACTCCGCAACTCCCCATTCCCCTGTCGCCCCACCCGCGATAGGCTCTCGTCCATGGCCGCCGAGAGCCCCGATAGACAAGCGCCTGGAGCCAGTCCGCGGGCGAGCGACCAAGACCCAGGAGGCCAGCCGCCGATCGGAGCGACGTCCAGCGGCAGCCCGAGCCGCCACCGCCACACCGCGCCCAGGCGGGCGTTGTGGGTCCTGCTCGCTGGACTCATCACGGTCCTGCTCGGGGCCGCTGCCACTGCCCTCTTCGTCGTGACGCGTCTCGATGATTGGATCGCAGAGACGGTCGTCCGTGAAGGAGCCAGGCATGGGCTCATCGTCGCGATAGGAAAGCTCGAGTGGAGTCTGAACGGCGCAGTGCTTGAGGACACACGGGTCACTCTGTCGGGCGTTCCCGGCATCGTCATCGGCGTGGACCGCCTTGAAACCGACGTGCTCGTCGATCTCCGAGGCATCTCGATCACGCGCGCCGAGGTGCAAGGTGCCCAGGCTAGCGTCGTGGGTTCGGCCGCGCTTGTCGGCTTCCAGCTCGGGCAATGGACGGCGAAGTACGCCAAGGAGGCCTCCCTGCCGCTAAGGGCATCCGGGCTCGATATTCGGTGGAAGGCGGACCCCGCGCACGAGCCGTGGCTAGAGGTCCTGCAGGCAACAGTGATCCCAGGCGACGGGTCCGGAACGCTGGCAGCAGCTGAAGTGATCCTCGCCGGGCAATCCCTGGGAGCGCTCGGTGGCGCCTGGACGAAGGACTCGAGCAACTTCACTCTCGGACTCGGTGAGAAGAGCCTCGAATCGGCGCCGGTCCAGGTCAACGTCGTCCATAGCAGCGAACGGCCGGCTATCGATCTGCTGCTTTCCCCAACCCCCCTGGAACGCCTGGAGCGGGCCTTCGGGATCGACCTGCCCGATGAACCCATCGAGGTCGAAATGCGCGTCCATCTGGAACTTTCCGCGCCCATCCTCGACGGCGCCGCGTCGGGCTGGCTCAAGGCCACCTTGCATGGATTCGTTCCCCCGCACCCGGTCGAGCTCGACGGCTTCGTCTTCGGGGATAGGACCGACTTCGAGACTCAGCTCTTCGTCGACGAGGGGCGGGAGAGGATCAGGCTCGAGAACGCGCGCGTGCAGGCTGGCGCCTTCGCGTTGAGCGGGCATGGCGCCGTGTTGCGAGGCGAAACGGATGCGCGGCTCCTGCTCGAGCTCAGCGGGGCGCTGCCTTGCACGGCCCTCGCGGGTGCTGCCCTCGAAACGCGGCTCGGAAAGGTGATCGGACCTTGGTTGCGGCGCGCAGCCGAGCTAGCGCTCCAAGGCTCCGTCATGGTGAGCGTCAAGGTGGATGCCAGCTCCGCGCAACTCGATGACATCAAGGTAGCTCGCGTGATCGGAGTCGGATGCGGTCTCAGACCAATAAGGCTCCCCGGACTCGAGGATTTCGAGCTACCCGAGCTCGGAAAGCTGCCCCGGCTCGATCAAACGCTGCCCGACTTGCCCATCGGCATCCCCTCGCTTCCTGGAATGAAGCCCCGGGAGCCGGCCTCTGATGAGCCTCGTCCGAGCCTGCCTCTCCCGAAGCTGCCATGGGACCGCTCGGGGAAGACTACGCCGCAGGGCCGTCCGCTCGACGGCTCAGGCGCTGAAAGCGAGAAGCAGCCGCCGCCGAGCACGGGCTAGTGAACGCGCCTCCGAGCTCCGCCTGGGCAAACCGACTGGATCGACAGCGCGTCGCTCGGTCCCCAGAGGTGCTACGCTGCACCGGAAGGCATGAGCGATCTACCTCGATCCATGGGACCCGCCACGGCGCCCCGCGGTTCCCGATTCGGGCTCGGCACCGCAGTCGTGCTCGCGCTCGGCAGCCTGCTGGTGCTCCTCTCGCTGGGTGCGGGCCTGCTCGTGGGGCGGTTCACGGCGCCGGCTTCCCCACCCCTGTCCTCCAGCGTGGTGCGCTCCACGCCGTCCGTGGTGGTCGCGGTCCGGGAGCTCGCGCGGCTCGAAGGCGCCACCATGCATGTCGAGCGGGTCATCGACCTCAGGGATCGGCAGTCGCGATTCTTTGGGCTCGTGGAGGCCGAAGACGCCCTCGTGCTGGTCGCAGCAGGGGAAGTCACCGCTGGGATCGACCTCCGACAGCTCCGGGACGAAGATGTCGAGGTCGACAGAGCGGCGGGAAGCGTCAGCATCCGGCTCCCGCCCGTCGAGCTCCTGTCGGTACGCCTCGACAACGATAGGACCTACGTTCACACACGCCAAACGGATGTGCTCGCCCGGCGCCAGGAATCTCTGGAATCCAGGGCGCGCCGCGAGGCTGAGCGCACCTTGGAAGAGACGGCGCGCGAGGAGGAGCTCACCTTGCGTGCACAGCGGAGTGTCATCAAGACCGTGGAGAGCCTAGCGCGAGCCCTCGGCTACGCGGAGGTAAACGTGACCGTGCACCCGAGCAGGCTCATCCAACGAGGGCCGGAGAACTGATGTCGAACGCGGACGAGCTCATGGAGAGCACGTCCAGCGGTCGCCCGGCGACGGCACGAACCGACGACACGCGCCACCCAGCGTCGCCAGACGCCCCTCGAATCCGGCGCGCTCCTCGGCGGCCAGGTGGACGAGCGCCAGTTCCTTGACCCGAGCGCGGTCGCTGAGCGCCACCACCTCGGCGGCTGTCGCGTGCCCCTTGGTCCGCACGTCGAACCGGAACGCCTCATGGACGAGCAAGTCGACCCCTTCATAGAGCGACTCGCAGTGGGGCGTTGGCGCGCCATCTCCACTCACGGCCACAGCCACCCCTCCCGCATCGACCCGCAAGGCGCAGTTCCGGACGGAGTGCTCGCTCTCCGCGGAGCGCAGTTGCAGGGGCCCAAACTGCTGGGTCCGGTCTGGCCCGAGCTCCAAGAACTCGATAGGGTAGCACTTTTCCGCTGCAAACGCCCCCGGGTACCCCAAGGTCATCGCGCCCTCTGCCCATTGGCGGAAGCCGGGGGCGCCCAGGAGACACAGCGGGCGCGCTCGCCCAGCATGCCTCATCCACATCAAAAGAGCTGGCAGGCCAAGGAAGTGATCGGCATGCCCATGGGTGAGATATATCCCGTCCAGAAGGTTGGGATCGCGGCTATGCTGCCACAGAGCGTGCGGCACGGAGTAGCCACAGTCGACGAGGAGCGCCGCGCCTGCCAGGAGCAGTATGCTGGTGTTCGGGAGCTCGGGATCGGTCGCCTCGCCAGTGCCAACGAAGACCACTTCCACGGGCGCTAGAGTGGCGGATCCGGAAGCCGCTCGCAAGCGGGAAGGAATTGGGTTAAGCCGCGCCTTGAAATGGCAGTCATCACGGTACTTGGCGCAGGAATGATGGGAAGCGCGTTGACCGTTCCCATGGCAGACGCGGGACACGAGGTGCGGCTGGTGGGCACTCACCTCGACGACGCCATCATCGGGGGGCTCCGGGACTCGGGTGTGCACCCGACGCTACGCGCCGAGCTACCGCCGGGGGTGACTCCGCTGCTCAGCACCGAGCTGGGCTGGGCGCTCGCAGGCAGTGACTGCGTCGCGCTCGGCGTGAGCTCCGCGGGAGTGCGCTGGGCGGGCGCGCAGCTGCGCCGACACCTCAGGGCCCCGGTGCCGCTCCTCATGATCGCCAAAGGGCTTGAGTTCGATGGCAGCGCGCTCCAAATCCTGCCAGACGTGCTTCGGTCGGAGCTGATGGGCCACCCTGCCGCTAGCGTCGAACCTGTCGCAGTGGCTGGCCCGTGCATCGCTGGCGAACTCGCCGCGCGCGTCGACACGTGCGTGGTCCTGACCAGCCGCTCCTCTGAAGGCGCCAGGTACTTCCGAGAGCTGCTGCGAACAAGCTACTACCGCCTCTGGCTCGCCAACGACGTCGTGGGGGCAGAGATCTGCGCAGCGCTCAAGAACGCCTATGCCATGGGGATCGCACTAGCCACTGGACTGCACGAGCTTCGGGGGCGGAGCCCCGGTAGCGTTGCCGTGCACAACGCCGAGGCTGCACTCGTGGCACAGAGCATCTTCGAGATGCAGCGCGTGATCGAGATCTGCGGCGGTGAGCCTGGAAGCGCCGCATGGCTGCCGGGCGTTGGCGATCTGGATGTCACGTGCAATGGGGGCCGCACGGGACGCTTCGGAAAGCTGCTTGGGACGGGGATCGGAAGAGCGGCCGCGATAGAGCGCATGCAGGGAGCCACGCTCGAGTCCCTCGAGATCTTGGCCGTCATGCGGCACGCCTGGGGCGAGTTCGAGCGACGCCATGTGCTGGGACCCGCAGAGCTACCGCTGCTACGTCACCTGGCGGCCGTGGCACTGGACGACGCCACGGTCGCCCCACCCTACGACGATTTCTTCGGAAGTGATGCTAAACAGTTCCAGGCGAAGATGGAAGGCTGAGCTCGGCGCCATCGCAAGCAGCGACTCGCCGTCGAGCACGCCGAGCATTGCAGTGGCTCTGCGCCACGTGGCGAGGTCGTTGCTACCTAGCGCATCACGCTCTGGATGCGTTGCAGCCGCGCTCGGGCGCGCTTGCCGCGCAGGTGAGGCGGAATAGGTCTTGGTTTCGGGCCTCGGCGGACTCGCTGTTCCGTCAAGCATGATGGAACACGCCTCGCGGCCAATGGAAAGACAATTCTTCTTAGGCGGCCTGGACCTGTCTAGTCGGCCTCGGCCACCGCTGGGCCGCGGATCGTGAAGCGCAGCGAGTAACTGAGCACGACGGGCCGTTTGGGTGGCGCGAACTCGGTCTCGCTGAACGCAGCCACCATACACCCTTTGAACTCCTCGCCGGGCATTGTCGTTCGCACCTCTCGCACGTGCGCCCCGCCGCCTTCGGAGGGAACCAGCAGGTCCACCCCGAATACGCCGCTCCTGCCCGGTTTGCTCACGAACCGATAGCACCAGCGGAAGTCTTGGAACTGTTTCTCCAACGCCGCGAGGAACGCTCGCTTCGAAGCAGCGTCATTCGCCTCTCCGCCAACGTGAAGGCCCAGGTTCTCGACTACCACCTCGGGCAGACGCAGCTTCTCCTTTTGGAGATCGGTGAGAGCCATAGGCTGCTGCGCTCGATCGGCTTCGCTCGGTTGCAGTTCGGCACCGCGACCTGCAGCTCGGTCGCCCCCGTCGACCACCGAGGCTGGCGTCCGAGTGGAGTGAGCTTCTGGATCTCCGCTCGGCACAGAGGCTGGGGCTGGGGGATGAGGCGCACAAGCCAAGGCCAGGAGCAAGGGATAAGCGGCTCGCAGACGTGTCACCAGGCCGAGATAGCGCCATTCTTCTCAGAGCTCCAGGGCCCTCTGCTCGACAGACTCGCCACCGGTGCGGCCGCGGCCGCCCTGTGGCACAACTGGGCGGTGACGAACCCGGTGGCCATACGCCGAGCGCCGAGTCCTCTGACCGACCGGCCCCGCGGCATTTCGGAAGGGCTCCGTCGCTCGAGGCGGTGCGCCTCGACATGGCTGCTCCTCCTCAGCTGCTTTGCCGCCTGCGACGACGAACCCGACATAAGGCAAGCTCGCGAGGGAGCCGCCGCAGCAGCGAGCGCGCCGGCGGTTGGCGCGAGTGCGCCGCCGAGGGAGGAACGAGCCACGACAGCGAAAGCTGCCCGGTCCGCGGTCGCAGAGCAGGAAGAACCCGAAGAAGGGACCATCGATTCGCCTTCTCCGCCCCCTCGGTTCGAGCTCGACGAGCTCGTGGATGTGGCGCCCGCGGGGCCCGCAGCAGCCAGCCCCTGGGGCGTCGTGCTCGTGACGAAGCACGACGTTGTCCACCTTGCCAAGCTCGCCTCCCTGACCGCTCGCAGAAACCCGGGCCGCCCGCCCGTGAGCGAGCTCGATGTTCCCGACGCTGACTTAGCGCCGCTGGCACGGGGCCCCGCCGTCGTCGAGGATCAGGCATACTGGGTGTCCAACGGCCGTCTCGTTCGCGCCCCGCTGCGTGGCGGAGCTCTCCAAGTCTTGGCGATGGACGCCCGCAGCTACACGCGCGTGGCGGCTGCAAGCGAAGAGTCGGCGACTCCCCCAACCGTCGCGTACATTGCTCGTCGCCCTGGAGCCGCGGAGGCGCTGCATGCGCGCCTGTGGACCGAAGGACACGGCACGCGGCCGCTGTCGCCCGAGGGCGCAGGAGCGAGCAGCGTTGCGCTCGCTGGGTTGGGCTCGAGCATGCTGGCCCTCGTGTTGGAGGGACGCACCGGGATGACCCCTCTTCACGCACGCCACCTCACCTTCCAGAAAGGCAAACCGCAGGTCGGCAGCGACGTGGTGGTCTGGGTAGGAGGCTCCGCCCAATCGCTGTCTGAAGTCCACGCCATCGGAGGGAGCGACCACGCCTGGGCTTTCCTGGCCATGGAACGCGACGTGACCCATTTCGGCCTGGCAAAGATTCGGGTAGACGCTAGGCCTCGCCTGGAGTCGGAGATCGCATGGCGCAACTATCCAAACGGACTCGACCCGGCGCCCATGGCCACTTCCGCCCTCTGCGGCACTCCGGCGCTCTTCTACGTACGCCCCGCCTCGGAGGAGCCCCGCTCACCCCAGGAGCTTGCCCTAGCAACCCTCAGGAGTGGTCGACTGAGCTCGCCGACGATACTGGCTCGGGGCCGCGCCTTCTCCGATGTGTCGGCTGCAACAGTGAAAGGAGGCGTGCTCGTCGTGTACGTCGCCGATCGGAGAACGTGGGCGGTGACGCTCCGGTGCTAGCGGCATCTACCCACATCGCTCGCGGCTCGCGAATCCTGCAGCGACGGACGGAAAACAAGCGCCAGCAAGACCCGTCAGTGGCGGACTTCCTCTGCCAGCATCAGGTGTTCGGCTCGCTCCTCCTCGAGGCGCTCTTGCGCGGTGACGAGCGCCACCCTGCATTGCTTCAGGAAACCCAACATCGCATCGTGAAGACCCGCGTGGGCGGCAGCAAGCCGATGCTCTATGTCCCCGATGACTAGGGTATCCAAGACCTCCTGGATCCGATTGTCCGGCGCACCTGCCTCGGGTTTCTCCAAGAGCACCGCGATCACCTCACGCAGTCGCTCCTTCCCCGCCAGTGTCTCGGCGACCGTGTCAAGGCCAACGTCGTCCACGCCGCACTTGCTTAGCGGTTGATCGAGCAGGGTCGTGCCGATCCTCACACTGCGCTCCAGGTGGGCGAGCACCTGAAGGGCTGCGTGAGCCCGGTCTTGCTCGGCAACCCACTTGCCTGCGGAACGAACAGCTTCCCGTAAGGAACCAAGGGGCACGTCCACACACGGATTCTGCTGCGCCGCGGCATTCCCGGCGACCACCAGGTCACAGACCTTCACGCCCCGGTCGACGGCGGCCCACTGCGTGCAGAACCCGTTGACGTGGGAGCACCACCTCACGTCCACCGTATCCCGAATCCGCTTGCCATTCCGGTTCAAGAAGCGAATGACCCGGCCGAGCTCCTGAATCCTTGCGTCACGGCGTGCGAACTGTTGCGACACATCGACGTCCGTTTGGGCGAAGAGCAGCTTGTTCTGCACCCTCAAACGGCGATTTTGCTCGTTAATTTTTGCGTTCTGCTCGACGATGAGCCCGTTCTGATCATAGATGAGTTCGTTCTGGCGGAACAGGAGCGCCGTGCCTGCGACGGTCGCAAAGACGGCCACCAGGGCGAGCGAGGTACGCACCATCCACCGCCGGATGCTGACCCAGCCATAAAACGATACGGCCGCCGCCGATGAGAGCCGCAGGTTGTCATAGGCCACCTTGGACCGTCCATCCCGTAAAGCCTCCAATCCTTCGATGAAGGGATCATAGACGTCCCTAAGCAGACCAGGCGGCGGCAGTCGCAAGCGCTTGGCCAACGGCTTCCTAAACAAGAACACCAGCCCGAAGGCGAACGCAACCGACATGAGGGTCGTGAGTGTCACGACCGCGACGACGCGTATGTTATCATGTAGAGCTTCGAGCCCATACATTGCGAGAGGCACACAAACGATCGCCGACAAGAACAACCCTACGAAGAAGGCAACGTAGATGCGCTCCCAAGGCTGCGCTGCGCCGTGTTCCCTATTGCTGGTCCCTTGTCCTTCCCGTCGTGCCACTGCTCTATCGATACCTCCAAACCGCCTGTAGACGACGCGCCTCGTACCGCTGCGAGAGGGCGCCATGCGCTCGCGACGCCGGGCCCCAGCATCGACAGCGGGCCCACACCAGCGGGCCTCGCGCGCCGAGGACTGATTCACCGACGCAAGACGAACTCAGTTAGAGGCTAGCACGCACTAGAGCTACGAGCCATGCCCTCTCCCGAGGACGTTTCTCTCGACGCTTCTCCAACAGCACCAGAGCGCGTATCAAGGAACTCGGACGCGCAACTCGACGTTGGCAATGGCCTCGGTTCTCGGAGGAAATCCCATCCGATACAGAGCCACCATGATGCAGGTCGTCAGAGCGTCAGGGCCTGCTTCGCCGTGCTCGACCGCTTCGCCGTGCTCGACCGCTTCGCCGTGCCGGCGGGTCACCAGGGTCACGCCGCCGCTAGGCGCCACCCGCAAACGCAGATGCAGCTCGCGAGGACCGTTCGTTCCGAGCTCGCGACAACTCTCCAGAGCGACGAGCCGCTGGTCGATCACCTTCTGAGCTGTCAGCGTGGCCATGCCTTCGGCGGCCTGAACGGTGACGGAGATGGGGTCGGAGCGCCTGCTACTGCTACTACCAGCGCCAGAAACCCCGCCCTGATGAGCTATGGCCGGCCTTGCTGTGGACTCCTCACCGGCCGCGACAGTGCCTCCCTGAGCGACAATCCCTCCCTGATGAGCGATGGCCGGCCTTGCCGTGGACTCCTCACTGGCCGCGACAGTGCCCCCCTGAGCGGTCGGCACGGGCGCCGATGCGCTCGAGGGTGCACCTGCGGCGCGTGCTTCGGATGCTGGGCTCCTCCCCTGCTCGAGAGAGTCGGCTTCGCTGGAGCGTGTGACCGGGACGTCGAGCGAGGCTCTCGATCCATCACTGACGGCACGACGCACTCCGAGCGTGCCCACGAGAAGCAATGCGAGCGCGACGGTGGCGGCACCAAGCCACAATCCGGCCTCGAACCTCACCTTTCGCACACCAACACCTGCGTGGGAGAGACGCCCCAGGTAACTGACGAGCAACACCAACGTGATCGGAATGGTGTACGTCCAGTCGGCCCTAGCCGCACTCCTCGCGACGCGCCATGCAGCCTCACCGCCGCTGTCGCCGTGCAATGCGATGGCCGCCGATCCGAGGCTCAGAGCCGCCAAGGCAGGCAACATGAGCCCTGCCCCCAAGAGGCGGGCCCCGACGTGCTCGCCATCGGGCACCCGAACACCTCGCCCCGTTGTCGCAGGAGCCTGCGCCTCTCCGTGCACGAGCGCCGCGAGACAGCTTCCGACCAGTACGACTGTGAACAAGGAATGGTTGCTGTGGGAGCGTGTGCCGATCCATGTCACTCCCAGGCCAATCACAGAAAGAAGGCCGAGCCCAACGGTGCGCCGACCATAGCGCGCGCGCTCCGAGCTCAGCATGCCTTGGGAAGCGGCAGCCGCGAGCGCGACGGCAACCCCAAACGCCGATACGCTGATACCACCAGCAGTTCGTGCGGAAAATGCCTGCCAGCTGCCCCACGCCGCGAGCCCGCCCGGTAAAGCCCAATGGGTCCAGCGCCAGACAGGGCTCCTGAGCAGGACCGTCGCAGCAACGGCGCTCCCAGCCACGATGGCGAGTGCTACCCATTCATCAGGTATCTGCACTGGCGCGCTCCCGCGCATACCCGAGGTGACGAACACAGGTATGCACGCCACGAGCGCCAGGTGGATGGCGCCCATAATGATCCGGTGCTTCGTCGCTCTTACTCGCTGCCACATGGCTCTGTCCTGCGGTTTCGCCACCTGACTGTGGAGGAGGCGCTAGCCAACACCGTAACGTGCTCCCTGCGTCTCGTCCACGCGCCGCGCCACCCGATACCGCGAAAGCAAGCTATTCGGCTGAAAAGGCGCTACTACACTGCCAGAGGGGTCAGGCGGCGGACTCAGCAGGTAAAGACGTTGGGGGAGCTCGAGACCATGTGCTTCACTCCGTCGCGTCGACGGGGGCTCGGACTTCTCGCGGGTCTTGCGCGAGGAAGCCGAGCATGCCCCTCGTGGCTGGAACGACGACGCGGCGCGAGGGATAGCTCACGAAAGGGCAGGAACCCTTCGCGCGACGCCGACGAGTTCCACTACTCCCCGGGACTCGGCCCTACTAACGTCGACACTGGTAGAGCCGCGGCAGCTGCGCGACGTTGGGCATCCTTCGCATGATCCCGCGCGACCAGGACGTAGACGGCGGGCACTGCGAAGAGCGTGAAGAGCGTACCGATAGCCATGCCGCCCACCAATACGATCCCAATAGAGTTGCGCGCCACCGCACCCGCACCTGACACGAGGGTAAGCGGGAAGTGACCCGCTACCGTCGCGATGGTCGTCATGAGGATTGGCCTCAGCCGGGTGGTAGCCGCCAGTTGGACTGCTTCCACCTTCGACACGCCCTGGAGCTGCTGCTGATTCGCGAACTCCACGATGAGGATGGCATTCTTGGCGATGAGACCGACCAGCGTGACGAGTCCCACCTGAGAATAGATGTTGAGGGTCGTGGTCCAGCCCTCCGTCAGCTCAAACCGGGCTCCGGGAGGGCCCGTGAACTTGAGGAAGGTGAAGATCAGGGCTCCGAACATTGCGAGCGGCACCGATCCCGCCAGCACCACGAACGGATCGCGGAAGGAATTGAACTGGGCGGCCAGGACCAGGAAAATGAGCACGATGGCGAGGCCCATTGCAGGAAGAAACTTGCCCGACTCCTCCCGGAGCTGACGCGATTCCCCCGTGTACCCGACGCGGTAACCCGGCGGGAGAATCCTCGCGGCGCTCTCCTCCAGCACGCGGAGGCCATCATCTAGAGATCTCGGAGCCAGCCCCGATATCTTCACGGCGTTGAGTTGCTGGAATCGATTTAGGGTTCTGGGCTCTACTTCCATGCGGAAGTCCGCGACGGCACCGAGGGGCATCAGCTGACCCCGTGGACCCGAGACATGGATGTCGGCGAGCTGTTCCACGTTCAGCCGACTCGCTCTCTGGATCTGTGGGATGACCTTGTAGCTCCGCCCCTCGATGTTGAACCGATTGACGAAGTTTCCGCTCAGCATTGCCGAGAGATCAGCCCCAACCTGCTGCATGTTCAGTCCCATGCTCGCCACCTTGTCGCGCTCGATGACGACCGTCGACCGAAGCTGATCGATGCGAACATCAGTCATCGGCGGAAACGCGAAGAGCCCGCTCTTGACGGCTTCTTGAACCAACTTTTGGGCATTCTCCACGATTTGCTCGTGGTCCGCCGTGGAAGCGATGACAAACTCCACGGGAAACCTGCCAGGGCTTGGGAGCGCCGCTGGCAAGAACGCCGGAGCCTTTACCCCCGCCACGGTCGCTAGCCCGGCAGCCACCTCGGGGTGAATCTCGAAGATGCTGCGCTCGCGCTCGTCCCAAGGGTCGACGACGACGCCGCCGAACCCCCCAGTAGGGAACGTAATCTGGAAGCTATGATGGTACTCCGGGACCTGCTCGTAGATCTCCTGGATCTGCTCGGTGTAGGGAACGATCTGCTCCAGAGTCGCGTTCGCGGGGACGTCGATCACGCTGAAAACGACCCCCTGGTCCTCGTTCGGCGCCAGCTCCTTCGGCGAGAACATGTACATGGGAATGATCGCAAGCGACAGCAGGGCCCAACCCGCATAGACGAGTCGGCGGGAGCGGAGGGTTCCCGCCAGCAATCGCCCGTAGAAGCCCTTCAGGCGCTCGAAGTCTCGATCTATCCGCGTGGCGAAGCGGCCCCTTTTCTCGGGCAGCGGTAGCAGGCGCGACGACATCATTGGCGAGAGGGTCAGCGCCACGATGCCCGAGATGAACACCGCCCCCGCCAACGTGAACGCGAACTCGCGAAAGAGGGACCCAGTCAGACCCACCTGGAACCCAATCGGCGTGTAGACTGCCGCCAGGGTGATCGTCATCGCCACGATGGGACCGACGAGCTCGCGTGCTCCGACGAGTGCCGCCTCGAAGGCCGATTTACCGAGGCGCATGTGGCGCTCCACGTTCTCGACCACGACAATCGCATCATCGACGACGAGCCCGACCGCGAGCACGACGGCAAGCAGCGTGAGCAGGTTGGCGGTAAACCCTAGAACCTGCGCCAGGAGCACAGCACCAATCAAGGAGATGGGGATGGCAACCAAGGGCACCAGCACGGACCGGAGCGAACCCAAGAACAGGAAAATGACGAGGATGACGATGAGCACCGTCTCCCCCAACGTACGGACGACGTCACTGATGGCGCTCTCGATGTACTTCGACGAATCGTACGCGATGGCCGCCCGCATCCCGCTGGGCAGCTCCTGCTGGATGGCCTCGAACTCCTGCCGTACCGACTTGATGACGTCGAGCGCGTTGGCGTTCGGCAACACCCAGACCCCCATGAAGACGGCCTTCTTGCCGCTGTACCGCACCTCACGCTCGTAGTCCTCCGCACCCATGACGACCGTCGCCACGTCTGCCAGCCTGACGAGGGTATCTCCGTCCTCATGGACCACGAGACGCTTGAAATCGTCCAGAGACGTGACGTCTGTCGTGGCGGTGAGATTCAGCGCCGTCAAGGCTCCCTTCGTCTGCCCGACCGCCGAGAGATAATTGTTACTCGCGAGCGCGCCCCGCACCTCCGAGGGACTAACGTCGAGCGCTGCCATACGTTTCGGATCGAGCCAGGCGCGGACAGCAAAGGTACGTCCGCCCAGGATCTCCGCGCGTTGCAGGCCCTCGATCGCAGACAGCCGGGGCTGGATGATCCGGATCAGGTAGTCGGTGACTTGATTCTCTTCCAGGATGGACGACCCGAAGCTCAGGTACATCGCAGCGCGTTGTCCGTCCGAGGGCTCGATGTTGATGGCAGGGATCTCGGCCTCTGGCGGGAGATCAGCACGCACCTGATTGACGCGTGCGCTGATGTCAGAGAGCGCCCTGGAGGCGTCGAAATCTAACTTGAGCCTCACGTTGATCGTCGACAGCCCCTGCACGCTCTGTGACTCGATGTAATCGATGCCATCTGCCGCTGCGATCGCGCGCTCCAGTGGGGTCGTGATGAAGCCCCGCACGAGGTCGGCATTGGCGCCAACGTAGGCCGTCGTCACGGTGACCGTCGCGCTCTCCAGCTTCGGGTACTGCCGCACGTTCATCGTGCGGATCGCCTGGAGACCGCCGATGAGGATCACTAGGTTTAGCACGATCGCCAACACAGGGCGTCGTACGAAGACATCGGTGATGCTCATGGCGCAGCGTCAGCGATCAGGTGGGTCGGGGTGGAGCTTGGGCTCGAGCTCGACTGACTCGTCGTCGATCACGACACGGGCGCCGTTCCTCAGTTTGAAGGCACCCGCCGCCACGACCAGCTCAGCGCCCGTGAGCCCCTTCGTGACTTCGACGAAGTCGCCGCGCCGTTCCCCGAGCCGAACGAACTGCTGACGGACCTGCCGGGGCGCCCGGTCTTCCGCGCCACGGTCCTCGACAATGAACAAGGAGTCGCCGTAGGGAGCGTGGACGAGGGCTGTCGTGGGCACGACGACGACTTCACGCTCCTCTGCCAGTTCGACGGCGACGTTAACGAACATGCCGGGACGGAGACGCTTGCCGGGATCCGCCACGGAAGCACGCAAAGCAACCGAGCGCGTAGTCTGATCGACCGCGGGAGCAATGGCTGCCAGGACTCCGCCCAGATCGATGCCCGCCGCGTCGTCTCGAATCCGGATGGGCAGGCCAACCCTCAAGACGTCGAGGTGCTGCTGGGGAAGGGTAAAGTCGACATAGTCGTCCTGTTGAGACTGGAGTGTCGTAACGGCGCTCCCTGGCGCGAGATACTGCCCCACGTTCACCATGCGGATCCCAAGCCGGCCTGCGAATGGCGCGCGGACCGTTTTTCTGGCGATCTGAGCCTCAAGGGCGGCCACCTCCGCCGCGGAGGTCTTGTGTGTCGCGGCAGCGGCGTCAAGCTCTGCAACGGTGGCTACGCGTCCCTCGACCAGGTTCCGCGTCCGCGACAGGGTAGTCTCCGCCAAGTCACGGCGCGCACGGGCGGAGTCGAGCTGCGCGCGCTCCACTCGTGTATCGAGCTCCAGCAGGATCTGACCGGGAGTCACCGCATCGCCAGATTCGAAGGCGATGCGCGTCACGATACCGGCCAGGTCGCTGCTCAGGGTGACCCCCTTGGCTGCTTCGATGCTGCCAATCGCCGTTAGGGTGGTCGCCCAGGTGGTCTTCTTCACCGCCGCGCTCGATACTGTTTCTGGAGGGGGACCGGACTGTTTCGCCGCCTGCGCCGCGTTCATGACGACGCCGATCTGGCTTACCTTTACAGCGACAAGGGCACCCACCAATGCGAGGAACACGAGGATGGAGATGAGGTATCGCACGACAAGACTCCCCCGCATTCCTAAGCAGGGCCAGTGGAAGCGCAAGCACCGACCCGTTCGCTACCCCATCGCGGAACCGTCACCGGGCCCGCGCGCTCCTCACCTCCCAAAGCGGCATCAGTCCTTAGCGCGCCTGAGAGCGTCGAACGAACGACCGACGCTTGCAGAGTGACAGTTCGGCGGCAGCGCGCCGTGGGGGACACGCCCCGTCATCTTCAGGCGATGGCGCTCACGACGGATGGCTGCTCGGCATCGCCGCTCAGCGGATCGAGACCGAGAAGGGGAGGGCCGCCACGACGCTCTCCCGCCCCAGGAACGGGCTCACACTCTGCAGGAAAGGTAGCATCCCCAATGGCACGATGCGCGCCAGGTCCTTCTGCTCCTGGCGGTACCTTCTCAGGGCAGCCTCGGCCTCGACGGCATTGGCGTCCTCGCCCATCATCAGCGCTTCCAGCAGCGAATCCGCAGAGCCCTCGACGATGACAGCGGCGCGCTCGTCGAGACCCGCCAGCTTCCGCGCGACGGCGAGGGCGTGCTGGAGGCCACCGAGCTCATCGATGAGTCCCCGCTCGAGGCCCTGCTCTCCAGTCCAGATGCGCCCTTCCGCGCTCTGCATCACCTTCTCCGCCGAAAGCCCCCGCCCTTCCTCGACACGCGCACGAAACAGGTGGTAGACGTGGGCCATCTGTGCGCGCACTCGCGTCCGCGTCTCATCGTCCCAGGGCTCCAAAGCAGACAGATACGCTGCCCTTGCGGCTGCGCCTTCCTCGTCGCTCGCCGGCAGGACGTAGGGGCGGATCCCGTAGCGCTCGAGGGCACTGCCGACTACTAGCTTGCCCCCGACGACCCCGATCGAGCCGACGATGCTCGTGCGCTCGGCGATGACGCGCCGTGCGGCACAAGCCAAGTAGTAGCCTCCGCTTGCCGCCATATTGCCAATTGACGCGACGAGGGGCTTCTTGGCACCCAGATCGCGCAGTTCCCGCCAAAGCAGGTCGCTCGCGAGCGCCGAGCCCCCCGGAGAGTCGATGCGCAGGACCACGGCCCTGACCGAATCCTCCTTCGCAAGGCGCTTCAGCGTCTTCTGGAGCGACTGGGCGGCGATCCCCTCGACCGAGAAGAGACCCCCTGCCTCCATCGTGATCCCACCCACAGCGGGCACGACGGCAATTGACGGTTTCCCTCCGCCCATGTCTTGCACCCCAGCCAAGAGCCTCACGACCTCGGCGAGGCCAGAAGCCGGGGTGTCCTCTGCGTCAGGACCATAAGCGACGCGATGCTCTCGGGCCCCGGCTTGTGTCAGCGCGTCGTCCCTCGCTTCAGACTCGTAACCCAAGGAATGGATCAGCTTCTCCGACAGGGCCTCCTCCGCGCTCCAGGGCCCGTGCTCCATGAGCCAGCGAGCTCGCGGGGCCTTGCTCGCCCTGGCGACGCCGTCGAGCCAGGTGCCCCGGATCGAGCGCAAGGCGCCTCCGAGGGATTCGCGCATGGCGTCACTCGGGGCTTCTCGCGTCACCGGCTCCGCGGCACTCTTGTACTTTCCCATCGACAAGAAGTCAGCAGTCACGCCGAGCTTGTCGAGAGCCCCCTTCACGTGGACGACCTCTGCAGCGATGCCCACCGTGTCGACGTTGCCAGCCGGACTGAGCCATATCCTGTCGCAAGCCTGCACGGCGAGCCAAGCCGTCGCGTTGTCGAGCGCATGAGCGTGACAGACCACCGGTTTCTTGGTTCGCAGCTTGCCGATCACGCCGCCAAGCTCCTCGGTCTGGGCCCAGCCGAGCGACGTGGTCCCAAGGCGGACGAAGACACCGGTCGCGTCGTCGTCGTCCCGAACCCTTTCGATGGCCCGCACCAACCCGACGTAGCCTCGAGATGCCGGGATCGGGAAGAGACCTGCAGAGCCAGTCGACTCGGGGACACCTTCTGAGAGGTTCAACTCGAGAACGAGGCCGTTTCCCGTTACAGAGGGAGGCGGGGTTGCCGAAGCGGCGCTGGACGGACTAGCGCGCCTCGCAATCCGCGGTCGCCCTTCGCAAGCGACCGGCCCCAGGGTGAAGAAGAGTAGTCCCGCGAGCAGCGCACCGCCGTGCCTCATGGCGTTTCTTCCTCGGATTCGGCGTCTCCCGAAGGAGGCGCGGGCGGATCTGCGCTTTGCTCCTGGGGAGCCGGAGGGGGCTCCTCCGCACCTTCCGCCTCGGCGTCGGCCCACTGCGGTTCAGGCGCGAGGTTGCCGGAGGGAGCCTCCCGGCTGGGCAGCTCGGCTGCTCCCGAAGCCTCCTCGATTCTTGCAGCGGCGCGCTGACCGTAGGACGACTCCGGTCCCCCCTGTTCGAGGATGCGGCGATAGACGGCCACCGCCTCGGACCGACGCCCACCCAACCACAGTAGATCTGCCTTTCCCTGCAGACCAGGCATGTAATGGGGGTTCACCGCCAGTAGCTGGTCGTAGAGGGACACGGCTGAGCTCGCGTTCCCGCGCGATGCCTCAATCTGGGCGAGGCCCGTCAAGGCCTCGCTGTTGCCAGGCTTCTCCACCAGGACCGACCGATAGTGTCGTTCAGCGCTGCCCAGACGCCCTCCCCGCAGATCTTCGGATGCCAGGGCCAGCCGCTCGCGGTAGTCGTAGTCGCGAGCGGGCTCTGGTTTGGAGGGCTCGACATCTGCAGGCCTCTCGGCGACGGGTTGCTCGCCCTTGGGTGGGGCGGCGGGCTGCCGGACCTCCTCCCTCATCGTTCGAACCGCGCGGGCTGCCAGATCCCAGCTCTCGTCCCGCTCACCCACGGGAACGGCATCGACGACCTCGGTGGCGCTCGCGATGTCTCCAGCTCGCAGCCAGGCAGCGGTGGCGCCTGCTCGCGCGGGTCCAAAAGCCAGCTCGGGTTCAGCCGCCTCCATCAGCGCCGCAGCGAGCTGCGCTTCATTCCGTGGAGTTTTGGCGTGGAGCATCAAGGCTGCCGCTATCGGATCGCGGTCCGCCACTGGTTGGTCGAGCATGCCACCATCCCGTGCAAGTGCGGAGATCCGGTCCTCACCCTCGAGCCAAGCAAGGCGCACCCGCGCCCCTGACAATGCCGGCGCAGCGCCAGCCGCTGTCGCGGCGCTCTGAATGGCGCTCCGCGCGGCGGTCAGGGCCTCTCGCGCCCTAGCCTGTAGCTGAGCGTCTTCCGGGTACCAAGCGGAGAGGTAGTGTAGCACCTCGGCTCGGGCCACCCGAAGCCGAGCGTCGGCAGCTTTCCACTCCGGGTCGTCTTGGGAAGGGCCGGCACGATCGAGCTTCGAGGCGGCACGGTCGAGCCTCCCCTGCCGAATGAGCGTCACGACCTCAGACGGTCGGACCTGTTGCGCCGGAGTTGGCTTCGTTTCCACGGTGACGACGTGGCGCTCGGAGCGCGACTTCTGCAGGTATTGCCAGCCCAGCACGCCTGCTATCGCAAGCAGCGGAAGCAATACCGCCGCCGCAATCCACATCCAGCGGCTCCCGTCGGCTGTCGACGCCCGATGCGGCGCCTCCCCCCCAAGGCGAGCCGGCACATGCCCTAGAGCTCCCCCCTCACGGAGCACGGCGCCGAGGCGCGGGCCGTCCGCGCGTCGGGAATCCTGCGAGCGCATTGTCGGATCATGGCTGGGTCGGCCTGTTGGCAGTGGCGAGGCCAGCCCCGGCGCGACGGCGCTGGCGATGTCGGGCGATGGAGCGGGACCGTCGGACCCCGGAACGTGAGCAGGAAGCCCCTCCGCGAGCCGGACGGTTCCCCGTGGGCCGAGCTCGGTCGCCGCCGTGCTCTGCTCGGGCGGGGCTGCGCGACCGCCTACAACGGGAGAACTCCCTCCGAGACCTATCGTCGTGCGTCCGCGCGCCTGCGAGAAGGCAGGGCCATCTGCGTTCGCCACGTGCCCCCGCCAAGGCTCGTTGGGGACCTTCCCGGCGACTGGCTGCCCTCCTTCCGTCGTCCGAGGTGACACGACCGCGCCACGGGCCAGCGCCTCTGCGCTAACTAGGGTCGGCTTCGCGGATTCGAGGCTCGCTGCGGAACCACCACCGATTATGCCAGGAAACCCTCCAGGCCCGGGCTCGGCCATTGCCTCCGCCGGAGCGGGATTGGTGGACGGCATGGTCGCAGCGAAAGCGCTCCGTCCGGTACCAGCCGCGGCAGGCTCGAGGTGTGAGCCTCTCGTGCCGGACGGGCGCGAACTCGCCTGTTCGCCGTTCGGCAAGCGGTGGCTCGGGCTGACCCCGGGCTCTCGCCCGCTCTGCCGCGATGACGAAACCGGATCACGAAAGAAGCTGTCCAGCTCAGCGATGGATCCAAGCGGTCGCCGCGGACCGTCGCCGCGACAGACCTCGTCGGTCCGCGAGAGCTTGCCCTCTCCAAGCGCGTACTGGAGGTCCTTGAGGGACGCGTACTCGGTGCGCTGGCCATGCCTGGTGAACACTACCCACCGCTCCCCCGCGAACCCAAGGCCAGTGGGGGCGTAGACACGAAACTGATGCCCACAATTCGTGCAACGGACCGTCGTCCCGCGATCCGAAAGCAATGCGTCGTCGAGTTCGTACTCGGTGCTGCAAACCCCACACTGGACATCCATGAAAACAAACCCTCAGGTGGAGATCTGGCGCCTGTGAGCGGCGGTCGACTCTTCCCATCGCCGCGCGTTATCTGGACACATATTGAACCATCCAGCCGACTCTCTCGACGCGCGTCCTGGCGCGCCGCGTGGTGAACGCTAGCAAGCTATCACGTCGAGGGCAGGCCCCTCCCACCCTTTCCTGACCGCCGACGCGATCCCGGGTTGCGCCCCTTGAAACAAGCTGGGCCCAGCGGCACTCGGCACGTCCGTGGGCCGGACGGAGCTTCTTGTTTCGCTCCCCCGGCTTGCTAGCGTTCTGGCGGACGCGCACCAGCGCAGCGCACCCGAGGAGACCGGTAGGCATGAGAAGAGTCGCGGTGTGGACGGCGGTGTTCATCGTAAGCGGGTTGACGGCAGCCTGCCCGGTTTACGACGACGACTACTGCTCCTTCGACATGGACTGCGCGCCGGGTCTGCTGTGCAACGTCCAGACTGGCATGTGCTACGGCCTGGACGTGACGTGCTCGGATCCGGACGGGTGTTACACGAACGAAACCTGCGGGGTGGACGGCTACTGCCACGTTGGGGATTGCTCCTTCCATGGTTGCGTCAGCGGCTTCGTGTGCCTCGGCGGCGAGACCGGCTATCGATGCGTGTCCGAACGAACGCAGGATGGCGGCGCCGGAGCGGGAGGCGCGGCTGGTAGCGATGGCAGAGGCCAATCCGCGGGCGGTGGGGTTGGCTCCTCGGACAGCAGCAACGAGGCGGGTGCCACGAGCAGCAGCGGCGCGGCCGGCGCGCCGTGAGCGGCCGCTGAAGGCCTCATTGGTTCCCGCTCCATCGCGTCAGACGGCTCGCACCGGAACCCGGCTCGGCGCCTGCTTCCTATTTCACGACGCGGAGGTAGCTAGGAAGGCGCCGTCCTTGTTTCTGCCCTTCGGGCTCCTCCTCCGGAGACTGGGTCGAGCTCGGCGGTGCACTCGGCGGAGCACTCTTCGGTTGCGAGGGTTCTTGTTTCGATTCTCGTGCGGCTACTTCCGCTGGGTTCTCATCGGGAGGCGGCTCGGCAAGCCGCGGCACTGGGGACGCGGCGGCTCCATCCGTGCCATGCGTCTCGGCTGCCGACGCTGGCATGCGCTCCGAAGAGTCCCCTTCCTTCGGGACGGCACGCATGCTGGACCGCCGCTCTTGGACCTGCTGCTGCTTCTGCGCTTGCGCCGCCACCTCTCTAGGCACATCGTCCGGCCACACCATTCCCCGCTGATCCTCGCCCACCAGGGCGTAGACGGCAGACCAAGGAATGAAGCAGAAGTACGGACGACGCTGGAAACTCAAGGTGCATGACAGTGCGTCATCGCCAACATCGAGGTCGGGGATCCGAACCGCCATGTTCAGGCCCACCTGCAGCACGAGGGGCACTCGCTGCTTTAACCACGGCGGCACCCTCACGCCTTCGTGACGTGGATCGAGGTGTATGTAGACACTCGACTTCTGAAGTAGCGCGATTGCCACGTCTTTCTTGGGCGGTAGGCGCGGGGTGTTCATACACTCGGCTCAATAATGCCTGGGGCCGGATAGCGCTAGCGGCCTATTGGTCGGAATCATAAAATGAACCAGCCAGACGGCCTACCAGCGCACCCAAACGATTCCGGCGCAGGCGACCGAGCTCGCCCCCTTTGGCGGCGTTGCCCCCTCAAGAAGCGGTGTCCTCCAGTTGCTTCGGACACCACACGCCCAACCCCTTCACGGGACCGGCGATCGTGAGCCCCCTCCAGGGGGAGGTCACCTCGAAACGGGCTATAGCCGCAGTCGGCATGCGCTCGTCGCGGCCCGTCCAGTGCGACACGAGGAGCTCGACTCCGGGGTTATGAGCAACGATGAGAATGGGACTGGAGTCACCCGCAAGGTCGGCAATGACGGAGCAGATTTCTTCCGGGGAGGCAAGGTACAGTCGCCGCGTCGCTTCGACGCCGCGCGCGTAGCCACACGCCTCGGCCACTGCACGCGCCGTCTGGAGCGCGCGCAGTGCCGTCGAAGAGACGATGCGATCGGGTACTAGTGCCGCCCCAGCGAGCCAGCGCCCCATCGCAGGAGCTGCCCTGGCGCCGCGTCGATTGAGAGGCCGATCATGGTCCGACAGCGAGACGTCATCATGGCTGGACTTGGCGTGCCTCATGAGCAACAAAGTTCCCATGGGGTAGGTTAGCCTTGGGAACTGCGGCCCGCCAGCACCTCAGTCCCTGGCCGCTGGGGCCCAAGATGGTGCTAGGTTGGCGCCGGCATGACTGCACGCATCATCATCGTCGAGGACGAGCCCGCGATAGCGGAGTCCGTCAGTTACGCTCTGGAACGCGACAGCTTCTCTGTCGGTGTGGCCACGACGATGTCCGAGGCGGGACCGCTGCTCAGTGACGCTGACCTGCTCGTCCTGGATCTGATGCTCCCGGACGGAAGTGGTTTCGACCTGATCCGAAAGCTTCGTGGGGAAGGCCGCACGACGCCCATCATCGTGCTGTCCAGCCGCGACAGCGAAGCGGATCGGGTGGTTGCGCTGGAGACCGGCGCAGACGACTATGTTACCAAGCCGTTCTCGCCGCGCGAGGTCGTCGCGCGAGTGCGGGCCGTCTTGCGTCGCGTCCAGGGCCGCGCTCCCGGCGCGACCGCTCCGGTCCGCGGTCGATCCTCGGTTCTGGACGCGGACGATGCGACCCGCCGCGCGCACGTCAACGGCCAGGCGCTGGAGCTCACTCGCGTCGAGTTCGATTTGCTCACTCATCTGCTCGACGCGCCCGGCCGGGTCTACACGCGCTCGGAGCTCATCGACCGAGTGTGGGGCGACGGTTTCGCGATCAGCGACCGTACAGTGGATAGCCACATCAAGGCGCTGCGGCGCAAGGTCGCCGAAGCGGGGGGTGACCCACTGGTCATCGAGACGGTGCGCGGCGTGGGCTACCGCGTCATCGAGACGCCTCCTGCGAGCGAGCGATCGTGATCCTGCGTTTGCTGGTCGTATCGACTGCCGCCATCGGGCTCATCCTTTTCGTGGCGTTCGTCGTGTCTCGTCTGTTGCGTGCCAGGACGCGCGGGTTCTCCATCAGAATGCAGGTGTTCCTCGCGCTTGCGCTGATCGTTGGAACGTTTGCCTTCGGCCTGGGCTTGATGGTGATCGACCGCATCGAGGCTCGCGCCGTCAGACTTGCGACCCAAGCTGCTCGGGACGAGGCCGAATCCATCGCCACCGTCATCGAGCGCACCTTCGCTGCATCGGGACAGAGCCCGCGTGAGTTCGTAGGCGCCTTGGCCGCGACGCCCCGCGGCTCCCAGCCGGTGAGCATCGAGATCGTCGACGCTCGAGGGCGGCTCCTCTTCCCCGAAGGCGGTACGAGCCGGCGCGGAACGGCCGGGACGGCATACCATGACGCGCCGGTGCGGGCGCACGGAGAGGTCATCGGGAGCGTCCGGGTCGTCAAGCCGACGATCGTCATGAAGCGCATGCTCGCCGATTTTGCGCCTACCGTGCTGGTAATCAGCCTGGTGCTCGGGGCGGCCGCCGCACTCGCGGCCATCTGGATAGGCCGCACAATCGCGCACCCGATAGAGACGATCACACGGTTCGCGGAGAGGGTCAGCCAGGGCGAGCGGGCGCAGGCTCCGGCCCTGGCCGGGGGGGCTCGTGAGGTCATGAGGCTCAGCCGAGCCATCGATTCGATGCGACGTCAGATCGAGGGTCGTCCCTTCGTTGAAACCTTCGCCGCCGATCTTTCTCACGAGCTGAAGAACCCGGTTGCGGCAATCCGCGCAGCGGCCGAGGTGTTGGAAGAAGGAGCTCTCCAGGAACCGGAGCGCGCCCGTCGCTTCGTGAGCCGGATCCGTCAGGCCAGCGAACGCATCGAACGCCTGCTGCGCGACCTCGTGAGCCTCGCGCGCATCGAGGCTCGCGGCGTCGAGTCCTTGGAGACCGTGGACCTGGGGCAGGTGGCCAGGACCGCCTTGGAGGGCCTGGCCGATGGTATGTCCCGCTTCTCCGTCCAGTTCGATCCCGCTCTTCGAGTGCGTGGCGATGCAGCTTGGCTGGGCAGAGCTATCAGCAATCTGCTCGACAACGCGCTCATCCACTCACCTACGGATTCAAGGATCGGGCTAGCCTTGACGCGCAGCGCGAACACAGTAGCTTGCGTTGTCGAGAGCGAAGGGGAGGTATCGAGCCACGTCCGCGAACAGCTATTCCGCCGCTTCGTCACCACACGCGCGGACAAGGGCGGGTCTGGACTTGGTCTGGCGATCGTACGCGCCGTCGCGGAGGCCCACGGTGGGCAGGTCCAGCTCGTCGAGCCAGGCCCGCCGACAGTCCGTATCAGTCTCAAACTCCCCGCGCTGCGAGCCGTTGCGGCGGAATAGCGCGCGAACAGCAGCAAGGACCCGTCCGGCAGGCCACACAGCCTACCTGTGTTGACGAGAGCCCGGAAGTCCCCACGCCTTCTCTCCCCGAAAGCTCCACGGTTCCCATCTGGCCGACGAGCTAGGCTGGCGCCAGTCCTCCCCTGGCCATCTTCCACTAGTAGCGAGAATCAGTTGCGATGAACGGACTTCTCCCAGTCCCCCGACACGTCGCCATCATCATGGACGGCAATGGGCGTTGGGCACACGCCCGCTCATTGCCCCGTGCGCGAGGGCACGTTCGCGGAGCCAATGCCGTCCGCAGCACCGTAGAGACCGCCGTCGAGGTCGGCATCGAGTACCTGACCCTCTATGCTTTCAGCGTTGCGAATTGGGCGCGCCCCGAACCCGAGGTCCGTGCTCTGATGCAGCTCCTTGTCGATTTCGCCGGAAGCGAGCGCGCAAATCTGAGAAAGAACGGCGTGCGGCTGAACGTGGCGGGCGATCTCGACAGACTCCCTGCCCATACCCGCCAGGCCGTACGCGAGCTCATGGCCGACACGGCTGACTGCCGGCGGATGACCCTGACGCTCGCATTATCCTATGGCGGACGGCAGGACATCCTCAACGCTGCTCGAACGCTCGTCGAGCAGGCCCAGGCAGGCCATCTCCAGCCCGAAGACCTCGACGAGGTACTATTCAGGCAGGCGATGAGCACTCGGGGACTACCCGACGTGGACCTGCTCATCCGAACGAGCGGCGAATGCCGCGTCAGCGACTTCCTGCTTTTCGAGTGTGCCTACGCCGAAATGTTCTTCACACCCGTCATGTGGCCTGACTTTAGTCCCGCTCACCTGCGGGAGGCGGTTGCGAGCTTCCGGGCCAAGGAGCGGCGCTTCGGGAAGACCAGCGAACAGCTCTGCGTAGCTGCCGGCGCCCCAGCGACGCTCACGGCCGCTGGCGGCTAGCTCATGGCGTAGACGGACGCTCTCCCGTCAATTCCTGGCGCTGCTCCCTCCCGGGTTCACCCGCGCCGAGATCGCGGCAATCGCCTCTCGAAACTTGGGCGCTTCGACGGGGCAAGCCGGTTTGCAGGGTGAGCGCTTCCACTTCCCACAGCCACGCCTCGTCCCGGAGCTCAGCGCCGCGAGAACCATGATGCTGCGCTCGTCACCCTCGGCAGCAGCTCGCGCGAGCAGTGGAAGCCTTGCCGCGCATCCTTCGGCGTTTCGCAGGTCGTAAGCAACCGCGAGCTCTGGCGTGAACTTCTTGCGCACCGAAGGCTTGACGAGGATGGCTTGGGCCTCCTCGGACGCTTTGGAGCGGAGCAGCAGCTCGTAGAGCAAGTCGGGCCCAGCAGTCCCCATGTGCTTCTCGAGCAGCTCGAATGCCGCTTCAGCGGCTGCTCCCGGAGTCTCCGCTGCCCGCGCAACGAAAAACCGCAGCTCGGGATCGCTGACCGCCGCCGGCTCGACCGCGAACAGCTGCTTCATGACCGAGAGGCATGCCACTAACCCCGCCGCGCGACTTGCATAGTCGAACGCCAAAGCGCGGAGCACCGCGGCATCTTCAGGATACCTGGAGGCGAGGCGCTTCAGCGCGTCCTCACCGCCCAGCTTGGCAGTCTCCAGCTCTTGGGGGGTGGCCCGCCGTGTTTTGTCCGCCATGGCGACGGTCGGAGACGATGGTTCCTCATCCTCCAGCTCCGCACCGATCTCCACCGGCGCCAGCACCAACTCCTCGGCTGCTGGCGCGGAGTTCGACATTCCTTCGGTCCCGGCGGAAGCGCCACTGGCGAAGCCTGCATGCGCCTCTCCGGCTCGATGGAAGCCCCAGAGAACGACAGCAACGGCAACGACGACACCGCCGCATCGCAGGCCTACGGCAAGCATGCGGCGAAGCGGCTTGTCCGGGTGCGTGAGGCTCGTGCTCATGAAGACAGCCACGGCAACCGCCAGGGTGGCTGCCCCGAGCACAAAGTCCCAGCCACGCCACGCCGCGACGCGGGCCGGCGCGAAGACGCTGCTCCCGAGCCCGAACTCGGGAAGCACGCCACCGAAACGCAGGAGCAGAGCCGCCGCACCAAACGTGAGAAGCCCAGCGATGAGAGTCCGCGCCAGGTTGGCAAAGAGCTGCGTCAGCGCCGCGACATCGGGGCTCCGGGCACGACACCACCAGGCCACTGCTCCAGGCACGGCGACCAGAGCCAAGCCTGCACCCAACCATGGAAGGATGCTCCACTGCGCTGCCCAGGCCCCAGGAAACGTGATCCGAATGCCCATGCCGGCCAGCAGCAGCAGAGGCACGGTGACGAAGGTGACGGCGAGCGTCGCCGCTCCGAGCGAGATCCGAGCCCACCGACGGCTGCTCGTTCGTCTCTCGACGGCCCACATGGGGTTCGGATCCGACGATGACACGGCTCCCGCCAGCGCCGAAGACTCGCCCTGCGCAAGCGGCGCGGCCACCGACATGGCGACCGCCGCTTCGAGGGCGCGGCGCAACTCTTCCATGGTGGCAAAGCGATCGGCGGGCTGTTTGGCCATTGCGCGAGCAACGATCGCCGCGAGCTGAGGCGGAACGGTGGGCTCCAACTCGCTGAGGGCGGGAGGTGACTCGCGCAAGACCGCCAGGATCGTTGCTTGAGGGCTCTCTTCGTTGAACGGCGGGCGGCCGCTGAGTACGGTGTAGAGGATGGTTCCGAGCCCATAGACGTCCAACCTGTGATCGGCGCGCTCTCCCCGCGCCTGCTCGGGAGCCATGAAGGCGGGGGTCCCCATTATCACGCCAGCGCGAGTCAGCTCTGCACTCGTCCCATCCAAGAACCTGGAGAGGCCAAAATCTAGGAGTTTCACCGCTGGTCGCTCTGGCAGCTCACCCGTATCGTCGGCCAAGAGGAAGACGTTCTGCGGCTTGAGGTCCCGGTGGATGACACCTTGCGCGTGCGCCGCCTCGACTCCAGCGCTGACCTGCAGGGCTATGTGGAGAGCCGCCGCGACGTCCAGCTTGCCCCTTACTCGCAAGTGCTCCGCCAGGTCCTTGCCGGCAAGGTACTCACAGACCAGATAGGGGATGCCCTGTTCGGTGCGGTCGACGTCATATACGCCAACCACGTTCGGATGGGAGACACTCGCAGCAGCCTCTGCTTCACGTTGGAAGCGGGCTAGTACCTGCGAATCTGCCCCATATTCGCGATGCAGCACCTTGACCGCGTACCGCTTCGAGGAAATCCGCGTGTGGCGCGCGCGGTACACGCGGCCCATGCCTCCCTCACCGAGGACGGCCTCCACGCGATAGGTCGAGTTCAGAGTCGTACCAACCACATCATCGGCGGGCTCTGCGGAGTCCAGAGCGTCTGACGAAGCGCTTCCATGACGCGTGATCGTCGTGAGCGCCTCACTGTCGAGGGACTGTGCCTCAATACCGCTGCTCACCGATCGATGTCTCCAGATCTTGGACCAATCGCGACGATTCTACCCGTTGGTGAGGTCCGTCGTGAAGCCTACGGCCAAGGAAGTAGCGGCTTGCGTAAATCCGTGCCGACGTCGGGCGGTACCCTCGAACCGTCGGGAGTGGGACCACTGTCTACTTTCGCCCAGAGGCTCCCACCCTATCCGGTTGCAGGCAGCCGCGATCCGGCCGAAGCGACTCAGAAAGCGTACTCGACGGTGTTCAGGGACTTGACCCTGTCATCCCATTCGAATCCGCGCACGACACGCGCAACGCATTCAGCGAGCTGCGGGTTGTTCGGCGTGGTTTTCACGTCGACTCCCACGGCCCGGCCATCCCAAACCGCCACCTTCACCGTGAAGTGTTGCGAGGCTGCGGGCTTGCACGGGTCGTAGGCCGCCGGATTCGCCAGGGGTCGCGCCAACTCGTCCATTTCCATGTTCACCCGTGGCACGCCCTGGGGCACAGCATTGATCGCCTCTTCCACTGACATGCCGTCGGTGAACTCGGGCTCCGACACCGACTCCACCTCCTCGGCGGGCTCTTCCTCTTCTGCCACACCGGGGGTGACGTCATCCTGAGCGACCTCGTCGTAACCCGGTTCCTCGAAGACATCAGAGTAGCCCGGTTCGGGCTCCTCTGCCTCCTTCTGCGTTGACCCACAACCCATCAGCACCACACCCATACCCACACAGATCCATCGCATTGCGGTCATGTGCAGAGGGTAGGCTCCATCGGGCACCAAGGTCGAGGGTTCTCGGCACCAATCGCCCATCTCGCGCGTCTTGCCGTTCGGCGGCCGGCGGGGTGTCAGCTGCCCGCGGCCCGGCTCACGCTCTTGGTTATCCGCGCGGGAGCGCGACGTCATCTGCCGTCGACGGCGTCCCGTCGCGCCCAGGCGACCAAACCGTCAGACGGTCGCCCTCACAGCGAACCCGGAACCGGCCTCCCCACGGGTCGTCCGTCACCGAGTCCTGCGGGAGGCGATCGTCACGAATGAGCTCGGTGAGTGTGGGACACCCCCTGCTGTGCTCCAGACGCCACTGCTCCGCGGCCCGGAGGATACTATCGGCCGTGGCTTCGGCCCGCGTGGCATCGGAGGCCCCCTCTTCCGTTGCGTACAGCCAACCAATCGCCCCGCAAACGAGCGTAACCAGGGCCAGACAGGCCACGAGCTCGAACGGCGTGATCCCCCGCTGAGCGCGGCCGTGCCAGGCGGACGCAACGGCCGTCGAGTGCAGAGGGCGCGCGGATGAAGCAGGCGAAGGGGGCTGGGCATGCAGATGGCGCGTCGAGCGAGTCACGGCATTTCGCATAGCAAGAGGTGGACCACGGCTAGATTGGCCATTTTGTTAGAGGTTTTCTCACCCAAGGCGACCCGGCGCGACACGCTGGCAGAGTTCGCCGTCATGGCCGCGCCCGGTCTGACAGATTGTCAGTGAGCTGCGATAGCAATCAGCGGCAGCTCTTTGCGCGTCAGCGGGACGTGGCGTAGGCATTGCGCCATGGTTCGCTCCCCGTGGCTCTTCGTCCCTTGCATCGCTCTCCTTGCCCCGCTTTCGTGCGCGTCCGTCCAAACGAAACAGGTCGGGGCAGGAACCTGGCTGCTGAGGTGTGAGTCCTCCCTGGCGGGGTGTGCGGCGAGGGCAGGCAATCTATGTCGCGAGGGGGGGTTCTCCGTCGTGCGAGGCCATTCCTACTCGGACCTCGCGGGAGTAGAGGGCAACCAGATCGCGCGGAGCGAGCACGAGCTGGTCATCCAGTGCGGTATGCCGTCCGAAGCCGAGCTTCGCTCTCCGCTGCCCGTTTCACCAGAATTGCGGCAGCCTTCCGATCGAGCGAAGGAGCTTCTCGGAACGCCGTGTGTGCCGGGGGAAACGCAGGAATGCATCGGACCAGGGGCGTGTCGCGGCGGACAGAGCTGTCTCGAGACAGGCACTGGATTCAGTGCCTGCAACTGCGAGCGGGCGCGGGACGAAGGGACACGGCTCGCCCCTGACGGCGAACCCGTTCCTGCGAATGACACCGATCCTTCGCCACCCGCAAGGACGACGACCCCGCCCTCCGCTACCGGGGCCAGCCCGACCCCTGATGCAGCGGAGGCGGCACCCGAGGCCTCCCCCTCGCCGCTCCGCTAGGCGCGTCGTCCCCTTCTAGAACCCAGCCAGCCAGCCGCAAGGGCTCACCAGAGAGTCAAGCCTTCATCGATCGGCGCCGCTGCCCCACCGGGTACCCATGCCCGGTGACCGATGCGCAGTAAAGCGCAACATTTGCCGACAGTTGTTGCTCTCGGGGCGTGCATGGTTTACCCCGCACTTACACGCCACCGCCGTTACAGACAGAGGCCAAGGATGAGCAGACTCACTCCCCCCGCGCAAGGTGACCCCATTCAGCTCGGCGCCGACGGTACGCTGCAGGTCCCCGATGTCCCCGTCATTCCGTTCATCGAAGGGGACGGAACCGGGCCGGACATTTGGCGAGCGGCGAGTGCCGTTTTCGACGCGGCAGTGGCCAAGGCCTATGGTGGAAAACGACGCCTCGGCTGGTACGAGGTGCTCGCTGGCGAAAAGGCGAAGCGTGAGCTCGACACCTGGTTGCCCGACGAGACCGTGGATGCCTACCGAAGATACCTAGTGGGCATCAAAGGACCGCTCACGACGCCGGTCGGCAAGGGGATCCGCTCGCTGAACGTCGCGTTGCGGCAAATGCTGGATCTGTACGTCTGCCTGCGACCGGTGCGTTGGTTCACGAACGTTCCAAGTCCCGTCCGGCGCCCTCAAGACGTCAACATGGTGATCTTCCGGGAGAACACCGAAGACATCTACGCGGGCGTCGAATGGTCCGCTGGTTCACCCGAAGCCCGGCAGGTGATGGACTTTCTCCAGCAAACGATGGGGGTCAAGAAGATCCGCTTCCCGGAGTCATCGGGCATCGGGATTAAGCCGATTTCCCGGGAGGGCACGGAGCGACTCGTGCGGGCGGCAATCCGCTATGCCCTCGAGAACGGCCTTCCCAGCGTGACCCTCGTACACAAGGGTAACATCATGAAGTTCACGGAGGGCGCGTTCCGCGACTGGGGCTACGCGTTGGCAACGCGAGAGTTCCGCGAACACGTCGTCACCGAGCGAGAAAGATGGATCCTGTCCAACGCGGCCGAAGCCCCTGGGCTCTCGGTGGAGGAGAACGCGCGCCGCACGGATCCAGGATACGATATGGCTCCCCCAGACGTTCAAGCGGAGATGCGCGAAGAAGTTCAGAGCGCGCTCGCGCTGCGTCCTACGCATGGAGACGGACGTCATGAGAAGATGCTGCTAATCCGCGACTCCATCGCCGACATAACCCTGCAACAAGTGCTCACCCGACCGCGCGAGTTCAGCGTGATCGCAACGATGAACCTGAACGGCGACTATCTGAGCGATGCTCTGGCGGCGCAAGTAGGGGGTATTGGCATCGCGCCCGGCGGCAATATCAACTACGATACGGGGCACGCGATCTTCGAGGCGACCCACGGTACCGCTCCAAAGTACGCCGGCCAAGACAAGGTGAACCCCGGTTCCGTCATCCTCAGCGGCGAGATGATGCTGCGTCACCTCGGTTGGCACGAAGCGGCAGCACTCATCATCGCAGGAATGGACGGGGCAATCGGAGACCGGGTCGTCACCTACGACTTCGCACGGCTCATGGAAGGAGCTCGCGAGGTCCGGTGTTCGGAGTTCGCTCGAGCTGTCATCGAACACATGCAGTAACTGATTCGAGGCCGGAGCCAACTGGGCTCGGCGACGGTCTCGAATGCCTGAGCACCACCATCCAGGACACGGAGAAACGAACGAACCATGGCACGCAAGAAGATTGGGCTAATCGGAGCTGGTAACATCGGCGGCGAGCTGGCGAACTTGGCAATGGCCAAGCAGCTCGGCGACGTCGTTCTCTTTGACATACCTCAGAAGGAAGGCTTCGCTCGGGGCAAGGCGCTCGACCTGGAACAAGCCAGTACGCAGAGCGGCTCGGACTGCAGCGTCGTTGGTTCCGGCAACTGGGCAGACTTGGCAGGAGCCGCCGTGCTGATCATTACGGCAGGCATCCCCCGCAAACCTGGGCAGTCACGCGACGACCTGGTGGGCGTCAACGTCCCCATTATCCGTGATGTCGCCGACAACGCCAAGAAGCACTGCCCCGACGCTTTCGTGATCGTCGTCAGCAACCCGCTCGACGCGATGGTCTACGAGTTCATGCGTCGCACTGGCTTCCCGAGCAAGAGGGTCGTCGGCATGGCAGGCGTCCTCGACAGCGCGCGTTTTAGCCTCTTCCTCGCCCGGGAGGCCGGAACGAGCGTCAAAGACGTGCGCGCGATGGTCCTGGGCGGCCACGGCGACGACATGGTTCCGGTCCTTAGCGCCTGCACGATCAACGGCGTGAGCGTTACGGAGCTCATTGACAAGAAGCGCCTCGATGCGATCGTCGATCGCACGCGCAAGGGTGGTGGTGAGATCGTTGGACTGATGGGCACGAGCGCCTACTACGCGCCAGCAGCAAGCGCGATCGCCATGGCCGAAGCGTACCTACTCGATCAGAAGAGGCTACTGCCGGCAGCCGCATATTTGGAGGGCCAGTACGGCTATAAGGACCTGTACATGGGGGTGCCTGTCGTCATCGGTGCTGGAGGGGTCGAGCGGATACTCGAGGTCGCCCTAACGGCTGACGAGAAGCAGATGCTCGCCAAGAGCGCGGATAGCGTCCAGAAGGTGATCGACATCGTCAAGGCATCCAAATAGGTTCGACATCGAGGTGGCAGCGGTGGGTGGCGCGAGGGACGCGCACCGCCGCTGCCGAGTCTGGCGGGACTACGGGTATGAAGATACACGAATACCAGGGCAAAGAGCTGTTCGCGCAACACCGCATCCCAGTACCGCTCGGGTATCCTTGTTCGAGCAAGAAGGAAGCCGAGCACGCGGCAGCGAAGCTAATCCAGAAAACTGGCATGCAGACGGTCGTCGTCAAAGCGCAGATCCATGCCGGAGGTCGCGGCAAAGCGGGCGGTGTACGAGTCGTCAAGGGTGGACCCACCGAGGTGCGCCACGTTGCCGAGGCGATGCTCGGAATGACCCTCGTCACCCCACAGACCGGACCCGAGGGGAGAATCGTCAAGCGGCTTTACGTCGAGCAGGGCCTCGAGATCGCCAAGGAGCTCTACCTCAGTCTTGTCGTCAACCGCGATGCTCGCCGTATCAGTATCATCGCCTCCACCGAAGGGGGCACCGAGATCGAGCAGGTGGCAACCACGGCACCCGAGCGCATCATCACGAAGACCATCGATCCGGCCCTGGGGCTTCGGGCCTTTCACGCACGGCAGCTCGCTTTCGATCTCGGACTCGGAGAGGGTTCCCCGAACAAGAAGCAAACCGTCGGACAGTTCGTGGATCTCGTTTGCAAGCTCATGAAGCTCTTCCGAGCCGAAGATTGCTCCCTCTGCGAGATAAACCCGTTGGTCGTCACCGTTCACGGAAACGTCATTGCATTGGACGCGAAGGTGAACTTCGACGACAATGCCGCCTTCCGGCATCATGTTTGGGAGACTTGGCTCGATCCCGACGAGGAAGACCCGGTGGAGCTCGAGGCAAAGCGCGCTGGTCTCAGCTACGTCTCTCTCGATGGCGACATTGGGTGCCTGGTCAACGGCGCCGGGCTAGCTATGGCGACCATGGACATCATCAAGCACCACGGAGGCAACCCTGCCAACTTCCTTGACGTTGGCGGTGGGGCAAGCCGCGAGGGTGTCACCAAGGCTTTCTCGATGATCCTCAGGAGCGACAAGGTAAAGGCCATTTTCGTGAACATCTTCGGTGGCATCATGCGCTGCGACGTCATCGCCGCGGGCATCGTCGCAGCGACGAAGGCGCTCGAACTGAGGGTTCCTCTCGTCGTGCGACTGGCGGGCACCAACGTGACAGAGGGCAAGGCGATCCTCGCCAACAGTGGGCTCCGCATCGAGACAGCCGATAGCATGGACGAAGGAGCCCGGAAGATCGTGGCCGCAGTACGCGATGGAAGTCACTCGCGCGGTTGATTGTGCTGGAGGAGGCTCGCAAAAATGGCGATTTTAGTCGACAATAGTACCCGCGTCGTTGTTCAGGGTATCACGGGGTCTGCAGGCCGTTTCCACACCGAGCGCTGCGTCGAGTACGGAACGCGCGTCGTGGCTGGCTGCACCCCGAACCGCGGTGGGGATTCCGTCGAGATGGACGGTCCCGACGGCAAGCGGCTCAGTATACCAGTTTTCGACACCGTCGCGGAGGCCGTCAGGGAGACTGGCGCGGACACTTCCTGCATCTTCGTCCCTGCCCCTGGCGCCGCAGACGCCATCCTGGAGGCGGCATTCGCAGGCTGCCGCTTGATCGTCTGCATCACCGAGGGTGTTCCGGTGCTCGACATGCTGCGAACGAGGCGCGCCCTGGACGATCTGGACACGACGCTGATCGGACCCAATTGCCCTGGAATCATTACCCCTGGAGCCTGCAAGATCGGGATCATGCCCGGGCACATTCACACCCCAGGACGAATTGGCGTGGTGTCGCGTTCTGGAACGCTCACCTACGAGGGGGTCGCACAGCTCACCGAGCTCGGAATGGGGCAATCCACGTGCATTGGTATCGGCGGAGATCCCGTGGGCGGCGCGGACTTCGTGGAGGTACTCCGGCTCTTCAACGAAGACCCGGACACTGAGGCGGTGCTGATGATGGGCGAGATCGGAGGCAGTGCCGAGGAGCGGGCCGCCGAGTTCATCAAGGCGCACATGACCAAGCCTGTCGCTGCGTTCATTGCAGGGTCGACCGCGCCTCCGGGGAAACGGATGGGACACGCTGGCGCGATCATATCGGGTGGCGCGGGCACGGCGGCCCACAAGATCACAGCGCTCCGGGAAGCAGGGGTAGCGGTCGCTGATTCACCAGCGACAATGGCCAGGACCCTGAAGGGGCTTCTGCATTGACGTCCAACGCCATGATCTCGCCATTTGGCATCTCCCCGCAGCATGCGCAGAGACGCCTCGGGTGAAAATGACTTGTCCTGATAGAGTCAATGCTCTAAAGCGCGAACTGCCTTCTCTCATTTGTTGGAGACCCAATGGCATCACAGCTCACCCTCTGCATCATCAAGCCTGACGCGGTCCAAGAACGTCACCAGGGCGCAATACTCAATCGCATCCTCGATGAGGGCTTCGAAGTGCTGGGCATGCGGCAGCTTCGACTCAGCCGTACTCAGGCCGAAGGCTTCTACGCCGTCCACGAGGGGAAGCCTTTCTTTGCGAGCCTTTGCGAGTTCATGACCAGCGGTCCGATCATCGTTGCAGCCTTGCGCCGCGACGACGCCGTCAAGCACTGGCGCACGGTGATCGGCGCCACCAATCCGGCAGAAGCAGCCGAGGGCACCATTAGAAAGCTCTTTGGTGGCAGCCTCGGTGAGAACGCGGTGCATGGGTCCGATTCCGAGGTGAACGGACGCGCCGAGTGCGCGTACTTCTTCCCCGGCTACGATTTGCTGTGAGGCGTTAGTCAGCCAACAGAGGCGGTTTGTACGGAATGCCCCCATCATGGCGCCCAGCGCCCGGCTATGATCTGGCCGTCGAGCAGGCTCGCGGTGCTCTTCGCGACGCTATGGGGGGTCTGAAGAACCTAGATCAGTTGCTGCGGTCGGTACGGGTCGGCCCCAAGGCGCTGGCCATTGTCATTCCCGATGTGCGCGCCGGATGCATGACGATGCACCGCTCGCTGGATACGCTCCTAGGAGCTCTCAGCGGCAAACTCAGTGGGCGGTGCGGCGCCGTTGAACAGCTGCGCGAGTTCGCTGTACCCAGATTGGAGGGCCTCATCGAGCTCCTTGGTGCGGAGGGGCCCGTTCATGCGCGGACCCGGCTCTCTCTAGAGAGCGGCGTTGGCGGCTGTCTGGAGGATCTCGATTCCGTGCGGGGCCTGCTGGACTTGCTCATCAGTGCCGCTTGGGGCGTGGCGGTTCGACTCGAGCTGTCAGACGTCGTGCACCAGGCTTTCCAGCTCGGCGAGCCGACGAATAGCGGTGACCGCCGCGAACTCACCGCTACGGTGACGCCACCGGGAGGTCCCATCGAGTTGCTCGTGAACGCGAGCGCGGTCGTGGCGCTCCTCTCCCTGGCAGTTAGCGTCGTGGCTGGCGATTCCAACAAGACGGTCCCCCACATCCGCATCCACGACGAGCCGGGCGTTGCGCGAGGGTTGGTCGTCTCCGCACAGCCGGGGCCGGGTAATCGCCTGACCCTGACTAGACAGCGCATCATCGAACCAACAAAGCCCTGTATCGAAGAAGCAGCCGAAGTAGTCGGCGCAACGCTGACACACGATACGGCCCAAGGCAGCCTATCGCTCATCTGGAGCGCTGCGCATTAGCTGGTCGACTGTTCCTTAATCAGCGCCCCTATCGAACGACGCGGAAGCGGCGGTGACGCAGCCAATTGGGCCACCTGACCAATCGGTCAACGAGCTCTCCTGGGTTTTGCCAGAACTGTCTGCGATGGCCGGGGCGGCGTGGGTTCCGGGCGCTCACTTTGCTTGTACCTTTTGGGCAGCGCAGGCAGTACCCTCGAGTCGTTCGCGCTCGCATGATGCATCGTCGCTCCTTCGCCCTGCTCATCGTATCGGTACTCGCGCCGGCCGCGTGCGAGGAGGATTCTGGCACTGTCAGCCAGCGGAGCGAAGCAGCGCCCCCCGCGGACGTCGAGGCTCGCTACTTCAGGAGGGAAGAGCTACTCGCGTCTGTCCAAGCGCTGCGCAAACGGCTAGGTCAGCCGATCAACTCCCTTCGCTTGGAGATACTCCCGGATCGGGTCGTGGTTCAGGCTCAGGATCCGGTCCATCCGCTGCGCGTCGAGCAGTTCGAGTACCAGGATGGCCGCATCGAAGGGCCCCTGCCCGTCCGGCTCAAGGGGCCTGGCACGCTAGAACCCAATCTGTTTCCGTTGGCCGACGTCCCCTTGGACGCGATCGAAGCCATGGTTGCTGAAGCGGTCGAGCGCGTCGACGAGGAGCACGGCACTCCAGCACGCTTGATCGCGCGGAGAGACCTACCCCACTCTTCGAGCGTGCGAATGCGCCTGTTCGTGACAAGCCCCACATTTGACGGCCACGTCGACTTCGACGAGGACGGGGTACCGATGGACCGCGAATAGAGCACTCCGTGCCATCACGCTCTGGACGCGCGTGCTGACTGCGCCTAGGTGCTACCTATCATGGAAACGCGGCGCTTCGATGCGGCCGTTGCGCGCTTTGCCGCTACCAACGCGCAAGATCCGGAGCAGGTGTCGGAGAACGGTGTTCCTGTCCCGAGAACCCTGGCCCACGCCTGCTGGCTCTCAGGATGGATCGAGAGACTGACCCCAAACGCGAGCGAAGCACTGCGCTTGGCAGCTCACTGCCAACACCTTGCCCGTTGGACCACGCCGCGCAGCACCTATCCTGAGGGGCGCCGCGGGTACCTCACATGGCGCCGGGATCGCGCCAAGTTTCACGCAGAGCTGGCCGGCAAAGTCTTGCGTGACGTCGGCTACGATGACGAAACGGTCGATCGAGTTCGTCGCATCAATCTCAAGCAGGGTCTGGGCCAAGTTGGCGACGCCCAAACGATGGAAGACGCACTGTGCCTCACCTTTTTGGAACACGAGGCGGCGGCGTTTGCCGGGCGGCACGACGCTGTAAAGGTGACGGAGATCCTTCGCAAGACGTGGATGAAGATGAGCCCGCGCGCTCGCGAGTTCGCGTTGGCAGTGGAGCTGCCGACGGGGGTGCGGGAGCTGCTGGAAGCAGCGCTCGGTACCCCGTAAGCCCGCTCGTGTCTCACGCGCTGACCGGGCTCGGGCTAAGCCAACTCGTCCCCTGCCACTAGCACGACGGCGTTCCCTTCCCCCAGCTCGCAGCGGAATGGTGCATCCGCTGAATGGAGTTCTCCCTCGGGCAGTGCGGCCTTGACCCATCGCACGTTGGGGCCGAAGAGCTCGGACAAAGAGGGAACCTCGAAGAATTGCGGCCGCCGCACGTCCTTGTTCAGGACGATTACCGCCGCGCCGGGGCCACTGAGCGGCGCCTTGTGCAGCACAAGGAGGTCGACAGAGCCCTTCTGCAGGATGCGTACGGGACCTTCCTCATGGAACACGGCGTGCGCCCGCTTGACGCGGTGGACCTCGGCGATGAACGGACAAAGGTCCACCTGAGTCGCTTCCCAATGCGCTGGGCGCGTGTGCACTACGTGAAGACGACGGCGGAAGCCAAACTCGAACCCAATGGGCGCCATGACGCCGCTCGAGAAGAGCGCCGTGAAGAGGTAGCGCTGCCTCGAAGCAGCAGCGTTGCCGCCGCTCGCTTCGAGAAGCCTCTCGGTGTCATGGCTCTCCGGAAACCCGATGGACGGCGCGACCTGACGGGTCAGGTCGTACTGTTGCAGCAGCCAGTCCGACTCGAAATCCCACCACTTGCTGCTATTGAAGATGAAATCAAACCCAGCACGCGCAGTCTCCAGCGTTTCCTCAGGGGTGCAGCCAAGGGTTTCGGCGACGAAGAGCAGGTCGGAGCGTTCTGCCCGAAGCGCGGCGAACAGGCGGGCCCAGGTCGCCCGAGGAATCTGGTAAGCCGCGTCGCACCGAAAGCCGTCGACCCCGAGCCGTAGAAGGAAGCGAGCTGTTTCCAGAACAAAGGCGAACAGACCCTCGGGATCGTCAGTCCCTTCATGGTCCAGTTGTGCCAGGTCGCCCCAGACGACCTTCTCCCCATTCTCGAAACACGAGGGATGCTGGACGCGCCCGTCCTGTCTCACGTACCACTCTGGGTGCTTCGAGGTTTGCTCGCAGTCAATCGCCGTGTGGTTGACGACGAGGTCGACGAGCACCTTGAGCCCCGCGCGGTGTGCCTCACGCACCATGAGTCGAGCCTGCTCCAGCGGCTCCACTGACGACGCAGGATGGAGAAGGAGTGGATTGATGGCGAAGTGATCGCGAATGGAGTAAAGGCTGCCAGAGAAGCCTGGCGCCTGAATCGGGTTGATGAAGACCCAGTCGAAGCCAAGCCGTGACGCGCGTTCCAGATGAGGCCGCCACTGGCTGAAGTCACCAACGAGCAGCGGAAAGAGATTATAGACGATCACGGGGATGTCCTTTCGATGGCGATCAATGCGGTCACCGGTCGCAGCCACGGGATTGGTCGCCGCGGCCAAACGGCTCCGCAATCCCGTCCCGTCCGTCGTCTCGTAGGCCATTCCCCGAGACCAGGGTAGCGGCGGTGTGCGTTTCAACGGCCATTATGCACGATCGTATCCCCAATCGTCTCTCCGGGTTGCTCGTGGCTCTCGTTCAGCACAGAACGGCTAGCGCGCCGGACAAAGGGCGCCTGGTGCTGGCTGCCAACCCTGACAGAACGCAATCGCCCGGGGACGCTGTCCCTCGTGGCGTCGGGCCCAGAACGAGCGCACGCTGGCGGCGCTGTGCCGCCAGTTCGTCAGGCCCGCGTGCAATGGATAACCGACCGCGAGCATTTCGAGCAGCTCGTCGCGCGGGCAATCCCCTCGACAAAGGTGTCGCTCTGGATTGCGACGGCCAACCTCAAGGACCTGCGCGTTCCTGCTCCTCTCGGCACGCGGGCGGCGGCGAGTCGGCGCGGAATGAGCCTACTCGAGGTCCTGACCGACCTCGCGCGGCGCGACGTCGAGATGCGCATCCTGCATGCGCGGCCACCGTCAGCGGCGTTCACTGCTCAGCGGCTCAAGCGCCGCATACTAGCATCCCGCCTGGAGCTCCGCTGCTGTCCTCGACAGCACATGAAGCTCGTGATCCTGGACGGCCGTTTTCTCTACCTCGGCAGCGCGAACCTCACCGGGGCGGGGATGGGAGCGCGAGGCGACAAGAGACGGAACTTCGAAGCGGGCATCGTTTCGGACGACGAGTATCTCCTGGACAGCGCGCAAGCACGCTATGACGCGATCTGGCAGGGGGCAGAGTGTGGAGCCTGTGGCCTGCGGCGGCTCTGCCCAAAGCCCCTCGACCTGCTCGAGTGACGCTACGCCAGGGCGTGACTGAACAGATCCCAGTCCGCCTCAGAGCATTGTCCGTAATAGGGTCGGCTTCAGCGTCCACACAGTGAGCTCGGCCGCGCTGGCCCGACCCTGTTCCGCACCTGGGCCCAGGTAGGCCACGTTCGAAACGCGGGGTGAGCGCATGACGGCTCCTGTCTTCGAGGTCTAGTGATGCCTAGTTGAGCGGGGTTGTCGCCAGCTCGCGTTCGAATGTGTCCTTGTTGGCGTCCCGAGCCCCTTCCTGCAGACGTGGGAGCATGCTCAAACCCGCCCTGGAGACACGTCGACGAACGTTCTGATGGATGTCATACGCGAATCGGTCGATAATCTCGGTATCGATCGGCTCGCCGGTGACAGCGATACTCAGATACGGGATACCAAGCCTCTCGACGGCAGCACCATATTGCGCCTCGGAGATCTTGCACGGCATACATTCGTGGGGTCCCACGATGACGACACCTTCGATGAGACCGTGGGCGTACTCGTGCAACGGACCACCAACTGTGAGGGCCGCTTCGCCGGTCAATGCCGGATCGATGTAGGGCTTGGACGTCTCAAGGATCTCCTCGATGCGGGCACGGTTCGGCCAACCAAGTCGCCGTGCACACAGGGGATACAGAATGTCCAGGGTCACGCGCTGGACGAGCGCCGTGATCCCGACGACGAGCGGATCGTCGGTCCTCTTGACCTCCCCCCGTGTGATCCGGGCGGCGGCAATATGATTCGAGTATTCGAGCCACTCGATGAAGGGGGCGAAGCGGACGCGGAGACCGCGCGCTTCCAGCTTGTCCACCAAATGGTCGTTGGCGAATGGATCGAGGCGCACGTAGATTTCGCCCACGACACTGACGGCCGGAACGTCGACTCCACGGCGCCTCAGCGCAGCGAAGTCCTCAGCGGCTCGCTCCAGGATTCGCCGCGCACCCCACATACCCCCAAGGAGCTCCCTGACTATAGAAATGTTACCACCGCGCGGAGAGCGCTCCATCAGACTGATGAGTTCGTCGAGGTATCTCGTGTAGAGCGAATCGGCGCCGCCGGGTCGGCGCTCCACGGGACGAACGTCGCGCAGCATCATCTGGAGTAGGTCATGAGCGACGAACCCCACCCATAGCTTCGCTGAGAACTCAGGCGACATGCCAGCAAAGTAGTCGGCGTCGTCGGGAATCAAGAGCTTCACGCGCTCTGAGAGCCCCAGGCGCTCCAACGTGAGTTTGTGGAGCGCGTGATAGACGCCGAACCTGCACGGACCGTGAGCCGTTGGCATGAAGTACCGCAGGTTGCGCTCCTCCGCGGGGAGCCGTTCGAGCTCGTTCAATAACGTTCCGAGCGTCAGCATCATGGGCACGCACTCCTTGCCCGAGGTGTACCGGCGCCCCATACGCACGTCGTCGCGAGTGGAGAGGGGGAGCGCATCTGCGCGATAGCCCTCTCCCCTCAGCGCAGCAGCAGCGACCAGAGCGGAGGGACCCATGCGCGGCAACAGCACACGCGCCTTCACGGACTTCGCTTCGCCCCACGTGGCGCTTTGCTCCGACACTCTCTTGAAGTCGGTTCGTGCAGCGAGCGCCGAAGCACCCGACTTCAGATCCGAGTCGACGCAGTAGAGGAACGCCTCCATGCGTGTCTTCGTGCCCGCATCGCCCGAATGGCCGTCGGTCTCTACGACCGCGAACGGCTTACCTTGCATGATATACGCGAAGAAGTGGAGCGTGAAGCTATCGGGTCCACAGGCGTAATTGCTACAGAAGACGGAGTACACGCCGGGGTTTCTGCGTACCCACTCTGCAGCACGGAGATTCCGCTGCGTGTGTGCCCAGTACTGTTGTTCGAAGACTGGGACGTCGTCCGAGACTGGCAAGCAGTCGACCGGAATTGGCATCGCTCCGAGGCTTCTCAAGATAACAGGGACATTCGAGTTGAGAACGTCGTTGTAGATGGTGTACGGACGGCCCAGAACAACGACGGGCACGACGTCCGTGGCCCGACAGAAGTCCAGAGTCTCCTGCCCAATCCGCAAACACTCCTCGTCGAAGCGCTCTTGAGCCGCGACTGCGGCGAGGTATGCCTGCTCGAATCCGACGTGGGCATCCAGGTCGTCAGCGAGGCGTCGCAGGCTACGGCGCAGGGGCTCGCCGCGATAGCCACCCTCCCCGAACTCGATGAGCGGCCGGAGCAGTCTGCCGCTCCCTGCGGGAAGCAGATTGCTCAGGAGATCGGGAAGCGCCAGCACCATGGGACATAGCGTGCCGTGCTCCTCCTCTGCGACGCGCGGGAGCTCCTTCACCATGGGCACGAGCAAGTAGTCCGCTTCTGCGGCTGCAAGCTCGAAGTGAACCCCGTGGATCAGCTGGACGGGAGCACAATAGGGGATTCGCGCCCCCTCGATGCCGGTGCGCAAGGCGGCGTGGCCCGCGTGCCTCTGCAGATGACACCGATATCCGAGTGATTGCAGGAACACGATAAAGAGCGGGGCAAGCTGCTTGAGCGCGAACTCATCGGTGAAGGCCACGGTACCCTTCACGGACTCCTTGTCAGCAGATACGATGAACTGGTCGAGCAGAGCTTCTCGCTGTCGGAACGGATCCGGGGCAAGGTCGGGTAGCTTGGAACGTCCTGCACCGCGGTCGTAGAGCGAGCAGTTCCCTCCCCAGAGGAACTGTTGCTGCTTGCCCGCGACCACGGTGCGGAGACGATCGATGCGACAGTGGTTCCCCGATCCGCCACAGCCCTTGGTCGACCTGCAAACCATGGTCTCCTTCGCCACGACCCGTGCCTCCAGAAAGCGCTCGACGGCGAGCGGCGGCTCCGCCGCCAGCCGAGGTGCCAGCTCATCGAGAAGCAGCAGAGCAATCCCCAAAGCTCCGATGGTGCCTGGGTTCGGCGGGACCACGACATCCCTCCCGGTCTGACGCGCTACGGCCGCCGCTAGGGCGTCGGAGCTGAACGGCATCCCCTGACAGAAGATGCGCTCGCCCACCGAACGCGCTCCTTTCACGCGGTTCAGGTAGTTCTGAATCACCGAGTCGTAGAGACCGGCGATGATGGCGTCCCGGGGCGCCCCCTGAGCAATCGCTTCGTCGATGACCTCCGCCATGAACACCGAACAATGCTGCCCAAGCGAGATACCATGCTCCGCTGCAAGAGCGAGCGACGCAAGACGGCGAGGATCGCCGTCGATACCATCGAACTTGTTACCCTGCTCTGCGATGAAGGATCCGGTCCCGGCACTGCAAGCCTCGTTCATGGCTGCATCAATGACGCGCCCCTCCTCCAACCGGATATATTTCGCGTCCTGGCCACCAATCTCGAAGATGGTGTCCACTGCCGGATCCAGCGCCGCCGCCCCCCGCGCATGTGCCGCGATCTCATTGAGTATGAAGACGCGCTCGCTTCCGTAGCAAGTTCTGAGCAGAGACCCGACGACCTCCCTGCCCGAGCCCGTCACGCCGAGCCCCAAGAGCAGCCCTCGACCCTCCGCAGCCCTGGCGAAGCGCTCCACCAGGCGCTGCGCTGCGCGCACCGGCGCGCCCTCGGTGTTGAGGTACGCCTCCCAAAGGACGGCGCCGTCTTCCGCGTCCAGCGCCACCGCCTTCGATCCGGTAGACCCAATGTCGAGTCCTACGATGCATGGGCGCACGGTGGGCCGCCAAGCGGGCGGAACCGGCGCCATGCGGTGAACACGGGCGAGTGCGTCCCGCAATGGAGGCACTCGCTCCAGCTCCCCTCGACACGCTCGGGACAGCAGAGAGCTCAGGCCCCCCGCCGGAAGCCGTGTGCCGCCATGCTCGAGGGCATGCGCAGCGGCCCCTATGGCCTCGACGAAATCGTCCTCCGAGCTCGCCGGACCCAAGCGCAGACCACGCTCTGCGAGCCATGCACCAAGGGTACGCCGAATCCTCGCAGAGTGGGCGACCCCTCCCACCAGCACGACATCCTTTGGAGCGAGCCGTGGCCTTACCAGCGTCGCCACGTTCTCGGTGACCGCGTCGTAGAGCCCCGCCAGAATGGCAGCATGGGATTCGCCCTTGTTGGCGAGGTGCGTCATATCGGTCTTGAGGATGACCGGGCATCGTCCGGACAAGGGAGCTGGGTTCGCCTCCCCGTCGCAGAGCTCCGAGGCCTCCTCGATGCTGAGCCCGAAGCGCTGGACCAACTGCCCCAAGAAGTTTCCTGTGCCCTGAGAGCAGCGGGAGTTCTGCTGGAAGAAGTCTTGTCCAGTCCGGTGGATCTCCAGCACCGAGAAACCGTGAGCTCCGATTGAAACAACGGTGAGAGCCGTGAGCTCCGGGTGCACGATCCTCGCTCCGTGTCTCAAGGCAGCCTTGGTCGGCACGGTGTCTGCTGCCATGCTGCCGTGCAGACGGCCCGTGACGGCGACGCCCGTGACCCGCGAGAGATCCAGGCGCGCAGCAAGCTCGATGAGCGCGCTGTGCGGGTCCTTGTTGTGGACGACCCGGTGCCGCTCCACGATCCGCACGCCAGTTCCCTGACCGCGCAGGACGACGAGTTTGATGGTTTCGGCACCTATATCGATTCCCAAGGCGTGGCCGCTCATGACCCCTGCCATACCGCATTGACGCTCGTGTCAGTAGGAAAACCGAGCAGCCCCCATTCTCCCGCGTGGGAGGCATCTCTCTTCACTGAACTTGCTGTCATTCGGAGTCGTGCACCCGCGACACGATGTTGATTTTTATCAACTTCCGACCGCTCGATTGAAGGAAGCTGCCCGGCGACTCCCGTTTGCAGAACGACGCGCCACGGTGGTCCCTCCCATCCGATTCCTAACTGCTCATCGCCAGAATGGTTCCCTCGAGTCAGCTGGGCTCTCGCAGGAGGACAGTAGCTGGGAACACAGACCCAAATGCGGTACGACTGCCTCTACGACGGCGCTCACGAAACAAAGGAAACCAGTCACATGAACATCGACATCGGAATCGAAGCAAGCAAACGTGAAGAGATCGCAGGCGGGCTATCCCGCGTTCTGGCTGACTCGTACACGCTCTACCTCAAGACGCACAACTTCCACTGGAACGTGACGGGGCCCATGTTTCAGACGCTGCACTTGATGTTCGAGACGCACTACAACGAGCTGGCGCTCGCAGTCGATCTCATCGCCGAACGTATCCGAGCCCTCGGGCTCCCAGCGCCAGGCACGTACAAGCAGTTCGCAGCGCTGTCTTCGATTAGAGAGGACGAAGGCGTACCCAAAGCTCAGGACATGATAAGGATACTGGTGGAGGGTCACGAGACAGTGGCACGGACGGCGCGTGACGTCTTCAAGTCTGCAGAAGCCGTCAGCGATCAGCCCACCTGCGATCTGCTCACACAGAGGATGCAGGTCCATGAGAAGACGGCATGGATGCTGCGGAGTCTGCTCGAGTAGCATTTCCCCCGCTGCGGGAAGACCGACACGTCGTGGACTGACTAGGCCACGTCGGAATACGCGCGACTGCTCCGGACCGAGAACGGCGAGCTATCACACACGCCCGGCGGCAGTGTGGGCACCGCACTCGAGAGAATGTCGGTGCCCCCCCGCCAGGACGAGGACCGCAAGTCACATATTCGTCACGAATATGTTTCACTTGAGACCCCCGGTTTCCGTGTATTGGCTCTCGTATCGCTACGAAGCCGTCACCACGGCGGACAGGGCTGAGGAAGAACGAACGGACCAGTGAGTCATCATGGAACTTATCCCAATACGAAAGTCTCGAGTGCTCAAGCAGAAGAAGCTGGCTCACTTGAAAGCGCAGCTCCTCGGGCGCCTGAACGAGAACTTAGCGAGCCTCTCTCACAGTGACAAGCCCAAGAAGCTCCGGAAGGCTGAGCGCTTGTATATCAAATCGGATAGCCTGGGTGAGATAGTCTTGCCGACACTCCAGGAGGACGAGCGGCTACTCTATTCAGTCATTCCTGGCGAAGGCGAGAGCATCGACGCAGCAGTCGCGGCTGCCCTCGCTCAGCTCCGAGACGAAGTCGCATCCGGCAAGCTCGACACCGCGCTGCTCGAGGGTCCGACGGCTCTCACCGATGGGAGGCCGAGTCCGCGTGTGCCGGAGACCTCATCGGACGTGCCGCTCGGTTCTCGAGCCTGCAGCGCCGACACCTGACTGCGCCCAGGCTTCGACGACGTTCAGGACCTCGAGCGCAAGACCCTTGAGTACATCCTGCAGCGGAACGTACAAGCTCATCCGTTCCGCTGGATCTGACGCCTCGACTAGGCGAGCCCCCCGTTCGACGCTACCGTCAGGCGGTGGGCGCCTACGATGACCTTGCCGTGGTAGCTGACATCTTAATCCAGAGCGGGATCGGCGTACTTGCACCGCATTGGATCGTCAGCCGGGATGTTGGACGCCTGGACGCGCGGCACCTGCGACGGAGCTGGCCGCCTGCCACGCACTGGTGCGGCGTCGTCGTCTTTGGGCCGGCCGCCGTGTGGGTTCACTTCATTCGCACGCGGCGAGATGCAATCGGCGTGGCGCAAGGCCTCCTCGCCGCCGCAATCGCGGCCAGCCCAAGCATCTTTCTTGCTCTGATTTCCCGGTGAACTCACGATCCGGCCCGGAACCCCAACGCTGCGAATGGAATATCGTCCTCGCACCGTTTGTCTGCACCGCGGCAGGCGCGGTATACGGCGGGCCAGCCCTTTGGACGGAGCCTACGAGTGATGCAAGATGTTCGAGCCCTCAATGAAGTCGTCACCAGGGAGAGCGCTTTCGTGGATGACCTGCTGGCTGAGGTCGGCAAAGTCATCGTCGGTCAGCGCTACATGGTCGAGCGAATCCTGATAGGCCTGTTGGCGGGCGGTCACGTCCTCCTCGAAGGGGTGCCGGGGCTGGCGAAGACGTTGACGGTGCGGACCGTCTGCGACGCCATCAGCGGGAAGTTCGCGAGAATCCAGTTCACACCAGACTTACTTCCGGCTGATCTCATCGGGACGGTCATCTACAACCAGCGCAACGGCGAGTTCACCAGCAAACTAGGGCCCATCTTCGCGAACTTGGTCCTCGCAGACGAGATCAATCGCGCCCCCGCGAAGGTTCAGAGCGCGCTCCTGGAGGCCATGCAGGAGCACCAGGTCACCATTGGCGAGAAGACCTATCCCCTCCCTGAACCGTTCGTGGTCATGGCGACGCAGAACCCCATCGAGCAGGAGGGCACTTATGCGTTGCCGGAGGCACAGGTGGATCGCTTCATGTTGATGGTGAAGGTCGGCTACCCTTCCCGAGAAGAAGAGCGGGCGGTCATGGACCGCATGACGGGGAGCCTTGTCGCCAACATCGGCGCACGAACCAGCCCCGAGCAGCTGTTGCAGGCCCGCAAGGTCGTCCGCGACGTCTACGTCGACGATCGGGTGAAGGACTACATCGTGGACGTGGTCTTTGCCACGCGCGAGCCGGAGAAACGGGGAATGAAGGATCTGGCTCCCCTCATCGAGTATGGCGCTAGCCCTCGTGCCAGCATCGCTCTAAACCTAGCGGCGCGGGCACACGCTTTCCTGCGCCACCGGGGCTACGTCACGCCCGAGGACGTCAAGGCCATTGGGCCGGACGTCCTGAGGCATCGCGTCGTCGTCAGCTACGAAGCAGAAGCGGAAGAGGTCACGGCAGAGGCCATTGTCCGACGGGTCTTCGAGGTCGTCGAAGTCCCCTAGGCTCTGCCGTCCGCGGAGTTTTGGATCCCTGTCTGCATTCATTGGGGCTGCCACGTGATACCCAAAGAGCTCTATAAAGCCCTTCGTAAGATCGAGATCACGACGAACCGACTTGCGAGCGAGCAGCTGAGCGGCAACTACACTTCCGTCTTCAAAGGCCAGGGGCTCGCCTTCAGGGAGGTTCGCCAGTACCAACCGGGCGACGATATCCGGAGCATCGACTGGAACGTCAGCGCTCGCATGAACGACGCTTACGTGAAGGTATTCGTCGAGGAGCGGGAGATGACCGTGATGCTCCTGGTGGATCTCTCTGCGAGTCAGGCATTCGGCACGCAGCGCGCCTCGAAGGCCCAAGTGGCAGCAGAGGTAGCCGCGCTGTGCGCGTTCAGTGCGATCAAGAACAACGACCGCGTCGGGCTCATCGTGTCCACTGACCAGGTAGAGCGATTCGTCCCTCCCAAGAAAGGCCAGAAGCACGTCATGCGAGTCGTGCGCGAGATCCTCGGAGCGGAGCCTGCGCATACTGGAACGGATCTGAACGTAGCGCTCCAAACGCTCTATCGCGTGGCACGCAGGCGCAGCGTCGCGTTCGTGCTGAGTGATTTCTTCACGACGGGCTATGAGCGCGCCCTCTCCCTGGCGGCTGCCCGTCACGATTTGATACCACTAATGTTAGTGGATCCTAGGGACGAGGAGCTTCCCGACGTCGGCCTCGCGTGGCTCGAGGATTTCGAAACGGGCGAAACCCAGCTTGTCGATACTGCGAGCGCGCGTGTCCGTGAGCACTACGCATCGCAGATGCGCGGGCTCCGATCACAGCACATTCAGCTCTTCCGCAAGCTGGGGCTGGATCACTGCATCATTCGTACGGACAAGCCCTACGTCCGCCCGCTGCGTGACCTCTTCGCCCGACGAGCAAGGAGGCTCCACCGATGAGAGTCGGCAGCCTTCGGAGAGGCTTGTTCACCGTCGTCGCGCTGCTCGCGTCCCAGGGCGCAGTAGATGCATCAGCAGCGGGCGAGCCGGACTCGGACGGAGCAACTACGACAGGTGCCGCTACGGGTACCGGGGGGCCGCGGAGCTCGGCCACCTGTGTCGAACAGCTTCCCGAAGGAAAGTCGCGGCCCAAGCTGGTCGAACGCTTTCCTGGCCGGGGCCTCGCCGGCCACGTCGCGTGGCTCGAGGTGGACATCGAGCACGGACAGGCCGAAAAGGTGATGCCGGGCGGGTTGACACCAAGTCTGGCAAGCGAGGAGGCCTCGCACTTGAAGAGTGCGGGTTTCGTCCTGGCCGACCCCGAAGGGAGCGTGCAGCCGCGGCTCGTCAGTGAGCCGCGAGGCGACAGATTACTCACCCACTTATCCATTCCCGTCGTTCCGCTCCCGGACGAGCCCGGCCGCCGCGAGTTGGAGCTTCCTTCGCTGCCCGTCGCGATCTCGCGCGCGAGCGGGGATCTCGTGACGTTGTGCACGCGCCCCCACGCCATCGTCGTCGAAGAACCCATCGCCAACGATCCGAACCCGAAGCCGCGAGCGAATCCCCCGCCCGAACGCCAGCTCGAGCCATGGGAGGCGGCACGTTGGGTGGCTCTCGTAGCTGCAGTGACGCTGCTCGTGGCAGCGCTGCTCGCCCTGATCCTGTGGAAGCTTGGGCTCCTCCAATGGCTCCGACGGGCCATGCAGCGCCGCAAGCCGGAACAGCCGCCACGGCCGCCATGGGAGACTGCCCTCGAAGAGCTCTTCGATATCCGACACGCCGGTTTGGTCAGCGCAGGCCGCTTCGCGGAGCACTATGATCGCGTGTCCGACACGGTGCGGAAGTACCTAGGCGACCGGTACGGCTTCGACGGGCTCGAGAGCACCACGCGTGAGGTAATGCAGCGGCTGCGACGCGTCTCACCACGAATGCCCGCTCTCGGGGAGGTCGAGGCTTTCTTGAGGGATGCGGACCTGGTGAAGTTTGCGCGTCTGACGCCCACCGAGTATCAGTGCGATCAGGCCTTGATCGAAGCGGAGAGCATCATCAGCGCCACACGGCCGACAACGACGCCCACTGGCGCCGCTGGCACGGGTGTGGATGAGCCCGAGGATACTCGGGAGCCAAGCGGAGACTCGCGCGAGCGTGCGCCTCAGCGGGAGGACCATCTCCAATGACCCGCGTCCCGGACAGAGAGCCTTTCGCCCCTGACGCCAGTCCGCGCCGCGGCAACAGCGTTCGTCGGGCCCTCCTTCTGACGGCTTGGCTCTTGCTGACCTGCGCCTTGGGGCTAGCCTACCCTCTGTGGGTGAGGGGTCAGGACCTGCCCGGGATGACGTGGGAGCGCCCCGAATGGTTATGGTCACTCCTGCTGCTGCCTCTCGTGCTTTGGCGAGGCACATGGGGCGAGGACCGTCGAATCCCGAGGCTGCGGATGGGCACCTTGCGAGGCTTGGCCCAGCGCCCAACGACGCTCCGGGTACCCCTCAGAGACGTCCCCGCCGTGCTGCGCACCGGGGCACTCGGGTTAATGATTCTCGCGCTCGCCAGACCTGTCGACAGCGTGAACCCGCAGATTGCGTCCGACGAAGGCATCGACATCGTCATCGTCTTGGATCTCTCGGGGTCAATGCAAGCGGTCATGGAGAACTTGCCCGACGAGCTGCAACGATTCGTGCCATCGCGCGACCCTCGCTTGCTCCTCACGCGCCTCGATGCCGCCAAAGCGGTCATCAGGGACTTCATCTCTCGACGCGAGACGGATCGAATAGGCGTGGTCGTCTTTGGCAAAGAGGCTTACGTGCTATCCCCGCCGACGCTGGACTACCCGTTGCTGGACCACCTGATCTCACAGATGCGCCTGCAGCTCATCGACGACAGCGCCACGGCGATCGGTGACGCCGTCGGGGTCGCGGTGGCCCGTCTCAGGAACACCAAGGCCAGCAGCAAGGCCATCTTGCTACTCACCGACGGCGATAACAACGCAGGGCAAGTATCGCCCGACTATGCCGCGCACCTCGCGAACGTCGTTGGGGCCAAGGTGTTCTCGATACAAATTGGTGACGGGGAGTCCGCGATGGTGCAGGAGGGCCTGGATCTCTTCGGACAGCCGCGACTCGTACGCCAGCCCTTGCCGGCAAACCCAGAACTGCTTCGGCAGCTGGCACAGAAAACCGGCGGTGAGATGTACGTAGCCACCGATGCCAGGGCACTCAGCGCAAGTTTCCACGATGTGCTCGACACGCTGGAGCGGACCCGCTTCGAGTCGAATATCGCCTCATTCGAAGGGCTGTTCGATCTGTTCATGCTGCCAGGCGTCCTCCTCCTGGCGCTGGAGGCTCTGCTGCGGTCTCTCGTCCTTCGGAGGTTCCCGTGAGATTCGCTCAACCATTCTGGCTGTTCGGCACTGCCACCGCAGCGCTCGTGGCTGTAATCCTGATAGTCGGGGGTATCCTCTCCCTGGCCGCGATTCGACGCTTCGGCGAGGAGTCCCGAGTCCGCGCGCTGTTGACGGACGTCAGTGGCGGCAGGCGCACCTTCAAGGGCGCCCTGCTGGTCGCGGCCGTCGCGCTGGGGTTCGTGGCGCTGGCGCAGCCGCAATACGGTCGAGGCACTCGCACCATTCCTGCGACGGATCTAGACGTCGTGATTGCCCTCGATTTCTCCAAGAGCATGTACGCGCGCGACATCACCCCATCCAGGATCGATCGCGCCAAGGCAGAGGTAGGACGGCTCATCTCACAGCTTCGCGGCGCCCGCTTCGGGGCCGTAGCTTTCGCCGGGGAGCCCATGAGCTTTCCCCTGACGACCGATGGCGCGGCGATCGCCCAGTTCTTTCGTCAGTTGGATCCAAGCGAGATGCCGGTCGGGGGCACGGCCATCGCGAGAGCAATGCAGGCCGCACGCGAGCTGATCGCGAGAGACCCTCAGTCCTCGACACATCAGCGCGTCATCGTCTTGATAACCGATGGCGAAGACCTGGCGGGCAACCCCGTCGACGTCGCGAAGGAGCTCGCCTCGGAGAACACGGTCGTGCACGTCGTGCAGATCGGCGGGCGCACGCCCGAGCCGATCCCCGAAATGGACGGCACGGGCGACGTCGTGGGATGGCGTACCGACAGTGAGGGCGCACCTCTCACCACCTCGCTCACGGCGGAAGGAGAGACCCAACTAACCGAGATCGCAGAAGCTACGCGCGGCCACGTGGTGCGCAGCGGTGAAGGTCAGACTGGTATAGAGACCATCAGCGCCGAGTTGCGGCGTATGATGAAAGAGGAGCTCGCGGAGACCGTGGAGACCATCTTCGCGGACATCTACCACTACCCACTGGCGCTGTGCGTGCTGCTTCTCATCTTGGAGTCCCTCATTCCAGAGACGAGGCGTCGCCGAGCGACGCGGCAGAACGGCGTCTCCGCGAAGGTGGCGAGCACAGCGCTGATGCTCTTGCTATCCACGGGGTGCGGCGAGCAGTTCGACAAGCTGTTCGAACGCCACGCCCCCGAGGTCGACCAGGCGCTGCGGGACATGGATGCCGGCAAGCCCATCGACGCGGTGGGACTCCTTCAGCGCTACCTCTCGACGGGCGACTGCCAAGATGGAACCATCGGCACGCCCCCGCGCTTGACCGAGCGCCCCAACGCTTCCTTCAATCTGGGGCTGGGTCTGTTTATGCTCGCGGAGGAGTTCGGACAACGGTTCGGAGAAGAGCCCACGACGGAACAGTCGCAGCTGTCCGAGCAACAAGCAGCCGATCGCGGAGCAAGGATCGACTGCGCGTTGCTCGTCGTGAACGCCCTTGCCGCCGACCGCTCATTGCCTTCAGAGCAGCGGGCCCGTGCTCGCTACTTGGCAGGCAATCTACGGATGCTACGCGGCGAGTTCAGGAACGCAGTCGAAGAGTTTGATGCCGCGCTATCGTTGGTTCCTGGGGTCCCCGAAGACGCAGGCATCTCCCTGGGGCGCGACGCCGCGCACAATCGCGCCATTGCGCTGCGCAAGGCCAAAGAGAAGGAGCCGGACGGTGGGCAACCGGACGGCGGGCAACCGGACGGCGGGCAACCGGACGGTGGGCAACCGGACGGTGGGCAACAAGACGGAGGCGGCAGCCAGCCAGAGGGCGACGATGCCGCCCAAGATGCCTCAGATGGGCAACCTCCCCAACAACAACGAGAGCCTCCGCAAGACCAAAGCCCAGGTGCCAACCAGCCGCAGCAGGCACCCCCGACTGCGAGCCAGGATAACCGCATCCTCGACATGCTGGAGCAGGCACCAACGCTACAGGAGCATAGCGCCAAGAAACGGGGCGCACGCGCCACGTACCCCAACATGGAGGACAAGTGACCCCGAGCTGGGGAATCGTCCCGTTCGTTGGGGCTCCGGTCGTGGCCGCAGCGTTGATGGCACCGGGGGCGGTCCTCGCACAGCAGCCCGGCCCTCTCCAGATTCGACTCAGCGCAAGTACCGCCGAGGTGGGGCAACCGGTGCAGCTCAGTGCAACAATCAGCCTGCCGGGAGACGCCGACCAGCCGCGCGCACCGAGCCTCTCGGTGCCGGCTGGTGTCCGCGCAGCGGGTCCTTCCATCTCTACGAGTCAACAGATATCGGTCGTCAACGGTCAGATTACCCGAAGCATTGGCGTGACAGCCACCTGGACCCTGCAGGGAGACAAACCGGGCTCCTACAGGATTGGGCCAGTTACGATGCTCGTCGGTGGGAAGAAGCTATCGGGAGCACCGGTGTCCCTGACACTCGTGCCTGCTGGCACGTTGCCCGCTCCGCTCCAGAGGAGACGCAACCCCTTCCCCTTCGACGACTTCGATCCCTTCGGGTCGCTCGGTATCCCAGGTATCCCTCGTGGGCTCTTCGACACGGAACCCAGCCCAACCGAGCTCCCTCCCTACCCCGACGAGCTGGCGAGGGAACGAGCGAGCGACCCGGTCGCGTTCCTCCACGCGGAGGCCACGCCCCAGCGCGTCGTCGTCGGAGAGCAAGTCGACCTGGATATTTACGCCTACGGCTCGCGCGGGCAATTCAACGTCGGGTTTGCCTCGGACCCGAGCCGCCCCGACTTTCTGACGTACAACTTGGACGATGACAACTATCGACCCAGTCTGTACCGCGTACCTGTCGCTCAAGAGGTTTGGCTCGCGGCACAGGTTCGTCACCTGGCGCTCTTTCCCATCAAGGCGGGGCGCCTGCGCATCGGGCCGATGACGATGGGCTTTGCTGGGCGGCGCTACGCCCCGAGCACGTCCACCAAGGGGCTGCTGCGAGAGAGTCAGCCACTGTTCGTCGAGGTGACGGAGCCTCCCATGAGCGGGCGTCCCCCGGGATACCGCCTGGGGGATGTAGGGAGGTACTCGCTCGACTCGGAGGTGCAGCCCAAAGAGGTCACGCAAGGCGGCGCCGTTTCGGTTGTCGTCGAGCTGGAGGGGACCGGCTACCTTCCCATGTCGCTTCCCACGCCGGAGGCTCCCGGCGCGGTGTGGCTGGAGCCCACCATCACCAGCAACCTCGCCGTGGAGCGCGGCCGGGTCGGCGGGTCACGGAAGTTCCGGTACATCGTGCGCCTTCAGAACCCGGGAGTGGTCGATCTCGGGAGCATCCAGCTACCGTATTGGGATCCCCAGAGGAACCGCTACGGGACTGCCAAGGCCAACCTTGGATCCGTCCGAGTGACTCCAAGTAGCACTGCAGCGCCTCCATCCGACGTCGAAGGGGAGGGCAAGACTCAGCTCGACCTCCTGCTCACGCCCCGCGACGAGCTAGGCGCCATACCGGACACGCCCTGGTACTTGTCGTCTCAGACCGGCTTCTGGGCCCTGCTCGCAGGCATGCCGACCACCGTGGCCATGGTGCGCCTCCTGGCTTGGGGCATCGCCAGAACCCGCCGAAGCATCGGGCGTAGACGCACCTCGCAGGCACAGGTTGCGCGAAGCTCTCTGAGGGAGGCAGAGGTGGCCCTCAAGAGCGACAGACCCGTCGATGCGGCCAACGCGGTGGAGCGGGCGCTCTGTGCCGCAGTGGAGGACGCGACGGGCCTGCGTATCCGCGGGATACTCAGGGAGGAGCTCGGTGAGGTATTGCGTGAGAAGGGCGTCAGCGGGGAGCTGGCCATGCGGATCAGCACCGCTCTGAGCCGTCTCGACGATATCCGTTTCGCTCGAGACGAGGAGGGCATTCGCCCACTGCTCGTGGAGGCGCGGCGTCTCCTCGATGATCTGCGCCGCGGAAACCGCAACAAGCCAGAGGCCCCGTGATGCGCACCGCACCCTGTTCGAGAACGACGCTGCGTACCCAACGGGTCACCCGCGGACAGGGGTTGCTCCTGGCCACCGCCATGCTCGCTCTCTGCTTCACGGTGGCCGAAGGCGCGGGATGGGCGCAACCTGGAGCCCTGTCCCCACGCGACGAGGAACTCTTTCAGCGGGCGGTTCAAGCGCTGACGCAGGAAGCTCCAGAGCGAGCCATTGACGCTCTCGAGCTGCTTGCCGATCGCGGTCTTCAACACCCCGACGCGAGCTACAACCGGGCAGTTGCCTACGCTCGGCGTGCGAGCAGCGCTCGCAGACAGCCCGGAGATCTTGGACGCGCAGCGGCTGCGCTCGAAGAGACCCTCGTGCTGCGTCCCAAGGATGCAGCTGCAGCCGCGGCCCTTGCTCAGGTGCGCTCAGAGATATCCCGACGAAGCATCCGCGAGGGCCAGCACGCCGTAGCGGCCAGCCCTAGCCCCGGCCGCGCCCTCACCGGGCTCCTCGCAGAGAACACTTGGGCCATCATCGCCGCCGCGGGCTCGGCAACTCTCGCCATCGGACTAGCGATCGGGTGGTGGGTGACACGCCGCGCGGCGCGCCTGACGGGAGCGGCGATGGCTGCAACCGGGGCGCTGATCCTCGTGCTGGCCGGTGCGGCCACGGCCGCGAGCCGACACTATCGCCTCACCACCTCGAAAGCGGTCGTCGTCGCGCCAAGCGCACGATTGCTCGATGGACAGGGGGCCCCACTGCCGAGCCGAGGGAAGGAAGGCGTGGAGCGCATCCCCGAAGGAGCGCTCGTGTTCGTAGGCGAGCAGCGTGGGAATCTCCTCGAGGTAGAGTGGGGGGCAGGCCGGGGGTGGCTGATTGCTACCCAGCTCAAGCTACTGCCAACCCGACCCGCTCGCTAGTTCTTGTCTTCAGGACCGCGGGACGTTCACTCCTCCAGGTCGCACTCGACGACATGGCTCTCTCCAACAGCACGTCCTGACTTCTCGCAACCAAGGACCAACTCGACCGGACTGCCGGAGCGGAGAGGCCAACCACCACCGCTATTGAACGAGTGATGATTCTGGAGCCGTCCCGAGCTCGTCGCCGTCCTGCTCAGCCATCTCCTCTGCTGCCGGCTCCTCCTCGGGAACGGGACAAGGTGCACCGGTGTGTCCAGGCTCTCCCTCGGGGACACGGCAGGAATGGATCTCTACGCGCCGTGTCTTCGGCGCGTAGATCACCTTTCGCTTCTCCTCCTTGCGCTGCCCGTCCAGCCACACGCGCCGCACAGTGACGACCGTCCAGCCCACAGATCCGGCGTCTACGACCTTCTCCTCGTCCACATCCAGACTATCGTTCGCCACGAACTCGACCGGCGGATCGACGACGTCCTGCCTCGGAGAAACCTCCGTCTCGACGCGCCGTCCACCAGTATTCCCATAGAGCTTCACCTTGATGTGCTTCTGCGAGTACTCCGTCTTGATGAGAAGACCGGCATCGCTATCGTTCCTGAAAGCGAGATCCGGGCGAGGCCAGCTGAGCGTTGCTTCGAACCCCATCGGATAGCGAGGAAACCAATAGGTGTGCGGCTGGCGCGTCACGATATCGAAGCCAGCTCGCAATACGGCGTTGAAGAGGGTCGTTGCGAACTGGCTGATGCCTCCCCCTACGGTCTCGACCATCTCGCCATCCTCGATACTGGGCGCCGGAACGAACCCGTGCTCGACGGTGCGTCGTCCCACCCGTTCGTTCACGCTGAAGGTCTGACCGGGCAGGACCACCACGCCGTCGATGAGATCGGCGATGCGATGGATGTTCTTGACGCGCGGCTGACAGCACGGATGGGCCGTGCTGAAGGATATCAGGTGCCTTTCGATACCTAGCGCTCGCGCGATCTCCGTCGTGAGCTTCGGCGGCACCCCATGACGCACCGGCAGCTCCCCCTGTCGCTTTCCCGCGTTCAGCAGCTCGACCATCCGAGCCACCACATCAGCGGGCGCCACCGACAAGGCTGAACGACTCGGGACGACCACGACACTCTCCTGGGAGTCCACGTGGAAGCTTGCATCCTTCGCTTCGACGGAGAACTCGGGACCGGAGATGTATTGCTTGATGTTGAGCGGATCGAGCGTCAGCTGCACTCGGTGCGGCTCGACCGATGCGTCGATATGGGTCATGAGCGCCCTGCCCAGCTGTTCGCGCGTGAGCTCTACCTTCATTGGCGGATCGACGCGACTTAGGATAATCCCACCAGCTAGCCATTCCTGGGCCCGAGCCAGCGCAGACCGCAGATCTGCGGGATCCATTTTGGGTTCCCACTTGGTCAGCCGTGCCCTCACCAAGGTACCCCGAGCATCCCGCACGCCTGCCAACAGCGTCGGGGACAGCGATGCCCTATCGATCACCCACCCCGCTCGAGGAGGACGCAGGACGGCTCTCCCTTCCTCGAAGAAAATGCCGCCCAACTCCGGGCGTTCCGAGATGGCCTCCTGCTCCCACTCGTCTGCAAGCGCCTCCAATGCAGCAGGGGCGACACTCAACAGCGGCTCGACCCGATGACCACGGTACCATCCTTCCAAGTAGAATCGGAAGCGCTCCTGGATTGAGCCGCCGCGGCCCGCAGCGAGTGCGCGGGCTGCCGTTCCAGGCACGTCCACGCTCAATCCAAGCCGTGCGACCTCCACGCGAAAGAGACGGTTGGCAATGCGGACGCGAACCGTTCGCTGCCGGAGCCGCCCTTCCAGGCGCCGCAGCGCTACGGCAAGACCCTTCTGGTCGAGCCCCGCAGCAGCCTCGGTATCCACCCAGACGCCGGGAAGCACCGTTCCGGCGCGGCCGAGGCGCTCGACGAAGAATGCCGCAAGCGGTATCGCCAGGCACAGCGCAATTACGGCGACGAACACGCCGCCCGAGCTCCGCGAGAAACGAGTCGCTCGTCGGCGGTTCAGCGTCTGCTCGGGTTTCTTCTGTCGACGCTCTGCGCTCGCTTTGTCCATCGCTTCAGAGCTCGTCCCATATCACCTCGTAGCCCGTCCGCTAGAGCGACGCCGAGTTCCGCGACGCCCAGCTCCGATCAGAAGCTGCTGACCGCGTCGAATGGTCCGCGGCGTAGAGACGGCTCGGGCGCCGTCGCGAGCCCCATGCTAATTTCCTCTCGTGTGGGTACGTCGTTCGGCCATTCGCCCAGTTCCTCCCTACGCTAGGGTCTCCATCGAGACGATCGAAGCTGTACGCAGTAGTCTCGCCGAGGACGACGACGAGGCGCGCGCGCAGCTCGATGAGGCGTTCGAGCGTTTCGAACGCGAGCAACCTCTGCTCGCAGGGTATCTCGCGGAGGGGCTCGGACATCCCTTGGACGACACCGCCCTCGCTCTCGGCTACTTCCTCGCGTTGACCGTGTGGTTGAGCTTCGAGAGGGCACACGGCGAAGCCCTGCGTACCGTTCTGGAGTCGGACATCAGCGCCACGGACCAGCTCCTGAGCCTAGACGAGGAGCTCCGGCGGACTCATCCTGACGAGGCGCTCGACAGTGACGACGTGATCGCAATGGAGCAGCCTCACCTTCTCGAGTTCGTGCACGAGCACATCGATGCAACCCTGGAAGCGCACGCCGACGAGATCGACGTAGACGACGTCCACGCCGTCTATCGAACTGTCTTGGTGGAAACGCTTGCGTTGTCCTATGCGGTGCGCCTCCCGACGGGATACCCCGTCACGAAGACTGAGCTCCTGGCGTAGCGGGGGTGCGCCCGTATTTCCGTGATGAGCCTGGAGCTTCTGTTCCGGGGTCGCACGCTGCTCCTGCCCACATTCGCCATGCTGACCGCCACGGTCCTGCACCTCAACGATCCGGGCTCGGGCTCGACTTTGCGGCCAATCCGGGTCAGGAGTCGTCTTCAGCGATCTCTATCCAACCGAGAGCGCGGGCAACAGCGACGGCTGCGGCAGCCTCCTTCCCACTGAGCTTCTTGGCATCCCGGCGCGGGCGCTCGGCAAGCAGGCGGTCGAGGGTCTCGCGCAGGGTCAAGCATTGCGGGGCGAGCGTCGGAAGAAACTGTAGCGAAAGCGGGGCACTGCCGCGCTCCTCCTTCGTGTTGGCCACCTCCGCGCGAGGGCCCGGCGAGACGCATGCTGAATCATTGGGAAGGAGTGACCTGGGGTTGCCCCGCGAGGCAACGATGACTCCCGCCATCATGGGACTCGATAGGTCGAGATCGAGGGGGAACTCTACGTGGTGTGGAGTCGTGTCGCGATAGAAGGAGACCGTGCCTCGGCGCCAAGCGCAGAGCGCGGCAACGCGGTCCCTCCCTTGGTCGCGGATGGCGCGGAACACGCCAATCGCATCCACGTACCCCATCGCGATGAGGGTATCTCCAAGCCTTCCACCATGTCGAGAAATGAGGAGCAGCGCTGACTCGAGCTGCCCCCGCTCGATAGCGCCGCGACGCACCAAATACTCACCTAGCAGCTCCGCCTTCTCAGTGGACGCAACATGCAACAACCGGCCTCGATGAAGGTACAGCTCTTTCCGATGCACAGTTCCCGACGCGTCGGTAAGCTCCACGAACAAGGCACCCTTCTCACGATTGCTACGCATCCGCGCCAGCACGTGCAGCATGGGCGTCTCGCCGAGTAGGGCTTGGTAGTCGGGCACGCCAAGCTCGAACAGTCGGCCAGTAGTCGCGGCCGTGGACGGTAGCAGGTGCCGTGCAAGCGATTGGATGTTGCTGATCGGTTCGAAGTCCTGTCCCATCAGGGCAACCTGGTCGCTACCCTGGAGGTCGCCCGTGGCGATCATTTCGATGAGACGATGGAAGGTCACCTTTCTCAGGAGCCGACCATCGGTGCGCCGAACGTCCGCGTCCACCGGTTCCTCGCCCGAGACAAAACCTGGAGGTGACTTGATGGCGGCCTCTACCCGAGCGAGGCGTGGCCCCCCGCTCGAAAGACGTACCGCGCGAAGCCTCTCGACCGAGTCGCGGATCTGCCCCTGGAGGCGCCGAATCAGATGGCTGGAGTCACGAGCCCAACGCACCCATCGACTCAGGAGGCGCTGAAGCTCGGCTTCGTCTGGCGTTTCAAACGGAGACAGAGCCGCTGCGAACTCGGCCGCGTCGGCGTACCGAGCGGATGGCTCCCGCTCGAGCCCCTTCATGCAGATATCGAAGAGACCGGGCGCAAGACGCGGCTCCGCGCGCCGAAGCGGTTCGGGGTTCGCATCACGAATCGCCAGCAGCACGGCGAGCTGACCGCTGCCAGGGAAGACCCGCTCACCAATCAGCATCTCGCCGAGAATGGCGGCGAGCGCGAAGAGGTCAGCTCTGTGGTCAAACGAATCACCCGCAACCTGCTCCGGTGACAGATACCCGAACTTTCCTTTGAGACCCGCGTTGGACGTGGAGGAGGCCGGTGAGGGGGCTGCCACTCGGGCAATGCCGAAATCACCGAGCTTCACCTCCCCATCTACCGACAGGTAGATATTTGAAGGAGTCACATCCCGATGCACGATGCCGAGCGGGTTTCGCTGTGCACCCGTGGCGCGATGCACGGCATCGAGGGCGAGGGCCACACGCCTCGCAATGAAGCAGGCGAGCTCCGGGGGTATCGTGCGTTCCTCCGATTCGGCGCGCCAAAGCAGCCGATAAAGGTCGACGCCATCGACGTACTCCATCGCGAGGTATGGCTCGATCCCAACCATACCCGCACCAAATACACGCACGACATTACAGTGCCGCACCGCCTGGTGGAGCTTAGCTTCCCGCTGGAGGGCATCGAAATCGCCCGGTTCCGTAACCGACCTCAGCATCCGCTTGATAACGAAGCGAGGCGCTGGCTGCTCACCGAGTTTGGGACGGGCCAAGAAGACTTCCGCGCTCCCGCCCACCGCGATGCGCCGCTCCAGGAGGAACGGGCCAAACGGAACCGCTTGCGCAGCGCTGGGTCGTTCGCTTGGCACCCATGCATTATGGCGTTAATGCGTGGCCCACCACAAGCCGCACCGAACGCACCACCGACCAACCGTCGCTTCCCTGGCGCTCGCCGCTGTGGCGGCAACCGGCAAAGAAGCTGCCGCGGCTCAGTCGTCCTTGGCGAGCTTCAGTGAGACCTCTAGGGGTGCGCGTGGCGCACGCGGCAGCATTAGCTCCTGCGGAATCACGTCCGGGAACATTGATTCCCGCTGTCCCGGCAACACAGACGGCGTGCGCCCCTCCGGCAACAGATGGGGATCGCTGACGAGCTTCAGACACTCACGCACCATCGTCCTCAGAGTCTCGGACACTCCGCCGCCGTACTTGGCGGAGGCCTCGAGCTGGGGCACGTCATCGGGGATGCCCAGCTCGTCGCGCAGCCGATCCTTGCTGAGGGCCGTGGGAAGGTCCTGCTTGTTGAACTGCATCACGAGGGGCACGCGGGTCGAGTCGAGACCCACAAGCGCCAGGTTCGCTCCCAGGTTCGCGAGGCTGACGCGATTCTCCTCCAACATCTCCGGTTGGCTGTCGACCACCATGACAACACCATCCACGTTCCGTAGGATGAGCTGACGAGTCTCGTCGTAGGCAAACTGTCCCGGGACCGTGCAGAGGTGCAAACGCAACGAGTACCCTCGAAACGCACCGAGCTCGACGGGTAAGAAATCGAAGAACAGCGTGCGCTCGCTCTCGTTTGAAAGACTCAGCAGCTTGCCCCTGCGGCCCGGCCGGGTGTTGGCGTGGATGTATTCCAGATTTGTTGTCTTTCCGCCCAGCCCCGGACCGTAATAGACGATCTTGAAAAGGAGCTCTCGTTGGGCGTGAAATACGTTCGGCATGAACCTGGCTCGCCGCGCTGCGCACCGATGTGCCACCGTGAATCAAGTGGCAATGAAAGTACAGTTTTGGGAATCTTCGGGATGGCTTTCCCTACATCACCTTGCCTCAGCGGCGTACCAGTGTCCAGGAGCACCAGTCGGTGACCGATGTAAGAAACCAGGATTGTAGTGACACGCGATTACGGGCTCGGCGCGAAGGGCAGGATCGTCTTCAGATCTTGGTCATTGAAGCGCAGCTGAAGACCAACGAAGTAGTCCCGGTGGCCGGGGCTCAGAATATCGTCAGCGCCACCCAAGAGCCACAAGCGTGAGATGAACTCGTAGCCCAACCAAATCCGCCAGCGTGGCAGCACGCGCTCGCCGAATCCGAAGAGGTCTTGGCGAAGCTCGAACCGGTCGTCGAAGAGGAGGACGTCGAGCCCTGTCCCGCCTGTGCTCTCCTTGACGCCGAATCGCCCAACGAGGGGTCCGAAGCGCTGCGCGAACTGCAGCGAGAAGCGAAAATCGTTCGTCGTCGTCTCGCGACGCGTGAAGTACACGGGGGGATCGTTGGGATTCGTCGTCTCTACGGTTTCCTGCTCGAGAATCGTCAAACCGCGAGGGTCATTGACTATTTCGATGGAGTAGTATTTGTCTTCGCGCGGCTGCAGCCGGAGCTCCACATAGCTCTTTACGGTGCTCGCCAGAAATTGGTAGTCCGTGCGAAGGGAGACGATCGTCTGCAGTCGGTTGAGGCCCCCGACGAACTCGCCCACGGTCTCCGCTACGCCCTCGACTTCGTTGATGAGGGCCTCGTCCGAGGTTAGCTTGCCGAGGGTTCCTTCGCCCCGCTCGAGACGACCCGCGACCTCATCGACACTGGCAAGCGCGCTCTCCAGGCTGACGCTCGCGCGGTTGACGCGATCGATGATCTGACGAACCTCGCCTGGCCCGTCAGGACTACCCTCAGGCGCCCGAGCCACCATCGTGCGCACGTCCCGGGTCACTTCGCGCACGTTCTCGAGGATCTGCTGAACCTCCGGCTCTCCACGAGCCGTCATGTTCTCCACACTGCTGAGGATGTTCCGGATGCTCTCGCGGTTCTCGCGGACGGTAGCGTTCAGCGCCTCTGTAACTTGGGCAAGGTTCTCGAGAGTGTCCTTGAGGTTCGTCTTGCCTTCCTCGCTACCCACCGACTCCGCGAGCGCCGCAGTGACCTGCTTCACGTCCTTAGCGATGTCGGCAACGTCTTTGAGGATATCGTCCGTGGACGCGGCCTCGATGATATTAGGGATCCGGTCACCGTCCTTGAGTTTCCTCCGGCCCTCGGTCCCCGGATAGATGGTCACGAAATACTCGCCAAGGAGGCTGCTCATGGTCTTCTTTGCAGCAGCGTCGGCATAAAGATCGATGTCAGGGTCAACGATGATATCGATGCGCGCTTTCCCATCTTGCAGCCGTATGCTCTTGATGGCTCCGACCGGAATACCAGCCACCCTGACCTGGGAGCGCTTTGCGATTCCCGTCGCATCGTTCATCAAAGCCCAAACCGTGTACCCCCCGTCCGCCCCTGAACCCTTGTCGACGAATCGATAGATGAAGTACCCGGCGACGATGGTGACGACGGCAAACACGCCGACTTTGGCTGCTGTGGAGACGCGACCCATGAAATGCCAGGCAGAGGGTATCAGCGGTCGCGAAAAGAATCGAACTTCGCGCGCGCGACCGACTTCATCCCACAAAACCTGCGGTCGTGTGGGCCCGTCGGCACGGGTCTGTTTGTTGGTGTTAGTAGCCCTCCCGGCGCTACATGGCGGCTGCCAGGCCAACCGCTCGCCCCGCTCCCCCTACTCCCCCCCCGTTGAGACCGCGCCGCAGCAGACCGAGCAGCCGAGCCGCGAAGGGATGGAGCTTCACTGGCATCCTGCCACGACGCCGCCCCGACCCACCCGCGGGACGCCACGGCTCCGCGCGCTCCTGACGCTCTGCGGTGAAGGAGACGTCGCGCTGCAGAGTGTGGCGGAGTCTCTCGCCGGACATTTGGCCCGGGGAGAGAAGCTATCCGAGACGGGGGAGCTCGTGATGGCGCTTCGCTCGGAAGGTTCTCCTTACGTGTGGCCACGGGCGTGGTCGCTGGAAGGGCCGCGGCTCACTCCGGGAGTCCTCCGCGACAAGATGCGACCGTGGCTCGAGGCTTTCGGCAACGAGGGGCGTCGGCGCTGCGGGCTGGCGTGGGCGCGTGCTCACCCCGGTGAGCGGGAGGTCTTCGTTGCCGTAGCGGTCGAGGCAGTCGCCGAACTCCTCGCACCGGTGCCGACAATGGCGCGCAGCGGCCAATGGGTGACTGTGGACGCGAGCAGCCTGATCGATGCGGCGGGCGCAAAGCTGCTGATCTTGCCACCGAGAGGGATTCCCTACGCGGTCCCTGCCAGCTTCGACGCAGGGCGGATCCGCGGCGTTTTCAGGGTCGATCGCCCCGGCCCATGGAAGGCGCAGGTGCTCGCGAGTACCGATTCCGGACCTAGACCTGCCCTGGAGCTGATGATCTGGGTCGACCGCTCCCCGCCAAGGTACGGCGTGGAAGAACCGGCTCCGGGCGAGAACCTGCTCCGGCGCTCCGACGAGCCGGAAACCCAGCTGCTCGCGCTGGTGATGGCGGCTCGGGCCACCGAGGGGCTGCCACCTCTGCGGCGGGACCCACGTCTCGACAAGCTCGCACGCGAGCACTCGCGAGCGATGCGGGAGTCCGGCAAGCTCGGCCACGACGTAGGCGCGGGAGACCCGCTAGCGCGACTGCGCGAAACGCCCATTGGTGCTCGTCGCGGTGGAGAGAACGTCGCACATGCGGCAAATGTCGTGCTGGCGCAGCGTGCTCTCTGGGCGAGCCCCTCTCATCGGGGCAATCTCCTGGACACGGGGTATGACGCGATCGGCCTGGGGCTGGCGCGGGATTCGGATGGCTCAATCTGGGTAACTCAGACGTTCGCGGAGCTGGGTGTAGCAAGGGCATTTTCGGCCGACTGACCCATGGCCTAAATTTCCAGTCTTAACGGCAAGGCCGCAAACCCAATCGCCGGACTTTTCAACGGCTGATGCCTCGGGGTACTTTCCACCCGAGCCGGAGTTGATTGATCCCGCTCGTCTCTCGGAGGCTTCATGTCGATACAGCGCAGAATCACTGGCGTCCTGTTGTCCGCGGCGGCGCTATTCGTGGCAGCGAACGCCAGCGCGCAGGCCAAGACCTTCTACCTCGACCGGATTCAGATCTCCGGCGCGCCCGATGACGGCTTCGCCGTCTGGCGTCCTACCAAGTTTGCGGAGCAGCGTTTCTACACCAACGCTGCCCTCGGCTACACATTGAACCCGCTGCGTGCAGACACAGTCGTCCCCGAGGGTACGCCAGGAGAACCGGACGCGATCGTCCAGGGGCAGTTCATCACCTATCTATCGCTGGGCACCGAACTGTTCGGGATAGGCAGCCTCAATGTCTCGCTGCCGATCGCCCTTTACCAATACGGCTCGGATGAAACGACCGAGCTGACTGGAGGCACCGTCGATCTCGGCGACACGGCGACGTCGATGCAAGACGTGCGGCTCGATGCACGTCTGAAGGTGTGGGAAACGGATGCCCGCAAGTTCCGGTTAGGAATCGGAGCGGCGGCGTGGCTCCCCACCGGCGGTGATTCGAGCTACACGGGAGACCGGCAACCGACGGCTCATGGATTCCTGGCCGCCGAATACGATTTTGGGGACTTCTTCATCGCGGGTCAGGCTGGACCACACCTGCGACCTCAACGCAGCCTTGGTGGCTCCCAGAACCAGCTCTTCCTCGCTTCGGAAGCGCGCTGGGCACTTGGCGCCTACGTCCCGTTGCGGGACGAACGCCTACGCTTGGGCCTCGAGCTGTGGGGCACGACGGGCATAGAGAACACCGAGGATGCCGACACTGTCTTTGCGGAGAAGAACACAGACCTGGAGTGGCTGTTCCAGGCGCGCTTCCTGCTCCGCAAGCAACGCGACGTCTACGTGAACGCGGGCGCCGGCACTCGCCTGACGAGCGGCTATGGCGCGCCCGACGTGCGCATCCTGGCCTCAATCGGATATTGGTTCCAAATCAGCGATGAGGAGCCCGACTCTCCAGCCCGGCGCCTCGAGATCATCCCCTCGGGCAACGACTACGCCAAGGATACGGATGGCGATGGATTCCCCGATGACGTGGACAAGTGTCCAACGATTAAAGAGGACGGCAAGGAGCCAGAACCATCGGATGGCTGCCCCGCTGGCGCCGATCGGGATGGTGACGGAATCCCGGATGCCGAGGATGCTTGTCCGGACGATCCGGAAGACAAGGACGGAATCCAGGACGACGACGGCTGCCCAGAGAAGGACGCAGACAACGACCAAATCCCGGATACGGAGGACAAGTGTCCCACCGAGCCGGGTCCACGCAGCCAAATCGCGGAGAAGAACGGCTGCCCCTCGCTCACTCGTTTCGAAGAAGGCAGCGAGATCCAGCTGCTGGAACCCATTCAGTTCGACACTGGCAGAGCCACCATCAAACCAGTGAGCTTCCCAATCCTCGACGAGGTCGTGGCCCTGCTCAAGGCACGCACGGACATCAAGATCGGCGTCTATGGCCACACCGACAGCGTCGGTTCGGACGCGGCGAATCTGACGCTCAGTAAGAACCGCGCTGCCTCCGTCATGAAGTACCTCGTGGATCACGGGATTAGCCGGAACCGACTCGAGTCCGAGGGCTATGGCGAGTCCCAGCCCATCGAGAGCAACGACACGGCGGACGGCCGAGCGAAGAACCGCCGCGTTGAGTTCAAAGTCATCGAATAGCTCAACCTGACCCTGTGTAGCGCTCGAAGCCTTGGCCCCGCGAACAGGGCGGCTTCGAGCGACTCGGGGACGACCAGATGTGTTGTCCGGAAACCCCGCCTCCCTGCCCACCGGCATAGCCCCTTGCCGAAATGCGCAGCCACTCGAGCGATGGCTGAGGCCATGCTCTGGGTGGTGCGGACGGGCGCCCTTGGCGAGAGCTGCCGTCGGCTTACGGCCCCTTGGCGGTCAGGGCATACGCGGTTCTCTCGCTGGGTGCATCAGGACGCACTGGCGCCATAAAAAGGGGGGACGCCAAGCCATTGGGCGCTCGCTCGGAGGTCCCTCCACCAAGGTCCATGCCACACAAGCGCTGGTGCAGCAGCAAGCAGCAGCAGGACTGCGAAGTTGTCATCCCCTCCAATCCGACCCGAAAGACGCAGCGCGCAATCGACCGGTATCTCCATCGAGAGCGGCATCTCGTGGAAGACCTATTCCAGCAATTGAGTTCGTGGCGCTCGCTGACCAGATGGCGAGTGCCCTCCCCAGAGGTCGCGCGTACCTGGCAGACCAACTCCGGCGAGCCGCCAGCTCCATCCCTCTGAACATCGCAGAGAGAGCTGGCGAATCCGCTGCTGCCAACAAGGCGCGCTTCTAGCGATTCGCGCGTCGCTCAGCGACCGTATCCGCCGCCATCATCGACGCACTCGCAGTACTGGAACTCGCCGATGAGCCGCTCCGAACTCGCGCCCCAGGTCTTCTGCTGCGCATGTCGCCGTGCTCACCGCCTTGGTCTTGAAGATTTCTGGCTCGGGCTCGAATCCCTCCTTTGAAGAGACTCCGCAGTCGTCAGCGGGACCGGGGTTTCTGGTCATACAGCGCCCTCCACACCCTTCGTTGTTGGGAGCAGTTGACAAACAAAGGGGCGGTTCCCCCCGGCGCACTCCAATCCCCGGCCGTCTCGGGTCGCACGAGAGAATGCCCCCCACGCAGTCCAACTCCCGCTAAGTAACTCCCGGAATACCTTCCAACACGGGTGCATGAAGTCGTGGCGTCGGTCCGTGCATCGCGAGAGCGGCTTGGTGCACCAGCTCGACGGCGAGCTGCCACTTCGCCGCTCCCCAGCGGTTGCCTTCGGATCCGACGCGGCGGCCTACTCTTACTTGCTGTGAGGCGGCATCTTCGCCTCTTTGAACTCGACGTGCTGACGCACGACCGGGTCGTACTTCTTGATCGACATCTTTGCCGTCTGGGTACGCTTGTTCTTCGTCGTGTAATAGATGAAACCGGTGCCGGCCGTGGAAACCAAGCGAATGTTGTCGCGCATAGCTGGTCGCGGCTACCACGGCGGCACCTTGCCGGCAACTCAAAGCGCGACCACGCAGACACCGATTGACACCTACAGAACGGCTGCCCAGCATGCCTCGGAGTAACTGCCGGGCTCGAGCGGTCGCTGCGCCCTTGACTGTACGCTTTGCCCGTGGCTCACTCCCCGCCCCGCCACACAGGCTAGGACACCCATGAAGCGCACCTATCAGCCTCACAATACAAGCCGGCTCCGTACACACGGCTTCCGAAAGCGGCTCGCCACGAGCGGAGGGCAGAAAATCCTCAATAACCGCCGCCGCAAGGGCCGGCGACGGCTCGCGGTAACCGCTTACAAGAAGTAATCCGTGGAACCGATCCGACCTGAGGGTCGGTTCCCTGGATCCTCACGCATCCGGAAGCGTTCCGAGTACCTCCACATCCAGAGCAGTGCCCGGCGAGTTCGCACTCGGCATTTCGTCCTGTTGGTGCACGGAGGCTCGTCGGTGGAACCGCGCCTGGGCATTGTCGTATCGAAGCGTGTGGGAAACGCGGTCGTGAGAAACCGAGCAAAGCGACTGACGCGTGAAGCTTTCCGCACGTTGCGTTCGGTGTGGCCGAGGGGGATAGAAATCGTCGTCATAGTGCGCGCCCCACTGGGTCGACTCAAGCTGGGTGAGGTGGTGGCCGAGTGGCAGGACGTATCCAAGCAGCTCCGGCGTCGCTTTCGGGAGGTCGAGAAAGACCGCCACTCGCTCGAATCTTGCCTGGCGAAGTGAGGCCGATGGACGCAGACTTCGCGCGCAACCATGCTCGCCAGGGTGCTCATTATGCTGATACGGTTGTATCAGTGGACGGTTTCCCCGCTCCTCGGCAATGTCTGCCGATTCGAGCCGTCTTGCTCTCGGTACGCCATCGAATGCATTCGGCTGCATGGGGCGCTGAGAGGCTCCTGGTTCAGCGTGCGGCGGATTGGACGCTGTCATCCCTTCAACCCGGGCGGCTATGATCCGCCGCCTCTGCCAACGAGCCGTCGCAACTCCGGCGACAGCAGCACATCCCATGATCCCACAGGCGAGCGGTGTACGGCCCTTGGCTGACCCGGGACCCAGGAAATACAAGTCGATATGGAACGAAGCGGTCTAGCGCGCTGGCTGCTCCTAGGTTTGGCCGCCCTCTTACTCTTCACCTACGTCCCGAAGTGGCTCGGGAACGGAGACGCTCCCGAGCTCCAACCACTGCAGCCCGAGCTGACAGAAGCCCCGGCTTCGCGGCAGCCGGAAAAGCTTTGCTCGCTTCGGGGACCTCGCTTCGAAGTCGAGCTGACGACCCGGGGAGCCTCCGTGAAGCACGCTTACCTGCTTCGCGACAAGTATCGGCGGGAGGGCAAACAGATCGACCTGTCCACGACCACCGCACAGGAACTGTACCGGCAGCTTCACTTCAGCTGGCGCAATTCCGCCGTAGCAGGGAAGGACGCGGCGGACTGGCAGGTGGACCATGACGCGCTCGACTACGAGCTCGTGGAGCAGCCCGACAACAGTCGCTGCGACTTCGTCTACGAGAGCGAAAAGGCTCGGATTACCAAGACGATTCGCACCACGGAACGACCCTACGAGCTCGTCGCGACGGCGACCATCGAGAACCGAGCGAGTGTACCCCTCCGTCACGCTCTATCGATTCACACCGCCGCCTGGCGCCTGGATACGGAGGTCGCGGGAGAGATGTTCCGTGTCAGCCCCTACATTACCCACGTCGAGTGCTCGACCGTGGGCGGGGACACGGTCCGCCTGCTGCCCGACGATTTCGAGCCGGGTGACTTCCAGGAGCCGGCCTTCAGCAAGAGTTCTCTCAATCCAGGGGACTGGTATCAGGTGGCCGGGACGCCAACCTTCGCGGCCGTCTCCAACGCCTATTTCGCGCATGCGCTGGTCCCGCTGAAATCCCCAAAGGGCACTCCAGCCTGCCAACTGCAGATCGAGGAGCGCTGGGACGCGAAACGGTTTGGCGGCAAGGGAGCGGACCCCAACTCTGGGGCGATGTATCGCGCGCGATTGGCCTATGAGGCCACCACGCTCACCCCCGGCAAGTCAGCACGCTATGAGGTGCTGACCTATGTGGGACCGAAGGAGCGTGACCTGCTCGCTGCCGCTGGTGGTGGGAACACGGGACTCGGGGAGCTCATCGATCTCGGATTCTTCGCTGCAATCGCGAAGATCCTCGTCGCGTTTCTGGTGAAGGTCTACCAGTTCATTCCGAGCTGGGGCGTCGCCATCATCATTCTCACGTTGACAGCTCGCATCCTGCTGTTTCCGCTCGCGATCCCGTCGATCAAGAGCATGATCAAGATGCGGGAGCTGAAGCCTGAGATTGAGGCGCTAAACCAGAAGTTCAAGGACGATGCTCAGGGTAAGGGCCTCGCCCAGATGGAGCTGTGGCGCAAGCACAACGTCAACCCTCTGAAGGGTTGCCTGCCACAACTCGCGTCGCTTCCCGTCTGGTTTGCGCTCTACACGACGCTTCAAACTGCCGTCGAGCTCTACAACATTCCCTTCTTGTGGTTCCCCGATCTTTCGGAGCCGGACCCCTACTACATTCTCCCGTTCGTCATCGGCTCGACCTACTTCCTGCAGCAGAAGATGATGCCCATGCAGATGGACCCCGCTCAGCAGAAGATGATGCTGTACTTCATGCCCGGCATGTTCACTGTGTTCATGCTCTTTCTTCCCTCGGGCCTCGGGGTCTACATGTTCACCAACTCGGTGCTCGGCATCGCACAGCAGCAAATTGTGGAGTACCACGCGAAACGGTCGGGCACGCGGGGGAACGGAACAAGTGGCAAGAAAGACGTGACTGCCGAGGGCGGCGCGTCGCTGGCGGGCGCGCCAAAGGCCAAGGCCAGTAAGCGCACCAGCTCGCCTCGACGGCTCAAGGAGGGGCAGCCATCCCTCGGCAAAGGAAAGGCGTGACCGATGAACGACTCCAACGAGACACCGGAGCCCCTTGAAGGGCAAACCACCAACGACGCGAAGCGCGAGAAGTCCGAGCACTCCGACGCGGACCGCGAGACGCGAACGTCAGACCCCAGCCTGGCGACAGAGGCCGGCAGCGAAGAGAATCCGGCGGAGCGTGCGCGCAAGCGGCGCCGCCGGCGTCGTGAGGACGAGCGGGACGAGGGTGCGGCGTTCGCGAACGATGAGCGGGCCCAGCAGGCCGTAAAGTTCGTGTCCGATGTGCTTCGCGAGATGGGCATGGACTGCCGTGCCCGGCTGCGGAAGCCGCGCCAGGATCCCGAGGACGCCAATCCAGAAATCATCGTGGATATTGGCGGTCGGGACTCGGGTCGAATCATCGGAAAGAAGGGCCAGGTCCTTGCCGCCCTGCAGTTCCTCACACACAGGGCAATCAACCGCCCCGGTGAGGAGCGTCGCCACGTGTTGGTCGATGCCGAAGGGTACCGTTCGCGACGGGACGCCTCCCTGGCGACGATGGCTCGACGGTTGGGTCGCCAGGCGGTGGAGCTAGGAAAGATCATCACCTTCGAACCCATGAACCCGCGGGACAGGCGGGTAGTCCACCTGGCCCTCGCGAAGTTTGAGGGCGTCGTCACGAAGAGCGAGGGCGAAGGCGATGATCGCCGGGTGCAAATCATCCCGGTGCGGCGCTAGTTCGCGTCCGCCCGCCACCTTGCGACCGACCGACCGCCAACCCGCGCGACCGAAAGGCACCCGGATTGCGCTAGCGGGGGCAATGCGCCATGCGACGGCTCCATGCGCTAGCTTTCCTGGCAATGTCGGGCTCCTCTATGCATGATCCTGCAAGATCCGGCGTCCAAACAGCGCGTGGGGTGAGTCCACCGTTCGCTGCGCTACCGAGGAACAACAATGACCAGGTTTGCCACATCCACCTTCCGAACAGTCCTCGCCGTTGCCATCGCGTCGTCCGCTCTTGCCTGCGGCGGTCCCCAAGCCGTTCGCGGCGACGATGTCGCCGGGCTCGACGACGAAGCGCTGAGTACAGGGCTCGACAAGCGTGACCTCCAGAAGCTCCTTCGGGAGAATCTGCAAACCCTCGAATCGTCGGCGGTGGTTAAACGCTGGGAAGGAGAAGACCGTCCCACTGTAGCGGTGATGCCTCTGCGCAATGAGACAAGCGAGCACATAGACAGCGCGTTGGACGCTCTCATCAGCGATGTCGAAACAACCCTCGTCAACGCGGGGCATGTGAGGGTGATCAGCTTGGAGAATCAACCGGAAATGATTCAACAGGCCCGCAGCCAGTATGGAGATGCTTTCGATCCCAGCCAGGCTGCTGCCTGGGGGCGTCAGGTCGGCGCGCGCTACATCGTGACCGGGAAAGTGTTCTCGACGGACGAGCGACAAGATGATACGCGCCGCGTGCAGTATTCGCTGTTCCTACAGGTGCTCGATGTGGAGACGAGCGACATCCTGTTCCAGAACAAGACGACCATCACGAAGGCTCTCATTGGCTGAACCCTCGCGAGGTGCGCGCGCGATTGTCCTTGGACGCTCGGGACGCGCCGGGTTTGCGCTGAAGGTGGCGCTGGGCCTACTGGGCCTCGCCCTTGCCGGCTGCGCGGGACATGCCTCGCGAACCGCTGAGGCAAGGTCTGCGCTCGACGCCAAGAACCCCGAGCTGGCGCTGAGTCTTCTGAACGAGGAGCTCGACGTCGAGAACGCCGCCGCCCTCCCCGATGACTTGTCCGGCGACAATACGCTGCTGATTCTCGATCGCTCGATGGTGCTTCAGCAGCTTGCGAAGTATCAATTGTCCAGCCGCGATCTGGAGATTGCCGACAAGCGCATCGAGGTCCTGGACTTCTCGCGCGGCGCCGTGGACGAGCTCGGCAAGTACCTCTACTCGGACGACGCGGGCCCCTACAAGGCACCTCCGTACGAGAAGCTGATGATCAACACCATGAACATGGTGAACTACCTAGCGCGCGGTGATCTCGGCGGCGCACGCATTGAAGCGCGGCGGTTGGCCGTCATGCAGAAGTTCATCAGCGAGAGCGAGTCACCCGCTGAGGCAGCGCTTGGGCCCGGCAGCTACCTTGCTGGGTTCACGTTCGAGAAGAGCATGCGCTACGATGAAGCCCTGCGCTTCTATGATGAAGCGCTGGAGCACGGGGACTATCAGAGCCTCGCTAGCCCCGTACGTCGACTGTTGTCCAAGAGCGGATACAAGAGCCCGCGGCTACGCCGCCTTGTTGAAGCGGGTTCCTCGTCCCCGACGGCGGAGGAAGGCGCGCAAGATGGGGAGACAGCGGAGGAAGCAGACGGAACAGCGGAGTCCGGGGAGATCCTCGTCATAGTTAGCTTTGGCCGCGTTCCGGCCAAGGTAGCGGAGCGCGTGCCTATCGGGCTTGCGCTGACCTACGCATCGGGCGCTCTTAGCCCAAACCAGGTCTCACGTGCCAACTATCTGGCGGCTCAGGGATTGGTGACGTGGGTCAACTACCCGGAGCTCGGCAAGCCCCGCGGACAGTACGACCGGCCCGGCTTCGCCATTGACGGTGAATGGCAACGGCTGGAGGGCGCTCTTGCGGTCGACAAGCTGGCGCACACTGCGTGGGACAGCACGAAGGGGACCATTATCGCAGCTGCCATCACCCGCCTCCTGGCGCGCGTCGCGGCTGGCGAGGTCGTGCGGCAAGTGAGTGGGGAGGGCATCGAAGGGGCACTGCTCAGCCTGGTAACACAGGCGACCCTCACCGCGGCTGATACCCCGGACACGCGGAGCTGGGCGACGCTGCCGGCACGCATGGCGCTCGGGAGGGTGCGGGTAGCACCTGGCCAGCACTGGGTACATCTGGAGGCTCGCGGGAAGGCGAAGCGGCAGAGAGTCACCGTCAAGCCCGGAGGCTGGGCGGTCGTGGCGCTGACAGTGCTAGGCTAGGCAGACGAGCGGTCGACCATCGCTAATCGTTCATTGCCGGGGCGTTGATTCACCGCGAGTACGATTCGCCATCGAACTCATAGCGCCTCACTTGATCCATCCAAGGAAGCACGAAAGCCTCGAGCCCCCCCGAGGGCGCCACATCCTCAGGAAAGGGATAGCTCGATTGGGTCCAGCCGATGGCTGCGCCCGGTCGAAGCTCAATCGAGACTCCGCCCGCGGAGGATGGCACGAACGCGATCGCCCCCAGAATGCGGGCGTCTCCAACGGCTCTTCCGATCTCCGCAGCGAACACGCGCGCAAGGCGCGTGCCCTTGACGCTGTAGACCACGAGCGCATGGCGAACGACCTCCTGTCCGCCCAGCTCCTCGCTCGCCGTGGCGCGAATGTCCAGGCGCGCCACTATCTCTGCCAAACCGTCGCCTGTAAGATCCTTCGCAGTGACGTCGATGACATCCCCGCCCGTTTCGACTCCCATAGTGATGTACGTATAGCTTGCGCCTCCCAAGAAGCCCTTGCCAAAGACCACTACATCGCGTCCGTGAACGAGGACGCGCTCAGGCGTCTGGTCGCCTGCCACATTCGTTACGAAGTCGAACGTTGGCTCATGCTCAGCGACCTTGCGCTCGCGCTTGTAGAGAGAATACACTTGGTCCAGGAGCTCCTCAGGGTTGGGGGGGCGCGGCGCCGCGAGCCCAGCGCCAGCCGTGGAGCCAGTGGTGCGCGAAACCCCGGGGGCAGGCGTCACCTTCTGCTTGGTTCGTGCCACTTCCTCGAAACCATGACCGGACCACTGGTACGTGCGGCTCGTCACCTCGTCCCAAGGAAGCAATGCGGATGGCATGTCGGCGGGACGGGGTTCGTCGTACTCATCCCGCTCCACCTTCGACGTCTTGCTCGACTTGATAACGAGACCGATCTTGCCACCTGTGCGCCCTACCTTGACTTCGTTGACCACGAGCCCGTCATCGGACTTGACCCCGGTCTCGTGCGTCAGCTCGATCTTGGGCTCGCCACTTCCACTCAGTTTGATGACCTGCAAGACCTCGCGGTACCTGCTCCCTTTCCCCAACCGCCGTACCGTGAGGATCTCCTGTTTGCCATCGCCATCGAAATCATGCAGCTCGAGGCGAGTAACCATCGAGGCATCACGAACTTGCAGGTCGGAGAAGTAGAACTCACGTCCATCGCGGTAGTGTGCTCCCACGATTGTCAGAAACTGTCCGTAGATAGCCACCTGCTCGAGCATCTCATCCCCGCACACGTCACCGGTCAGCTGCTTCGCCGGCTTCGTGCCAAGACCATGAGCACGAATGATGCTCTGATAAAGGCCCTGCTCGGCTTCCAGCATCAGCGGTGGCAGTGCAGCGCCATTGGCGGCCCTGCTGGTCCCGATGGTTCCCTTCGGTGTACCGGGGCGATCAGCATCCGTGTACCGCACGGCAGCCCTCAGGCCGGTGCGGACCTTTGCGGCAGACGGAAAGGTAGACCAGGGAAGCGAAGCCTCCAACGTGAACCCCTCCGCATTGGCAGCCTCCACGATAGTAGCCGTCTTGCGCGTCTTGCCATCCACCTTCATCAGCGCGGCTGAGCTGCCGGCAATACCCGGATAGAGTTCGATGCGGTGCGTTTCATATCCGCTGGCGCTGGTGGGAAATGCCAGAAGCAGGGTCGCGTAATCCTCACCTCGCCCGGCCCTTGCCGTCCTCACGATTCGATCATCGACGACGTCCAGCGCGATGTAGATGTTGTCGTCATCATAGCCTACCGCTGCTTCCGCCCTTGTTCCCGCGGTCTTGCCCGAGACCTGTACATCGAGCTTCGACATGCGCGCCTTCCAGTCTCGCAGCATGCCGTCGACCCGCACCTTCGTGACTGGATCGGCCCAGAGTGCTTGGGCGTCCACTGCAGCGAGCGCTGGAGTGGAACCAAGGAGCACCCAGGCCGCCAGCAGCGCCCAGAATGTCATTGCTCTATTGTTCACGTCGACTGCTTCATCCTCAGGTCTTGGCGGTCCTCGGCCTCGAGCTCGGCAAGGGCTTTGGCGAGCTCCTCCTGCTCGGCCTCGTCGAGAGCAGCAAACTCGTCGCTGACGCTAGAGTCGACTCGGACAGGTGCTTGTGCGGGTGGCGCCACCTCAGGTGGGGCGAGGCCCATCTTCCGCTTCAGCGTCAGCAGGTCCTCATCGGCTCCCGCCGTCGCTTCCAGCTCACTGAATCGGTGAGCAAGGACATCGCCCGAGTACTCGGTGGAGAGCTCGGCAGAAGCCTCGGCCTCGGCCTCGAGCTGATCGATCTTGCCAGCCATGCGGTCGAAGGCTTCGAATGCACTGGCGTTCCGCAGCCCGCTCATCGTTTCCTGAATGGCGCGTTGCGCTTCGGCGCGCTTCTTCCGCGCAATGAGCAGACTCTTCTTGCGCTTCGCCTCCTCGATCTTTCCGTTGAGAGCCCTCAGAGCAAGCTTCAACTGGTCGACCGCGGCTTTCTGCTTCTGCCATTGAGCAGAGTACTGCTCGGTGAGCTGGTCGTGCTCCTTGCGACGGGCCAGCGCTTCCTTGGCGAGGTTGTCATCCCCAGCACGTACGGCCATCATCGCCCGCCGTTCCCACTCGACCGCCTTGGCTTTCTCAGCCTCTAGCTGCCGCGTCAGGCGTTTCTCATCGGCGATGGACGATGCCACCTGCTTCTTCGCCTCGATGAGCTGTGTGTTCATATCGATCAGTATCTGCTCGAGCATCTTCTCGGGATCCTCGGAGCGACTGATCAGGTCGTTGATGTTCGATTTGATGAGCGTCGCCAGGCGAGCGAAAATTCCCATGTTGACCTCTACGCTTCGTCTCAAACCAGTTGTCTCAGTTCACCGACGTGTTGCGCGAGCGCAAGGCTCATGTCCGCGAGCACAGCCTCGACTTCGTTGATGTCGAGGTTGTCCAGCTCCAAAGCCGAGGTCAAGTAGACCTGCCCACCCGCAATCCCGAACGCCGAGTGCATCAGGTCCCCCGCGTTGAGTTCTAGGAGCCGCCGGAACAGCGATGCCATTTCGGCGTCGGGCTTGCGTGGCAGCTCCCCGATCGCGATCTGAAACACGACGACCGGGGGCACCACACGGACGGCGATGGGCGGCTGTTGATGGCTTGTCACGAGCAAGGTGCCGTCCGGCGCTCGCTCGAAGTGGCGCTCCAGTTTGCCAAGGTAGGCCTCGATATCTTCAGCGGTTCTAGCCATTGGGCCGGAAGAGTAACACGATGTCCGCCGTCGCGTGATAGGCAGATCGCGGTGGTGGTCCTGATGTCCACGTGGCAGCAAGCCGCAGCTCAGCGCCCCGGCTCGCGGGCGCCGCGTAGTCGCAGCGGCACGAGCTCCTGCGGTCCCGGTGCCTCCGGCTGGATGGTGACATGGACCAGGCCGTGGTCCTCCCTGAGCCGCAAAGCTACTTCGCGGCACACCGTAATCCCATGGTGCCCTGCGGAGACGATCACGTGAACGGTGAGGGCGTCGAAGCCGTCCGAGAGCCGCCATACGTGGAGATCGTGAAGGTCGGCGACGCCGGGTGACTCCCGAATGGTCCGGCCGACCCCCGCCATATCGACCTGAGGCGGCGCTCCCTCGAGCAGGATGGCCACGGTCTCCCGTAGGACGCGCCATCCGCTGTACGCAACGAGAACCGCGATCAGCGCCGAAAGCACCGGATCGGCTCGATGAAGCTGCCACCCGAGGACGCAGATGGCCGCCACGATGGCACCAACCGAGCCAAGGGCGTCGGTGACGACGTGGGCCAGAGCTGCTCGAACGTTGACGCTAGAGCGTTCCGAACGCTCCGAGCGCCACAACAACCATGCGACGAACAGATTGATCGCCAGACCCGCGACGGCCGCGCCGAGCATGGCGCCCCCTCGGATGGGCTGTGGGGCGAGCCAACGCTCCACTGCCTCGGCCAGTACGAGAATAGCGACGACGGCCAGCACAATGCCATTGAGGAATGCCGCGATGACCTCCGCGCGGTGATAGCCATACGTGGTCGTCGCAGTTCGCGGTCGCCGTGCCACGCGCTGGGCAACCAGGGCCAAGCCGAGAGATCCCGTGTCCGCCAGCATGTGGCCCGCGTCGGCGAGGAGTGCCAGGCTCCCACTCCACCACCCGACGATCGCCTCGATGATCATGAAGCTCGCGGTCAGCGTTACCGCAATTCCCAGCACGGAGCTGGTCCGGTGCGTAGCCTGGTGTTCGTGATGATGGCCCATGGCACGTAGCTGACGTCGGCCTGCTATCCGTAGCAGATTTCCACCGGATTCCCTGAGGGATTTCGGGAAATCCTGTACTGCGCTGCAACGGCCTCCCCCCAGTCGAGTCAGCGCTTGGCCCGGATCGCGGTGAGGATTTCGGCGACGCCAGCTCCCGTGACGGTGGGCTCGTCTGCCTCGGCGACGGCGACGAATCCGAGCACGTCCAAGACCTCTTCACCGATGGAAACGCGGTCCCCTCGCGTGAGCTGGATCAGCCCCTTGACCCGCAGGCCGTTGACGTAGACGCCGTTCGCGCTACCCGTGTCTTCGATCGCCGCGCTCTCGTTGCCCACGATGATCCGCGCGTGGCACCGCGACGCTCTCGGATCATGAAGGACTATGTCGCACGAGAGCCGTCGCCCCAAGGTGATGGCCGTCTTGCGCACCTTGATCACCTGGGCGCGGTGCCGGAGTTGGAAGAGTCGGGACTCGGTCATTCGGCAGAGTTCTGTGCGACCAGTGTACAGGATGCTTTAGCCCTCGGCATCGACAGGCCCACGGCCCGCCCAGTGAGGGCACTAGCTCCGCAATCAATAAGGCCGAGCCAGCAAATCCGTGCCCTGCGTCCGATTTGGGCCCTGCCGGCTTAGCTCAGCTCACCGTCATCCGTCTGTTTGTTGTCGACCCAACCAGCTCAGCGACGACCCGCCGGCGCTGGCCTGACGCACTACCATGAAAGCTCGCATGCACCGGACGACGTTTGGCGCCATCGCAGTGGTATTGGCGCTGTCCGTGAGTGTCACGACGGTGTTGGCGAACCCTGGGTCTGCGGGGATGACGAGCCCCGGTGGAGACGCGCTTCCCTCCATCATCCACGTCGGGGTGCCCGCCCGCGCTCCGAGCCTGACGGCCGCCGCGACCGCGGGCTACGGCTACATCGAGCCGATCGGGGAGCAACGAGGACCCAATCATCGACTTGCCGGCGCAATCGCGGGAAGCTTCTCGCCTGCTGAGTGGCTCGCCGTGAGCCTGAGTTTCGAGGGGCGCTACGACCACCACCCACCGGATGACATGGGCAGCGACTACACGATGGTTGGTGACCCAAGGCTGACGCTGCGTGCCCGACGCCTGCTCCTCTCGCAGGTCCATGTAGGACTGGAGGGAACCTTGTGGCTCCCAGGACGCGCCGCACCTTCTGTCAGCCTGGAGGCCGCGTCACCGGAAGCACGTGCGCTCGCGGGCTGGATGTCGTCCACCACCACGATCGCTGGACATGGTGGCTTCCGGCTGGATCGCTCTGCGCGAACGCTCGACGATGCAGACAATCCTCGATTTGGCGACCTGCTGTCATCCGGGATCTCCGACTACGACGTCGTACTGTTTGGCCTCGGAATGGCGCATCGGGTCGGGGGGGTCATCGCTCTGGCCGAGGTGACGCAGGAGCTGCTCGTTGGCTCGGGGGCTCCCAGCGTCGCGGAGAGTCCCCTCACCTTCGGAATCGGCGCACGCTGGCAAGCAGCCTCCATGTTGTGGTTCGAGGGAACCATGACGGCCTCGCCCAGCCGTCGCCCAGCTGATCCAAGAAGCGAGCGGGTACCGATCATGGCGCGTTTCGCCGGCTCCTTGGGTATCCGCGTCGCACTCGAGCAGCAGAGTCCGGCACCGGCTGTGATCCCGCGGAAGCGTATGCCAGCAAAGGAGCCGATCACCACCATTCCGCCGGAGCCAATGCCCGTTCCGGTCGCAGAAGCCGAGCCCACCGTCGGCCTCTCGGGGAGAGTGACGGACGAGGGTGGAAATGAGATCCCGGACGCGCTGGTAAAGCTCCACGTCACCAGCGGAGAGCCCTTACAAACGTACACCGACAGTGCGGGGAACTACACGTTCGAAGACCTTGGCGCTGGCACGTACACGGTAGGAGCTAGTACGCCCGGCTTCGAGCCGACAACTCGTCAGGTGACGGTCGGCTCGAGCGCACAAGCTCCCGTGGATCTGATGCTCTATGAAGCGCTTCCTGCCGGCCAAGTTCGCGGGCTGGTGCAGTCGTTCGAAGGCAAGCCCCTCCGCGCCACCCTGACGATAACACCCGGGGGGACTGCGGTGGAGACCGCCGCGGATGGCACCTTCAGCCTGGACGTTCCGCCCGGACGCCACACCGTCGAAATCTCTGCCGCCGGATACAAGACGCAGCGACGCAGAATCAACGTGGAGGACCGCGGCGTGACGGTCATCAACGCCGACCTGCGTCGTGCCCGCTGACCCTGGTTGTCCTGGCGGCATGATGGAACACGAGAGTGCCCCCCCCGAATGCTCGCCAGCTTCCCATCTAGCCCAGGCGCAGCGCTACTCCCACCGATAGGGGACCATGTCGTTGGTGGTCACCCAGTCCTGGGCGGATCCATCGTAGAACTTGACGTTCTTGTATCCGAGCACCTGCGAGAGCACGAACCACCAGGAGCTCGTGTAACCGCCAACGCCACAGTACACGATGATCTCACGGCGCCGATGCACGCCCGCCACCCCCTCGGCCATCGCTGCCAGTGTTTGGTGCTCGCGGAATGTTCCGTTCGTCGCCCACAGCCACGGAGTCGGCAGTGAACGCCCAGTCGCGATGTGCCCGGGTTTGTCAGCGAACGGCTCGATCGTGGCCCCGAAGTATACGTCGGCGTCGCGGGTATCGATCAGTATGGCTCGCCCAATTCGGCTCTCGACGTACTCCTTGGACACGAACATGTTGCGCCGCGTCCAGCCGGAGTAATCGGTGGGCTCCACGACAGGAACCGCATCCGTCGTAGGAAGGCCCTCTTCGAGCCATTTCACGTAGCCACCGTCAAGAATCGCGACGTGGCGAAGACCAGCGTAGAGCAGCGTGTCTGCAACGCGTGTGGCGTTGGCCCAGCCGTAGGCGACAGGTTCGCCTGGGTTGGGCGCCGAGACGACCACGACGAGCGAGTTGGCCGAAATCCCGAGCTCGCCGATGGCGGCAAAGAGCTCGTCTTCGTCTGGAAGCTCGAGAATCGACCCTTCCCGAACGACGGCCCATGCGGAGTCAAAGGGGTCGAAGGGCTCGTTGATGGCCGAGATGATGTGGTCTTCCTCATAGGCCTCAGCGGGTCTGATATCCAAGACGACGAGCTCTGGATCCTCGAGATTGTCGAACAGCCACTCTGTCGTGACTATCGGCTCGATACGCCGAGGGAGAGACCATGCGGAGACCCCTCGGGCGGCAGCAACACCCGCTGGCTGCCGTGCCGTTGCGTCCGCAGCAAATCCCCCCATGAGTACTGTTAGAGCGAGAGCGCCCACGCGTATCGTGTTGTTCATTGTCATGCCACTTCTCCTTGCTTCGATCGCGCGCCGCGAGCTGAAGCGCATCGCGGCACTCGTTCCCGGATAGTCGGGCCGACGCCATCCTAAGGGATTCGCACGTGCTGGTGGCGTAAAAAGGGTCCGCGGGATAGGGTGGCGCCGCAGGACATCCTGTCCGGGACAGGTTACTCCCCGTCGATCACGACAGTATGCTCGGCATCTTCCGGCGCGAACCTACGTCGGAGCGCGACCCGCCGGACGACACGACAATGGCACCCGCGCCGACGGCCGGCAGCTCACCTGGACTCAGCGCGAGGCATGAGCCGTGATTGGCACGCTGAACGAGACGCTGTGGCCAAGACTTGGAAAGCGCACCCCGCGAGCCACAGCGAGCACGCAGTGGCCAAGTGGGGTGCCGTTCAGGAACGGCGGCAGCAGCTTGGCGCTCGTGACATCCCCGTGAACCCCGACAGTGACATCGAGGGTCACCTGGGGGGCCCCTTCCACCGTTGCCACGTGCTGCTCGAAGCAACGCTCAAACTGCATGCGTCGCCCCTGAACCGCGCGTGAGAGGCGCGTGGCGTCGGAGCTCTCGCCGGAGTCGCCCTTCGGGCCAGCACCCGAACGCGAGAGCACCTCCCGCGCACCCGTCGGTGCATCCTGCGCACGCTCGACGGGCGTCCCACTAGCCCCTGGTTCGGCTTCAGACTTGGCGGGTGGAGGCACCGGGACGCGCTTCTTTGGACTCGCGTCGACATCCTCGATGGGACGTCGATCCACGATGACTACCTGCGCCTGCTGTCGGCTCGGAGAGCCCAATGACAGGGCGATGGACGCCGCAGCGCCCGCAAGGGCGAGCACACCCAGCACTACGGCAACGGCGATGGAGCGCTGACTCCTGCCTGACGTGGCCCCCGCGAGCACCTCAGGTTGGCGCGAACGTTCAACGACGCCGCGGTAGTCAGGAACCGAGAGGACGCGCTGCCCGCCCGTTGGGCGCGGCTGCTCGACCACCGTCGCTGCTTCGCTGGCCTGCTGGGGTGGCATGGATGTCAAATGTTGGAGGCTGTGACCATCCGCATCCCGCCAGGCCCCCTCGCGTTCAGACAGGGGAACTATCCCGAGGACGTCGGGCATGTCGCTGAGAAAGTCGCACCGCACCGCCTCCGTCAGTTCACGTTGCGCCTCCTCGGCCGTCTTCGCTGCAAATGGCTTCAGCGCCTGAGCAAACTCCGCTGCATTCGCGAAGCGGTCGCTACGCTCCTTGGAGAGCGCACGCGCCAGCACGGCGCTGAGGCCTGCGGGGAGCTCAGGACGATGGTCACTCAGCGGCGCCGGGACGACTGTCAACACCCGCTGCACCGTGTCGGTGGCTCGCTTCGCTCGAAACGGATTGCTACCGGTCAGTAACTGGTACAAGACGACGCCCCACGCATAGAGATCGCTTTGCGGACTGGCGGCGACCCCTTCCAACAGCTCAGGCGCACTGTACGCAAACTTTCCCTTGAACTGCCGAGCTTTCGACTCGCGTTCGGCTTGCTCGTCGTAGATCCGAGCAATCCCGAAGTCGGCGAGCTTGACCTGACCGTCCAAGTCGAGGAGCACGTTACCAGGTGAGACGTCCCGATGAACCACGGTCATGCGGGTACCATCGGCGCGCAGGTACGTGTGGGCATGATGCAGGGTCGCCAGCACGCGCGTACTCAGCAACAAAGCCAGCTCGAGCGGGAACCGCCGCAGCTTCTGGAGATGGTAGTTTGCCCATTGGGACAAATCGTAACCATGTACGTACTCCAGAACCATCACATACTGTCCCCCCTGCTGACCAAAATCGAGCACATTGACGATCCCAGCATGCTGAATATTGCTAAGGATTCGCGCCTCTCTGATGAACATCTTCGAGGCGGAGCGATCGGCCGTGAGCTCTGGGTGAATCTGCTTGACGACTACCGGCTTGGTGAAGCCCGCTGCTCCTTCCGCTCGAGCCAGGTAAACCGCGCCCATTCCACCCGCGCCGAGGCGCGATAGGACGCGGTAGCGACCGAGCAACGTACGTCCAACGAGGTCCTCACCGTCCATGGGCGTTAGCGCTCTCCAGTCGGTCTGCGCAAGTAGTAGTGCACGCCGCGTTTCGGATGGTGAAACGCAATGGCCAGTGCTCGCCCATTCGCCGGCATGACAGTAGCGACCCGAAAGCGCGAATGGCCGTCCACCGGCACCTCGATGCCGTCGACGGCCACCGACCATCCCGGCGCGGCAGACCCGGCGATCGTAGCCGTGGCGCCAGCTGGCGGAAGGCTCCCTGGAGCATTCTGAATGGACGCCGTGGGGGTCGCGGGATCATAGACGATCCCAAGCTTCGTCGAGCGGGAGCGACGGGGCGGGACGGCGTCGGCGGCGAAATGCAGACTGTGATTCCCTTCGCGGAGCGAGCCGCTTGGGAACACGTAGCTCGGGGTCGTCGTGGAAATGGCGCGGGTACCGCTCGGACCGCTGACGTGAAGCTGGTAGGAAGCGGCCTCGGGTGGAGCCAAAGACCAACGCACGGAGATGATCGGCAGCCGGTTCTGATATAGCACCGTATAGGCACGGCCGTCGGTCTCGAGCTGTGTCCGTGGCGCCTTCTCGGGGATCGGCGTCACACCACTGTCGTGCAACACAGTAACCGTTCCCTGAGCCGCGGCGGTCGGGTGCGGACCATCCGTCGCGAGGCAATGTAGCTTGTACGGGTGTCGCCCTGCCTCGAGGGGCACATGGATTTCGCCATCTCTGAACGCCCACTGACGATTACCTGTCTTTGCGATCGCGCCATCGGGGCAGCTCGGCGGAACCTGCATGGCAATCACCGTCGGCGGCGCGGGATCATGAATGGTCACCGTCCCACCTGCGGGCACGAGGAGGTGCGCGTGGGCGGGACCCCGTCCCTGCACACTCGTGGTGCCATCCGGCAGCAGCAGAGCGTGCTCGCCGGGCGAAAGGAGCGTCCTCTCCGAGCCCGTGATGTCCGCGCGACCACGGTGTAGCTCGACCACGGTGCGTTCACTCCCGACCATGACGTTGGCCGACGGGGCAGGACCTTTCGCCACGATGATACCGCCTGGGACCCGCACGGCGGCACCCGGGGTCGTCAAGCGTACCGGACCGCGCGTGACGCGCACCAACGCTGCGCCGGACTGCCCCACCTGAAACTCCCCCGGACCCAAGCGGGCTTCGGTCGCCCCCCGGCTCACGACTGCGCTCGATCCCACATCGATCCTAAGTGAGGTACCCGGCTCGGCCATGGCTGCCCCCCCACCAAGAGATTTCCACTCCACACCATCCGGTGTACGCAGCGCCACCCCAGAGCCGCGTGGGGACACGAGCAACGGGCCCACTTTCGGGGCTTCTGCATCCGCTCGCTCGAGAGGCTGCTGCGGAACCTCGGGAACTTCAGCCTCCCGAATCACGACGCCTCCGACGGACACTACCAGGGACCCGCCCACTGTGAGCTCAATGGCGGACTCATTTTTAGGCTGCACCGAAACGCGACCCACGAGCACGGTGAAGCGCGTCCGTCCGTCCTCCCGCCTCATCGCGACCCCGCTGTTCGGCGCGATGCTCAGAGCCCCCACCGTCGTCATCACGCGGAGCGCGCCCGGTCCCGCCGTCAACCGTGCTTCACCGACCTCCACATCCAGAGCGACCGTACCTTCCGTCATCTCCCTGAGGAAGCGGATCATTGTTTGTGGAGTCATCGCCAGTTCGGCGCCACCCGCCAGAGAGAGTGATGCCGTGGAGGCGCGGAGGGTACGCACCCCATCACCGAAGCCGAGAGCCGTGCCATTGGCTGCCCTGCTCCAGACGCCGACCCGGTCAGATTCGTCCCGCTCGACGTTACCCGTATGCTTCTGAACCTTCGCGACGGCGTCGGCGGCCCCACAACGGCACCCCTGAACCGCGACGACGCTCACGACGCATAGCAGCACGCATGCCCAGGCAAGGCGGCCCGGCTTGCGCCGGTACTGGCGAGTGTGTCGCGAACCGAGGTGCACGATGAAGCTCGAGGGTAATGGCGGTGCTTCCGTGAAGACAATCGACGGCCTCCGCGGCAAATGCTTTATGGAAGCAAGCGCGCACCTTTCGCGACTCCGGGAGTCCGCGGCGCACCTTCAGCAGTGCCGCTCCGCTGGGTCTCCTGGAGCGAGGTTGCGCGGGAATTACAGTCACACCAAAAACCAGGTAGGGCAAAGTGGTCGATCAGGCTAGGTTCTCCTTGATGCTGCCCTAGCTCGGGCGCAAAGCTGGGGAGATTGGGGATGTGAGAATGCGACGACACCCTCTGACTCTGGTCTCGGTCACGTTGACCTGTGCATGTAGCGCTTCGGCACCGCAGCCCCCCCCTCTCCCGCCACCGCCGCCCCCCGTCGGGGCCACGGCGCTGACCGCAACGCCCGAGCCGCAGGCCCCACCATCACCAGCACCTCCTCCTCCGGACTGCTCCATCCAGTCGAGCTGCGTGGCTGACGGCCAGACCCGCGTGGCCGTAGGCCCGCTCGCCTCCGTTCGGCCCCCGGCTGGCTGGAGCTTTGTCACCCTCCCGAACGGAATCCTCCGCGTTGTCGCCCCAGGCGAAGGGGCCGCGATGCTGTTCGTCCGCATGGAGGACACGAGCGCAGCGCACCTTTGGCCGAACCTCTACTCTTCGCTCGCTGACTTGAAGGTGACGGGGGTAGTACCCGAGGCAATCGATCTTGCCCATCCTCACGGACACTGGGGCGAAGGGGACCTGCGACTGCGCGTCTGGCAGGTGGAGAAGACGCAGCGCGTCCGGGGTTCCGCGAGCCAGGCACGGGATCCACAACTGGACGGCGCTCCAGGAGCGCTGCTCATTGGCCTCACGAGCGGGGATGCACCAGCCATCTTGGCGATCGGCTTCCTCAAGCGCTCGGCCCCGACGGATCTCGTGCAGCCAATTCGGACAACCATTGAGTCCCTATCGGCTACATCGCCTCCCTCCGCGGTGTCGGAGCCAGCAGTGACACGACCGTCAACCCCCGCCTTTCCCCTCCTGAACACGACGTCGCCATGACCGATCCTAGAAAGCGAACGCTCATCGGGGGCTCGATCCCGGCCGTGACGGCAGGCACGGTTGAACCCGACGCCCACGGGGAGGCACAAGTTCCTGGCCCCGCCCCGCGACGGAGCGGCGTACCACAGCAGTCCCCCGCTGGGCACGGTTCGAGCTTCGGCGACGCGCCCACGACGGACCGAGGAGTCGGGGCTCCGACAGCGCTCCGCTTGCATGACCCTGAGACCGCACGCGGGCTCGGTGCAGGCGCCGAGCCTCGCTTCGCGGCAGCGGGCAACGAGCAAGCGGTCGGCAAGCGCACGATGCTCGGAATCGGCGACGACAGGCCCCCGCAGGGCGGGGCCCGCACGATGCTCGGTATGGGCGACCGAATCCCCGTGCCAAATCTTGACCACCCACCCGCAACGCCCGATCCACAAACCAGTCGTGGAATGGGACTGCCGCTCCGCGACGAGCCTGCCGCTCCGCCACCACACCGGCCATTCTCTGGCAAAGAAACGCTCATCTACCGACCCTCGACAATTCCCGACGGCACGCCTGGTCTACCGGGGCCGCGTGAGGGCTTGCCGTCGCTCGAGGGCACGGCTCAGCAGGCAGCGCCGCGCTATGAGGCCGTGCCGCGGCAGCCGGTGCCGCTCCACGCCGCCGGCAAGCAGACACTTTTCGGGATCGGGACACCTGGGTTCGATTCAGCTGCTGCCTCGCCGACTCGACCTGGTGATCCCGCGCTGGGTCATCACGCATCAGGCTCCCCGCCGCCCTGGCCTCCACCAGTCACCCAACAAGGGTTGCAGCAGCCCAGCGGACAGGAGACTTCCGCCACGGACGCACCGCAAACGTCGACGTATCAAGCCCCAGCATATGGCTCGCCGCCCATGCCGCACCCACTCGCGCGGGGCGCCGCGCAAACCGCTGCACTCCACCTACCTGCGCGGGAGCCACAGGCCTTCGGTGCCCAGCGAGCTCCCAACGTGACGGCGGTGCACGAGCCGCCTCCGAAGGGCTACGCGCCGCACTCGCGGAGCTACCCGCCCCACGCCATGGTACCGCCGGATGGCGGCGGACTAGGGGTCGGAACTCCCGCGCCGACGTCACGACGCGCACTGGCAGTGGCTGCCGCCGTGGTGGGCATCGCGATCGCGGCGGGCGTGGGATTCGTTGCCTGGCAACGACTCACCACAAGACCCGCGCCAGCGCCCAAGGGCGAAACGGCGAAGGTGCTCACCGAAGCATCACAGATGGGCAGCACGGCGCGGCTCACCGATGTGAAGGCGACGACTCAGGGAGGCGTCACGGGCGAGCCGGCGCAACCGCAAGAAGCGCCAGCAGCGGAGCATCCAGGCCAAGCAGCGAGCAGCGAGGCACCCGCACTCCGAACGATTCAACTGCGCTGTACGCCCGCCTGCGCTCGGATCAGCGCGGTACTTTGCGACGGAGTACCCACCGCCATTGAGAACGAGCGATTGAGGCTGCCCCCCGGGGAACACGTCTGCGTCTTCTCGGCAAACGGCTATGCGAGCCGGCGCGTTTCCTTTGCTCTCCATCCCAGCGGCCCGGAGCCCATCGCATCGGTCGTGCTGTCGAAACCTAAAGCCAAACAGGATCAATCGTGCGGAACGTTCATCAATCCTTGCGATTGAAACGTGGACGCCCGGAGCCGTCACCGCGCCCCGGGCGCACCGCGAGAACCGATCTAGAGCTGGGCGCTGCCCAGGACTGCCCGGTTCTTGTCCATGATTACCTGCGCGAGCTCGTCACGAGCTGGCCCTAGGTACTTGCGTGGATCGAACTCGGCAGGACTATCCACGAAAACCTTGCGGATGGCAGCGGTCACCACCAGCCGCCCGTCGGAGTCGATGTTGATCTTACAGACCGCCGACTTGGCGGCACGACGCAGCTGCTCAGACGGAATCCCGACAGCCGCATCGAGCTTTCCACCGTTGGCATTGATCAGGTTCACGTACTCGGGAAGGACCGAACTCGCACCATGAAGGACGATGGGGAACCCAGGGATGCGCCTCTCAATCTCCTCGAGAATGTCGAAGCGCAAGGGAGGAGGCACGAGCACGCCGTTCGCGTCACGGGTGCATTGCGCAGGCTTGAACTTGTAGGCACCATGAGAGGTACCGATGGAGATAGCGAGGGAATCGACACCCGTGCGCTTCACGAAATCGACGACCTCCTCAGGCTGGGTGTAGACGGACGCTGCCGCCACGACATCATCTTCGATTCCGGCGAGGACCCCGAGCTCCCCCTCGACAGTCACGTCGTACCTGTGCGCGTACTCGACGACCTTCGCGGTAAGCTCGACGTTCTTCTCATACGGGTGATGGGATCCGTCGATCATGACACTGGAGAACCCACTCTCGATACAGCTGACGCACAGATCGTAGGAGTCGCCGTGATCGAGGTGGAGTGCGATCGGGATCTCGTAGCCGGCGTCCTCGGCCATCCGCACGGCGCCCTCCGCCATGTAGCGCAACAGCGTCTGGTTAGCGTACTTTCGGGCGCCTGAGGAAACCTGCAGAATGACGGGCGACCGCGTCTTGCCACATCCCGTGATGATGGCCTGCAGTTGCTCCATATTATTGAAGTTGTAGGCAGGGACCGCGTAGCCACCTTTCATGGCGTCGGCGAACATCTGCTTGGTGTTGACGAATCCGAGTTCCTTGTAGCTGACCATTCGAAGTCTCTCCGTAGAAGGGCTGCGCTCGGGGGACGGGGTGCGGCTCGAGCCGCGCGACGGCCGCCCACCAGCGTAACGAGAGGGAACCGCGCAGGCATATCGCAACGCCGTGTGCTGGCGAGCGCTCTTCGCAAGGATCCTCACCCAAGCGGCGACGCGTGCGGTATTTGCGGAGCAGAACCTCCGACAGTTGTCGCAACGCACGATTTGCGCACATATTTGGGCTTGGCAGGGGTGTTGAGCGCGACGACCGCGGCCATCACCCCGGCAAGCGGAACAGGTTCCCGAAGCGACTCTTCGCTCCACCCGAGCCAGTCCGAGGGCTGTGTGACCTGGTGCGCTACCGTCGCAAGCTCATCGAGAACCGCACGGCAGAACGCAACCGACTGCAGAAACCGCTGCAGTTGGCGAACATCGAGCTCGCCAGCGTCGCAGGCGGCGTCCTTGGGGCCTCGGGGAACGACCATCTTCTCACCGCCATTGTCGAGGCAGCACATGGCGCTTCCCGCAAGAAGGATACGTATCTCAAGAACAAGCTTTCGCCTCAAAGCCCAACGAGGCGACCTGCATGCGGCTACCGCGATAGCCTACAAGATTCTGAAGGCCGCCCACGCGATCCGTTCCAGCAACCTCTAATTGCGCGAACTCTGCGGCGCCCTATCCTCATGCAATTGGCGCACGCCGCGTCACCGCCAACCTTGTTCGTCGACTCGCACACCTCGGCTATGAAGTCACGATCGCGGAACGCACAGCCGGGCAGGCAGCTATCCCCGCCGCGCTTCAGGACGCAACGTAGTCCTCAAAGCAGCATTCGACATGCAACGTTGGGACTCGCAAGCTTAGGCAGCCGGTTTGCTGCCTAGCTGCGCTCTTGCGGAGAGGGTGGGATTCGAACCCACGGTAGCGTTGCCACTACACATGATTTCCAGTCATGCACCTTCGGCCACTCGGTCACCTCTCCAAGCAGTGCTGCTGGCGACAGCCATCCCTCCGTAAACGTCAGGACCGCTCCGACTCGCAACGAACCGCCTGGCGGAGAGAGTGGGATTCGAACCCACGGTGCCCTTGCAGACACACCTGATTTCGAATCAGGCACCTTCGGCCTCTCGGTCATCTCTCCGCGGCGGAATGTGGCAGCGTCGCGTAGCACTGTCAACGAACTCCGAAAGCGTTCAGGTCATTTCTGACAACCGTGACCGTCGGATTGGCTTTTCGGCCGGCACGGTACTCTGAACCGACAGAACTGCTTCTCAATCCCAACCTGAGGAGCCATCGTCGTCGGGCTCGTCATCCTCTTCGTCCTCGCCATCGCCCGCTGGCGCGGCCTTATCGCTACCCGAATCCCAACCCTCGTCACCGCCTTCGAAACGACCCTCAACCTCGTCGGGCATGACGGAATCGGGATTCGCGGTCATGTTGCGCTGCTTGACGGCTTCCCACGGGTTGCCGGACATCCTGTCGTGGAGGCCCCACTCACCGACGATTTGGTCCGGGTCACCATTCTCCGGCCGCACGTAGCGAAAGTAGCCCTTCCCGCTCGACTTCGCGGAAGGACCAATCATGCCGATCTTGTGTTCCGCCCATTCGAACTTGAGGACGTCGCCATCCGCTTCTCCGTGCAGCTCCCCCCAAGCATCACCAGCAGCGGTTCGCCACTTGCCTTCGACGTTGTCTCCTTCCTGAACGATGTGCAGATTGCCGTAGACCTGGCTATAGTAAACGCCACGCCACTCGGCCCCGGACGGCATCTCTCCGGGTTTGAGATTGACTGTTTTCGGCTCTTCTTTCCCGCACGCGACAACTCCGAACGACATCGAGAGTGCCAGCGCCAGGGTCAGCTTTGATATTGTGCGCGCGAACATGGCGCGGACTCTACCATGCTTGGCCGCCCTCAAGCGATCCCCTACCGAAGCACCGCGATACGACGGCGGCAGGCAGTCTGCCTCCCTGCTCGAGAACCCACACAGGCGCCCCACGGTAAGAATTTTCCAATTTTGTTGCACACTTGGCCGTGGTGAGCCAGGCGTCCAGCGCCTCCCCAGAGCGGTTCCTACCCTGCGGGAAGTGGGCGTGATCAGGCCGCAGGAGCATGACCTTGGGGAAGATGCCGAGCCCCGCGAGCTCCGCGATGACGCGCCGTGGGCGGCCCAAAGCCAGTATCAAGCCCAGGCGCAGGCGGGCAAGCTCCGACACGGGCAGCCGCCGTCTCGTTTCCAGTGACTGGGCTCCCACGATCCCGTGGGACCAGGCGTGGGAAACGACACCCTCGCCGAACGCATGCAGATCACTCGCGAGTCCCGGACGTTGCTTGACCACAACGATATCACTCGCGCTGAGGAGCTCCTGTGGGCACGCGACGAGATCGCCCGCGGGTGGGCAGCGGCCCGAGCCCCATGGGCTAGAGGCATCGAGCGAGAGTACCGCGCAATGCAGGGGTTCCGGCTCGGCTTGGAGCAGACCATCAATTATCGCGAAATCGTAGGCTGATGACAGCTGATCCAGGACGCGCTGTCGCTCGCCAACCCACACCGCGATGCTCGTCCCTGCCAAGTGGCGTGCGAGCATGACCGCCTCGTCCCCGACCAGCACGGGCAGAGCCGTCTCCCGAACCAGTTGCGGGCTCCGGATTCGTCGGGGGTAGGAGCGCGCCAGAACGGCGACCCGCAGACCCGCGGGCGCACAACGCGCGAGCGCCAGCACTAGGGGCGTTTTGCCCGATCCTCCGAGCGTCGCTCCCCCGACGCCGATGACACGCAGACCCGGCGGGACTATCAAGCGTCGCCTTGCGCGCGCTCGGGACGCCCACTGGCGCTCCAACAGCCGCGCGAACGGGCCTCGCCATGCGCCATCCTCGAATGACCGCTGGACGCGCAAACGCATGGCTCAACGCGCCCGGAGCTCACCGCCCAGGTCTAGCCCGACAGTCTCGGCAGCACCGGCGTCCTTCGGCCATGCGACGCGACGCTGTCCACGACGCACGTTCGTACCGTCACCATCAGCGAGCAGCGCCCGCAATATCAGCTCCATGCCGTCACGTTGCGCGTAGGCGGCGATCGGAACCTGGCAGCTGCCCTGCGCCGCAATCATGACCCCGCGTTCGGCGCTCACGGCAATCCGCGTCTCGTCGTCATCTGCTCGCGCCAGCAGGCTCACCATCTGGTCGTCGTTTGCACGGCACTCGATCGCAAGCGCGCCTTGCCCTATGGCTGGCAGGCAGATTTCTGGAGTCAGGATCTCGGTGGCGTCTGGCTCGAGCCCCAATCGCAGGAGCCCGGCGCGGGCTAGCACGACTGCATCGACATGTCCCTCCCGACAACGATGAAGGCGTGTATCGACATTGCCGCGCACGGGCACGATTTGAAGATCGGGACGCCTCTCCAGTAGCTGCACGGCACGTCGCAATGAAGACGTGCCGATGCGGCTACCAGCGGCGAGGTCCGCGAAGCGGCGACCATCCCGCGTCACGATCACGTCGCGAGCATCAGCCCGACGAGGAACGCAGGCGATGGTCAAACCCTCTGCCAGTTCCGCCGGAACGTCCTTCAGCGAGTGGACGGCAAAGCTCGCCATTCCGTCGAGCAAGGCTTGTTCCACCTCCTTGATGAACAGCCCCTTTCCGCCAATCTGATTGAGCGCACGATCCTGAATCCGGTCGCCGGTGGTGGTGACGTGCAGCTCCTCGACGACGAGACCCGGGTTGGCGCGCTGGAGGTCACTGGCGAAGGCTCGCGCTTGAGCGAGCGCGAGCGCACTCCTGCGCGTTGCGACGACTGCGTTCATGGCTTTCTTCATCGTGAGTTGGATCCGGCCGCGATACTGGCACGCGAGCAGACGCGGCCCATCGACTCGGGCGGTTCTCCGCCCCCCGGGGCGGAAGACTCGGGCGCAGCAGACGCGCCGGAACGGCGTTCGTGCGCGTCGAGAGGAAAGAGCTCCTGAACCACCTGAGCCCACTGCTCGGCCAGGGCTGGATCGTCCCCCGCCTCACCGCGCGCGAGCTGGCGGAGCCGGCTCGAAGGGACGTGCAGTGCCTTCTTCAACGCGGCGTCGACCATGCATTGCACCGCCTGACGTTCCGCCTCGGAGAGGTGCTTGAGTCTACCTCTTAGCGTTCGGTCGACCTCCGCGTTGAATACGCCCTCGAAGTACCTGCGTAACTCACGGATTGTCGGCGTCACCTGCTCGCCTCCGAGCCAACGTTCGTAGCTGTCCGCCTCCTCACGCACGATCAGCTCTGCGGACTCCGCTTCCCGTTGCCTGTCCGCGACCGCACCGGCAACCACGTGGGCCAGATCGTCCACATTGTAAAGGAATACGCCATCCAGCGCGTTGACGGCTGGATCGATGTCGCGCGGCACTGCAACATCGATAAAGAAGAGCGAGCGTCCGCGCCGATGACGGCGGGCACGGCTCACCATGGCGTGGTCAACGACATGGTGGGGTGCACTCGTGCTCGTCACCACGACGTCCGCCTCCACCAACGCTGCCTCCAGGGAATCCCAGCCGTACCCTTCAGCACCGAAGCGCTGAGATAGCTCCGACACGCGCGCGCTGTTGCGCCCGATCACACGAAGGTCTGCACCCGCCTGATGGAGGAGATGCGCGATCGATTCTCCCATTTTTCCGGATCCCAGGAGCAATGCTGCTTTACCCTGGAGGCTGCCGAAGATGCGCTCGGCCAGATCCAATGCCACACTGGGAACCGATACTTGACCGGATCCGATGGCGGTCGTCGAGCGGGCGCGCTTGGCGGCCCTGATGGCCCTCGTAACCACCCGGTGCAGGATGGGACCCACCGTTTCGGCCTGCCTCGCGGCGTCGTAGGCTGCCTTGACCTGCCCGAGGATCTGCGGCTCGCCGACGACCAGGGAGTCGAGGGAGGTCGCCACCCGAAAGAGATGGAGAACCGCGGCTCCCCCTTCATGCTGATACACGTGACGATCGGCCGTGGGCGCACGCTGGGTCAATGCCCGGCGCGCCACCAGCGCCAATGCGTCGAGTCCCGTCGCGGCACTCGACGCGGCAGCGACGAGTTCGACTCGATTGCAGGTGGAGAGCAGCAGCGCCTCTCCAACCTCCGGCTGGCGCCGCAGGGCCCGAAGGAGGGACAGGATCTCGTCCTTCGAGAAGGCCAACCTCTCCCGGACAGACAGTGGTGCGGTGCGATGCGACAATCCGACGACGACGATCACGAGAGACCTCCGAGCCGGTCGCCAGCGAGATACACCAACAGCACCATCACCATCATGATCGCACCGGCCAGCGTACCGTAGGCCGCCTTCCGACCTCGCCAGCCCGCAGCCGTTCGCAGAACCAGCACCATCGCCACCAACCCCCACGATCCATAGGCCAGGAGCGAACGCGCGACCTCCTTGCCATCTGCGACGTGGCCACCGGTTCCAAAGACCGCCGCCGTGACGATCCCCAATGTCAACATCGGGAACCCGGCTAGGAGGAAGCGATGCTCCACTCGATCCAGCACGTCGAGCGGCGGCAGCTTTCCACCCGCAGCGACGAGCCGCTTGGACTTGAGACGACGCTCTGCCACCAGGTAGAAGAGCCCTGCGCCAGCGGCCAACAGGAACGACGCAGCCCCGAGCAAGCTTGCCGTGACATGGACGGCCAACACGCCGCGGGAAAGCTGTCCAGCTTCGTACCCACCGCCAACCACCTGCGCGCCGACGAGGAAGGTGATCGCGAGAGGGGCAATGAACGCGCCAAGCGCGTGGATTGGCTCACTCCGTCCAAGTATCAGGAAACCAGCCACAGCGACGAGAGCCGTCAGGCTCAAAGCGAACTCCACCGTATAGATGGGACAGATGCCCGTTATTAGGCTCGTCACGACGATGTGCGCAAAGTGAGCCAGCGCCGCGATGCGCAGCAAACGTGTCGCCCAGCGCCGCGCCGGGCCGCGGCGTGTCCGCCGCGCAATGTCCACGAAGAAGAGCGTCATCGCCACCGAGTAGGCGATCACTCCTAAGGAGAAGACTACGGAGGTGAGAGCATTCATGGACGTCCAGTGTCCCCATGGTGGAACGGCCTTAGCATTCGGGCCCCCGCTCCAGGTACTCCGCGAGGATCGTCGCGTCCGATACCGGATGGGCGCTCCCCTCGGCCGTGATCACGTCTTCATCTGCAGCCGCCATGGGTAGCCCGAGGAAACCGGCGGTCACGTCGTAGGCGTTATCACCAATCAGCAGGGAGGCTCCGAGCAACTCAGCGCCAAGCTCGTTCAAGAACGGCACGGTCTTCACCCGCCCAGTGAGCTCGTGCACGTCCACGCTGCCAGATACCTCGCGCTGCACCAGCACTGCCTCGATGAGCTTATAGCGGCGAGCCTCTCGTACCAAAGTCAACTGGTTGGCCCAGAGCTCCGCTCGGCCTGCGGCGATCCAAGCATCGACACTCTCCTGCGGGAAAAAGAAGCGATCTGGACCCATCGCTCGCCATTGTAGTGCTTCGACTGCGACTCGCCTCCGCAATGCGCAGCCCCTCTGGCGGGGCAACCACCCGGCCAACCAGTCCCACATAACCCTCGAGAGACTCCAGGGCCAGGGTTCAGCTCAGAGCCCCTTGCGCGCGACGGCCCGATCCCCAGCGACAATCTCCCGCGACGCCTCGATGACGTAAGCAACCGAGCTGCGCTTGTTGGTCCGCAGAATGCGGAGGACGCCGATCTGCTCCTCGGGGAAGTCCTTCTCATCTCCCTTGAGCGGCGTCGTCTCGAAGACGGCAGGTTCAGAGGCCTCCATCACCGCGCGCTCTCGGGCCATTTCCTGCGACAGCGTGAGGCTTCGGCGCCAGGCATCTCCACGCCTCACCACGAAGAGTCGGTTTCCAGGTTCAAGACCGTCTTCGGAGCCCCGATCCAAGAAAATGATCTGTTTGGATCCGTAGAAAACGAGAGGATAGACGCTTCGCAAGACGCGAGCCCAAAGGTTTTCGTCGCTCGGCTTCGGCGTAACGCCCTCGAGCTTTGCGCCACGTGGCCCGATGAAGGAGCCGCGCTCGATCGCGTCCATCGCCTCGAGCACCGTAGCCTGGGCCACGCGTGTTTTCGGATTGTACCGTTCTACCCGCACGCGCCCCTGAACTCGAATGATCTGCCCAGGTGGCGTTCGCGCCCCCGGGGCATCATCCGCCGCCCGAATGGGTTTGTATACCGTGAACTCGCGCCCCACCTCGACGTCCGCCTCTGGGTTCATCAGCAGGTACAGGTGAGCCTCGTCACCGAGCAGCATCCGATCCTCGCGCGCTCCGACGACTTCGCCCACCTTGTCGCGCTCGGGATCGGCAATGTATCCGATGTTCCACAACGGCAGGGCGCCTTCCCCCAGCGTGGAGCGGCCTCCGCGGAGCGGCTGCGTCACAGCCATCCCAGACCCACCCCGCCCGAAGGCACCCCGCTCGTCTCCTGCGCCGCGGAGCCGCAATTCGTCACCTGGATATATCCAGTGTGGGTTCTGAACCTGGGGATTATAGCTCCACAGTTTCGGCCAAGCCCACGGGTTGTCGTAATACTCTTCGCACAACCCCCAGAGCGTGTCCCCGCGTCGCACCGTGTGGATCTCGGGGAGTGAACCGAGAGGCCTCACCGACGCTCGGCGAAGAGAGGGGGCCCCGTTCTCGTTGCCCGTCATCGCTGCCCCCACCCCAGGATCAACGGCGAGGTCGAACGTGTCGCTGGAACCCGAGACGTCTGTCGTGGGTCGCGACGAGGACGGCAGGTTGGCGTTGACGTCGAATCCAGGTGGCGGCAATCCGACGGGCGGAACATAGACATCCCTCGTGACCGCACCTTGCTGTGGCGCCTGGATGACTCGCACGCCGCCCCCAGGCGGCGAGGGTTCAGGATCGCCCCCGACGTCTTGTGCCCGCGCCTCTGCCACGAGGAGGAGAGCCAAGACTGTCAGGGGCGCGACAGGCAGGATTGAACGATATCGGGGTCTCATTGTGCGTCTTCCAGCCGCGGCTCCGTTCCACATAGACCAACCAATCGACCGACGCCAGATTGTAGAGCAGTAGCGATGCTATCACGGGGCCACGCCGGCCGGGTCGAGAGACCATGCGCCAAGGTTGGCTCCTGTGGCGGGTCCGCCTCGATGTGAGTACCGGTGGGACCAGCGGGACCGCTGTCTTCTATGGAATCCTCGGGTGGAGTGGAACCATCGGGAGGTTCCATAGGCCGAGATGCCGGCACAGAGTCTTCCCGCGACGGCTCCGTCACCCCACTAGGCGTTTCCTGGGGTTCCAAGCGCAACAACGGCAAATTTGGGCGCGTAGCCGGTGGGTCCGGTTGCGCTGCGGCCCCTGCGTCCCGTGCGCTCCATTCGATCGCAGCAACCCGCTCCTCCAAGCGGTCGGCCCTGTTCTGCAAAGCAAGAACCTGGTCCTCCAGTGACCCAATCTTCCGGTTGGTGGCCGCTGAACCGCACCCGAACGTGGCGGAGATGGAGAGCGAGACGACGAGCAGGCGCATGGCCGAACCTGGGGCAGCCTTCTTGGAAAGGAGGACTCGCATACCTGACCATCCTAGGGGCGAGGAGCCGAAGCGGGCCAGTTTGTGCGGCCGGCAGCGGAGACTCTCCAGCCCCCCAGAGCCAAATACGAGCACTGGACGGGCTCGCCTTGCGCGAGTAGCGTGATGACCCGTGGGGCTCCGCCGCGCCAGACACTCCCGCAAGGGAACACGAAGACGACTCGATCTGAGACGAACGCTGTTCGTACTGCCGAACCTCATTACGCTAGGAAGCGTCTTCTGTGGGTTCAATGCCATAGTCATCGTCTCGAGCTCTGGAGCATCAGCTGTCGACTTCTACCGGGCCGCGGTGCTGTTGATCTTCGCGATGCTATTCGACCTGATGGACGGGCGCGTGGCGCGGATGACCAGGACCCAAAGTGCCTTCGGGCTGCAGATGGACTCGCTGGCCGACCTAGTTTCGTTCGGGGTGGCTCCTTCGCTGCTCGTGTACCAATGGGTGCTTCACCGCCACCCCGTCCCAGGCCTGCTCACGGCATTCCTCTTCGTCGGATGCGGAGCGATTCGGCTGGCGCGCTTCAACGTGCTCTCCTCCACGACCTCTGGCACTCCCGTCAAGCCCGGGAAGTACATCGTCGGTCTGCCGATCCCTCCAGCGTCTGGCATCCTCATCTCCCTGGTCGTCGCCAACCACTCCGTAGGCGGAGCGCTTGGTAACGACGAATACACGCTGGTCCTCTTCGCTGTCACTATCCTTCTGAGCCTGCTCATGGTTTCGAGCGTGAAGTTCCGCTCGTTCAAGGATCTCAAGCTGGACATGGGAACCGTAATGCTCGCCGTCTTCGCTGTCGGCACGAGCATGCTCGTCTGGCGCGAATTGAAGCCGCAGTTCGTGTTGGTCTGGCTCCTTGGATTGTACATCTCGATGGGCCTCATCGAGGCCGTGCAAGCACTCACGCGGCGTCTCTTGGTCCGATCCCGGGACTCCATGTCGCCACCGGCACAAGCGGGCTGAAGCCGACCAGCTGCCGTGTGCCCCGCAGCAGCTAGGGCGTGTCTTCACAGCCGAGCACCTCCGTGCCCTGGGCACGGGCTCGAATCCCTCCTTTGAAGACGCTCCCTAGCGCTCACGCGATTCGGTAGTATGCAGAAGGGGTGGCTCATTGGTTTCGGCAATGCTGGTTTGCTAGCTACCTTGTCACGGGTGCCGTGGCGTTGGGGACAGCCTGCGACCAGCCCCCAGTTGGCATGGAAGGGAAGGCGCCACCCTCCACTCCCCAGGCGAATGAGCTCCCCTCTCTGACTCTTCGTGACGATACGCCCAATGCCCTCTTGACGTGGGTGGATGCACAGGGCGACTTCCACGTGGCGCGCTCCCCAGCAGGCGTACCAGCGGACTCGCGCGAGCGCGTGCGCGTGGTCATGAGCGATCGGCTGGCGGGGACACAGTCGCTCGTGTACGTAGCCGACCTGCGGGAGAAGCGCTCCGACGGTACCTACCCCGTGCGAACGATGCCACGTTCCGCTTGGGATGAGATTGGAGCCAGCAAGCGCAAGACACGAATGGAAGCCTCCGCGTCGCAGCGGCCTCCGAGTACAGCAACAAGCAGCGATGCCGCTTCGACGACACCGGGAGGTACGGTCGTCGTCTACGGCGCCGAATGGTGCCCGGCCTGCCGCGAAGCCATACGGTTCCTCCAGAAGAAGGGGATCCGGTACCTCGAGAAGGACGTGGAGGAGAGTCCGGCCGTACAGAGGGAACTGCACGCGAAGCTTCAGCGGGCGGGGCTCCCCCCAACGAGTTCCATCCCCATCCTCGACGTTGGAGGAAAAATCCTCGTGGGCTTCAATCCTGCGGTCGTGGAGCGCACCCTACGCGAAGCCGCCGAGACATCGAGATTGTAGACTACGGCACACGCATCGGCTCCCCTCGCGCCGGAAACCGTCGCCCGCGATCACGATGGCCACTGCTTGGAGCACGGCTGGGTCAACGGCTGAAGGGGCGAGCGCAATTGCGGCATCCGAGAGTCGCGCTCGCTCGTCGACGGCTGCTGCATGAGGGGTGAGGGCGCCGAGACGGGGACCTGCTTGGCTCGGGCTATGAACTGCATGAAAGGACTGAGCAGCCCGCCCGGTGCCTCGCCCACTCGGGGCGGCGCCGCGCATACTCCTCGTGCTCGGGCTGGTCATCGTAGGGCCGGCGCAGTACCTCGAGCAGAGCCATCAAGCGTTCACCGTCGCCCCGCTCGGCGTCATCGATGGCCAGCTGCGCCAAGTAATTGCGCGGGATGTACTTCGGGTTCGCCCAATTCATCCGCGCGCGACGCGCCGCTGGGTCGACGCCATCCGCCGAGACCCGCTGTGCATAGCGGCGCAGCCAAGCGCCAATGGCTTCGACTGTAGCTGGCAGGAGAGCGTCGCTATCATAGTAGGCGTCGAGCAGAGGTTGCATCAGCCGCTCGTTCGAGACGGCGTTGTTGAGCGCCAAGCCGATATCGACGTCGGCGAGACGTCGATAGAAGAGGGTCATGTCCGTCTCCGTAAGCTGCAGCACCGCAGTGAGTTCGTCCACCAGCCTACGATCTGGCGTTGGCGCCTCGCTCTGTTCCGACGGACCGAGGTCGAGTTGGCGAACACCGAGCTTTCTGGCGTACATTTCGGACATTCCTCTGTCCAGCGCAGTCGCATAGCCATCCAAGGCGCTCTCGAGCTCACTCGGGTCGGAGACGAGCGTTGCGAGCGCGCGCGCCAGCTGAACCAAGTTCCAGAGAGCGACGCCTGGTTGGTTCCAAAAGCAGTATCGCCTGTGCATGGCATCCGTCGTGTTCGGCGTGAAGCTCGGATCGAACCCCTCCACCCACCCGTAAGGCCCATAGTCGATCGTCAGCCCCAAGATTGACATATTATCTGTATTCATGACCCCATGCACGAACCCGACTCGCATCCACTGCACGACCATCTCCGCCGTGTGTCGACAAACCTCTCGCAGCAGCCCCGCGTAGCATCCGGCGCCGGACGCCTGAAGGTAAGGATAGTAGTGCCGTATCACGAAGTCGACGAGCTGCTTCAGTATCGCTGTCTCCCCGCGCGCGGCAAACAGCTCCAGACTACCGAAGCGAACGAAAGAGGGCGCCACCCGACACACGATCGCGCCGGGCTCCATCCGAGGGTTGCCATCGTAGAACATATCCCGCAGCACTGACTCCCCGGAGGCGACGACGCTGAGCGCCCTGGTCGTCGGGACCCCCAAGTAGTGCATTGCCTCGCTGCAGAGAAACTCACGGACACTGGACCGTATCACCGCTCGACCGTCAGCCATCCGCGAATAGGGTGTCTGTCCGGCGCCTTTCAGCTGCAGCTCCAGGCGTCGCCCGTCGATGGCTGTCCGCTCCCCCAAGGTGATCGCCCTACCATCCCCGAGCTGGCCTGCCCACACGCCAAACTGATGGCCACCGTAGCACGCTGCGTGCGGGTCCATTCCGGCCTCGAGGGCGTTGCCCCCGAACACGAGGGCGAAACGCTGGGAACGAACCTCGTCCTCGGCGAAACCCAGCTCGCCCGCCAGGTCGGAAGAATAGGCGAGGAGCGAGGGCGCCCGGACTGGAGTCGGCGCAACCCTGCTGAAGCACGCTCCCCTCACCTGACGCACCATGTTGTGCTCGAGCGGATCGCCGGGAAGCTCACGAACGAAGCGGCTACTGTACTTCACTGCGCGTGAAGCTCAAGCCGCCTCTGCCTAGCGTCAAGTGCCAGATCCGAGACGAAGCGGCCGCAGCGATCTTCCTCCGGCCCACCTGACGCAGACCGGAGGAGCGTCCTGAAACCCGCTAGTTGACGGCCTCTCGGACCTCGTCTCCGAGCTCATCCAGGGCTGTATCGGCGGAGCGACCTAGTTCGGCGAGGCTCCGATCGAACTGCCGCTTCGACTCCTGAAACTCGGCTTTCGTGTTCGCGGAGAAGCGGTCGAGCTCGCCTTCCAGCTTCCGCTTCTCCGCACGCAGTTCACTGAGCTCCTTCTGAGCCTCGGCTGATGCGCGCTCGCCCGCCGCCTCCGAGCGCGCTTCGAGCGTCTCGAGACGCTGTTCGATGTTGCGTAGCTGGGTGCGGGACTCGCGGCGGAACTCCTCGACCTCGCTGCTTATCTCGCGACCCGCGCGGTCAGCCCCCTGCTCCACCGTCTGCGCCACATCGCGGGCATCCGCTGCCACCCCCTCAGCCGTATCGTCGCACCCGGAGAGACCGGACAGAATGACTAGACTCCCACCTACCAATAATGTCTTCATGCTGACTCCTTTCTCGAATTGGACGCCGGATGCTGAGCTCCCCCTTCGGGGTTCCGACCCCCTTCGGCCGCTGCTCGCCACCACGTGGGGCCCGCGCCGGCTCATTCGGCACGCACAGCAGTGCAGGTCCTATGCCACGGGGACGAGCCAGGGGCGCCGCCGGGGAAACGTCGTGACCTGATGCCGGAAGCAGGCGCGGCGATCAGCCCCTCCTCGAGCATCGCACCGGCGAGCGTGCCACGCTGAGGCGCTCCTGCCGTCGCGCTCCATGCCCCTCGTGAATGCCGCTCTCACCGCGGCGCGCCGAACTCGCTCGTTACCTCATTCGACGGAGTCCGCGCAGGCCTGAGGATCCGCGGCGCCTCGACCCTCTGGCCTGCGGCATCGTACCAGGCGCCTCCGGCAAAGAGCAGCCGACCATCATCGAGGATGACGGTCTTCCACTTCGCGTAATAGCGGTCCGGATGGGAGGTCACCCAGCCGCCCCGTCTCCAGAGATACTTGCTTCCGTGCCACACCCAGTGACCATCGAACCAGACACAAGCGTCGTTCGGCGCCTCGCCAGCCACTTCCACCAGCGCTGCCGGCGGCATGTAGGGCACCTCGACGAACGCCCGCTCAGGATGATCGATCGTCTGCGGCTCAGGGAAATCAGCACCACAGGAGACCGTGACGATTGAGGACAGGAGGGTAATGACAAAGGTCCGGCGCACGACTACTCCGAGGGGACCCTAGCAGTTTCCGCACCATCCGCGCCAGCCAGCGGCAGGCCATTGGCATGAACCTTGCTGTGCCCGGAAAGCTCACCGGAAGTATTCCGGGACATGCAGCACGCGCCGGAGCCCCAGCAAATCGCCCCCAATGCGCTCACATGCAGACAGCCTCCTCCGAGCCATACCCGCAATGCTGGCCGTCGTGCTCGCGTCCTGTACGACGATCCCGGAGCGTCGTTTTGCGATCCGCAACATCGACTTCGAAGGCAACGACGAGATTGCCAGCGATGAGATTGCCGAGAACATCGCCAGCCGTGAGTCGCCGAGATTTCTGGGCCTCTTTGGCGGCGTTCTCTACGACCATGAGGTCTTCAATCGCTACGTGCTCGAAACCGACCTACAGCGCATCGAGCGCTACTACCGCGCACGCGGATTCTATCGGGCCAGGGTGAGGGCCGGACGCGTAGACTACGTCGGCAAGCGCCACGTGAGCATCGAAATCATCGTCGAGGAGGGCCCGCCGGTGGTCGTCCGCGAGATCGACCTCCACGGACTCGACACGGTGCCCGACGCGCTCGCCGCTGAGGCGGAAAGCGCTGTGACAGAGGTACTGGAACCCGGGGATCGCCTCGAAGAGTCGACCTTCACGGAGGCGGAAGACGCGCTTCGGAGGGCCCTCGCAGACAACGGCTACGCGCACGTAATGGCAAAGCGACGGGCCCGCGTCGACCTTCCTAGCAACACGGCCGTCGTGGAGTACTGGATCGACCCGGGACCGGTAACCCGGTATGGTGGAGTCACCATCGAGGGGCTTGGGCCCATACCCGAGGAGCCGGTGCGACGCGCTCTGAACCTCACCCTCGACGATCCGTATTCCCAATCCGAACTCGAGGAAGCCGAGCGCGCCCTCCTGGATCTCGGAGTCTTTGCGACGGTGAGCGTCAAGGCGGATCTCACTCCCAATGAGCCAGGCACGACCCGTGCTGAGGATGACCCCGAGACCAATGCCCCACGAGAGGCCCCCCCTGATGGCGAGCAGACCAAGGAAGAGGAGCCCGCTCCGCGCGACGAGGAGGAGCCGGCTCCGCGCGACGAGGAGGAGCCCTTCGCGGATCTGCGCCGCTCCGACCTTTCCGAGGTAGTACCGGTGCGTGTGCGAGCCGAGCCCGCCAAGCTCCGGAGCGTGCACCTCGGAGGAGGCGTCAGTGCTGATGCACTTCGCACTGACGCGCATCTGGTCGCCGGGTGGGAGCATCAGAACCTGTTGGGAGGGCTTCAACACTTCATGGTGGAGGTAGTCCCCGGGGTCGTACTCTACCCCACGCGGATCCCGGAGCTTCAGAGTCCACAAGAGTACCTCCCTCAGGCACGCATTCGCACGGAGTTTCGTAACCCGGGCGTGCTCGAGGCTCGCACCAACGCCGTCATTCGTGCTCAGGGCAGCATGTATCCCGTATTGCTCACCAGCGAGCCAAGTCCGGAAGCGCCCATCCTGGGCTACCAGGATCTGCGGGCGAGCGTCGGACTGGAACGTACCCTGGGAAAGGCTTATGGAGCACTCTCGCACAATGCTCAGATGAACCGGCCCTTCACGTACCGCGGCACTCTCGACGACGATTTGGGTACGGCCCTGGTGAGCTATCCAGAGCTACTGGCACGCCTCGATCTCCGCGATGATTCCGTCACCCCTCACTCCGGCGCGTACTTCGCGAATACTCTTCAGGTCGCTGGCGTCGGGGGCGATGCGGTAGACGTGAAGATCGAGCCCGAGGCGCGGCTCTTCATCCCGCTCGGCCGTCGCCTGACACTGGCGTCCCGAGCAGCTGTCGGCCTGCTTTTTCCACAGAACTACGGCAGCACGGTGCTACCCAACGCACTCGACGGTGAGCCAGGTGGCGCGAGCCGAGCAGCATGGGTGCGCGACATCCAGCTGATGTTCCTACGAGGGCTCTTCTCCGGTGGCCCGTCTTCGAACCGTGGTTACAGACAGCGGGAGATCAGCCCTCACGGGGTCATTCCATTCTACAACCCCGGTCAGAGCTCGGCGGAGATCATCGAAGAATGCACCCCCAATAGCGCCGGGCTCACCACGAGTGAGTGTCGGCTCCCGATTGGCGGCTTCACCCTCTGGGAAGCTAGTTTGGAGCTCCGCTTCCCCGTCTATGGCCCGCTGCGTGGCGCGGCCTTCGCCGACGCGAGCGATGTATCGCCACGTCAGCTCGACTTTCGATTCGATCGCCTTCACCTCAGCGTTGGGGCGGGCGCCCGCTACGACACACCCGTCGGCCCGGTTCGCCTCGACGTCGGCTACCGCATCCCTGGCCTCCAGGCGCCGCAGGATGCCCGTGGGGAAGTGGATCCCGACGAGGTGTTCGGGCTTCCGATCGCCATAGCTCTGGGGATTGGAGTACCGTTTTGACCGGCCACGGTGTCGCGCGAGTAACCAAGCGACTGGCGCGGCTGGTACTCTGGGGAGTGGGAGGATTGCTCGGCCTCGTGCTGCTCGCCATCGCCGCCAGCTTGGTCGCGCTCAACACCGAATGGGGGCGCCGCAAGGCAGTCGTTGTCGCAAATTCGGCGCTCGAGGGGAGCTTTCGAGGGACTGTACACATCGAGAGGATCGGCTTCGTCGGCCTCGATGGCGTGAGTAATCTGGACGGCACCGTCCGAGATGCAGCGGGTCGCGTCGTAATCCGGATCGACGACCTCGACGTCGATGTGGGTGTCCTCTCCCTGCTTTGGGAGCTCGTCGGAGACCGGGACAAGGTCACGGAGATCACGCTCGATCGGGTCCATCTCGCCCACGTCGAGGTGCGTATCATCGACGACGGGACGGGGGCTCCGACGCTTGTCAGTGCGTTCGAACCGACAGCTCCCGCGGCGCCTGCTGGCGATACCGAGACGCACTTCCGGATCGCCGACCTCGGGGTAGACCATGCCTGGATCCACGGCGCGCTCGATGGCACGCCGGTGGATGCAGAGGTGAGCGGCCTGCAGGGTTCCCTGGGCGTTCTTCCCTCGGAGACCCGCCTCAGGATTCCAACCGCACGCATCCAAGCGCGCGCGCTGCCCGAAGACTTGAATGCGGAAGGAACGGTCGAGGTCGTCGCGACCCTGCCGGGGGAGGATTCCAAGACTCCGCTCCAGGTACGTGCGAGGTACGCGGGCCTCGTGAAGGGGGTCGAGACGGATGCCAGCGTGAAGCTCACTGGCGAGGCCATCGAGGGGACGCTCGTTGCCGGCCCGGTAGCTCCAAAGACGCTCTCGGCGCTCATACCGAGCCTGCAACCGACCGCGCCCGTCACGGTGTCCGCACGGATTCGCGGCACACTCCAGCAGCCTCGCGTCGATATCGAGTTGCACCAAGGAGATGCGAGAGTGGATCTCGCTGCAACAGCCGACCTGAACGAGCGTACGGTCCGAGTCGAGATCCAGGTAAAGAACATGGACGTTGCCTCGATCGTCGAGACGGCGCCCCAGAGCTCCCTTGGTCTGAAAGCAACCACCAGCGTCCGCTATGAGGAGGCGGGCAGCGCCGCGCTCGAGTTCGAGGTCCACGTGCTGGCTGGAACGGTCTCCGGTACCCCTACGCCGCCACTGATGACCACTGGTACTCTGCACCTACTGGCGGACGGCACCTGGCGCTTGGCGGGGGACGGCTCCATCGAGGAACCCGGTGCGTCGACGGAGCTCGAGTTCCGTGTGGTGACCCCAGCGGAAGGTGGAGGCATGACGGCTCATGTCTCGACGTCGACGATCCTAGACACGCCTCCTCGGCTGAGCAAACTGGTGGCGGGGCTGCGCGTACGCGGTGAGGTGAATACGGAGACGCGCTATCAAATGGACAGCCAGATGATCGAGTCGACTGCTGACATCGATCTCCAGGGTGTTTCAACGCCCTTCGGCTCCGCGAAGCGTATTGCGGCCCAGGCACGCATCTCTGGTACCGCCTCCAACCCCGATATCTCGGCGCGTGCCACGGCTCATGATGTGGCGGCGGCTGGTCGGAACATCGAGCGCGCCATCCTCGGCGCCGACGGAACCCTTCGACGGCTCGCGATCCAGGCGCGGACGACGGGAGAGCCGCAGATCGCTGTGGACCTGGTACTCGCGCTCGAGCCGGCGCTTCGGGTGTTGCGGCCGGACATCACCGTCAAGGACGAGCAGCACGGCAGTCTCGAGGTCTCCGCCGAGGAGCTGAGCTTCGAGGGGGGGCGATTCGTTGCACGGGGTCTCAGCTTGGAGTCTCCCGGGGGAGGGACCGCGCGAATCACGGCGGACTACGGTCAGTCGTTGACTCGGCTCGAGCTCGACGCTCGGGGTTTCGATGTCGGGCGCACGATGGAGCTGCTCGACCTCGACGTGGGCGGGCCGGTGAGCGGGACCTTGACCGGTACCGCGCGCTACGGCACCGAGGGGGAACCTCGTGGCGGCTCCGTCAACGCGAGGATTGAAGGCCTCGGCTACGGGCCCGTGGAGGACGCCGTACTCGAGATTGATGCCGACATCGACAAGGGTCTGGTCGCCGGAAAACTCACCGCCGAGTGGAGGGGCTCCAAGGTCGTCGTCGAGGTCACGGATATGCCGTTCCCCGAGCCGGTGCCGCCTGACGCGATGCTGCCGTCGGGGGAGGTATCGGTGCACGGTACGCTCGAGCTGGCGGGCTTGACGCCCATCTACGAGCTACCCGGGGTTCCCATCGAGGCGGGCCGCGGGCGTGCCGTCTTCCGCGCGCACCTGACCAACCGCGGCGACAATCCTGTCGCCATCTCGGCCGCCCTCCAGACGGAAAAGCTCGAGCTCATCGGACAACGCGGCGACCCAAATGCTTCAGCAGACCAATCATCACTGGACAACACACCGTGGAGCCTCGTAGGTGTGGATCTCTCCGCTGTCGTCGAAGCAGACGAAGGCAGCCGGGAGCTGCATCTCAGCGCCGCTGTCAGCGATGAAGCGGGGAAGCTGGCGATCACCCAGGTCAAAGCCACGCTGCCGCCCACTTCGCGGCCCCTGATCGCCCAGGTGCCAAGCATCGTGAACCAAGCATCGGTGAAGGGAGCACTGTGGGTGCTACCCCGAGACGTCTCGAAGTGGCCAAGTCTGGCCCGGGTGGAGGGACTGGATGGTCGCCTTTCGGCGGTCGTGCGCTTCGACGGTACCTTGAAGACGCCGACGGTGCAGATGAGTGGCAGGATCGACGACTTTGGAACGTACGGGGAGATTCGGCGCAGGGTCGACCTCGCCTTTCATGGCAAGTACAAACCGCAGGGAGGTGTCCTCAACGTCGGGGCGCAGGTGGGGCAGCGCTCGGTCGCAAGCCTTCGCGGTACCTGGAGGGGCGACCCGGTGACGTACCTCACCGAAGGTGGCGCGTTACCCGAGACACGGGTTCACGTTCAGCTTCATCGATTCCCGACCAGCGCCGTGCCTCAACTCGCCCTCAGTCGAATCCAGGGGCACCTCTCGGGAACCGCGACGCTCGATGGACTCGGGGGCCTCCTGCAGGGCAAAGTGATGCTGCAAAGCCACGATCTCTCCGTGGCGGAGACTCCCCTCGGCCAGTTCCGCGTCTCCGCCAAGCTCGACAAAGGCCAGCTAGAGTCAAGCCTCGCCGTGCAAGGAGAGCAGGTGGGACGCCTCCATGCAGAGGTGAAGGGGGTGTTTCGTCCAGACCATCCGGACACTACCAGGCTTCGCGCGAGGGTCACGGCGGACGAGTTCGATCTTCGAACACTTCAGCCATTCCTCGCAGGCACGGTCAACGGCTTGGATGGCAGCCTGTACGCAGACGTATCGGGTACCCTCTCCGCCGACGCCCCCAACCTTCGAGGCCGCATTGCCATCACGGGCGGTGAGGCGCAGCTGCCGGCGCTCGGACAACTACTGCGGGACATCGAGGCACGGGTCGAGCTCTCCCCGAGCGGCGCCGAGCTCGTCTCCCTCGAAGCGCGGGCCATGACCGGAAAGCTGACCGCATCGGGGAGGGCTCGGCTCGAAGGGCTCACGCCCACGTCGGCACACGCGGAGCTCGAGATTGAGGAGGAAGAGAAGGTACCGCTGTCCCTGCAGGGCGTCATGATCGGCGACGTGTGGGGACGCACGACGGTAGACTTTGCCTCGACAGGCGCGGACAATCCGGAGCTCCGCGTCAACGTCGAAGAGCTGCACCTAGCGCTCCCTGAAGTGACCCGCGCTGGAGTTCAGAACCTAGAACCCGCAGAAGCCATCGAAGCGGGGTTCGCTCGACCCGGAGACGGGTTCGTGACCATTCCGTTGCAGCCCGTGCGGCGCGGGGAGGATGATGAGCCTGGAGACCCGACACTGGTGAGCGTCGCTCTAGGATCGGTGACGGTCCACAAGGGGCCCGACATCGAAATTCGCCTTGGCGGACACCTCCGCATCCACGCCGGAGAGGAAACGCTGCTCGACGGACGCATCGACGTGGCCGGGGGAGAGCTGGATGTATCGGGCAAGCAGTTCATCGTCGAGAGTGGCACTATTAGCTTCGATCGAAGCGTCGCCGAGGAGGGCATCGTGGTCGCGCGAGCCCGCTGGCAGTCGCCGACTGACTACGTCGTGTACGCGGAATACTCCGGCACTCTCGAGAAGGGGCAGCTCGCGCTCAGGTCGGAGCCACCGCTCTCCGAAGACGAAATCCTGTCCCTGCTCATGTTCGGCACCCCCGATGGGTCTTTCGGCGGCAGCACAGGCGGCAGTCAGGCGGCCACGGCGGTAGGAGTCGCTGGGGGGTCCGTGGCCAAGGGACTGAATCGAGCCCTCGCCAATATCAGCGATCTCGACATCCACGCACGGGTGAACACGAGCAGTGGAGAGGCCCGTCCCGAGGTCGTCGTCCAGCTCACGCGCCGCATCACGGGCCGTGTGACGCAAGCCATTGGCGAACCGGTGCCCGGCCAGAGTCCGGATCGCACCTTCTTCACGCTGGACTTCCGGCTGTTTCGCCGATGGTCCTTGTCGGCACAGGTAGGTGACGAGGGCGGTTCGTCCCTCGACCTAATCTGGCGCCGCCGGTACTGAGCCGCGCAATCGAGGCAGCGAATGGCCCCGAACTAGCGGGGAGTTGCTTCATCACCGGATTCGGGCGCGGTTTAGGGCTGAAAGCGTGCAGCAATGCGGCCGTTGCTAGCTGGGAGAGTCTATGGGCCGGGAAACGCACAGCAGCCACCGCGCCGCGGAAGAGCACCAGCCCAGCCAGTTAGCGCCCGCCGACGATGCGATTGAGTCGCTGCTGGGCAAACAGCTGGGGAACTACGTCATCGAGCGGCCCCTCGCCCGCGGCGGCATGGGGACCCTCTACGTTGCCCGCCACCTGTCGCTCGATCGTCTCGTAGCGGTCAAGGTGCTAAGTGACGACGTGAGCGACTCGCCAGGACTCGCTGGCCGATTTCGTGACGAGGCGCGGGTCACTGCGAACCTGCGCCACCCCAACATCGTCGAGATCTTTGATTTTGGAATGGTGGAAGGCCACCACTACTACGTCATGGAGCTCCTTCGCGGACAGGATCTCGCGACGTATCTGCTCGGCAAGGGACACCTCCCTCTCCGTGTGGCAGTCCGGTGTTTGCAGCAAATTTGCTCGGCTCTAAGCGCAGTACACGGCGCTGGCGTCATCCACCGGGATCTGAAGCCAGGAAACGTGTTCGTGGTCGACGAAAGCCCCTTCCGGGTGAAGCTCGTAGACTTTGGAATCGCGAAGATTGCTGATCGGAGCCAGGACCGGACGCGGTACGGCCAGATCATCGGTTCACCGTGCCACATGGCGCCGGAGCAGGCCCTCGGATACACGGACAAAATATCGCCGCAAAGCGACCTATACGCCCTCGGAGCGCTGGGCTACGAAATGCTCGCCGGGCAGCCTGTGTTCCAACACGAGTCGGAGCTCATGCTGCTCATGATGCACATCCAGGAGCCATTCACCCCGCTGCGTCGGCTGGTCCCTGACGTACCTGAAGACGTCGCCTCCATCATAGAGGCGTGCCTTGCCAAGGATCCGAAGGAGCGGCCACCTTCCGCCCGCTATGTCATGGAGCAACTCGCCAGAGCTACGGGCGAAGGGGACTACTTGCTTCAGCTGACGCATGAGGAGCGGGCGAGCCCGGAGCCGCTGCCGCCGAGCATCGTCCTGCCCGTCTCGGCCGCGCTGCCCTCCCTCGACCCTCCGTCGCCCCTTCCCTCGCTGATTCCGCCGCAGCCGAGCCATCCTGCCCTGCAGCTTGCGTCAGAGCCTCCGACCGCGTCACCGACGGCGCAGCCTCTGCCCATCGAGGCTCGTCCCGCTGTGCCCATCGGTATGGTCGCCGGCACACGGACCATCGCGCGTGCCACGCCACCGAGCGGGCCTATCGAACTGTCCCGCGAGGAGGACGAGCTCTTGGGTCGGTTGCTCAAGCGCATGAAAGCGAAAGGCGACTTTCCCGCTTTCATTCGCAATGTAGGTGAGGTCAGCAGGCGCGCGGACGCCGAGAGTGTCTACTCCGCCCGCCAGCTGGGGGATGCAATCCTGCGTGACTACGCCCTCACGGCGAAGCTCCTTCGTATCGTCAATCAGTCCTACGCTGGGCGCTTCGGCAGCAAGGTCTTCAGTGTGAAGCATGCGATCGTCTTGCTGGGGTTCGATCGCGTCCGCTCCATTGCAGTGAGCATCAGCCTCTTCAAGAGCTCTGCTGCAAGAGACAAGGCGAAGCGCGTCACCGATTCGGCGATCTCCTCCATCGTTACGGGAGAGCTCGCTCGCTCGCTCGCCGCACGGGCTGGTGTCGGCGACGCGGAGTACGCCATGATCTGCGCGATGTTCCGCAGCCTTGGTCACCACCTGGCCATGGTCTACCTCCCCGAGGAGTACGACAGGATGCTCGAGATCCGCGAAACGGCTGGCGTCGATCTCGAACGAGCCGCGGAACGCGTGCTCGGCATCTCCCTACGGAAGCTCGGAGTCGGGATCGCTAGACGCTGGCAGCTCCCTGATCGCATGCTCGCAGCGATGGGCGCGCACGTCTCCGCAGGGCGCTCACTGAGCCAAGAGGAGGCGCGCATGAAAGCGCTGGCCGAGTTTGCTTCCTCGCTCTGCGAGATCGTCGTCACCCAATCACCGGGAACTTGGGAAGGCTCGCTCGCCGAGCTCCTGTCGCACCACCGTGACCTCGTAAGACTGGACATCAGTGAGATTCCCCCGCTCCTGCGCGCTGTACGCGACTCCTTCGCGGCTCGCTACGCATCGTTGGGCCTTGACACCGAGGTTAGCCGCTTCTCACACAACGTGGCGACGCTGCCTCCCGTCGGTGAGGAATCGTCGTTTCGCAATGCGGCCCAGTCAACCCACCAAGCCCGTGTCCAGGCTGGGCTTGGGAGGAGTGATCGGGCGCGCAAGCCCAAGGCGAGCCGACGGGCGCCGCCGCTGGGCGAGCACGGTCCCGCAATCTTGCCGCTCCAGCTCGCCAAGAGCATGGCAGATGTGGCCGTCCGAGAGGTGGGAACCAGTCCACCTGGAGACCCCGCGCTACCCCACCAAGAATTGCTGGAGAGGGTGCAAGAATTGTCTGACAAGCTCGGCGGGCGCCTGCATCGAAACAGAATTCTGGTCATGACGCTCGAGCTTCTCTCGAAGTACTTGGACCTTCCGCGGGTCATTGCTCTCGTTCCGAGCGCGGACCGCAAGGAACTGGTGGTGCAGGCTGCCGTAGGCGAGGACGCCGACGGTCTTCGTACCGAGCTGAGCTTTCCGCTTCGCTCACGGCGCGCGCGGGGGGACATGTTCACGACGGCCTTTCACGACGCGCGTGACGTGGTCGTCGAGGACACCTTTGCTCCGAAAGCCAGGTGCCTCATCCCAGTGCGGTACTTCGAAGCCATTGGCTCTTCGGCCTTCGTGCTCCTTGCCTGCTCCGTAATGGGCCGAACGAGTGTCCTCCTGCTCGCGGACCGAGATGACCGTCGCCCCCTTCCTAGCCGAGAGACGCTGAGCAACATGAGCGCCATTCGCTTGCTCCTCGTGCGAGCCGCCCGCTGAATGCGCGAGCGCGTCGCTCGGTCCCCCTCATGCTCTGTCCTTGATGGAGCGCGGGCTGGCCGAGTCGATCGAAGGCCTGCGCTGGCCGACCAGCTCTGGCACAGCGCACGCCGGTGGCGCCGGTGCTCCCTTCCCAACTCAGGGGCTCCTTCGGCGCTCGGACCCGGCACGCGACCACTCATGCAACCACGCGAAACGTGCTGCGAGCTCGGTCACCGATGACTCGGCTTCAGCGCGATATCTTTTCGCCTTACGAACGCAACGGTCACTGCCCGCGGCAGCGGCGAGATCGTGCCGACCCCTGCAGGTCCGACCACGATCGCACCGGTGACGGACTATGGAGCCGTCGAAACCGCGACCGTTGCGTGCTCCTCAGCGCTCACCTTGCTGGCAGGAGCTGGCGGGTCGAAACGCTCGCGCGTACTGAAACGGCTACCCTCCAGAAGGATCTGGGCACCACGCCGGGTGTTGGCGTTGATGACGATTGGCGCCAGAAGGTTCAGTGTTGGAGGCTGGTGCGGCAGCGCGGTGAGCACCGCCAGGATGGCCATCGCCTCCTGAGTCGAGCCTAGCCCAGCGGCCGCTGCGGCGTCTGCGATGGGCACGTCGGGGTAGTCCGCAACAATGGCGTGGGCGGAGATCACGGGCAGCGCGAGATCCGGTTCGTCAACGGCCTGCAGCCAGCCCACCATGTCCGAATTGCCTTTCCGAATCAGGACGAAGGTCCGCGCCTGCGGGAATCCGATCAGGCCCTTGGGGAAGCTGATGAGGCTATCTTCCTTGATCTCGAGTTCGCCGAAGCGTCGCGTCTTGATGAACATGATTCTGCTCCAATGAGTATCGAGCGCCGACTGATGGTCGGCATTGGGTTTATGCTACTGCAACGCACGTGCCACAGTAGTTCGACTGAGGTTCGCATCGTCTCCGGGTGAATGGCGCTGCTCGCCACCCTTGCCCGCGCAGGGAACATGGTGTGCGAGACCTAGGTCCGTCGGAGAGCTGACGATGGCGTCGAACCCATGACACCATCGAGTTGCGGGGCCGACGGCTCGATCGAGCGGCGTCACCACCCTGCCCCTTCGCTCCTCGCGCATCCCTACGCAAGCCGACATCGATCGCATCACCACCATGACAGCGCTCATCAAGCGGACCGGCTCTGATCACGTTGCGCCCATCCCCCTGGTCCACGCCCGGGGGGTTCATCGAGCTTGGCGCGAATCCGGTGGACGGCTTCCGTGTGGAGCTGGCACGCGCGAGACTCAGTGACCCCGAGGATCTCGCCGATCTCTCGGAAGCTGCAGTCATCCTGGTAGTACAACCCCACCACGGTTCTCAGCTTCTCCGGGAGCCTCTCAATGGCATCGACGACCAGGTCGATCAGCTCGTGCTGTGTTGCCTCGGACTCGGGACTCTCCGTCTGGTCGGGAACTCCATGGACCTGATCTCCGAGCTCCAGCCGCGCGAGCCCAGCCGCGGCGATTTCCGTCAGGAGCTGACGGTACACGGAGATTTCCAGGCCAAGCTCGCCAGCGATCTCCTCCTCCGAGGGTTCCCGCCCGAGGCGCTGCGACAGGTCAGAGGCTGCGCCGCTGATCCGCCGCGACGCACCGCGAAGACGCCGAGAGAGCGGGTCCAAGCTCCTCAGGTAATCGAGTATCGCGCCCTGCACGCGCTGCGAGGCATAGGCTTCGAACTCGACCTCGGACATCGCAGCGGTGCGTCGGCGGAGGGCTTCTGCCAAGCCGGTCCACCCCACGGAGAGCAGGTCGTCCAGCGTCACCGTGCTCGGCAGAGAGCGGATCGTCTTCATGGCGATCCTCCGGACGAGCGGCGAATAGCGCTCGAAAACCTGCTGAACGGGTTCGCGACTATTGGAGCGACCTAGTTGCACGTGCGTTCCTTACCGCGCAACGAGAGCACTCGATAGCGCCTCCGAGACCGCCTCGCCGCGTGCCTCGTGGATGTCCTCTGGAACGCGCGGTCCGTCGCAAAGATAGGTGACCGGCAGACCCGACTGGATGCTCGCGGTGACGATTCCACCAACACGCTGGGACTCATCGAGCTTCGTGTAGACGATACCAGAGGGACTCACCCTGTCGTACTGAGCGGCCGTCGCCTCCGCGTCCCTGCCGCTCAGCCACGCCGGCAGCACCACCAGCACGTGACGCTCGAACTGAGAGCCTCGTTCGAGATAGCCGGGGAGAGCCCAGCTCGCATCGCTCTCGGAACCGTGCCGACCCGCCGTGTCGACGAGGATGACGTCGGCGTTCTGGCGAGCCATGACTGCCTCGAAGGAGGCCGGGTCACGCGCCACCGCGAAGGGAACGCCCATCAGCTCGGCATAGCGCTGCCACTGTTCGACGGCGCCCACGCGATAGGTGTCGAGGCTCACTACGCTTACACGCTTGCCCAGGTCGAGATAGGCCTTGGCAGCCAGCTTGGCGAGGGTTGTGGTCTTGCCGGCACCGGTGGGGCCTACGCAGGCAATGAGCACTGGGGCGCGGGCGCGCAGCGGGTCTACGCCCATCTTCAGGCTTCCCACGATCCTACGCATCAGCCACTGCCGCAAGGCATCCGCACCTCGACGCGCAACCTTGGTGGCGCCCTTGGCGAGCTCTAGAGCGACGTGCCCCTCGATACCCAGCTCGTAGAGGAGCGCCAGAGCTTGCTCCCGCGGTGGCCGTGACATGTACAGGTTGTCGAGCATCGTCTTCAGGCTCTCGACTTGTGCCTGAAGCTCGGCGAGATTGGGCTGGGTGGCGCTGGACACCCGTGGTGTGTCTCCGGACGTCACTGTGCCGTGCGGCACCGAACGGACGCGGTGCCGCCGCTGTTCGGGCTCAGGTCGAGTAGACTCCTTCATCATGCCCTGCGCGAAAGGTCCACTGGGCCGAGGCGTACCGGGGGCCGCCGTTATCTCGACGAAGCTCCGCCCCAGCATCCCCGCTCGCCCGTTGGAAACGTGGCGAGTCGACTCGATGATGGCATCCGAACCGAAGGCGGCCCGTACTGCGGTGAGAGCGCCTCGAACGTCAGTACCGCGAAATACCTGCTGTTGCATCTGATCTCTCTCCACGGGCTCACGCCGCTCTCGGCGCGAGCCCCACTGACTCAAAAGGAGTGACGGTAATGTTTGGCTCGAGCTCTCGGAAGCTCAGCACCGCAAGATTGGGACAACGTCGCTCCGCAAACGCCCGAAGATAGCGCCGCACGTCGGGACTCGTCACGACACACGGGCTCAAACCGCTCTGTGACATCCTGGTGGTCGCCGCTTCGAGGGCAATGCCGAGTTGCCTTGCCTGCTCCGGATCGAGTGCCCCGCCCGTGCCCTGTGCGATCTCGCGCAAGCTCTTGCGGAACAGCTCCTCGGCGTGAGGCTCCAGAACGAGAGCCGCGACCCCGCCGTCGGGACCGACGAACGCCGCCGTCAGCTGCCGCGAAAGGCGCTGCCGGACGAGCTCGGTGAGCTGCTCGGTGTCGCGCGTAGCAGGCGCCAACTCGATCAGAGCGTCAAGGATCGATCGAAGATCCCGAATCGAGACACCCTCACGAAGCAGATTACGCATGACGCGGAGCACGTCTCCAAAGGAAAGCAAGTTCGGTACCAGATCATCGACCATTCGCGGCGTCTGTTTGGAGAAGACGTCAAATAGATGCTGGAGCTCCGCCCTGCCGAGGATCGCGTGGGCGTGAGCGCGAGCCACCTCCGCGAGGTGTGTCGCGATGATGGTCGTATGGTCTACGACGGTGTAGCCAAGCGCTTCCGCTAGCTCCCGATCTCGGGTGGCAATCCATCGCGCCGGTGTTCCGAATGCGGGGTCCACCGTTGGCTCGCCGTCTATGGGCGGTGAGGTGCCGGTCGAGTCCAGGGCAAGCAGTCGCCCCGCCCGCACCGACCCTGCAGCGATCTCGGTGCCCAGCAGCAGAAAGCGGTAGGCCGTCGCTTCGAGCTGCAGATTGTCGCGAATGTGGACTGGAGGCAGCACAATGCCGAGGCTCATCGCCATCTCCTTCCGAAGGCCCGAGATTCGCTCGACGAGGTTACCCCCTACCTGAGGGTCGACAGCCTGCACGAGCTGGTACCCTACTTCGAGACTCAACACGTCCAACGGTAGGTTTGCCTCGATGTCCTCGGCCGAGCCGAGCGCGGGGGCTCTCTCTTCCTCCTGCTCTGGCTCCGCCTGCTGCACTGCGGGCGGCTTGAGCTTCCGCAGGCTGAACGCCAGCAGGCCTGCCAGCGATAGGAAGGGCAGCGCGGGCATGCCCGGGATCAGCGCGATGACCGTCAACACTCCGGCGGTCGCACCGACAGCGCGCCGACTCCCCAGCAGCTGGACCTTGAGGACGCGCCCAAGCTGGTCCCCTGTAGCCGAACGGGTGACAACGACGCCTGCGGCCGTGGAGATCAGCAAGGCGGGCATCTGGGAGACGAGCGCGTCGCCAACGCTCAGGATGCTGAACGTCTCTGCCGCGTCACCGAGGGACAGCCCCGCGGCGAGCCCAATCAGCAGCCCACCTACCAGGTTTATCGCAGTGATCAGCAGTCCGGCGATGGCGTCACCCTTCACGAACTTGCTGGCGCCATCCATGGATCCGAAGAAATCCGCCTCGCGTTCGATCGATTCTCGCTTTGCCTTGGCTGCCTCGGCCGTGATGAGGCCGGCGTTGAGATCGGCATCGATGGCCATCTGTTTGCCAGGCATTCCATCGAGGGCGAACCTCGCGGCCACCTCCGCGACGCGCCCCGCACCCTTCGTGATCACGACGAAATTGATCACGACCAGAATGAGAAACACGACCAAGCCGACGACAACATTGCCCTCGATCACGAAGAGCCCAAAGGTCTCGACGACTCGCCCCGCAGCCGCTGTCCCCTCGCTCCCATGCAAGAGAATGAGCCTTGTCGTTGCGACGTTCAGGCTCAGCCGGAGCAACGTCGCGACGAGAATGACGGCAGGAAACGAGCTAAACTGGAGTGGAGACTCCATGAACAGCCCGATCAGAAACACGCAGATCGACATCGCCAGGCTCAGCGCCAGCATGCTGTCGACGAGAAAGCGCGGCATTGGCAGCACCATCATCAGAACGATGGCCACGATGCCGAGTGGGACGACTAGCTCTTGAGCCGACTCCGATGGGGTAGGGTCCTTGGCTGCGGACGGCACGAGCGGCGTCTTTGCGAGTTTTATGCCAGCCCTCCAGGCCCCCATTCGCCTGACTGCCGATTGCTAACCGGCGCTGGCCAGCGTCCTGATTGGTTCCCGCTCCACCGCTTGGGTGAGACCTACTTGCCCAGGCGATTACGAAGTCGATACACCGTAGCGAGGACCTCAGCGACCGCCGTGTAGAGATCGCCAGGAATGGTGCGACCGAGTCTTACCTGACTCGCTAGAGCGCGTGCCAGTGGTCGATTCTCTATGACCGGAATACGGTAACCCACCGCAAGCTTTCGGATATACAGTGCGACTTCGTCATACCCTTTGGCCGCGACGACGGGAACCCCCTCCTCCGGAGAGTATCTCAAGGCGACAGAAATGTGCGTCGGGTTCGCAATGACGACAGCGCTCTTCTTCACCTCCTGGGCAATACCGCGGCGTGCCATGTCCCTGGCGCGCTGACGTTGTCGCGCCCTCACGCGCGGGTCGCCCTCTTGCTGGTGGTGCTCGTCTTTGACCTCCTGACGGGTCATGCGCATCTGCTGGTTGTGGCGCATCCAAGCGTTTACATAGTCAAGGATCGACATCACCACGAGGCACATCAAGGAAGCCAGCGCGACCTTCGAAGTCATCTCGATCGCCGTTCGCACACCGGCCCTCAGGCTCACCCGGCCGATTCCGACGATAGTCTCATACTCGTCGCTGAGCACCCAGTAGGTGACGGCCGCCACCACGACGACGCGTCCCAGCGACAGCGCCGTCTCGACGACCGCCGACTTCGGAGAGAGCATTCCCTTGAGCTTGGAGGCGGGATCGATGCGGGACCACTTGGGCGCGGCAAGCTCGAGGCGGGGCTGAAAGCCCGCTTGAATGAAGCCCATCGCGGTGCCCCCCACCGCGGCAGCGAGAGCCATGGGCAGCATCAGCACCGCGAGCGCAAGGGCCAGATCCTTGAATACCCTGCCCCAATCCCCCTCGGCGTACCCATCCATGAGACCGAAGCAGCGTGTGGAGAACTCGGAGACCGTGGTAGCAAAGGTCGGGCCCATGCCGACAATCACGAGGAACACTGCGATGGTAGCGGCGAGCGTCGTGGCGTCCCGCGACCGCGGAAATTGCCCTTCTTCCCGCGACTTCTTGAGCTTCTCTGGGGTAGCTTCCTCTGTCTTACTGGCGTCGTCGACGTCGTCGCTCATGGCCGCGCTCCCATTTCGAGCAGCAGCGCTTCGATCCTGGTCCCAACGTGGGAGAGGTCAGCCAGCATGGCGCGTGCCATGTCGGGGAGCAGGAGCACCATCATGAGACCGCCCACGACCAGCATGACCCCGAACCCGAGATTGAAGATCTGCATGGTGGGGGCAGCCCTGGCAATGAACGCCAGCGCTATCTGTGTCATGAAGAGGACGGCCAACACGGGCAGCGACAGACGCACACCCACCTCGAACGCCTCCGCCGAAAGGCGCAAGAGGGTTGCCAAGACGGGTGCCGGTGCCTCCGCAATCCCAGCCGGCAACACGCGATAGCTCGCGAGGAGAGACCCGACGAGAACGCGATGCAGGCCCACGGATAGCGCCAGCAGGATGACCAGATACCGCAGTAGCTTCGCCAAGGCGTTCTGCTGAGCATCGGCGCCAGGATCGAAGACCTGTGCGGCACCGAGACCGATGGCCGGAGCCATGACCTCGCCAGCAATCTCGACGGCGGCGACAGCGAGTCGCACCACGAACCCCATGGCCACACCAACGGCAAACTCGGTCGCGAGGGCGAGCGCAGCGAAGACCGGTTCTGGGATCGTCGTTCCCGCAGGGGCCAGAGAGAAGCCCACCATGGATAGCACCAAGACCAGGGCCACTCGTATCCGCACCGGCGACCCGGACCAGGCCAGGGGAGCCACGATGACGACGCCTGCAGCACGCGCGCTCACCAGCGCGAAGTGTAGGACTTCAGAGACGAGCCACTGCGCCAAAGGGGTCATCGATTCATGTCGGAGATGCTGGAGATCGTACGGGAGGTGTACTCGACGAGCTGCCGGAGGGTCCAGGGCCCCAGGACCGCGAGGGTGATCGCCATGGCGAGCAGCTTGGCAAGGAACGCGATGCTGGGCTCGTTGACCTGGGTCGCTGCCTGAAGCACGCCCACGACGAGCCCCACGATCAGCGCGGCCGCGAGCATTGGGCCAACGACCATTGCCACCATGATGAGGGCTTGAAGGAATATCTCGACCGCTAGATCCGTGGTCATGCAAAGCTCCGCAGCAAGGATCCTACGACCAGGCTCCAGCCATCGACGAGAACGAATAGCAAGAGCTTGATGGGTAAGCTCAGCACGGTGGGTGGCACCATCATCATACCCATGCTCATCAGCAGCGAGGCGACGGCAAGGTCGACGACGAGGAATGGCAGGAAGATCATGACGCCCATCTGAAAGGCCGTCGTCAGTTCGGATATGGCAAAGGCTGGCATGGCCATCCGCATGCTCACGTCCTCGGGGGAGCGGGGCAGCGGAGTGCTCGTCGCGTCGTAGAACATGCGCAGATCGGCCTCACGTGTTTGGCGGAGCATGAACTGCTTCAGGGGAACAATCGCGCGATCGAGCGCCTCCATCTCGGTGATCTCCTCGGCCTGGTACGGCGCCAGAGCGACCCGCTGCATCTCGTCCACGACCGGCTGCATCGTGAATGCCGTGACGAAAAGGCTGATCCCGATGATTACCTGCGATGGTGGGGCTTGCGCCGCGCCCAAACCCTGCTTCACGAAGCTCAGAACCACGACGGTGCGGACGAAGGACGTCGTCGTGAGCACTATCGCCGGCAACAGCGACAGAACCGTGAGCAGCAGGAGGATCTTGAGGGAAGGGGCCAGCTCCTGCCCATTGAATAGATCGAGCGCAGCGTTCATTGACGACCCTTTGAAAGCCGCGCAATCAATCCCGCGGCTTGACCTTCCACGTCCATGGCGTCTGAGGCACGAGCATCCGCAGAGCGTCGGACAGCTTCGCGGCTGCAGGCAACGACATCCTGGGTTCGATTCGCGAGGCGCACCGCTGCCATATCGTCGCTGACGTCGCGCTCCGCAGCACCGCCCATGGCATCGCGGAGAACGCCCTTGAAACGCGCAGCCGCGGAGACGTGCGGCGTCGGCTCGGTGGCTGCGTATTTGGAGGCAAGAGCGTCGATGCGTTCGCCAGGGCGGACCGCGGCCACGGCGGTTGCACCCGACTGCTCACCGGTGCCGAGTTCGTCGGGTTCGAGCCACCCGAGCGCCGAGACCTGCGCATCCGTGACCCCAAGGAGCAACACGCGCTCGCCGACGAGGGCCGTGACCAGCTGAGCCTTCGCACCGACCCGCGTGGCCTCGAGCACACGAATACGCGAAACGCGCTTCTGAACCGCCAAACGTCGCAGCTGCCTTCGGCGATACAAAGCCCCGGCCACGAGAGAGGCGAGGAGCACACCCGCAGCGATCGGACCCCATGAGCTACCCCCACCCTGCTTCGATGACACCTCCGGAGCTCCGCTCTGCTTCAGCCACGTCCGCGGCGCCTCGGCCACGCGCGCGGGTTCGCCCGGCGTTGGCGCACCCGCGCTCAGTGACGTCAAAGCTGTGACCGCCAGCGCCAGCGCCACGACGGTCCCTAGGGCGCGGCGGGTCATCGCTCCTCCGACGTGTTGCGCGTCTCGTCTCCCACGAGGACCTCGGTGATGCGCACACCGTAGCGCTCGCCAACGACGACCGCTTCGGCACGCGCAACGAGTCGGTCGTTGACGAGGATGTCGAGGGGTTCACCGTTCACCTTGCTGAGCTCGAGCACCGAACCGGGGCCAAGGCGCAGAACATCGCTAATTTTGACCCTCTTGCGGCCCAACTCGACAGTGAGCTCGACGGGAACGTCCATGACGAATCCCAGACTGTCGATGCCGCGCGCTGTGGGTCCTCCACGCGAGGGATCAGATGTCGTTGCTGGCGCGATGGAGGCGGCGAGGTCGTCAGTGCGTGACCCCGTCAACGGATGCAGCTCGTGGGACTGGGGCGGCTTCTGGGCAGAACTCATGCCCGCGTCTCATTCAAAGACCGTGCCGCTCGACAGTCTCGGCTACGTGCCTCGCGTCATTCGTCTAGCCGCCCCTTGATCTCCAGGGACACCTGTCCTCGCGACACCACCGGGCGCCCCTCCAGCTTGGGGAGGTCCGCTACCTTGAGAATCACGGGGTCGTCCGTCGCAGTGGGCAAGCGGAGGACCTGTCCCACGTGCAGCCCGAGAACCTCGCGGAGCCCTAGACGAATCCTACCCAGCTCGGCCACGACATCGAGCTCCACGTCCATGAGCGCCTCGACCATCCGCGGGTCGGGCGCGATCCCTGCGTCGTCTTCCTGCTCACGCGCCGCAAGCTCCAAGGCCTCGGCGCTCACGGCAATGGAGATCCGGGGATCGCCCGACGACGGCTCGAAGCCACAGGCGACGCGCAGCCCGTGAGCGGTGGGGAAATCTGGGGGATCATCGTCAGCTCTGGCCTGAGAAGCCACGACGGAGAACGTCAGGCCCACCTCCTCACGCACCGCGTCCGCAAAGCTCTGCGCCAGACCCCGCGCGATCCTGGCGATGAGTGCGCGCTGCGCCAGTGTCAGCTCCCGCCCGATTGCAGTCGAACTCAGAGTACTTGCCCCGAGCGACCCCTCCAAGATGAGCTGGATGGCGGTCCCGTTGAGCGTCAAACGCGCCCAAGCGGACATCTCCTCGGCTTCGAGAAGTACGTGGAACCATGGTCCCGCTCGGTCGGGGTCCTCGTCTGACGGACCGAGGAACGATACCGGCTCGGGCACGAGTCGCGCCTTCTGGCGAATCATGAACGGCATCGTGCGTCGCGCGCTGCGCGAGAACCGCACCGCCACCAGGGCCATGGCATGCATGGCTGCTCGGAGATGGCGCTCACGCCCGCTGAGGTCGACCACTTTCGGAGCCAGGGAGGCTCTCATCACCGGGACCTCCGTTCCCAGGGGCGACTCTTCCGGAGTGGAGGTCATCATTGCGCCATGTAGTCGGTGACCAAGATGCGCTTGGCGTTCTTCGCACCAAAGGCCGAGATCACTTGTTTGCTCAAGTCCTCCACGACGGCGCCGAAAGTGCCCGCGCCGGTCAGGGCCTCAAACGATTTCGAGCGGAGATAGTAGATGACCACCTCCCGCCCCTTCGGAATGAAGCGCTTGGCCGCTTGGACGTCAGCGCCGCTTCGCAGCTCCACGGACACCCCTACCCGGAGGTGGTGAAGGGTACCTTGGGCGCTGCGCACGTCTACGACGATGTCCCCGAGCGGGATGGCCTCCGACATGAGTTCTTCCACCGGCTCCCCCGCCGCAGCGGAGGCCGCGGGTGCGGGGCGCTTCTTGCCGAGGAGCTTGGCGCCCGCGACCGCGCCCCCACCCCCTGCGCCGACCACTGCTATGAGCCCCGTCAAGAGCCACAGCCAGAACTTTGATTTGCGCCTCTTTGTGGGCGGGGGCGGGGCATCAGACATGGCTCGAATCAACTCCTCGACTCGCGGCTCAGGCTCACCGCTTGATGCTCATCAGCACCTGTAACATCTCATCGGCGGTCGTTATGGTCTTCGAGTTCGCGGAGAAGGCCCGCTGGTGCTGAATGAGACCGACGAACTCCTCCGAGATGTCTACGTTGGAGCCCTCGAGGGCGCCCGCCGTGATGACACCGCGTCCACCCGTCCCAGGCATGCCGATGGCCGGCGCCCCGCTCTCGCGCGTATCGCTCCAGAGCGTCTGCCCGGCTCGTGCCAAGCCCTGGTTGGAACGGAATTTTGCCACGGCTAGCTGGGCTAACGGCAGCCGCTGACCGTTGCTGTAGAGGCCCATGACCATTCCCTGTCCGTCGATGGCCACGCCCGCGAAATCGCCGGACGCATAGCCGTCCTGGGACTGGCTCGAGACACTTGTCGGCGAAGCAAACTGCGTGATGCCGTCAACCCCCGTTCCGCCAGCGCTCAGCGATTGACCGAAGCTCAGCTCGATCGTTTGGGCAGCAGTCGCTCCCTGGAAGTTAATCGTCGCCATCGTCGAGGACGCGGATTCGAGGGCACCCGTCGTCGTGAAGGCCATGGTGCCGGTGCCGACCTCCACGTTCATCCCGGGCGCGGGCGGGTTCGTCTCGTCCCCGGACGCCAGCGCGTGCCAGGCCCACGTGTTCTCACCCGTCTTGTTGAAGTAGATATTCAGGGAGTGTGCGCCACCCAGGGAGTCATAGACGGTCATCGTGGTGGAGAAGTTCGAGGTATTCCCCGGGTCAGCCGCGCTCCAAGGCAACGCGGGGACTGGATCCCCCGAGTTCAAGTTGGCGGCCACCGAGATGCGCTCCGTGGCTCGCGGCTCGAGCGCGGAGGTTGGAGCCGAGACGGGGGATAAGGTGACAGCGAGGGTGCCATCCGGGTTCGCCGAGTAGCCCTGAACCTGCAACCCACTCGGGCTCACCAGGTATCCATCATTGTTGAGTACGAACTGCCCGGCCCGCGTGTAGTAGTTACCGACGACACCGTCCACGCTGCCGTGGACGACGAAGAAGCCGTCGCCGGAAAGAGCGATGTCCGTGGCGACGCCGGTGCTCGACATGGAACCCTGCGTGAAGACCTGCTGGACCTCCCCGAGACGAACCCCAGAGCCTGCCGAAGGGGAGCCACCACGCATGGATTGCCCCAGAACGTCCTCGAAGACAGCTCGCTGGCTCTTGAAGCCGACTGTGTTCATGTTGGCGATGTTATCGCCCATCACACCCAACGCCTCACCCTCGGCCTTGAGACCAGATACGCCCGCATACATTGCACGCATTACCATAGGTACGTCCTACTCGTGGAGTGTCACCACGATATCAGGGGGTTGGCGCGGGAGACTCGACCCGCACTAGTTCAGATACAGGTGAGTTGGAGCCGTCCTCGAAGTGAATGACCGGGTAGCCCTCGTCGAAGGAGACGGCCTGCACACGTCCGGTCACTTCCTGAAGCACGGGCACGACGGACTGATCCGCAGCGCGCGCATCGACGGAAACCGAGTACGACCCTGCCGGCAATCGGTTCCCGTCGTCGCCGTAGCCATCCCAGGTCAGCTTGACGGAGCCTGCAGCGGCAGCGCCCACTGTCATCGTTCGCACGGTCTGTCCATACTGGTTCTCGATGCCGACGGTCACCTCGGCAGCCGCCCCACCGAGCTTGAAGGAGATAGGGGTCGGTTCTCCGTTCGCCTCATGAGAGATGCGCGAGCCTCGCGCCGTAGCCACGCTCCCAACGAGAGCGAGTGCGTCCGTCGTGGCCTGGGCCCGGGTTTGGGTTGCCAGCGCGTCCAGCCGCTGATTGATCCCCATCGTCTGCTCGAGCGAGGAGAACTGCGCCAACTCAGCGATGAACTGCGTATTCTCTTGGGGCTTGAGTGGATCCTGATGCTTGAGCTGAGCCACGAGCAACTTGAGGAAATCATCGTGATCGAGGGCTGCTTGCGCAGACTTGCTCCCCACGGCAGCGCTGAGTTGAGTCTGGCCAGAACTGGCGGTCGGGTCGATCATGTTCGTTATCCCACTACCTTCAGGCGATTCGACCGGCGTTTCTGCGTGTCGGCTCGCCCAAACTCGCTAGCAGCCTTTCCTCCGGCATGTCGCGGGGCTGCTGGGTCCCCTGATGCAACCCGGGTGCCAGTTGTTCCCATCGTCACGAACCTTATGAGTTCGACGCGCAGCCCACTGCTCACGAGCGCCTGATGAAGGGCTTGCCGCTCGGACTCCAGGAGCGCCGTCGTCGTCGACCGAGCCGCGCTCAGCAGCACCCGCAGGCCGTCGCTCCCGCGCTCGACGAGAAGGGCGATCTCCCCAAGGCGTCCCACGTTCAGCTGGAGACGGACCTCGTTCGGCTCCTCCTGCGCGGCGCCCTCCGCGGCCTGACAGACCCTGGGCGTCTGGGCGGACCAAGCGCCGCTCCGCTCCCCCCGCGTCAGTACACCGACAGGAGGGCGCCATGCGCCTGACGCACCAGCGGCCGACTCTTCCGCAGGCAGCGCGGACGTGGCCTGCAACGCCGAGAGGAGCAGGGTTGACCACTCGGCGACCTCTTCCTCGCGGCGCCGCAGCTCTCGACCTGTAACGTGGTCAGAGGCACAGCGGCCTGGCGCTGTCCGTGAAGCATCCATGTCGAGCCGTTCGCGGGTCAAGCGCTTCTCTCCTTGACCCTCGCTGCTGCGTTCCGTCGCGCACGTCCCGCGTGCTCGTCCGTCGCCTTCTGTTCAGCACGCTCCTCTGTCCGGCGCGCGGATGCGAGCAGGCGATCCATCAGGACCTGGAGGCGCTTGAGATCGTTGCGCGCGGCCACAGCCTCGTTCTGAGCGTTCCGGACCTTCGCTTCGGCTTGCAGGAGCTCTCCACGAGCGCGTGCATAGCATCGGCTCGTGTCCTCCACCCAGGACTGCGTCTCCGCCCAATCGCCAGCCTGAAGGGCCCCTTGAAGCAGCTCCCGTCGACGCTCCGTGGCCAGACGAAGCCGCTCTTGCTCCGAGTCGACGCGAGTTCGCGCGGCCTCGACCAGGCTCCGAGCGAGGTTCAGCTGCTCCACGCGCTGGCCCAAGGCGCGCTCTCGATGCTCCACCAGCATCGCAACACGCTTCTGGCGGCTACTCATCTCCCACCGCTGGTCTGGGCCATCCGACCCAACGCCAGGAGACGAGCCAGCGTCTCAGCGGAGCTCATCTTGTCGGCGGTCCGTTGACAGAGGAACTGCTCGAGCTGAGGCATGATGCGTAGGGCCGTCTCGACAGCTGGGTCACTACCCGCCTGGTAGGCCCCCACCTGGATGAGATCAGCTGCCTCGCGGTGTGCTGCCAATAGCTCGCGGATGCCATTACTCACCGCGATCTGGGTTTCCGAGGCCACCTCGGTCGCCAAACGAGAGATACTGCGTGATATGTCGATTGCCGGGAAATGACCCGCCTCTGCAAGCTGTCGGGACAGGACGATGTGACCGTCGAGGATGCTGCGCACGGCGTCCGCCACTGGATCCGAGAGATCGTCGCCTTCGACGAGCACCGTGTAGAGAGCCGTGATGCTGCCCTCGGAGGCACCATTGCCGGCTCGCTCGAGAAGCCTTGGGAGGGCGGCGAAGACGCTTGGGGGATAGCCCTTCGTCGCGGGCGGCTCCCCGGCGGCGAGAGCAGCCTCGCGCATCGCCATGGCGTAGCGGGTCACCGAGTCCATGACGAGCAACACGGTCTTGCCCTGGTCGCGGAAGTACTCGGCGATCGCGGTCGCCACCTCCGCGCCACGAGCTCTCAGGAGCGGCGGCTGATCACTCGTCGCCGCGACGATGACAGAGCGGGCCAAGCCTTCCGCACCCAGAGCATTTCGGATAAAGTCGTTCAGCTCGCGCCCGCGCTCGCCGACGAGGCCCACGACATTCACGTCAGCCTGGGAGGAGCGACAGATCATGCCGAGCAGGGTGCTCTTACCCACGCCGGCACCTGCGAAAATGCCGACTCGCTGCCCTACGCCTAGCGGCGTAAAAGCATCTATCGCGCGCACACCCGAGGTGAACTGACGGCAGATGGGCTTTCGCGCGAACGGATCGGGAGGAGAAGCATGAATGGGACAGCTTCGCGTCGCGCCAAGGGCAGGACCGCCATCGAGCGGGTTTCCGAGGGCGTCGACGACCCGACCCATCAGGGCCTCCGAGACCGCGACGGTGGCCCCCCGCCGCGTGTGGATCGCACGGGCACCGTGGCTCACTCCAGAGATCGGACCAAGGGGCGTCGTCAAGAGACGATCTCCTCGGAACCCAACGACCTCCACCTCGACCTGGCCGCGACGGGTCTCCACGAGCAAGGTATCCCCCACCGCCGCGCGCAGTCCACCGATCTCGACGATGAGGCCGAGGACCTCCAGCACGGTACCCTGAGGGCTGTGCAGCGGCGCGCTTCGGCACTGCGCGATGGCTTGTTCATAGGTGAGCGTCACCATGAAGCCTCGGGGCTCAAGGCGTCCACGAGGGCCTGGAAACGCTCGGCGAGGCCCTCATCGACGCTGGCAATCTCGGTCTGCACGATGCACCCGAACACGTCGAGCTGAGGGTCAACGACGAGCTCGACGACCGCCCCTTGCTGGGCAAGCCGTCCAGCGACGTCAGCCAAGGCAGGCTCGAAGCCTCTACCGACCCGTACCTTGAGCGACTTCCGATCCGCAAGCGTCTGTAATGCTTCTCGGACCACGTTGAGTAAGAGGCCTGGGTCGAGGCGTACCTCCCGCGCAACCACACGGCTGGCGGCCAGCAATGCCAACTCGATGACCTGGCGGGTAGCCTCGTCGAGCATCTCTTCCCGCGATTTGTGGAGGGCTGTGACGGCTTGCGCCAACTCCGCGTTCAGGCGCGCCGTCTGCTGCTGTGCCTCGTTCAACGCGGCCCGTTCACCCTGGAGCGCTGCGAGGTGCCCCATGTCGTCTTCTTCGATCTCGATCCTGGGCTCGTGGGGGGGTATGGCAGGGGTTAAGTGCTGCCCGGAGCCGGAGCCGCTTCCGCTCGGTTTGGAAGCAGGTGGTGAGCCTGGGGCGGAGTCAGCGGTCGGGCCTCCACGTCCCTCGTCCATTTGTTCGCGACGTGGCGCGAGCCAGGAGGGCACGTAGGCACGCGTTTGAGAGACGTTCATGAAATTGGCTGGGGTATGCCGGTCCCCGGACTGCTTGCTAGACAACACCCTTTGTCTCCTCGAAGCTGATGATGCCCTCGGCCGCGAGGAGCATGGCCTGGGCGAGGATCTCCTGTTGCGCCGTTTCGACCTCAGTGAGCTTCACGCCGCCCATCATCTCCAGGTCTTCGCGGAGCCGGTCTGCAGCACGCTTCGACATGCTGTTGAACACGTGCGCCTTCAGCGCTTCGCTCGATGTCTTGAGGGCCATGGTGAGATGGCCAGCGGAGACCGAGTCGAGCAAAGCACGCATCGCCTTTTTGTCTAGGACAAGCAAGTCTTCGAAGCTGTACATGCTCCTACGGATCTCATCCGCCAACGCCTCGTCGCCCTGGGCCAGGGACTCGAGGAGCATTTTGCCGACATCGGGATCCAGCTGTCGCACGAGCGAGGCGCTCCTAGCGATCCCATCCACCGAGATCATGGCTTCCGCACCCGCGGCAGGCAGCTCCGCCAGCAGCGCAGACGCGACCTCCTCCAAGAGTCCCGCCGGGATTTCCGTGATCCTGGCCAAACGTTGCACGACAGATGCCCGCATCGGTTCGGGTAGTTGGCTCAGGACGTCTCTCGCCTTGTCCCTGGGCAGCTGGGAGAGCACGGCGGCAACAAGCTGCTCATGCTCGTTCTCCAGGACGACCGCGAGGGCGGCCGCGTCCGCAGTCACGAGCCGATCCATGGAGGACTGGGGCCCCTCGAAGAATATCTCTGCGGTTCTCTCCTCTCCGATGGCCTTCGCCGCGACCCGCCGCAGGTATCGCAGACCACCGCGTGGCACGGCGACGGCGTTCTTCGCACATTCGATGAATTCCTCATACACGCCGTCTAGGCTGGCAGCCGGGACCTCACGCATGATGGCAGCGACCTCACGTAAGCGATGCAGCTCACTGTCATCGAGCTCGGCAATGATGGGAGCCGCCGCGCTCTCCTCGAGGGACAGCAGCATCAACACAGCCTTTTCGGGTCCGGTGAGCTCCACGTCGTGCCAGTACTTGCTAGTTGCGTGCCAGCTCTCCCCGCACGTTGGTTGGGGAGTTCCCGCTGTTCAGCCACCCTCGGAGCACGAGCGCAGCGGAGGCACTGTCCTCCGATGCGGTCTTGACGGCGAGCGCGCGGAGCTCGCGGCTGTCGAGCTTCTGACTGCTGAGCAGTTGACGAGCTGGCGCCACGCCCGCGGGAAGCGCCGGGTCGGCCTCCCCGCCGCCAGCGAGTTGCTGCACGGTGACCCGCCTCTCCCCGCGGCGACCACTGCGCCATGCGAGCACGACGAGGGACAGTACAAAGAGTGCTCCCAACCCAGCAGCCACATGTGGCCACCACCGCTTCCAGAGTGGGAGCGGTGGCAGCGGCACGTCCTCGATGAGAGAGGGACGCGCAAACTCGAAGTTCTTGACCGTGACGACATCACCGCGCTCGGCATTGGCACCAATCGCCCGCTCGACGAGCGCCTCGAGCTTTGCCAATTGCTCTTGGCTGCGGGGCACGTAGGTTGTGCTCGTCCCCTTCTGCGCGTAGGTGCCGTTCACGAGAACGGCGACGCTCAAGCGGTTGATGGTGCCGGGCGGCGCCACAATCTTCTCGGAGACACGGTCAACCTCCCAGTTTCTTGTGTGGCTGCGCCGAAAGACTCCCGAACCCGTCGGCGCGGTCTCTGCGACCTGCGCCTCGTCGCCTGCTTCGGGCAGATTGCTGAGGGCTCCAGGCACGCCAGCCACGCCGGGAGCACCGGTCCCCGCCGCCGACTCTTCCGACAGCTTCTCGCTCCGCAGCGCTGTCTTGGCGGGCTCGTAGTGCTCTTCGGTCCGTTCCCGCATCGTTGGGTCGAGCTCGACATGAACCCGCACGTCGGCGTTTCCGGGACCTACGACGCGCTCGATCTGCGCAAGCACGCTGTTCTGCATCTGGCTGGCGATGTTCGCTGCTCGCTCCGCGCTCTCCTCGCCCCCAATGCCGCCAAGGACGCCGCCCCCTTCGCTGGGGCGATGCAACGTGACACCGTCCGTGCTGACGACGGAGATGCGGTCGCGGGCAAGACCGGGCACGGCAGCAGAAACAAGGTGGGCCACGGCAGCCACCTCTTTGCGTCCGAAGCTCGCAGGATTATCGAGCTTGAGTACGACCGATGCGGAAGCTGACTCCTCCCGGGCGGCAAAGAGGCGCCGCTCGGGCATCACCAGGTGCACTCGCGCCGCCTTCACGCCTTCGACAGTGAGTATTGAGCGCGTCAGCTCGCCCTCGAGCGCCCGCCGCAAGTTGACGTTCTGCTCGAACTCCGTCGCTCCAATCCGGGACTCGTCGAAGAGCTCGAAACCCACTCCTCCCCCGCGAGGTAACCCTTGCGACGCCAGCTCCAGGCGTAGCTTGGCGACCTGCTCGTCCGGAACTCGAATTGTCGACCCACCCGCTTCCACCCGATACGGGACCTGGAGCTCTTCGAGCTTCTGGGCAATGGCCGCCGCATCTTGCGATTCGAGCTCAGTGTAGAGGTACCCGTAGCGAATGCTCGTACCAATCACGGACATGAGCAGCACGCCGACGAGCACTCCTCCAGTCACCACCACCAGGGCCAGGCGCTTGAGTGTCGATAGCGATCGCCAGAACCCCAGCAACTGTTTGGTGATCGCCTGCAACCTATCCATAGGGGTGCTCCGCTCCGTCAAACCTGCATCTTCCAGATCTCATGGAAGGCATCAATGACTTTGTTGCGAATGCTACCAACGAGCCTGACCTCGATGTCGGCTTGACTCAGGGCAACCATTGTCCCGTGAATATCGTCGCGGGCCCCCGCGGCGAAGGCAGCACCCGCCTCCTGGGCGCTCAGCGCTTGCGCATTCGCCTGTGCGACTGCACCCTCGAGCGCAGCCGTGAAGGCGCTGGCGTCGCTGGCCGCAACGCGCGCTCCACCGCTGAGTGACTCTCCGAGGCCTGTCTCGGCAATCCGCGAGAGGTACCCGGCCAACGATCCTGCTTCAACGGGGCTCATCACACACCTCAGCGACCAATGCCCACTGCCGAGCGCGCCATCTGCTTGATTGTGTCTATCGACGTCACACCGGCCTCGTAGGCTCTGGATGCGGTGATCATGTTGACCATCTCCTCGACGGCGTGAACGTTCGGAAGTGTAACGTATCCTTGCGCATCAGCGTCCGGATGCGTCGGATCATGAACGAGCTGACCGGGGCGTGGATCCACCACTATCTCGCGTACACGCACGGCTGAGACGCCACTCTCAGCACCTCCAACGCCGCCGGGCCCCTCGAGCCTCACAGCCTCGAAGACGGGGTCGATGCGTCTGTAGGGGCCACCCTCCGCGGTACGCGTCGTGCTGGCATTCGCCAGGTTCGAGGCGATGGTGTTCATGCGCACCCGCTGCGCCGACAGGCCTGACGCCGCAACTTCCATTGCACTGAAGACACCGAGCATGACTTACCTCATCAACGACCGTCGCTCGCGGCGAACAGTAGTTGCCTTAGTTCAGCAGAAACGATGGCAGACACGACCTCGAAGCGCAGATGATTGCTGGCAACCTTGGCCGCTTCCCTGTCCAGTGAGACGTAGTTGCCGTCTCGACCGGCGCCCGCCGAGAGGTCCTCGAAAGTGCGACCTACTCGACCCAGATCCTCGTCCTGATCGCCAGCCATGTGGGCGCCAGCCGTGCGCCGCAAGCTGACCTCGAGCGCCGCTTCGAACCCCTCCGTGTCGATGCGAGCTAGATCTACGGGGCGGTAGCCAGGGGTGTCCACGTGGGCGACGTTGGAGGCCAGCACGTTGTGGCGCGACATGTGGTAGTCCAGCGCGTTCTGAAGCGGGGCGATGACTCCGAAAATCGCGGCCATGAGCCACCCGCCTTGCATGCGGCATGCCGCGCCAGCGTCGCCGGGAGCTGCGCAGGGTCACGAACGACCCCAAGCGGTCACGTCTGACCCAGGCTCACAGCCAGCGTCAAGGGACCGACGAGAGCCCGTTCCCCTCGAAGAGCGACTCGCAGCGAGGGCGCGCCGTGATCACCAGGCATCGAGCGGCTCCCCGCCCCTGGGGCAAAGGTAACCCAGTCTCCTTGTTGACGCTCCCGAGAGCGTCGGAAAACTAGCGGCAATTGTCAGGGTTCTGACACCTTGGATCGCAAGTTGCACCGTCGCCCGGCAATCGCATCAGGGAACTCCCCCTCGGGTAGGTATATATGATTGGTTGGCAGAGCGACAGCGGTACGACGAACTCCTCCACCGTCAGCGGCGGACAAGCTCGAACGAGCGACGATAGCCCCGCGAGCGTCCCAGCAGGGCGGCCGCATGCGGTACCCGACGTGGTGATTCGGGTCGTTGGAGAGCCTACCCAGGAGGCGCCGCGCCCGAGCATCGTGCCGACAGTGGCGTCGCTCTTCCCACCAAAGAGCATGGCTGGCGTCGTGGGCCAGGCACCCTCCCTCGTGGACGTCTACAAGGTGCTCGACAAGGTCGCCGACACCGACTGCACCGTGCTCATCACCGGCGAGAGTGGCACCGGCAAGGAGCTCGTTGCGCGCGCCGTGCATTCGGCCAGCTCGCGGCGAGACCGCCCCTTCGTGGCCGTCAACTGCGGGGCCATTCCCGAGGCACTGCTGGAAAGCGAACTCTTCGGCCACGCTCGCGGCGCCTTCACGGGTGCCCATGCTGCTCAGCGCGGCCGCATCGCGCAAGCGGAGAACGGCACACTTTTCCTAGACGAGATTGGAGAGCTTCCTCTTCCCCTGCAGGTCAAGCTCCTGCGAGTCCTCCAGACACGCGAGTATTCACCGGTAGGGGACGCTCGGGTCCTCAGCGCCAACGTCCGCATCGTAGCCGCCACGAATGCCAATCTGGAAACCGCCATCAGCCAACGAGCGTTCCGTGAGGACCTCTACTATCGGCTCAACGTGATTCAGGTCGTCGTTCCGCCGCTCCGCGCGAGGCGCGAGGACATCCCGATGCTCGTCGACTACTTCCTGGCCCGCGTCGGAGAGCGTGCAGGCCGCAGGGGTATCGACGTGTCCCCATCCGCACAGCAGCTCTTGTTTACCTACGATTGGCCAGGCAACGTGCGAGAGCTCGAGAACGCCATCGAGCGAGCTGCGCTGCTATGCCGGAACGGGACCATTCAGCCCAAAGACCTTCCCGCCCGGGTTCTGTCACTTCCCTCCGAGGAGCGGGCGCCAGCAAACCTCACCGATGCCGGGGTCAATCTGCGGGCAGCCGTCGAATCTTTCGAGAACAACCTCATCCGGCAGGCGCTCGAAAAGACCCAATGGAACAAGAACCGCGCGGCCAAGCTGCTTGGTCTGAACCGCACGACGCTCGTCGAGATGCTGAAGCGCAAGCGTATCGACGCCGCTTGACGCCCCCGTCGCGCACCGTTCGTCGCCACCGTGGGGTCGTGGCCAGGGACGAACGCCAGCCACGCTCCATCTTCAGCCAACCTCGACCCCGAAGTCGATCGCGGGCGGTCTCGTTCCAGACAGCGCCCCGTCTCCGTGCGCCTTGGCCAGGGGGCATTTCACGGCACGGCCGCGCCGTGGCCCGTCCCTGTTGCTCTTCGCCGCCACCCGACGGCAGCGTCAGACGTCAGTCGCGTGACGCACGCCAAGTGTAACCGATCGGGCTCGGGCTCGGCATTGAAGCGAAGGCTCCCGGCGTTCATCCTCGCAAGGCCCCTGGCACCCGTGTTGCACTGTGCCCCTTTACCATGTTCAGGGCCCTTCATATCGCAGCCACCGGCATGTCAGCTCAGGAGACCCACCTGGAGGGCATCTCCAACAACATTGCCAACGCAAACACCGTCGCCTACAAGAAGCAGCGCATCGAGTTCCAGGATTTGCTCTACCAGACGGTGAGGACGCCGGGGGCGCCCACTGGGGCAACGACGATGGATCCTTCGGGCGTGCAGCTTGGCAGCGGCGTGCGGGTGGCAGGCACTTCGCGCAGCTTCGCTCAGGGCACGCTCCTGAATACGAGCAACCCTCTGGACGTCGCCATCGAGGGCAAGGGCTTCTTCGCGGTCCAGCAACCGGACGGCTCCCTCGCCTACACCCGAGCAGGGTCGCTTCAGACCGACGGTCAGGGTCGCATCGTCACGCAGGAAGGCATGCCCCTCGACCCTCCCATCGTGGTCCCCCCTGACGTCGAAGGTTTGACGATCGCCGCCGACGGAACCGTGACGGCCATGGTCAGCGGGGACACGACGCCGGTCGAACTCGGCCAGCTGAGTCTCGCCACCTTCGTGAACCCGGGTGGCCTGCAGGCGCTCGGGCACAACCTATACATCCCCAGCCCCGCCAGCGGCGAACCAATGCTGGGGCGTCCCGGGGAACAGGGACGCGGCACCCTGCTTCAGGGCTCGGTCGAGCAAGCCAACGTCAACATCGTCGAAGAGATGATCGGCCTCATCAGCGCTCAGCGCGCCTACGAGATAAACAGCAAGGTAATCTCCAGCGCCGACGAGATGATGCAATCCGCGTCGCGGCTGAAGTAGCCATGTTCACCCGCTCCCTCGTCTTCGCCTTCGTGCTCCTCGGCTCGCTCTTCGTAGCCCCACCTAGTCTTGCCCAGTCGGAGATCATCGTCGACTCGAACAAGGTAACCCTGGCCGACATCGTTCCTAACGCCGACCCTGAGCGCGGCCTGCTAACGGTTGCCGATACGCCCGCGCCCGGGGCGTCGCGTCTGCTGGCCCGAGCGGACATCGAGCGCGTTCTGCGCCGCGCCGGACTCCCCTCGCAAGGCCTTGCCATTCCAAGCTCGATGCGCATCAAGGCCGCAGAGAAGCGGATGACCGAGGACGAGATCGCGCAGTGGGTAGCGCCCGCGATCGAACTCGAGCTACCTCCCGGCGTGCAGCTCGTAAAGCTGAGCACCGCGCGGCCGCTCGTAACCTCACCCTCCGCCTCCCTGGGACGGGTAACGCTACCCCGTATCCCCAAGCGAGCAGGCGAGTTCCGCTCCACCGTCGTGGTCGAGCTCGAGCGAGAGCAGGTGATCCTGCAGCGCCTGACGCTTTCCTTCGTGGCGCAGATCAGCGCCGAGGCAGCCCAGCCAGACGTCGCCCGCGGCGCCCAGGTATCCTTGGTCATCGAGACGGCTGGTGTGACCTTGACCGCCGCCGCCATCGCCCTGAGCAGCGGCAACGTTGGTGAAGTACACATGTTTCGCGTCATCACCACGCGCAAAGTGCTGCGGGCACGCATCGAGACCGCCCAGACCGCAAAGGTGGTGGTGCAATGAAGTTGCCCCTCGTCGTCTGGGCCGTGCTCGGCGCAGCCACTGCAGCCTGCGGCCCACCGCACATTCGGTCCTTCGAGCCGCAGGAACGCGACTACAAGCCGGGCGAGTATGCAGCAACTCAGAAGTCCGCACAGCCCGCTGACGGCTCGCTCTACTCCGAGGCTCATGCGGGGCTGCTGGAGGACACACGTGCCTTGCGGGCGGGCGACATCGTCATGATCCGGATCAACGAGGAGGCCGACGCCCAGGGTGGAGCCTCCACGAGCCTCAGCAAGAAAGTGACTCGCAGCGATGGTGTATCGGCCATGCTCGGGCTCCTGCCTGCTCTGCGAGAGGCCTACCCCGACCTGGATACCCAACAGCTGATCGCCATGGCGGTGCAGCACGACTTCAACGGCGAAGGCAACACGCAGCGTGCTGGCAAGCTTCGCGGCACGATCGGCGTGCGCGTCAAAAAGGAAATGCCCAATGGCGACCTCTTCGTAGAAGGCACGAAGGTGGTGATGATAAACCACGAGGAGTACCACCTCTACACGTCTGGCTTGATTCGCCCCGCGGACATTGAAGGCGACAACTCGGTCGACTCCTCCCTCATCGCCGACGCGCGCGTCGAATTCACCGGTCGCGGCGACGTGGCAGACCAGGTGGAGCGCGGCTGGCTCACCAAGTTCTTGGACTTCATCAACCCCCTCTGAGCTCCCATGCCCAACGCGAGACCCTTCCTTGCTGCACCGCTTCTGGCGCTTGTGCTCCTCGTCACCTCAGCGGCAAGGGCGGACCAGCTGCGCAATCTCTGTGACGTGGTCGGAGCGCGCGATAACCAGCTTGTCGGGTATGGCGTCGTCGTTGGGTTGAACGGAACGGGCGACGATGTCTCGGCCCCTTTTGCGGCACAGTCACTGCGCGCACTGCTGCGCCGGCTCGGAGTGCAAGCCGATGCCAAGCAGCTACGGCTCCGTAACGTGGCGGCCGTCCTCGTCACGGCGACGCTCGCCCCCTTCTCACGCAACGGCACCAGGATGGACGTCACCGTCGCATCCATCGGCAATGCGCGTTCCCTGCGAGGCGGCGTCTTGGTGCAGACCTCCCTGCGCGGGGCCGATCGCCGTACCTATGCGGTCGCCCAGGGACCGCTGATCGTCGGTGGTTTCGAGGCGTCGGGGGCCTCCGGCAGCTCGCAGCAGGTGAACCTGACGACGAGCGCCCGCATCCCGGGTGGAGCCCTTGTCGAGCGCATGGTAGAAACGCGCTTCGTCAAGGATCAAAAGATCACCTTGTCTCTGCATTCGCCGGATTTCGCCACGGCGGACCGCATCGTTCAGGCCATCGACAAAACCCTTGGCGCAGGAAGCGCCGAGGCCCTCGATGGCGGCGCGGTGACAGTCAAGGTCCCGAAGAACCTTCGCAAGCGCCCGGTGTCCCTCATTGCTCAGCTGGAGCGCATCGAGGTAGAGCCGAGCACCGCTGCCCGCGTCGTCATCAACGAACGAACAGGCACGGTGGTGGCAGGCGGTGACGTCCGGCTCCTGCCCGTCGCCATCGCTCAAGGCGGCATCACCGTTGCCATCCGGGAGACACCGACGGCCACCCAACCAGAGCCGCTGGCGACTGGGGAAACGGCCGTGCTGCCCCAGACCGAGATCGAATCGACAGAGGAGATCCCACCGGGCGTCACCTACGTGCAGGGCGCGGCTTCCTTGGCGGAGGTGGCCCAGGCCCTCTCCACCTTCGGCGTGTCGCCTAGGGAGCTGGCGAGCATCTTGCAAGCGCTGAAGTCAGCAGGCGCGCTTCGCGCCGAGATAGTCGTCCAATGACCAACCCCATCGCCGCAGTGACAGCCAGCGGGCTCGACGCGCCGTCCACCAGCGCCCAAAACACGGCTGCGATCCAGCAAGCCGCCCGCGAGTTCGAAGCGATTCTCTTGAGAGAGATGCTCAAGACCATCAAGGACTGTGGAAACCTCGGGAGCTCCGCTTCAAGTTCGGGTCAGGCGATCTACGGGTCCATGGTCGTGGAAACAGTTGCCAACACCGTCTCACGAGCCGGAGGATTGGGGATGGCGGATCTCATCGGCGACCTGCTGAACGCACAAGACAGGGCAGCAGCCCCCAGCCTCAGTCAGCCGCCACCTGCGGCCAAGGTTCCATGACGGGTTTCCCCTCACTTCTCGGATTCCTCTCAAGGTTGCTCGGCACCGGCCGTTCCTCGATCCGTGGTCAAGACCGTGACGCTCAGCGCCAGACCGCCAACACCCGGAGGCCGTCATGAAGGGAATCTCCTCCCAAGCCGCAGTTCACGCCTATCAGCGCGTCGGCGTGAATCCCGTTGCCAAAGCCCAACCAGCCCAACAACCTTCCGAACTCAAAGAACAGTCTGTCCGCCAAGACCCCGGAGCGGCCAAGGTCTCGATCTCCAAGGAGGCACGCGCCCTCGCCACGGAGAACGAGGCACGGCTCGACACCCAGAAGGTCGAGACTCTGCGCTCACAGGTGGAGACAGGCACCTACCAGGTCGACGCCTCGCGCATTGCCGCGCGCGTCCTCGGCCTCGGTTAGCCTCCAGCCATCCGCGGCTGCGTCGCCCAGGAAAGCATGGATCCTCTCGTGACAACCCGAACCATCGATTCAGTCTTGACCGAGCTTGCCGAGGTCGTGGCGGTGGAACGTGGGGCGCTCAAGCAACTCGACAGCGCGGTCTTGGAGCACTGCGCTGCCACCAAGCTAGCCCTCGATGAGGAGCTGCGGGCGCGAGCCACGGAGCTCGAGCCCCGGCATCACTCCAAGCTTCAGGAGCTCGATGCCACGATGAAGAGTAACCAGATCCTCCTCATCCACGCGCGCGATCAGGTTCTCGGCACACTGTCCCTGCTGGGTGGTTCTACATCGGGCGTCGGCGGTTCGAAGAAGCTTCCCTCCGGGGCGGTCCGCCTGAGCACGAAGGGATGAACCCATGGCAAACCTGACTGGACTGCTCAACACGGCCCGCGATGCCCTCTCGGCCCAGTCGTACGGCTTGAGTCTTACCGGTCAGAACATCGCCAACGCATCGACCCCGATGTACTCGCGCCGGGAGGTGGTGCTCCAGACTCGCATGGGGGGGAACGCGGGGGTCGAGGTTCAGGGTACCCGGCAGATCATCGATCGCTATGCCGACACGCGCCTGCTCGCGGCGAATGGGCTGGACAACGCCGCCTCCGAGCGCAACGCCCTACTCGGCACGGTCGAAGCAGTCTTCAACGACTTCTCCGGAAGCGGGCTCAGCGACTCGCTCTCCGCCCTCTACGGTTCCTTCGAGACGCTCTCGGCGCGTCCCAATGACCCCATCGTGCGCTCGCATGTCCTTAGCTCGGCGGAGGACTTCTCCGCGAGCGTCCGCGAGATTGGAGGCAGGCTTGCAGGCATCCGCTCGAACCTGCTGACCCAAGCCCAAGACGTCACGGAGCAAGTCAACGGGATCGCGAAAGAGCTCGCCAGTCTCAATCAGCAGATAGTCCTCGTGGACGGCACCCAAGGGGATGCGAGCAGCCTCATCGACAAGCGCAGTCAGCAGCTCGTCAGCCTTTCTGAGCTCATCGACGTACGCCCCGTGTATGCCTCGGATGGAACACTCATGGTGCAAGCCTCTGGAACGACCCTCGTCGAGGGAACGAACGCGCGCACCCTCGGCATCGAGCTCGGGACGGACGGCAGCATGCGCCTTATCGCGCGAGACAGGCCAGGGGGAGCGACCTCCGACATCACGGCGCACCTGAGTGGTGGTCAGCTCGCTGCGCTCCGCGAGGTGCGCGATGACGACGTGGCCAGCATCCAGGCCTCCTTCGACAACCTCGTGTTCGACGTGGGAAGCTCCGTGAATGCCAGCCACATCGCTGGCTTTGGCCTCGATGGAGGTACGGGCCGGCTCCTCTTCGCGCTCCCCGCGACCGCCGAGAACGCAGCCCTGAGCCTCCAAGTCTCCAGCGACGTGCTCGGACGCCCCGAGCGAATCGCCGCTTCCGCGGACACCGCGACACTGCCGAGCGGTGCGGAGAATGCCCGTGCCATGGCCGAGCTGGCCACCAGGCCTCTCACGGCGAGCTCCACGCGCACCCCCGAGGAGACCTACGCAGAGTTCATCGGCGATGTCGGGCTTCGCAAGGCGACCGCCAGCCACGACGTGGTCTTCCGCCAAGCCATCCGCGAGCAAGCAGAAAGCTTCCGCAGCTCGGTGAGCGGAGTGTCCCTCGACGAGGAGATGATCGCCCTCACGCGCTACCAAACGGCGTATCAGGCGGCCTCCAAGCTTCTCTCTACGGTCAACCAGCTTTTGAACGAGCTAATCCAGAAGGTGGGATGATGCGTGTCACCGACTCGATGAAGCACCAATGGCTCTCGGCTGGCACGAGCCGCCTCCAAACTAGGCAGCACGAAGCCATGAAGCAGGCGACGACGGGCTATCGCGTCAATGCCCCATCCGACGATCCCACCGCGGCGGCAGAGTACCTGCGGAAGAAGGCCAAGATCGAGCAGACGGAGCGCTACAAGGAGAACGTTGAGTACGTCCGTGTAGACCTGGAGCTCGCTGAGGGCACCCTGGCAGAAGCAGGGACCATCATGCAACGCGTGAAGGAGATCACCGTCCAAGCTTCCAACGGTGGGACGACGCCCGAGCACCGCGCTTCACTGGCTGACGAGGTGGGGGCATTGCGTGAAGCCATGCTGCGCCTGGCGAACACGCGGGGCAGCAAGGGGTCGCTCTTCGCCGGGAGCCAAACGGAGACCGACGCCTTCGACGCGGCAGGAGTCTTCCAGGGGGACGACACGACGCACCGAGTTGCTGTCGGCGCGGGGGTGACGGTGCAGGCAAACATCAGCGGCGCTCAGGCCTTCACGGCCGCAGGAGGACGCGACATTTTCGCGGACCTCGTGGCGCTGCGCGACGCGCTGACAGCCAACGACGAGGTGGGGGTCCGCGCCAGCATGGATACCATCGACGCGAGCCACGCCCAGATCGTCAATGCGCGGGGTCGCGCCGGCCTCGTCCTGGAGCGCCTCGAGGCCACCGAGGGGATCCTCGAGCAGACGAGCGTGGAGCTCCAGACCGGAGCCGAGGCGAGCGTGACCGTCGAGCCGCACAAAGCCTACTCGGAGCTCGTCCGCCTGGGCAATGCGCTGGAGACCTCGATAGCCGTGACGCGACGGCTCCTGGACACGGCCAGCAGTCGGTTCTAGCGTCGGCGCGGAGATTCCCTCTGTGACGCGCCGCTCTGGGAGGGACATCGAGACCTGTGGGTCTTGGCACGGACTGTGCTAAAAGTCCGTTCATGTTCATGGTTGCGCGTCGCAAGGGCCAGCGGATCGTGATTGGCGACGACATCGAGGTCATCGTCACCGAGCTCTCGCGAAGCGTTGTCCGGCTCGGGATCCGCGCTCCAGCGTCCCTGCAGATCCTTCGTGGGGAGATCCACGACAGCATCGTCGAGGCGAACCAGCACGCGCTGGAGAGCGAGCTCACGGAGTCGCCGGAGGAGACGACCACCACTGTCGCCGCCCCCGGAGCCTTTGCACCTACGGCTGGGAACGCGAGGCCACTGCCACTCGCCGCGATGCAGCGCCGCGCCCCCCTCTGCGCCTGTACTCCGCGGCCCGAAGCGTGTGACGGCACGACCGCCGGCGCAAGTGCAGCCGCGGCCCGCTGTAGGTAGCGCGAGAGGTAGCGCGAGGAGAAGACCCGCCAGCATGCGGGCACGCAGCGGACCGGAGTGGGTGCAAGCAGTCCTTCCGCCGACCCTGAGGGAGTGCTCCACGATCCCCCCGGCGCGACCATGGCGCCCTGCCGGTCGCCAACTCTCGACGGAGCGGTTCGCCAGGGCTCGTCAAGCCGATGGCGCTCGCCCGAAAACTGACGGCGCATCAGAAATCTTCTCAAGGGCGCGAGCGTCGACCCGTTCATCGCAGGTGTCAGGCAAGGAAGCCTGAGAACGCTGGGGCCAGCGGCCCCGGCCACTACCTCCAAGAAGGAGTCACCATGGCACTCAATATTCAGACGAACGTCGCCTCTCTCGAAGCTCAGCGCAGCGTAGCCCGCAACCAGAAAGCCCTAACGGGCAGCTTCAACAAGCTCGCGAGCGGCTACCGCGTCAACTCGGCTGCCGACGACGCCGCTGGCCTGGCAATCAGCGAGAGCATGAAGAGCCAGATCCGCTCGTTCACCGTCGCCGAGCGGAACGCTGCCGACGGCATCAGCATGGCTCAGACGGCCGAGGGTGGCCTCTCCGAGATCCACAACGTGCTCGGCCGCATGCGTGAGCTCGCGATGCAGTCGTCGAACGGCAGCCTCACGTCCGCCGACCGCGACTACCTCAACAACGAATTCACCTCACTCCAAGGAGAGATCACCCGAATCCAGGGCTCCACGAAGTTCAACGGGTCGGACCTGATCAGCTCGGGGGCAGCCTCGACGGTTACCTTCCAGGTCGGCCTGAACAACGCCGCGAACGACCAGATCCAGGTCGCCTTCAACAACATCGATCTATCGGGCGCCACGAACGCAGCAAATGCCAAGGTATCTGGAACTGACAACGCGAACGCGCTCACCGCGCTGTCCTCGATCGACACCGCCATCGCCGCGGTGTCGAAGCAACGCTCCGGGTTCGGCGCGGCCATGAACAAGTTGGGGGTGGCCTCCAACAACATTCAAACCATGAAGCTGAACATCTCAGCGGCCAACTCACGCATCGTGGACGTGGATGTGGCACAGGAGACGGCCTCCATGGCGAGAAACCAGGTACTGACGCAGGCAGGCATCTCGGTCTTGGCACAAGCCAACCAACTGCCTCAGTTCGCGATGAATCTGATCGGATAAACTGAAGGCCGCCAATGGAAACAAGATGCGCCAGGGATTTGACCCCTGGCGCGTCGTGTTTCCGACACCCGATAGACACCACCCGAGGAAAGAAACGATGAGCCGCGGCTCTACACCCCGAACGCTCCCGGAACTAGAAGCGCCAGAGCATCACGCGGGAGGCAGAGGACGCGGAGCGGCCCGAAGAGCTCGAAAACGGCACTTGGCCCACCTGTTGCAACGGCACCGGTCGACGATTCTCACAAGGAGCGTGACCCGTGCCTCTCAACATCCAGACAAACGTCTCTTCCCTCGAAGCCCAGCTCAGCCTATCGCGCAACCAGAGGGCACTCCAGAGCAGCTTCGAGAAGCTCTCCAGCGGCTTCCGCGTCAACTCGGCTGCAGACGATGCCGCCGGGCTCGTGATCAGCGAAGGCATGAAGAGCCAGATCCGTTCGTACTCCGTTGCCGAACGCAATGCCGCGGACGGCATCAGCATGGCCCAAACCGCAGAAGGCGCCCTCGGCGAGATCCACAACATCCTTGGCCGCATGCGCGAGCTAGCCATGCAGGCTTCCAACGGCTCCCTCACCTCGACGGACCGCGACTACATCGACAGCGAGTTCGAGTCCCTGCAGTCGGAGATAGGCCGGATCCAGGCCTCGACCAAGTTCAACGGAACCGACCTCATCAGCTCGACTGCGAGCAACACCATCACCTTCCAGGTGGGGCTGAACAACGATACCAACGACCAGATCCAGGTTGGCTTCAACGGCCTCGACCTCTCGGGCATCACCGATACGGCCAACGCGGACGTGTCGGGCGCCACCACAGCGAATGCTCTGGCTTGCCTCTCGGCCGTGGACACGGCCATCGCCACGGTCTCGACGGCTCGTTCCAACTTCGGCGCCGCCATGAACAAGCTGGACGTCGCGACGAACAACATCCAGACCATGCGCCTCAACCTGTCGTCAGCCAACTCGCGAATCAGAGACGTCGACGTTGCGGAAGAGACGGCAAAGATGGCACGCGCTCAGGTCCTTTCGCAGGCGGGCGTCTCCGTCCTCGCACAGGCCAATCAACTGCCGCAGCTGGCAATGAACCTCATCGGCGGCTAAGGCGACCCCTCTACTGGCTCAGGCCGGTAGCCGTGGTTCGGCGCCTAAGCCCGCTCCACGGAACAGGGAAGTAGGTATCCATGGCTGGCACCATATCGTTTGGAGGAATAGGCTCCGGGCTCGATGTCGAAGGCATCGTCACCGGTCTCGTTCAGGCGAGCAAGGGTTCCCTCAACGCCATCAACAGCCGAGCGGCGACGGCAGCGAGCGCTTCTTCGAGCATCAGCGAGCTGAGCAGCCTGCTGTCGAGGTTCCAAAGCGCTGTCAGTGCCCTCGACGATGCTACGGAAACCAAGAGCAATACGGTAACCAGCTCGTCGAGCTCCATCGTGGCATCAGCGACTGGAGCCGCTCAGGCAGGCAGCTATGGCGTAAAGGTGCTCGGGCTCGCTACCGAGGCCCGGGTCTACAGCAACACGTTCACTTCGACGGGCGGCGCCTTAGGGCAAGCGGGGAGCCTCGAGCTTGGCATCGGGGAGACCTCCGCGACCATCGAAATCACGGCCGAGGATTCGCTCAACTCCATCGTGGGCAAGATCAATGACGCTGGCCTTCGCGTATCGGCGACGACCTTCTACGACGGGACGAGCCATCGCCTTTTGCTCAATGGCCTGGACAAGGGGAGCGACAGTGCCCTTTCCATCGTGGAGACGGGCTTCGACTTCGGCCTCAACGTCGCCAGCAACATCAAACAAACAGCCGCCAATGCACGGGTGGAGGTCGATGGGTTCCTCGTAGAGAGTCAGAGCAACCAAGTCATGGGTGCGATTCCGGGTGTCACCCTGGCCGTCACGAAGACGACCGCCGAGCAAGAAACCATCACGGTGGCTACGGATCCCGGTGCCCTCCAGGCAAAGATGCAAGCCGTCGTGGACACCTTCAACACCGTCATCAACAAGGTCCACACGCTCTCCGGATTCGGGGGCACGAAAGCAAGCAACAGCCTGCTGGCCGGCGACTCCACGTTGCGAAATCTAACGAGCCGCATGTCAAACGCCGTCATGACTCGAGTGGACACTGGCACGAAGTACGAGAGCCTGGCTTCGATCGGTATGAACCTCGGACGAGACGGGACGCTCTCCTTCGATGCCATCAAGTTCAAGGAGGCCTTCACCGCGGATCCATCCAGCGTGGGACAGGTCCTCGCAGGGAGCGGCAGCACCGACGGTATCATGGATGTCTTTCGCGACCTGTCCAAGTCGCTGACGACGTCGGGGACTGGCCTCCTCAGTACCAAGGTAGAAACCATCGACGCGCAGGTCAAAGCCCTGAAAGAGAGAGCGACAAGTGAGCAAGAGCGCCTGGACCGCTATGCAGAGCAGCTACGCTCGCAGTTCCTAGGGATCGAGGACTCCGTCTCCAGCAGCTACGCCGACCTGGACTACCTGGCCGCGCTGTACGCCAAGAAATGATCACCAGCCCCGATGACGAGAAGGTAGCACCATGTACGACCGCGCCGTAAAACGCTATCAGCAAGTGCGCGCAGCCACCTCGAGCCCGAGTCAGATACTGCTCGCGCTCTACGATGGCCTGTTCCGCTTCTTGAACGGAGCGAAGGCTTGCTTCGAAGGTGGGCATGCCACTCGCGGGCGGGAGCAGGCGGTCAAGGCACATTCCATCATTTCGGAGCTCTACATCGCGCTCGACTATGACGTCTTTCCAGAGCTCTGTGGTCACCTGAGCGGCGTCTACGGGTACTGCCTGGACGAGCTCATCAGCGCCATGCGCGACGGCAAGGCGGAGCACATCGATGACGTGCTGCGGGCGCTCGCGCCCCTACGCGACGCTTGGCACACGGCGGTACGCCAGGGCAGCCAACCCCCCGTGGCGGCCACGGGCTAGCCGTGAGCGCTACCCGCGCCCTGTGCGAACGAGTAGCCGGGCGCGAGCCACGATACGTTCGCGGCACGCGCCCCAACGAGCACTGGGCGCACTTCCCCTCGGGAGCGGTCATCTGGGCGGAGCAGGGCCGAGCGAGGCGCTACCCGGGCCTCGAGGGCCCGGCGCTCCCGACGCTCGGACTCTACCGCCAATGCCTCGCCCAGGCCGACACATCTGGCACTATCGTGGACCTCGGCTCGGGATGTGGCGCGGGAACGCGCATCTTGAGCGCAGCCTTCGCGGACGTCCTGGGAGTTGACGTCGATCGCCGCGCCATCGCCTTCGCCCGGGAGTACCATCCCGACGCTCGCTATCGCCTCGGGGACGCAGCGGAAGACCTGCCCGTGAAGGACCTTGCCGGGGCGGTCGCCGTAGACGTGCTGTGCCACGTCGTGTCGCCGCTCCGAGTGCTCACCGCACTTCACGCTAGGGCTACCGCAGGCCTTTGGCTGCATGTCGCCGAACCCGCGGTCAGCGCCAAGCAGCACCTGCTCTACCCAGCGCGCCGAGCATTCTCCCAACAGGGACTGTGTTCGCTCCTCGTCAGGGCCGACTTTGACGTCGACAGCTGCACGACAGCGAACGGCTTCTGGGTGGCGCGCGCGAGGTCGTCAGGAACTCGAGCATGGCGACACCTTCTGCGGGCAGGCCTCCTCATCCGGCGGGGGCAACCCGGGCCCGCACACGCGCTCCTCGATACCCTGAGCCGAACACCCGGCGCTGCCCTTCGGCTGGAGACGGCGCTGCTCCAGGCAGCGGCGCTGCTCGCGACGGGCAGTGCGCGGGAGGCGGAGCCGGTGTTCGAGGAACTCGGCGCCCGCTACCCCAACGACGCGCGTCCCATCGTCGGGTTGGCGCACACGGCGCTGCTCCGCGACGACCCAGACCGAGCGCTCCAGCTGGCACGTCGCGCCGTTCTCGTGGATCCCGGGGAGGGCAGCGCGGCTCAAGTCCTCGCTCGCACCGCTTCCTTGTTGGGCGACGAGGGAGCCCTGGAAGCCTGGCAGCGCTACTCCGACCTGCTCCCCGACAACGAAGAGGCTGCCCAGGGCTTCGCTGCAGCCCTCAGGGCAAGAGGAGACGAGGTGGGAGCACACCACGCGCTGGCTCGGAAGGGCCGCTACGATCGCTCCACTCCGGGCTGACGCCGCCGCGAGGACCGCCGCCGAGCTCGCGCCGTCCGTTGGCACTCGGTGGGCCTCGGTCCTGGCGCCAGCTCATAGGGCTGTAGCGGGGCCGGACGCTGGCGTCATGGGCGCCCGGTTCATGGGGAAACTCCCGTTGTCCGGCACAGAGCGCGAGATCGGCGTCGCGCCGACGGGCGCCCCGGTAGGCAAGCCCTTTCTGGACCGTTCCTCGCCTCCCCGGCGGACTGCGAGGATGGCCAGGCGGCGGTTTGCGTCTGCCCGCGGGTCTTCCTTCACCTTGAGCACGCTATCCGCGAAGGCAAACACGCCAGCGACCTGACCGGCGGGGACGCCAGCGGCGAGGAGGACGACGCGCGCGTTCTCCGCACGCTCGAAGGAAAGCTGCCAGTTCGTTCGCCGCGAACCCTCGGGAAAGGGTCGAGAGTCCGTGTGCCCCTGGATATGGAGCTTGTTCTCGAGCTCGGTGAGCACGGGCGCGACGATCTCGAGGATCTTTCGCAGCTCTGGCTTCAGCTCGGCGGACGAGAGATCGAAGAAGACGTCGTCATGGCCATCCATGATCTGGATGAGCAGACCCTCATCGACGACCTGCACATCCACCTGCTGCTTGAGCCGCTCAATCTCTGGGGATTCGCCCGCCTTTTCCTCGATGGCCCTCCGCACCAGCGCCGCCGTCATGTGGAGTCTCTGTTGTTCGACCCGGAACGCCTGCTTGCCGACGTCGAGGAAGCCCTCATGGGCAACGCCGCTCCCGCCGGAGACGACCGAGGGGGCGCCAGAAAACATACCGGTGCGGAAGTACTCAGAGAGCCGCTCGCGTGTCGCCTGATCCGTCTGCGATAAGAGCCACAGCACGATGAAGAGCGCCATCATGGCGGTCACGAAATCCGCGTAGGCGACCTTCCAGGCGCCGCCGTGGTGAGGGTGACCCCTCGCCTTCTTCCTGATGATGATGACTCGACCGCCGTTCACGCTAGCCTCCTCCCCTCAGGGATGCGAATTCCTTTTCGAGCTCATCCGAAGTCGGACGTTCGTCGCTGAAGATGGCCCGCCGCGCCAGCTCGATGGCAATGGCGGGGTTGGCGCCCCGCGCGGCGGCGAGTAGCCCATGCTTGATGGTGGTCACGTAGCGCGCGGTCGCCGCCGAGTGCATCTCCACACTGGTGGCTAGGGGCGAGAGAACGCCGTAACAGAGCAGGATTCCGAGGAAGGTCCCGACGAGCGCAGCGCCGACGTGGTGGCCAATCTCCTCCGGGGTTCCGTCCAGCTTCCCCATTGTGAGTATGATGCCGAGCACCGCGGCGACGATGCCGAGCCCTGGCAGGGCATCACCCGTGGCCCGGAGCAGCGAGATCGGCTGCTGGTCCTCGTCGTGCAGCGTCTCCAACTCGGCCTCGAACATCTCGTTGAGCTCTTCGGCGGTGCAGCCGTCGACCATCTGTCTCAACCCATCCACAAGGAACTCGAGGGCAACATGCCGTTTCAGTACGGAGGGATACTTCGTGAAGATCTCGCTCTTCGTGGGGTCCGAGACGTGAACCTCCAAGGCGAGGATGCCCTCTCGCCTCAGCAGCTGGAAGAGCTGATAGAGAAGCTTCAGAAGCTCCACGTACTCGAGCTTACCGGGCGAGCTCCCCACGAAGCCTTGCTTGAAGGCACCCAGCACGCGGCGCCCGACCTTACCCGGGGCCGCGATGACGAGGGAGCCGATAGCTGCGCCGCCGATCACCACGAGCTCGCTCGGCTGTATCAAGACGGCAAATGGTCCACCCGCCATGGCGTAGCCACCGAGGACGGAGCCTATGACGATGATCAGCCCGATGATGCTCGACACGGTAGGTTCAACGGCTCGTCGCCGCGTTTGTGTAGGGGGCGCCCACCCTCGGACATCAAGTCTCTTGCTCCGAGCGCCGACGTTCGGTGGCGCTGATGCTGAGGGCTGCCCGCGTGAGAGCGTCGGTCATGGACATGAAGGTAACGGCCGTAAGCTCGGCTCGTGTCGGGACGCCCGCGAATCGATCCCCGGACGCGGGCACGGCGACAGCCGCTTCTGCAACGCGAAGGATGGGCAGCTCAGGGAGGGCACGCAGGTCCAAGGCAGGCTCTCCGATGGAGTCCAACGCTTGATTGGCCAGACGCCTTACGGAGACCGCATAGACCTGCTCGTTGCCCGTGAAATAGCCGCGAGCCTTCAGCTGGTGCACGAACTCGTCGGCATCTCCCTGCCGGGCTGCCTCGATGGCGCCCCCGTAACGCTTCGCCAACAGCCTCACATAGTCTTCGGCACCCTCCTCGGCGCTTCCATAAGCGCGAAAGCGGTCCACGATGGAGCGCTCGTTCTCACCCCAACCCTCCTTGGTGCGCTGTGAGACGCTGAGCCCGCTGGGCCCCACCCCCTTGATCCCACCGAAGTTGTAGTTGTACATCGACGCGCCGTTGCCGGTCTCGTGAGCCCACTGACCAGCGAGCAGGGCGATGGCTTGCGGCGGCGCCTGCTCACCAAAGACGCGGTACCATGCCGTGCCGAGGCATGCGGTCGCCTGGGGGAGCGTCAGACGAGTCCGCACGGGAGCGACGTCGCCGCCCGCCGCCGCGCGAGTACGCGGTTCGACCCTGCTGCCCCCACGCTCCAGAAGCGCGGGGAGCCCAGCAGTGGCAGCTCCGATGGACAGGGTCACGGGCACTCCGAGAGCAAGCCCCATGCCATCTACGATGCTGCGCCGCGGCGACAACGAAAGCGGCCTCGGTCCGCTACCTCGGCGTGCACCTGCCCACAGCCGCACGGGCGGGACTCCCCTCGCGGCCCCGCTCCGGCACACGCTCGCCGACTCAGCGTCGCGGGGGACGGCTTACGCGCGCGGGCGGCTCGGATACGTAGCTGATTCGAGGGGTGACGAGGGGGGCGCAGGTCACGCGCGGCACCGTCACTGTCTTCCCTGCTTCCCTCCCGATAGCGGTTCCAGAGACATGCTCGTCCTCGAGCTCGGCCTTCAGAATCGTCAGGTCCTCGAGCACCTCGAAGAGCATGGCCTCCAGGCCCTTGTTCCCAATCACGCCGAGCACGAGCTCCGAGCTATCGACGCGTAGAGCCGGGCGTCGGAGAAAGCCCTGATACTGGCAGCGCGACTTGAGGACCGGGACGCCGTCCAGGAGCATGGCCAAGCGCTTTAGGCCTACGTAGGGATCATTCAAGGCATGCAGGAGGGCCTTGAGTTGGGGGAGTTGCTCCAGGTCCTCCGGCGCCACCTTGCGCGGCACCGGAATGCTTGTGCAGGGCATGGAGTCTCTCGCCCCTGTCCTGCTCCGTTCCTCACCTGGCATCTTGGAGTAGCGCATCACGCCGAGGGACAGTACGACCCGGCCCCCCGCCACGTTTAGTCCCTAAGCGCTCCTTCCTTGGCCTCTTCTGGCAGGATTCTTCAGTGTTTTCAATGCTGTCTGCGGTCAGCCAGCCTCCCCTCTGGTTCCGGCTCCGCCGACTTTGGACGGGTATCACGACGCGCCAAGCTGCTGACAATCGTGCGTCAACCGTTCAACGGAGACGCGCTTCGTGGTGGATTCTGGCTCCACGCGACGTGGCACGGCGATTGCGATGAGGAGCCTGCCACAGCATGTCCCCTCCATCCCTAACGCTTCATTCTTGACCACCTCTGGCAGGATTCTCTTCAGTGTTTTCGATGCTAGCAGCGCTCAGGAGTCAACCATCAGCCGCCATCCCCCCATCCCGTGACTGCTGATTGCTGACCGCTGATTGCTAGCGTCCTGTTTGGTTCCGGCTCCGCCGGGTTAGGAAACCTCGATGACTACCGGGATCTGGTCCGCAGCGTCTGGAGCAACAGGGCGCACCATCGCCCTCGATGTTGCAGCAAACAACATAGCCAACGCGAGCACTCCGGGGTTCCGCGCCGATCAGACGGTGTTCGGTGAGGAGCTCGCACGAGCTGGCGGGCTGGACGCCGCGTCCGCTACCCATCGTTTCAGCGCGGTTCAGGGCGTAGAGACTTCTAGAGGGCCAGGCCGCTTCGAGCCCACGGGACGGCTGCTCGACGTTGCCATTCGCGACGAGAACACCTTCTTTGCCGTCAGCACGCCCGCGGGCGAACGCTACACGCGCGCCGGCAACGTCCAGCTCGGCGCCGACGGGACGCTCATCACGCCGAACGGCCAGCGTTACCTCGGTTCGAATGGGCAACCAATCGCAGTCCCACCCGACGCGGGGGAGGTCGCCATTCAGCCCTCGGGGGACGTCGTTGTCGGCGAGCTGACGTTTGGGCGTCTCTTGACTGTTCGCGTGGACCCGGGGAGCGCGCTCGTCAAGGAAGGCGATGTGCTCTTCCGCACGGTTCCCGGGGCGGCACGGCCAACACCAGTAGACCCCGCGCTCGAGATCGGGACGCTCGAGCTGTCGAACGTGTCCGCCATCAAGACGATGAGCACCCTCGTCAACGCAACCAGGGAATTTGACATGATGACCCGGGTGATCGACGCCTTCAGCGCCATCGAGCGCAGCGCTGCGACATCCGTGATGAAAGGTAGGTAGCGCACTCGAAGATTTCTCGACCAATGTTCTACAGGATCGCTGACGCCTTCCGTTCAGGTGCTCGAGAGGCCGTACACCATGGCCATGAGCATCTCCAATTCCGGGGCAGTACCCATCGGCGTCGTTCGCCGCACAGTCGGAGCGGATCCTCTGGCGCCAGTCCCGCCGGTCACTCCGATCGATGCGGAACGTCGCACACTCGACCATTTCCAGGCTGCCGCGGTCGTAACCCTCAGCGCGCGCGCGAGAGAGCTCTCTGCGCGAGCAGGGCAGACTGCCGTCGGGTCCGCTCCGAGCACCCCCACGATCACACAAGCTGGCGGAGACACGGCAGGGAAGCGCGCCCCCGGCAGGGCGGACCGCGACGTACCCACCACCGCCCCCGCTGGGACAGAGAACACCGCGGCGTCGCCAGTGGACGGCAAGGACGACCGGACTAGCAACGGCGGCGCTGCCTCCGGTGCGGAGAGGGGTCCCCCTGCGGGAGTCGAGGTTCCCGTTGGCGAACACGCGGGGGCTGGGCAAGGAGAGAGCGGAGAGGAGGCCTCTGAGCCGCCTCAGACGAGCAACCCGGCAGAAGCAAGGCTGTCGGACGTCGCGCGCCAGGAGCTCGAGCGACTGAAGCAACGGGACAAGGAAGTCCGAGCCCATGAGCAGGCGCACGTCTCGGTGGGAGGCAGCATTGCAGGCTCGGCATCCTATGGGTTCGAGGTCGGTCCCGACGGCAAGCGCTACGCCGTCTCTGGCGAGGTCCCCATCCAGATCGCTCCAGTAGAAGGCAGCCCTGAGGCGACCATACGCAAGATGCAGCAGGTCCAGCGCGCCGCCATGGCGCCGGCAGAGCCATCGAGCACCGACCGGCAGATCGCGGCGCGGGCAGCAGCCTTGGAGTACCAGGCGCGCTCCGACCTAGCGGAACGGACGAGGGACCCGTCCGCGGAGGCGGAACGGACGGGGCCAACGGAGCCAGGGTCGGACACGGAACGGTACAGCGGAGCCGCTACCGCCGAGAGTCCCAAGTACTCCCCGGTCGACATTCGGGCCTGAGTCAAGTGCCCGACCACACCGGCAGGTGGCATCGATGCGCGCTTGTGGGATGCCGTGATCACGCGCCAAACGTGCACCATTGTGGGGAGCCACGCCTTCGAGGGGGCAGCAAGCCGCTCCAAAAGCTTAGCCCGGCTGACGCAGGTGCCGTAGATTCGACATGAACCGCTTCATCGCTCGCCAGCCCATCTTCAACCTCCGGAAGGAGGTCGTCGCGTACGAGCTCCTGTTTCGGGACGGGCTGACAAACTGCTTCAGCGGGATCGACGGCAACGAGGCCACCCGCCAAGTGCTGCTCAACACCTTTGTCCTCTTCGGGATCAACAGGCTTACCGCGGGCAAACCGGCGTTCATCAATTTCCCTCGTGACCTACTCCTGACCGACATGGTGAAGCTCTTCCCGCCCCAAGCGGTCGTCATCGAGCTCCTCGAGGACGTGCTCCCCGAACCGGAAGTGATCAAAGCTTGTGCCGATCTCGGTGAGCTCGGTTACACCCTCGCTCTCGACGATGTGGTGGACCTGAAGCAGCGCGGGGCTTTGGTGAACCACGCCAAGCTGGTCAAGGTTGACTTCATGGCAAGTACTCAGGAGCAACGGGCCGCGATCGTGGAGGCGGCGCTGCACTCTGGCGTGCAATTGCTCGCTGAAAAGGTAGAGACCCTCGATGAGTTTGAGCGCGCGGCAGCGGCCGGCTATACGATGTTCCAAGGCTACTTCTTCGCGAAGCCAGAGATTCTACGGAAACGCGACATTCCCGCGAATCGCGCTCAGCATCTTCGCCTCATCCGAGAGCTCCACTCGCGAGAGGTCGTCATTGACCGTCTCGAGACCATCATCAAACAGGAGATGTCGCTCTCCTACCGCTTGCTCCGCTACATCAACTCCCCCGTCTATGGCTTGCGCTCGGAGGTGAAATCGATACGCCATGCCCTCACGCTGCTCGGCGAACGAGACGTGCGGCGTTGGGCGCTCCTGGCTGCCATTTCCAGCACGGCCTCGGACAAGCCTGCGGAACTGCTACAGACGGGCCTTCAGCGTGCGCGCATCTGTGAGGTGCTCGCCAGCGCGGCCGGTTTTCGCGACAGGGACGCGGCGGACGAACTCTTCTTGACGGGTCTGTTCTCCGTCATCGACGCGCTCCTTGATGCTCCGCTCACTGACGTGCTCGAGGACGTCAGCGTGCCGGTGCGCGCTGCAGCTGCGCTACGCGGACAAGCGGGCCCGTTTCGGACGGTGCTGGAGGTGGCCCTCGCCTATGAGAAGGGCGACTGGGAGTGCCTGGCCCAGAACTCCGAGAACCTCGCGATCGCACCAGACGCCCTCACCGAGGTGTTCGTCGATGCTGTCGACTGGGCGCAACAGGCGACTCAATCCCAGGCGACGCCCGTTTGGGCGACCATTCCGCCACTCCCTCAAACCCTCTGACCCACGGAGAGCCGCGCTAGAAAGGCAAGCCTTGCGCCGCACAGAGGAACTTGAGGTAAGGCCTGCTCAGGGCAAGGCGCTCCGCCATCATTTCCGGAAGATTGCGGGACACGACCTGGCGCTCCGTAAGGGACAGGATGGCGATGTGATCCTTGCGCATCAAGTCTCGGACGAAAGGGTGGTCCGCACCGATTCCGCGCGGCGCGCGCTTCAACGAATCCCCGCTCAGTTCGAAGTGCTCTCGGAACGACGGCGCGAAGGCTGCCTTCTGCCAGGCCTTGGGCTTTTCCAGGATGCGCTCCCGGATGAGCGCGAGCACTTCCGGCTCAGGATGCCAGATGCCACTTCCGAGGAAGCACTCCTCTGGCGAGACGTGGAGATAGAGCCCCGGAGCGTGAACATCTTTGCCTGCTTCGTGCCGAAACTGAATGCCTACATTCGTCTTGTACGGCGACTTGTCCGCCGAGAAGCGGACATCGCGGTTCACGCGCATCAGCGACCCGCCGACCTTTTTGTCGCTCGCCACGAAGTGCCTCGATATCCCGCGCAAACGCGGCGCGAAGTCACGAATCAGTGCCAGCGCTGGCTCGCGCACGTTCCGCTCGTACTCGGCCTTGTGCTGCTCGAAGAACTCTCGCGAGTTGTTCAACGTCAATCGCGTCAAGAACTGGAAGGTTTGCGAGCTGAAGTAGTTGGGCATGGCGCCGCATCCTGGCATGGTGCGCGAGAGGTATGGAGCAGCAGAGCCTAGGACGCCAGACCCGGATCGAAGTGATCCACCTTGGCCTACTCGAAAACGACGGTCTTGTTGCCGTAAACGAGCACTCGGTCTTCGAGGTGCAACCGCACTGCTCGGGCCAGAACGACCTTCTCGAGATCACGACCCTTGCGGGTCAGGTCGCTCACCAGATCCCGATGCGAGCAGCGCACCACGTCCTGCTCGATAATGGGGCCCTCGTCGAGGGTTGCCGTGGCGTAGTGCGCGGTCGCTCCAACGAGCTTCACGCCTCGCTCGTAGGCCTGATGATAGGGCCTGCCGCCGATGAAGGCGGGCAAGAACGAATGGTGAATGTTGATGATGCGGTGGGGCAGTGCCTCGACGAAGCGTCCGCTGAGAATCTGCATGTAGCGAGCCAGGACCACAAGGTCTATCCGCTCCTCACTCAACAGATTCAGCAAGCGCTGCTCCTGCTCCTCCTTCGTCTCTGGTGTGATGGGGAACCATCGAAACGGTACGCCGAACTGCTGAGCGACGGCCTCCAGATCAGGGTGATTGCTGACGACGAGCCCTATCTCGCAACGAAGCTCGCCGGCGCGATGGCGTAGCAGCAGGTCGTAGAGGCAGTGATCGTACTTGGAAACGAGGATGGCCACGCGCTTGGACTGCTTGGCGTACTCCACCCGCCAGCTCATCCGAAAACGTTCACCAACCTCACGCAGGGCACTCTCGAGGGCAACGCGGTCGGTCAACATCTCACTCATGTCGAAGCGAATGCGTTGAAAGAACTGACCCGCCACCGGATCCGAATGCTGATCCGAATCGATGATGTTCGCGCCGTGCCCGTACAGGAGCTGAGCCAACGCCGCGACGATACCGCGGCGGTCTTGGCAAGAGACCAGCAAAGTGGCTAGGTGGGTCGTATCAGCGTTCGACACTGGATGTGCTCTCCTTGGGCCGCGAGAGGAGCGCGAGAGGCGGCCCCCGCCAACGTACCGACCTCACACGCTCTCCGCGGCAGCCACCTCTACGAGACAGGGATGCCCGGAGCCTGGTGCTGCTTGCAGAGCTCCTTGACCTCACCGGCCACGCGGTTCAGCACTGAGTCGTCATCGGGTGCGGAGACGACCTGGTCCATCCACCCCGCCAACGCCGCCATCGCGTCATGGCCCATCCCGCGGGAGGTGAGGGCCGGGGTGCCAATGCGAAGCCCAGATGGATCGAAGGGCTTCCGTGTATCGAAGGGCACGGAGTTGTAGTTGGCAACGATTCCCGCTCTGTCGAGGGCCCGCGCCGCCACCTTCCCCGGCACGCCCTTCGGCGTGAGATCGAGCAAGATGAGGTGATTGTCCGTTCCTCCAGTGACCAGCGAGAAGCCACGGGATGCAAGGTGCTCTGCCAACACCTTGGCGTTGCTCACTACAGCGGCCGCATACGCCTTGAAGGCCGGCTGACTCGCCTCCTTGGCTGCCACGGCGATCGCTGCCGTTGTATGGTTGTGTGGCCCACCCTGAAGCCCAGGAAAGACTGCCCTGTCGATCGCCTTGGCGTGCTCCGCCTTGCACATGACGAGCCCGCCGCGTGGACCGCGCAGGGTCTTGTGCGTGGTGCTCGTTACGACGTCGGCGATACCTACGGGGGTCGGATGCACGCCACCTGCCACGAGGCCGGATATGTGGGAGATGTCCGCGCAGAGGATGGCCCCCACCTCGTCGGCGATGTCACGGAACTTCTCGAATTCGACGATGCGCGGGTAGGCAGTGGTACCGCACCAGAGGATTTTCGGCTTGTGCTCCTTGGCCAGGGAGCGCACCTCGTCAAAGTCGATACGTTGGTCGGCGCGCCGCACACCATAAGCAAAGCTCTTGAAATACTTGCCCGTGATGCTGACGTTCCAGCCGTGGGTCAGGTGACCACCCGCCGGCAATCCGAGACCCATCACTGGATCATGGGGCTCGCAGAAGGCCAGGTAGACCGCCAGGTTCGCGGGGCTACCGCTGTAGGGCTGCACGTTCACGTGATCGACGCCGAAGAGCGCCCGCAGGCGCGAGCAGGCAAGCTCCTCCACCTTGTCGATGACCTGCTGCCCTTCGTAGTAGCGCTTGCCGGCATAGCCTTCCGAGTACTTGTTGGTAAGGACGGAGCCGGTGGCTTCCAGGACGGCGCGCGAAACGTAGTTCTCACTAGGAATGAGCCGAAGCTTCTCAGATTCGCGCACTTCCTCGTCATGAATCAGGGCCGCGACCTCTGGATCGCTGTCGCTCAGCGCTGCTTCTCGGTATCGGTGACTGTCCGCCATGGGCGGCAAGTTAGTCGCCGCGAAGGCCCTGCGCCACAAGAAACCAAGGCGTTGAAATCACACCTGATATCGCCGCCGGACGCTGGCATTTCGAGTCTGGATGGAATATGCCCTCTCGACGCTTTCTTGTCGCTGGCTAAACTCGCGCGAACGACGCGCCCACGGCGAACGGTTTCGAAAAGGCATCAGGAGCGTGGACAACTCAGGCACAAAGCCGCCCTCGGCACAATCAGGCTCCACCGTGCCTCGCGGCGATCGCGAAAGCCTCGAGTCCGTGGACGGCGAGCGGGCAGCGCCCCCTGCCGCCTCCTCCCCCTCTGTGGCGAGCGAGGACTTCCTACCGAGCCCGGCGGCGCCCTCTCGCGCTCGACAACCCGAGGCTGCGGGCGCGAAGGCAAGCCTGCCGCGCCGCGCCATAGCCCCACCTCGTCCAATCGCGTTGCCCGAGGAACCGGAACCGCCTGGCACGCGTGTCGAGATCCCAGCGCCCGTCGCACCCGCGCCCGCACTGCGCATCCGCAACCCGATCGATCTGGCGCGACGCCTCAAATTCCGGCCGCGGGCACGTGCCGTCGAGGCAGAGGCAGAGGCAGAGGCAGAGCTGGGCAGCGGTCCACCCAGCATCCCTTCGGCGGCGAGCGTCGCGGGTGCAGGCCGGGAAGAGCTGGCTGAGGGTGGTACGCCGGGTCCAGCTCCCATTGGCCCGGGTCACGTCATCGCCGACCGCTATCAGGTGCTGGGACTGCTCGGCGAAGGCGGCATGGGCGTCGTCTACCGCTGCCAGGACGAGCTGAGCGGGCAACACGTAGCCCTGAAACGGGTGGTGGTCCCGGAAGCGAAGCTGCGCCGCGACTATGTCATGTGGTTCTACAAGGAGTCGCGCGCCCTCGCAGCTCTGGACCACCCTGGCATCGTTCGCGCCAAGGACTTCGGACAGCTGGTGGACGGATCGCCCTATCTCGTCATGGAGCTCGTGGATGGCGTCTCCCTCCATGATCTGAGCTATGCGCGGCTGCCCTTTCCCGTCGTGTGGACGGTGATTGACCAGATGCTGAGCGCCCTCGCACACGCTCATGCACGCGGCGTCATCCACGGCGATCTGAAGCCATCCAACATCCTGGTCGAAGAGCTCGAAGGTCGTCCACCGCGCATCCGCATCCTAGATTTTGGGCTTGCTTGGCTGAAGCAGGACCCCCACGACGAGCGGCTCGACGGCGCTAAGGCGCTCGAATTCGCACCTCATGCCGGCGCCGGGACGCCGGGCTACATGGCCCCCGAGCAGATTCAGCACGAGATGCACCACGTCTGTGGAGCCACGGACCTGTACTCGGTCGGCTGCATCCTCTACCGCATGCTGAGCGGTCAGGCGCCCTTCACTGGCGAATCCCGACAGCTGCTCAAGCGTCACGCCTTCGAGAAGCCAGCTCGCCTCGAGGCCGCCATCGCCGCTCCAGAAGGGGTCGCCGAGTTCACCGAGCGGCTCCTCGCCAAGCGACCTTGGGACCGTTGGGATTTCGCCGCCGACGCCCGCGCAGAATGGCAGGCGTGGAGCCCTGCCGCGGAGCAGCCCGCCAAGGTGTGGAAGCTGCCACGCATTCGTCGTCATAGCCGTGGCTCGGAAATCAAGGCAATCGGACACGCGGCTGCCGCGTCCGGCAACCAGCGTTTGGCAGCAGTGCTCGATAGAGCGCCGGGCCTACTCAACATGCGGCCGAGTCCACTCGTGGGGCGCGAGGAGATTCGGGCCCTGCTGCGCAAGCATGCGACCGAGATAGCAGCTGGGACTCCGCCCCTTCACCGTGTCGTGCTGTTGACCGGCCCCGCCGGTGTCGGCAAGAGCCGCATCGCCGAGTGGCTCTGCGCGGTCCTGCACGAAGAAGGGACGATGGTGCCCCTGCGGGCGCGCTACCGTCCCGTGAGCACGCCCCTCGACGGCCTCATGGGGGCAGTGACTCAGTACTTCAACTTCGAACGAGCAAGCCGGGATACGATCGAACGCTCGCTTCTCGCTCGCTGGAAAGTGGCGCGCGACGACAAGCAGGGGCGCACCTGGGTGGCAGGCGTGGCGGAGTGGCTCCGCCCGTTGGGTCCCATGAGTGACCAGCCCATCGGGCCGAGCGGAGTGCGATTCACTCTGGACACGCTGGATGCCCGGCGCATGGTCACGCGTTACACGCTACGACGCATCGCCCGACGCCGGCCGCTGCTCTTCTGGCTCGACGATCTGCAGCACGCAAACGACCGTACCTTCGAGGGCTTGCTCAAGTTCGCCTCGGAGGAGCCTGAGCAGCGAATGCTCATCATCGCGACGGCGCGCTCCGAGGATCTTCAGGTTGGTGGACGCGCCACCGAGAACATTCAAGCGCTTCAGGAGGCGCTCAACGGCGAAACGGTGGAAGTGCAGCCGATGCCACCGGACGTGACCCGTGAGCTGTTGCGGGCCTCGCTTCCCCTGCAGGACGCCGCCGTCGAGGAGGCCGCTCGCCGCAGCCGAGGTAACCCGTTGTTCGCACTCCAGCAGCTGCACGCCTGGGCTCTCGCGGGCGAGATGGAGCTCATCGACGGCGTCTACTGCGTGGCGAACGAGGTCCTGTCCGTCAAGCCGCAGACCACGGCGGAGCTCTGGGACAGTCGGGTCTCGGCGTTGCCCGTCGAACACCGGTTGGGCGCCTATGCCGCCGCAAGCCTGGGTGCCGATATTCGCCTGGAGGTGCTGACAGCGTTGCTCGAGAGCCTCGGGCTACCCGCACAGCAGGTGGTGGAGAGCCTTCAGCACGCCGAGATCATCCTCCCTCGCGGGCCCGCCCGCTTCACTTGGCCTCACGCACTCCTCCAAGAGCACCTGAGCGAGAAGCTGACCCAGCGCGATGACGTGCGACGGGTGCTGCGCTCGGCCGCGGAGGCGTTGACCAAGCATCCGCTGGCGGGGACACGCCGCGTCGTAAGGCAGCGCGTCATCAATTTGCTGATGGCAGGGGACCCCGACGCCGCCTCGGCGCTCCTTTTCGAGTACCTAGAGCTCGCCTGGAACGGGGCCCGCGATCCCTCGGCTTCTCTCGCGGATCTGGAGCTCTTCAAGGGCAAGCTGCAAGGCAAGTCCCTGGCCCTCAAGCACCGCTGGCAGGCAGAGGCCCTCCGTCACGTCGGGCGGCCCGAGGACGCCGTCATGCACGCCGAGATCGGCCGCAGCAGCTTCGAAGAGCTCGGCGATCGGGAGAATGCTGCTCATTGCGAGCGTCTCCTTGGACACCTGAAGAGCGAGCGCGGTGCGCCCGCCGATGGCCTGCTCCTGGTGCACCGCGCCCACGCCACCTTCGAGGCTTTGAGTCACGTCGCTGGACAGGCGCAGTGTGAGGTCGTCGCAGGCGAGATCCAGTACCTGCTGGGTCGCTACGACGTCGCGCGGGCCCAGGTCGAGCGGGGCGAACGCAGTTTCGCGAAGCTCGGACAGCCGCTGGGGCGGGGACAGTGCCTGCTCTTGCTCTCGTGGATCGAGCACTCCGAGGGCGCTACCGAGAGGGCACGGCGTTTCACCCTCGAGGCGCGGGGCGAGTTCGAGAAAGCGGGCTACCGGCTCGGGGTGGCGCAAGCCAATGTATCGCTCGCCCACGTCGAGCACCGGCTGCTCAACTACTACAACGCCGAACGCGGCGCCCTGGAAGCGCTGAGCATGTTCCGAGGCCTCAGCAACCCACGTGGCCAGGCTGCCTGCGAGCGGCTTCTGGCCATGGTGGGTCTCGACGTGGACGACCTGGACATGGCGGAGCTCCACATCGATCGCGCCAGGGAGCTCTACACGGCCATGGGCGACCCCTGGGGGGATCTGGAAACCAAGCTGTTGCAGGCGCAGCTCTTCCTGGCCAGGCATGAGGTGCAGGTGGCGCACCGCGAGCTAGAGTCGTGCGCGGTCGAAGGCGTGCAAGAGCCGGAACCCCGTCAGCACCTGCTGCTCACCCGAGCCTGGCTGAAGGCTCTCCGAGGGGATACCGCTGACAGCCTAGAGCTCATCGATGCAGCGGCTCAGGCCTTCGATCAGCGGATGCGCGTGGGAGACCACACGCCCCACTTGCTCGCGAGGCTGAGCCGCCTGGAATGGCCGGCCCACATCGGGAGTCGCATCGACGCTTGGAGGCTGGTGCTCATCGATCGCCCGCGGCGCGCGACGTAGAACGACCCGGGGTCGCGCTCGACACGACCCGGGAAGCACAAGCCGCGACACGCATCAACGAGGAGGCAGACGATGACCATGAAGGGACCGAGATCAGAAGAACTGCGAAGGCGCGCCGAGATCCTGATGCCAGGCGGTGTGAACAGCCCGGTGCGCGCGTTTCGCGCCGTCGGCGGCTCGCCACCGTTCATCGCCCGCGCGAGGGGCTCTAAGCTCTTCGATTGTGACGGCAATGATTACATCGACTACGTCGGTTCTTGGGGGCCCGCAATCCTCGGACATGCCGAGCCCCGTGTCGTTGCTGCCGTCCAGGCAGCGGCCCACGACGGGCTGAGCTACGGCGCTCCCACCGAATTGGAGGTCGTCTTTGCCGAGAAGCTGCAGACGCTCTATCCCAGCCTGGAAATGCTGCGCTGCGTATCAAGCGGTACCGAGGCGACGATGAGCGCCTTGCGCGCAGCGCGCGGCTTCACGGGACGCGACCTGGTGGTCAAGTTCGACGGAGGCTACCACGGCCACGCCGACACGCTCTTGGTTCAGGCTGGCAGCGGTGCTGCCACGTTCGGCAGCCCGGACTCCAAGGGCGTGCCCACCGCGAGCGTCGCCCACACCCTGAGTTTGCCGTACAATGACGTCGCTGGGCTCGAGCGGCTCTTCGCCTCCCGCGGCACGGAGATCGCCGCCGTCATCGTCGAGCCAGTGGCTGGAAACATGGGCTGTGTGCCGCCAGGGCCGGGCTTCCTGGAACGGCTGTTGCAACTCTGCGAGAGCGCCGGCAGCGTTTGTGTTTTCGACGAGGTGATGACGGGCTGCCGCCTGGCCGCTGGCGGAGCCCAAGAACGCTTCGGACTGCGACCGCACATGACGTGCCTCGGCAAGATCGTAGGCGGAGGCATGCCCCTCGCTGTTTATGGCGGGAAGGCGGAGATCATGCACCAGGTGTCTCCGCTTGGACCCGTCTATCAGGCGGGAACCCTGAGCGGGAACCCCCTCGCGGTCAGCGCGGGACTGGCAACCCTCGCGGCACTCGATCGATCGCTCTACGAACGACTCGAAGGGCTGGGCTCAAGGCTGGAGCGCGGGCTCACGGACGCCATGGCCAGAGCGGGAGCCGAAGGCTGCGTGCAGAGGGTCGGGTCGATGCTGACCGTCTTCTTCTGCAAGGGCCCGGTGCGAAACTATGCCGAGGCGGCACAGACGGATCGGCAAAGCTTCGCACGTTGGCATGGTGCGCTGCTCGCGCGGGGCGTCTATTGGCCACCATCCCAGTTCGAGGCGGCATTCGTGTCAGACGCCCACTCTGAGGATGACATTCAACGCACCGTGCAGGCGGCGGAAGAGGCCTGGGTCGAAGCGCGGCAGCAGGCAAGTAGCCGCTGACCGCCACACCACGTCAGAATCCGGGGTCGGTCGCGTTCCAGCGGCCATCGCTGGCGGACGGCGCTTTGCCGCGGGAGGCTGGCTTGGAGGCAGCATCCTGGGCCCCTCTCGGAGACTCGTCGAGGTGGTCCTTCACAGGGCGACGCTCCCCCTTGGCAGCGGCATCGACGTACACGCGACCAGCAGCGCCCTGCTCGCCGGACGTACGGGGCTGCATCGCATCAGAGGCAGCTCGGTCCCCATCGCTTCCCTCTGTGGAGGCGCTCGGATGTGCTCCGACCGAGCCTTGGTCAAGCTCCGCGGGGCCAGCACGGTCGCCGGCACCAGTCGCTGAATCCCCAGCCCCCGCCTCGCCGACGACAACGCCAGGAAGCGCGACGTCCTCGGACGTCGCCCCACGCGCGTCGGAAGCGTGCGGCCCCTGCGGTGGAAGGTCGGCGCCAGCGGCCCCGCGCCCCTGCAGACTCAGCACGGGCGCGGGAGCCCGCACCGCGCTGCTTGCGCCCCCTGGAGGCGGCCTGGTGATCAGCAAAGCAGTCGCCACCGCAGCCGTCCCGGCTGCGCCAAGCGCGACGACGAGGATGGCCAGCTTGTAGCGCTGCTGGAGATCACTCAGCCTTCGCCGTACTGCCGTCACCGTCTCCGGCGCACCGCTCGAGCCGTCCGCGGCGCTCTCGCGCCAAGAGGGGCGTTGGTAGGAGGCGAGCGCCTTGAGGGAGGGGCTCGTCTGAGATTGCCTTTGCGAGCGCTCGGGCTCCGCAGCAACGAGTGCGTCAGGGCGTATGGAGACCGCGGGAGTCTCCTCCTCACTCACCTCCGTGGTCCGGCCAGGGGGTGGCGCATGAGGCGGCAACGACACGGGCCCTTTGGATGCCCCGTCCGTCGAGGGCTCGGCGCGCTTGGACGGGGAGCTCGCCATGGCAATACGCTTCGCCATGTCCGCGATGTCCCGAGGGCTCGTCGGTTCGCCAGATCGCGCTGGCAGGTTCGAGGAGCGCTGGGGTCTCCTCAGCGGTGGTGGCCCGCCGGAGCTACGCCTGGGGGCGTTCGCCGTGCCGCCATCACTGCCGGGTCGCTCAGCCGTCGCTGGCGCTGCGTGGGCTGGTGGATAGGTCGCAGGAGGGGGACGCACCGTGGGCGGCTCCTCGTCACCTTGCAATCCAGCCGCTGACGCGGAGCGCGCGGCTCCTGTTCGCACCCCATGCGCCGCGGGATCGAAGAGTGCGGTTGGTTCGTCATCCTCGGCGGAGGGCTGCTCATCGCGCTGACCGAGGCCTGCGCGACGGAGGTCGTGCAGACTCGGATTGAAGATTGCGGTCTGCTCATCCTCGTCGGTATCTGCCCCGAGGATTGAAGGCAGCTCGTTGCTTGCCCTGGGGGGCCCGGTCGGATTTGTGTCTCGGCGATGCTCGTCCCCCTCGGAGAAGAACGGCTCGCCATCGGGTCGGAATGCCTCGACGATTGTCGTGTCATCTTCCTCGGGCGCCTCATCCATCAGCTGCTCGAGAAGGGAGGGCTCATCCCCGGGTTCGAGCACCTCGAACAGCTCTGGAACGCTCTCCAAAGGCCGCCATTCGGGCATGCCTTCGCACCAGACCTTGCTCGAGCTCACGACGCGCCCGCTCCGATATTGCTCGATGAGCTCTCGCTCCGAGAGCTTCGCCGTCTTGCCTCGCACCAGCACGTGCCAGGTCCGCGCTGCGAACTGGCAGTGGTTGTCGCTGGTTGTGGGATGCTTCGACATCGACGACCTCGGGCGGAACTCCGAACCGGCCCGTTCAGCAGGACCGCCTTCGGATGGCGTCAGCATAGCGGAATCGCGAAGCCCTACTACCGCAGAACCCGCCGCCGCCGGACGCACGACGGATCGCTCCGCTTCAGCAGACCACTCGGCCAACAGCATGCCGCGCTCAACCACCCCTCTCGGCCGAGAAACCGCCAGCGGCGGCCACCGAACGACGCCCCGCGTCCGCTCGTTCGAGGGGAACACGGGGCGCTGACATCCGGCCGCCTGCCGCGGCCGGGCGCGACACCTTCCTGGCCCGGCGTCGCGCCTGAGACTAGCCGCGATGCGCGACTAGTTCTTCCTGTTGCGGACCGCCGCCTGAGCCGCCGCCACGCGCGCGATGGGCACGCGGAAGGGAGAGCACGAGACGTAAGCGAGACCAACCTTCTCGAAGAACTCGATCGATGAGGGCTCGCCGCCATGCTCGCCGCAAATGCCAAGCGAGATGGTGGGGCGCGTCTTCTTGCCCTTCTCGACCGCCATCGCGACCAGCTGCCCCACGCCGTCCTGGTCCAGCGCCACGAAGGGCTCTGCCTTCAAGATCTTACGATCCACATAGGTCGGCAGGAAGCGTCCGGCGTCGTCACGCGAAAGACCAAGCGTCGTCTGGGTTAGGTCATTGGTGCCGAAGGAGAAGAACTCGGCCTCCTCGGCAAGCTGATCGGCGAGCAGCGCCGCCCGCGGCAGTTCGATCATGGTGCCGAACTTGAACTTGACCTCGGTGCTCTCGGCAGCGAAGACCTCCTGCGCGACGCTGTTGACGATCTCGTGCATCATGGTGAGCTCCGCCTTGCTGAGAGCCAGCGGGATCATGATCTCGGGAAGCACCTCGACGCCTTCCTTCTTCGCCTTGGCTGCTGCCGTCAAGATGGCCCGGACCTGCATGGCACAGATCTCGGGATAGGTGACGGCCAAGCGCACACCACGATGCCCCAGCATGGGGTTGAACTCGTGCAGCTCGGTCACCTTGCGAGCGAGCGCCTTGGGATCCACACCCATGCTCTTCGCCAGTTCGTCGATCTGGGATTGCTCGGTCGGAAGGAACTCGTGCAGCGGCGGATCGAGGAGGCGGATGTTGACCGGGAGCCCCTTCATCTCACGGAAGAGCTCGAGGAAGTCGCCCGTCTGGAAGGGAAGGAGCTTTGCGAGCGCCTTCTCGCGCGCCTGGACGTCGTTCGAGAGGATCATCTCGCGGACCGCGAAGATCCGCTCCTCATCGAAGAACATGTGCTCCGTGCGGCACAGACCGATACCCTCGGCGCCAAGGCTATGGGCCTTCTTGGCCTGGCTCGGTGTGTCTGCATTGGTACGAACCTTGAGCCTGCGGTACTTGTCGGACCACTCGAGCAGGGTCCCGAGCTCGCCGCTGAGCTCCGGGTCTATCTTCGGTACATCACCGACGAAGACCTCACCCGTGGATCCGTTGATCGTGATCACGTCGCCAGCGCGAACGACGGTGTTCTCCTTGCCGGGCCGAGCCACGAAGATCTGCTGAGCGTAGTCGATGCTGAGCTCCGAGCAGCCCACCACACAGGAGCGGCCCATGCCGCGCGCCACGACGGCTGCGTGGCTGGTTGCCCCGCCGCGCGACGTAAGGATGCCTAGCGCCGCATTCATGCCGTGGAGATCCTCCGGCGAAGTCTCGACGCGCACGAGGATGACCTTCTCGCCCTTCTCCGCCTGGGCGACGGCATCATCGGCGCTGAACACGACCCGACCCGTCACCGCACCCGGGGATGCCGCCAGGCCCTTCGCTACCGGCGTGGCCGTCGACTTGGGATCCACCGTCGGGAAGAGCAGCTGCTCCAGGCGCGCCGGGTCGATGCGCAGCAGCGCCTCCTCCTCGGTGATGCGTTTCTCCGCGGCCATGTCCACCGCGATCTTCACCTCGGCGCGAGCACTGCGCTTGCCGTTACGGGTCTGCAGCAGATAGAGCTTACCCTCTTCGATGGTAAACTCGATGTCCTGCATGTCGCGGAAGTGCTCCTCCAGCTTCGCCTGGACCGCGTAGAGCTCCTTGTAGTTCTCGGGCATCGTCTCCTCCAGAGACTTGCCCGCACTGTCGGAACGCTTCGCGATGGGCTGCGGCGTGCGGATACCAGCCACGACGTCCTCGCCCTGGGCATTGGGCAGCCACTCTCCGAAGAAGCGGTTCTCACCGGTGCTCGGATCGCGAGTGAAGCACACGCCGGTCCCGCTCGTAGGGCCGGTGTTGCCGAAGACCATGAGCTGCACGTTGACGGCAGTGCCCCACTCCTCGGGGATCGCGTGCATCTTGCGGTAGAGCTTGGCCCTGTCGTTGTTCCAGCTCTTGAAGACCGCCTCGATCGCGCCCATGAGCTGGTCGAAAGGACTCTCGGGGAAGCCCTTCCCCGTCTTGTCCTGGATGATCTTCTTATAGTCTTCGCAGACCTGCTTCAGGTGCTGCGCTTCGAGGTCGGAATCGGGGACCAGGCGAGCCAGCTCCTCCACGTCCTGGGGAATCGGCAGGTTGCGCGCCTTGGCCACAACCCTGCGCGCGTCGGTCAGCGGAACCTCGAAGGCGTGGTGCCCGAGCCCCAAGACGACGTTGGCGTACATGTTCAGGAAGCGGCGGTAGGCGTCGTAAGCGAAACGCTCGTTGCCCGTCTTCTTCGCGAGACCGGCCGCGGCAGCGTCGTTCAGGCCCAGGTTCAGGATGGTGTCCATCATGCCTGGCATCGACGCGCGAGCACCCGAACGGACGCTGACGAGCATGGGATTGCTCGGGTCGCCGAACTTCTTGCCCGAAACCTCCTCGAGCCACGTCACGGACTTCCTCACCTCGGCATCGAGGCCAGGGGGCATTTTGCCACCGACGCGGTAGTACTCGATGCACTGCTCGGTAGTGATAGTGAAGCCTTCGGGAACGGAAATCCCGAGGCTTGCCATTTCGGCAAGGTTGGCGCCCTTGCCACCGAGCAATGGCTTCTGCTCCGCGCGACCTTCGGCGTTGTTGCGTGCGAATCGATATATCGCTTTATTTGTCATATAAGGGGCCCTCCGCAGGGGTTGCGAACGAGTAGCACCAGGGTTCATCAACTGCGATGAACTCGACGTAATCCGAATGGGACGGCGCTCTCAGGTCGCTGGCTGGACCAGTGGCCGGCCATCACCGGACGGTTCACGGGTCATACACCTTTCTCCCAGCAAGCTGGTTGAAATTCGCCAATGACGAGCACGTCTCGTGGATTTCCCTCATCAACCGCAAACGATTGTCGCGGATTGCGCGCTCCTCCACCATGACGAAGACGTCATCGAAGAACTGACCGAGCGTCGGGGCGAATGCGGCGATGGCGCGGAGCGCGTTCCCGTAGTCGCCCGCTTGTGTGGCGCGCCGCAATGTAGCGCGCAGCACCCCGAGCGCTCCATAGACGGATTGCTCGGAGGGGTGAGCGTCTTCGTCCAGCTCCAGGGGTGAGCGCGCGTGCCCGGCCGGTGCGTCCTTGGCAATGTTAGCCGCTCGCTTGAAGACTTCGCCCACCCCGGCGCGAGTTTGCTCGTCGAGGGCCGCTAGAGCTCTGGCTCGCAGCGCGACGTCGTAGGGCCGCTCTGGCGCAACGGCAAGGCATGCATCGACCACGTCCTGCGGCTCCGGGAGCAATCCCCTCAGGCGCAGACGCAGGAACTCGAGCAGGCGTTTTCGGGTTTCGTCGAGATCCAGATCGAGGGGCGTCCCAGCGTAGCCTTCGTGCGCTACCTCGATAGCCATCGCAAGGTTCAGGTTCCAGCCGCGATCGAGGATGGTCCTGAGTAGACCGAGCGCCGCGCGGCGTAAGGCGAGTGGGTCCGCGGCACCCGTGGGAACCAGCCCCACGGCAAAACAACCGACGAGCGTGTCGAGTCGATCGACCATCGCAGCAAGGGCTCCCGCATCGCTGGCCGCGGTCTCGTCCTCGGCACCACGCGGCATGTAATGCTCCGCGATCACGTCGGCGACGTCACGTGCCACGCCCTGCGCCGTGGCGTAAGCCCTCCCCATCTCTCCCTGGAGCTCTGGGAACTCCCCGACCATGAGGGACACCAAGTCGCATTTTGCGAGGCCAAGACCCGCACACGCAGCGTCCACCACCGCGGGGGCCAACGCCAGCTCTTTGCCTAGGATCGCCGCCAGGGCCTCGATGCGCCGGACCTTGTCTCCAATGCTACCGAGACGCTGATGAAAGACCACTCCGTCGAGAGCGGGACGACGCTCGGCCAAGGGGCGCTTCAGATCCTCTTGGTAGAAGAACTCGGCGTCAGCGAGGCGCGCGCGCATGACGCGATCGTTCCCCGCACGGATAGTGTTCGGCTGCAGCGCGGTCCCAATGACTGCAAGGTACTGCGGGAGGAGGCGACCCGCTGGGTCGCGCACACCGAAGTAGCGTTGGTGGCCCTTGGCCACCCCGAGGATGACGCGCTCGGGCAATGCGAGGAATGCGGGATCGAAGCCGCCGGCCAATACCTGGGGATCCTCGACGAGGCAGCAGTTCTCGCCCAGCAGGAAGTCGTCGGGGATGAGACGCCCGCAGAGCCGGTCCGCGACCTGGTGAAGCCGCTCCACCATCAACGCGCGGCGCTCCTCGATGTCGACGATGACGTGGCGCTCCCGCAGGGCCGACATGTAGTCGTCCGGGTGGTTGAGGGAGAACTCGTCGGGCGCGAGAAAACGGTGGCCATGCGAGAAGCTGGCCGACGTCACGCCCGCGAAAGTAAACTCCACCGTTCGGGTCCCGAGCAGGGCAAGTAACCACTGAACGGGACGCCCAAACGGCGTCTCGACGTCGGCCCAGCGCATGGATTTGCGAAACGGAATCGCAGCACAGATCTCGCGGAGGGCGTCCGGCAATAGACCAAAGGCGGGCTGTCCTGCCTCGCGCCGCCGCCCCACGAGATACTCGCCCTTGACCGTCTGTTGGCGCTGAAGCTGCCCGACGTCGCACCCGAGCTTCTCCGCGAAGCTCAGGGCCGCCCGGGTAGGCGCCCCCTGTGCATCGAACGCGACGCGGGTCGGCGGACCGGTAACCACCTCGTCCAGGTCCGTCTGCTGTTCGGCAACGTCGTCCACACGGAGGGCGAGGCGGCGAGGCGTCCCAGAGGCCCATAGCTTGCCGTGCGCAATCCGGCGCCCTCGCAACACCCCCTCCGCGATGCGCGGCAAGGCCTCGATAGCAGCCTGGACGAATGATGCGGGGAGCTCTTCGACTCCAACTTCTAGCAGCAAGACTTCGGTCATTGGGAGGGTCGGGATGCTGCCGCGTGGGACGCCGAAGGGCAAGGGCGCACGCGACGGATCCGCGAAAGGTGCTAGAAGCTACCGGCTGTGCATCTGATCTGCCCGATATGCCGTCGCGAGCTGGACGTTTCCGAGGATTTCGAGCACCGCCCATTCTGCTCGAACCGCTGCCGCCGCGTCGATCTGCACCACTGGCTGACCGGCAAGTACCGCTTCTCCGAGCCGCTCTCCGACATGGAGGCGGAACCCGGCGACGGGCCCGAGGACGGAGAGACGACACACCACTGAGCCAGGAGGCACAACTCGTCATCGCCTCCCGCAGACGCGGCGCGTCGAAGCACCCGTTTCCGTTTGTTCGGTGAGCGGCCGGGCACTAGGCTTCGCGTCGCCATGTCGGACCGGGTGCTCAGGGCGATGACCGATGATTCGATGTTCCGAGTCATCGTCGCAGAAACGACCCTCACGACGAGGGACGTCGTGTCGCTCCAGAAGGCGGTGCTTCCAACCGCCGCGCACCTCGCAGATCTGCTCACGAGCGCCGTTCTCTTCCGCGAGACAATGTCCCCGGAGCTCCGCGTCCAATGGATACTCCGAGGGACTGACGGCAAGGCAAGCATCGTAGCCGATGCTCACCCCTCGGGCGCCACGCGGGGAGTGGTTCAGCTCGCCGCCGAGCGCAGCTCGACGTCCCTCGGGAGCGGCGCGTCTCTCCAGGTCATGCGCACGCTCCAAAATGGACAGATAAGCCAAGGGCTCATCGAGCTCGATGGAGCCGCAGGGCTGGCGGAAGCGTTCATGCTCTACATGCATCGGTCCGAGCAAATAGAGAGTGTAGTGGGGATCGGCTCCCGCTTCGACGGTGACCGCGTCGTCAAGGCCGCTGGTTTCGTAGTTCAGCTCCTGCCCGATCTGAACAGGGCGCATCTCTCGATCATGCTCGAGCGTCTGCGCGACTATACAGGCCTCCGCGAGCAGCTCGCAGACGAGCGCTTCAGCCCAGAATGGCTGCTCGGCGAGCTACTCTGGGGTATGCCTTTTACTCAGACGGGTTCGAGCAACGTGCAAGCCGAGTGCTGGTGCAGCGAGCTTCGAGTGATGGGCGCCCTCGCGACCTTGGGGCGTCACGAGCTCCAGGAGCTCTCCACAAGCTCGCAGGTGCTCGAGATCGACTGCGAGTACTGCCGCAAGCACTACGAGATCTCTCCCGCACGCCTGCGCGGCCTGCTCGACGAGAGCTGAATCGGCGAGCGCAATTGTCGAGCACCTCGACGATTGGCCGAGCATCTTGGGGTGGGGCCCTCGCGCGAAGCACGGGGGAGGGGTCATGGCAAAGACCCCTCGGAAACAACAGGAGTGGCGAGTGCCCTCCCCGGAGGCCGCGCGTACCTGGCAGACCAACTCCGGCGAGCCGCCAGCTCCATCCCTCTGAACATCGCGGAGGGGAGCCTGCGAATTCGCTGCTGCCGACAAGGCGCGCTTCTACCGATTCGCGCGTCGCTCAGCGACCGAATCCGCCGCCATCATCGACTGACTCGGTTCCCTCGCTGGAAACGCACAAACGGGACACTCGGGGTGCCATGCCCGAAAAGTGTGACGAAGGGTTACGCGGCACCGGGGGCAGCGGCAGACGGCTCGCTCGGCAGTCCCGAGTCCTGCAACCAACACGGCAACGAGAAACGGAAGGAATCCAAAGAACGGCGTGCCTCGTCTTTGCGGCATCCATAGACCGAGGACAGCCGCGATCGGCATGGCCACTCCTCCGAGGTAGAAGGCCCAAGTGCTCCACCGCCAGTGGAGCAAGACGGCAGCCTCCGCAGCTGGGTCGCAGCGGAGCGCGCTGTCGGTGGGCGTTTGTTTTTCGCAGACGACCGGATGGGCGCTGCGCCAGTCAGGCGCAGACTCGCCAATGCTTCGAGCGTGGATGTCCGGCGCGGCTCCCGCGTGCTGCCTACTGCTGCCCATGCCGTTCTGGAGGTTAACGCAAGGGACCTCGTGCCGGAAAGAGCGCCGGGGTGCGGCCCCGCCGACCAACCAATCTTCACGAACTGGCAGGACGCTGCAGCGTTTTGGGGTTTGCGCTCGGGATCGCGACACCAACAGCGCTCAACGGCGGTTTAGATGCTATGGCCGACATCGTGGGCGAGTTTCGATGTGTAAGCTGTGGGGCCGAGTTCGCAGTGCCCGAGCAGGTGCTGGCACGCTATTCGGGGTGGAAACCGAAGCTGTGCCGAAACTGCCGTGACAAGGGGAAGGCCACCCCGTCGCGCCGGACCGTCCAACCGACCACGCGCAACGCGAAGACCGGGATGTCACGCGAGCGAAACTGCACGCTCGATGAGGTCCTTGCGCGTTTCCACGACGGCCCGGTCGACGGCGTCTTTACGGACGGCGCCGCTGAACCGAATCCCGGGCCTGGTGGTTGGGGCGCCGTGTACGTCCAACACAATACCGTGGTGGAGAGAGCCTACGGGCACGAACCCGCGACCACGAACAACCGGATGGAGCTCACGGCGCTCATTCGGGGATGCGCTCTCGTTCCTCCACAGCAGACCGCCATCCTCTATACGGACAGTCGGCTCTGCGTACAGAGCATCAATGAGTGGGCCAAGGGTTGGGAGCAACGCGGCTGGAAACGCAAGGGCGGCGCCATCAAGAACCTGGATCTCGTTCAGGAACTCTATGCCATCGTCAAGGCGCGCCCAGAGCTGTCACTCCAGTGGATCGCGGCGCACTCGGGCTTCCGTTGGAACGAGTATGCTGACGCCCTGGCGACTGCTTATCGCCGCGACAAGCTCTGACTACGAGCCCAATCTCAACGCCGTTTGTCCCTGGCAACAGCGGCTTTGGTCCGCGTGCTCCGCTCGAGCAGCGCAGCATAGCTGTCCGGTGACAGCGTGAGCCTGCCCTGGACCCACTCGCGCATCGCCGGTGCCACCTCCGACTCCCACAGGCCCGACAAGCGGAGCGATAGGAACTCATCGTAGAGGCTCACCCAAACCTCGTCCAGCTTCTCGAGGAGCATCATTCGTTCCAAGAAGCGTTCCTCCGACTCAGCGGCAGTCAGGGCTGGCATCCTGACGCCCGAGAGAGCGAAGCGTTGGGCGTCGAAGGAGAATGCGTACTCGTTCTCGTCGACGATGAGCCGCAGCGCAGCCTTTACCGGCACCTTTCCTTGCTGCAGGGCCGCGGTCGCTTCCGCGCCGGTGCTGGGCGCCATTCCGCTCAGAGTCGCCTTCTCGGTGGGGGCGGTCCACAGCGCGAGAACGAGACGAGTGTCGACCCACAGGTCGGCGCGTCGCCCGTCAGCAAGGTCGAAACTGCCATCGAACAGCTCCACCTTGAACCATAGCCAGCTGAGAAACTCGACCCCGATGAAGCGAGTCGTCTCGATACGATCGACGAGGTCCATCACCCCTCCTTCGGCAGGGGCGCCGCGTGAAACGGAGTCTGCTCCGCTCGGTTCAGTGCAGCCTTCTGCTCTGCGGAGAGGCCCCGCTGCAGAGCAGCAACGTAAGGGCTGTCCACGGCTAGCTCCATCCCGAAGGTCGCATCGAAGAGCGCTGCGAGCCGCTCTTGCAGGCCCTTCGAATGGCTCCAGAAGCGGGCCACGCCGGAGTCGAGATTCCAGCAAAAATCATAGCTCTGCATGTGGGGTAGGAGCTGCCGCTTGAGGGACAGCGCGACTCTTGCCCTGAGCTCCTGCTTCTCAGTCCTCCCCAGGCGCTCCTTACCTTTCTTCTCCAGGAGCTCCCGCTCGGCCTCCACCAGGTGTGCGGAGAGCAGCGCATGCGGCAGCCGCCAGCGATCGACGCGGAACGCCAAGGATAGATAGCTGCCGCTATAGACGGAGTCATGGCGCAGCTCGAGTTCGAGGGGGCTCGCCACACGGCACCAGCCATAGCGCTCCTCCTCGTCCGATTCCGGCGATAGCGGACGAAAGACACGATGACGGATGCGCCGCATGAACGAGTTCCTGAAGTCGTCAGGGAGCTCTCCTCGGACGTGGAATTTCGTGAAGGTCAGTGATCCAGCGATTGCACCCACAGAACGGCTCCCGGCGATTCGGGCTCTGCTGTGTCACCGAAGGGAGGCGTGCGCAAACGAAGCCAGAAGTCAGCCGTCGAAGAGCTGCCAAACCGGGTAACCTACCTGCGTCAAGGGGGCTCGGCCGTGCCGCAGTTCGCGCGGGACGCCTGCCCCGCTACTCCGCCGCGGGAGCGGACTTCGCTCTGAGTTGAACGAGCTGCTGTTGGATCTCCCGGGCATTCTCGCCGTCCACGAGATCGCTGTGACAACTGGCCTTCTCGGATTGCTGACCGGCCACCGCGCGCCGAGTCTTGGAAGCCAGCCGATGGATCTCTGCAGGGCTCAAGACGCCTCGGGTTTCCAGGATGGCGCGCTGCTCCGCGCTCAACGCCGGAGACTGCATGACCCGATCGCGCTCGAAGCCCGTGGCCTTCCCGCTACCGAACTCGGCAATCTCCTTGCTGATTCGTACGGCGCACCAGTCGTGGCCACACATCGCACAGAAGTCGGTGTCGACGTCCAAATCCTCGTCGTGAAACGCGCGCGCGGTGTCCTCGTCGAAGGACAGCTCAAAGTGCTTCTCCCAATTGAGGGCGGCGCGCGCCCTGGTCAGGTCATCGTCCCAGTCACGTGTACCGGGGATCCCTAGGGCCACGTCCGCGGCGTGCGCCGCGATCTTGTACGCGATGCATCCTTGCTTGACGTCCTCGCGCTTGGGGAGACCCACGTGCTCCTTGGGAGTCACATAGCAGAGCATGGCAGCTCCATGAAACCCGGCTGCTGTCGCGCCGATAGCGCTCGTTATGTGATCATAACCAGGAAAAGTATCCGTCACTAGCGGACCGAGCACATAGAAGGGAGCTCCGTGACACAGAGCTCGCTGCAGCTTCATGTTGAACTCTATTTGGTCGAAAGGCACATGTCCCGGACCTTCGACCATCACTTGGCAGCCATGCCTCCAGGCCCTCTCGGTCAGCCTGGCGAGGGTTTCGAGCTCGGCGAGCTGCGCGGTATCGCTGGCATCGGCGAGCCCGCCCGGGCGGAGGCCGTCTCCGAGGGAGAAGCTCACGTCATACTCGCGCATGATCTCGCAAATCTGGTCAAAGTGCGTGAACATGGGGTTCTCCTGTTCGTGCACCAGCATCCATTTCGCGAGCAGGGAGCCGCCTCGGCTCACGATGCCGATGAGGCGATCTTTGACGTGTGGCAGGTGGTCTCGGAGGACACCGGCGTGGATCGTGAAGTAGTCGACCCCCTGACGTGCCTGAGCCCGCAGCGTCTCAAGGATGACCTCTGGCGTGAGGTCCTCAATCTTGCGACCAATGATCATCGAGTAGATGGGCACCGTGCCGATAGGTACCGTGCTACTTCGGAGGATTGCCTCACGGCATGCTTCCAGGTCCCCGCCCGTCGAGAGGTCCATCACCGTGTCAGCGCCCCAGCGCTCCGCCCACTTCAGCTTGTCGACCTCCTCGGACATGCTCGAGGAAACCGGCGAAGCGCCCATGTTGGCGTTGATCTTGGTGCGCGACGCACGCCCAATTGCCATGGGGTCGAGCTGGTAACCCAAGTGGACACGGTTCGCCGGGACGATCATGCGGCCCGCCGCGACCTCGTTCCGCACCTGTTCGGGGCTCAGATGCGGCTCGCGCTCGGCGATGCGTTGCATCTGTGGAGTGACGACACCGAGACGAGCAAACTCTAACTGCGTCCTCGGCTCGAATCCCGCGGGTGCCACGGCATACACTCCGTCACGACGCCAGCCCGGAGGGAGGAAATCCCATGCCGTCTTCTCACTGACAGGCGGCATTCCAGGCGTGTCGGGCGACGAGAATGCCCGGGCGCTTCCGATCTCTGCGCCGAGTGCGAAGGAACCAGGGTTCGTTCCGGCCCCCGCCGATGCCGGGTTCGGGGCGCCTCTGAGTGGCAGTTGCCAACGGTTCATCGTTTCTCCTGAGCGTCTGGCGATCTGGTTCGCAAACGAACGCAGGGACCACGCTCATGGAGCGCCGCTTTCCTACGCCGGTCCGAACCGGATCAGGTTCCACGGGTTCATCTCAGCGTGCTGTCCTGAGCGCGCGCCCCGAGCGACCGGGCCACCATAGCGCCACAGCACGACTGGCGTAAGGGCGGGCGAGTAAAAACGCCGCGACTCGAGCACTGTCCGTCGCGTCACGCGCCGGCTGCCCGACAAGCCCTGCCCAAACGGCGGCACATGGTGGATCCGTCGCGGGCTCCGCTGGTAGAGTGCCGCTCGCATCGCCGAGGGTAGCATCATGCATCATCCCATCAGCCTCGTTTCCGCCGCAATCGTCGGGCTTACGCTCACAGCGGCGAGCGCCAACGCCCAAAGTTGGACCAACGCGCGTCAGACACCCCGAGTCACGGACATTCTCGAGGTCGACCAGACAGGCGAGTCGGGCTGGCCATTCGGCTCAGAAGATGTGGCAGGCGACGGCCTCGGCATCTTCACAGCCGTCGAGCAGGGCCATGACCTTCGCAGCGCCTATGTGGACACGGCGTCCGGAAGGCTGTGGCTGCGCGTCTATGTCTCGAGTGAGAATCAGCCTCCAACCGCCCTGAAGCTATTCCTGTTCATCGACTCCGACGCCAATCCCTCGACGGGTGGTCCAGCGCACGGCGCTACCCTCGATCCGCGCCTCGACGACGATCCTTCGTCCGGAGGCTACGAACACGTCGTGGTCCTCACGGCGGCCGTCCCCGAACCCACCATCTGGGACTGGTCGGACGCTGAGCTCGGGTACGTCGAGGCAGCCATCCCGGATGGACGAGCGGAGCAGTCGCGGGGCACCGACGTCGATCCCCTTCAGCTGGGAGAATCGCGCCACGGTTACCTCCAGGTGGAGGTCGACCTGGCGGCCATTGGCACCACGGACGGCTGCGCCTCACGGCTCTTCGTTCGCTCCGTGACGGATGACGATGGCGCTGGTGACGGCGATCAGGAGCTGGGGGAAAAGAACCAGTGTATCGCTGCGGATACCGATTCTGACGGCGTGTTGGACCCCTATGTTCCTGCCGAGTGCAGTCGCAACGACGACTGCCCGCTCTGGGGCTTGTGCGTCGACGGCCACTGTGCGCTTCCCCGCGCGTGCGAGGACGACCCCGATTGCCGCGATGACGAGATCTGCACCGTCGACGGCCGCTGCGTCGCAGCTGGCGGCGCTGAATGCGACGACAGCGAGGACTGCGATGGACTCGTCTGCGACGGCGGTGAATGCGTCGCGTGCACACCCAATGGCAGTGATTGCGGGCCGAACGCCCTCTGCGGTCCAGACGGACTGTGTGTCCCGAGCTCGGACACGGCAGGAGCCGGTGGCGATAGCGGTCGAGGGGACGGCGGAGGCGGCGCTGCAGGACTCTCCCTGGAGGAAGGCGAGGAGGTGAGCGGTGGCGCGTTCCGCTGCACTGTCACATCGCAACGCCCCTCGCTCCTTGGCGTCATCCTAGGGGCCTCGAGCGTCCTGCTGCTGAGCAGACGACGTGGCCAACGCAGGGGCCAGCGCCACACTGGCGCGGGCACTGCTCGCGGGGTAGTCGGAGGAACCAATGCATAAGTCCTTCCCGTTCTTGTGCGCAGTCCTTGGGGTCACGCTGTGTGGCGCGGCCAGCGCGCAGGTCGATGCAGAGCGCTTCAAGCCGGCAGTGACCCCGGATGGATGGGTTACCGCGGAAGGCTCCGGGCTCCGGAATACCGCCGACCCTTGGGAGTTCGGCCTGTTTCTGAACTACGGCCTGAATCCCCTCGTCATTGCGAATGCCGATGGGGACGTGCGCTCCGAAATCGTTGGGGGACGGCTAGGCTTCGACGCACTGGCTTCGGTGACTCTCGCCAAGCCATTCACCTTGGGCGTTGACTTACCTGTCTTCGTGGCACAGCAAGGAGACTACGATCCATCGTTCGCAGGCATTGGGGACGTCCGCGTGGTTCCGAAGCTGCGGCTCCTCGACGACCGCGTCGATCCGCTCGGGCTGGCGCTCGTCGCGGAGGTCCGCGCACCGACGCACACAGGGGATTTCGCGGGTGGTGAAAGGAACGTAACGTTCGTTCCAAAGGCCATCCTCGATCACCGCTTCGGCAGTGGTATCCGCCTCGGGTTCAATGCTGGGGCTGCCATTCGGGAGACGAGTACTTTCGCAAACGTGGAGGCGGGCAGCGAGTTCGTATATGCGGCAGCACTTGGCTACCGCTTCGGCGGTTTCGAAGGCAAGACGGAGCTCGGGGTCGAGCTCAACGGCGGCGTTGGCCTCTCCCAAAGGGACGCAGAGGAGCTGCCCCTGGAAGGTTTCCTCTACGTGCGTCATGAGCCCACGCCTGAATGGGAGCTCATGGGCGGGCCGGGCATCGGCATCCTTCCCGGCTACGGCGTGCCCACCGTGCGCGTCTTCGCAGGTGTGCGTTACCGTCCAACCTCTCACGACAAGGACTACGACGGTATCGCGGACGACGAAGACCCCTGCCCCGAGATGGCGGAGGACCGCGACGGCTACCAGGACGGTGATGGCTGTCCTGAGGAGGACCCCGACGGAGACCGCGACGGCGTCGCGGACTGGGACGACGAATGTCCGGATGCCAAGGAAACAATCAATGGAGTGGATGACGAGGATGGTTGCCCGGACTACGGGGATCCGCGAGTCATCTACGAGGAGGGCCGCTTCAAAATTCTCGACCCCGTGCACTTCGAACACGGCTCCTCCGAGATCAGCCAGGACTCCCACGAACTGCTCGATCAGGTGGCCCTCACCGTCAAGGCGCATCCAGGCCTGCGGGTCCAGATAGAAGGACACACGGACGACACGGGGCCCGCCGAGGTGAACCAACGGTTGAGTCAGCAGCGTGCACATGCCGTGCGCCGCTATTTGGTGGACAGAGGCGTGAGCCCCCGACGCTTGGAGGCTCGGGGATTCGGAGAAAGCCGACCCCTCGAGGACGGCACGTCCGAAGGGGCGCGCTCCTCGAATAGACGTGTGGAATTCGTAGTCATTGACGAGTCCCAGTAGGCGCGAAGGTTGCGCGGAACCGGGTGGCACCGCAGGACGCAACCCGCCAACGGATGGTCAGCCATCCGGCACAGGGTAACGACAGGCTCGCGTCCCAAAACCAGAAGCAGGTGCAGTTGGCGCCCTCTCGCACGGTCCTCGGTGGCACGTCGTCCAAGGTTTTGGGGCTATAAGAGGAATCGGCATGAGCGGTTCGGAACGATGCGTAGGATTCCGCTTCGGCCAGTTCGAGCTGGAGCTGGGGAATCGCACCCTCCGACGTGGCGGGACTATCGTCAACGTCGAGCCAAAGGTGCTCGACTTTCTGACGCATCTGCTCGTCCACCGCGACCGCCTCGTGACGCACGACGAGCTCCGCAGTCACCTGTGGCCCGGCATCGTGGTGGCGCAGGCTTCGATCGGACGCCTTGCGAAGGAAACACGAAAGCTCGTGGGCGATACTGGGGAGCAACAGCATACCATCTCCACGCGTCGTGGTTACGGCTACCAGTTCGTTGCGCCCGTCGAGGAGCTGAGCGGACCACTCCGTGATCGCTCGGCCCAGGCCCCCCCTGACGACGGGCGCGACGCGAACACTACCGTCGTCGAATCGAGCGACGGCGCCCTCGCCCTTTCGGTGCACTGGCTGTGGCCACGCGACTTCGTGGTACGGCTGAACCATGATCGGGTCCTCGTGATCGGCCGCGTCGAGGGGTGCGACCTGGTGCTCGGCGGCCAGTCGCTGTCGCGCCGTCACGCGCGACTGGTTCCAGACGGCCCCGTATGGCTCATCGAGGACCTCGACAGCAGGAACGGAAGCTTGATCAATGGGGTCCGCGTACGGAGGGCCGCTCTCACACCCCATGACGTGCTTCGCTTCGGTGACTGGGTGGGCGTCGTAGAGACGGCGGACCTCGCGGAGAAGCCGCCTTTCCGGGCCCTCGCTCCGGATCTCCTCGGAGGCCCCGCCTTGGATCGCGCGTTGGCACCGGGGTGGCAGCTCGCCGGCACCCCCCACCCCATCGGTCTTTGTGGCCCTCCAGGCGTGGGCAAGCGCGCAGCAGCCCACGCGATCCATGGCAGAAGCGGACGTCCCGGTGCATTGGTCGAGTTGTCTGGGCGCGACGTCGCGGGCGACGCAGATGCGGGTGCGCGAAACCCGTCGGACGGAACCCTCCGGGCGTTCTGGACGCAGGCAGCGCGGGGGACCCTGTTGCTACGTGGTGTCACGGACTTCATGCCGCACACCCAGGACGCCCTCGCCCAAATGCTGCGGACCAACGCTGAGGAGCCGACGGCACCGCGGTGCATCTCCACTTCACCGGTCCCGCTGACGGAAGCCGTGAGTCGCGGCGCCTTGACGAGCGCGCTCTACGAGGTGCTCCATGGCCTGGAGATACGCGTTCCCTCGCTAAGACAGCGCATCGGTGACATTCCACAGCTCTTTCGACACTTTCTGCGCGAACAGGCCGCGGCCCGCCCACCGGATTTGTCATCACGCTGTGTCGAGCGTTTGTGCCTCTATCGCTGGCCCAGCAATGTTCGCGAACTGCGAGCGCTCGCGCGGGAGGTACTGCTGACCCATGAGCAGGCCGCTCGCCTCGACGGTGATTGCCTCCCAGCATGGCTCACCGCGGATCTGGAGACCCAGCTGCATCCGCCGCGACGAGACAGCACCCCATGATGTTGGCTGGGTGCATGAGCTCCGGCGACCTCGTCGGAGGACGCTATGAGGTCCTCCACCACATGCACCAAGGCGGCATGTGCCACCTGTACAAGGTGCGGCACCTGCTGAGCGGCGAGTCCATGGTGCTAAAGTGCCTGGCCTCGCGCTTTGCCCGGGATGCGACGATGAGACGGCGGCTTCAGCGGGAAGGAGAGATCCTTGCCCGGCTCAAGAGCGCCCATGTCGTTCGCGCCATCGACTTCGGCAGCCACGAAGACGGCTCTCCGTTCTTGGTGATCGAGTACCTCGACGGCCAAGATCTCGGCAAGCTCCTCGCCGAAGGGCGTCTGACGGTGCTCCGGTCGGTAGAGCTCATCGCGCAGGCTTGTGCGGGCATCACAGCGGTCCATCTGGCAGGTGTACTGCACCGCGATATCACGCCGTCGAACCTGTTCGTCTGTCGCACCTTGGAGGGCGCCGAATGGGTCAAGGTGCTGGACCTGGGAATCGCGAAGGTTGCTGAAGGCTCACTGCTGACGATGCGCAAGAGCGTACTCGGCACGCTGAACTACATTGCGCCCGAGCAGCTGCGGGACGCCGAGTCCCTCGACGCCCGCGCGGACGTGTACGCGCTGGCTGCCGTTCTCTATCACTGTTTGTCTGGCGTGCCGCCGTTCACGGCGGATTCACCCCACCGACTGATGCAGGAAATACTCTATGGTCGTTGCACGCCGCTTTGGGAGCGCAGCGCGAACGTCCCGGGCGAGCTGGCAGGCGTGGTACACCGCGCGTTGAGCCGTGAGCGCACGGATCGACCCGATAGCGTCGAGGCGTTTCATCACCTGCTGCTACCGTTCCGGCCACATCGAGCGGGAAGCTCGCTCCCAGCTACGCTCAGCTCGCAGGCACCGTCAACCGTGGCGCCTGGCTCCTGGGGGCTCGATCGGCAGCGCGTCCCCGATTCGGCCGCATTCCCTCCCCACTCTCTCATAGGTCCGGACACCGTCCCCACTGCCACGTCGCGGGGTCATCTCGCCAATGCCTCCGAGCATGGCGCCCTCTCCCGCCGAGCTCCAGCGAACACGGCCAGCGTGCCGCAGGTGCTCTCGCATCCCCTCACGTGGCTGCTGGTGTCTCTGGCCGTTGGGTTCGGCTTCTCGATCGCCCTCCTGCTGGAATGGTACTCCGGGCAAACGATGCTCGGCGCGGACCATCAACCCGGGACGAAGGAGCGACCGTCAACGAGGCAATCTCCGAGTTCGCGATAGGTCTCCACGACTGCCTCGCGTGCCGGTTCGCGGCCGAGCCCGGTCACGAGACGCTGCGCCAAGCACCCGTGCTGCAAGATGAGCTCGAGCGGGGCCACGAAACCCGGGTCGTCGACGAGGAGATGCTCGGCGAGGAGGCGTTCGATCACCAGACGCCAAAGGTCGCGCCCACTCAGTGTACGCGATGGTAGCCCGAGGCACGCCAGCAGCGGAGCCGGCTCGAGCTTGGCCTCACTTCCTCCTTCGATTGTCTGGCTCAGCACGGCCGCCAAAGCGTGTGTATCGAGGGCCCGCTGGGCCTTGGCCGTGCACCAGCGCTCCTCGACCAGACCTCGTACGAGGGCGCTCGTAGCAGCAAGAATGGCGATGTCAGCCTGGACGCATTCCTGGCTATCCAGCAGGCGAATCTCGATGCTGCCACGGTCGAAGCGGGCGATGGCCCCGCGCGCGTTCACCCAGACTGGGTCGAGCTCCTCTGCCCCAGCGTGGGGCGCAAGCTCCCCCCTGATCGCGTCGTAAACGCCCCGCCCGTAGGAATCCTGATCAAACAGGGGCTCCGGTATCACCGTTCCCGTGACGCTGGGGAGCCTTCGGCAGTTCTCCCGGTAGAACCGCAAGCGGTTGTCCAAGGTGCCCGTTACCCGTCCCTCCACGATGGGAGAGGAGGCAGCGAGCATTGGTAGGAGCGGCAACACGGCTCGCGTGGCCGCGTGCAAGCGACCGAACTCGTCGTCGTCCAAGAACGGCAGGTTCAGGTGCACGCTCTGTAAATTGGACCACCCGTGCCCACGGCAATCGAAGATGCGATCGAAGGCAGCGTAGATTTCGGCGTCGCCATGAGGCCAGAGCCTTGTCTCCCGAAACGGATCCATCAGCGGGTGCATGGCAGTGGGGAGCAGCCGAGCGCCCATCACCTCCAACGTCGACGCCGCGCGGCTCACGGCCTGTTGAAAAGCCGATGGCAGCGCGAGCAGGTCAGCAACCGGACCGCTCGACTTGAGCTCGACGACATGTAGCGCCAGCTCGTTCGACCACGTCACGGGTCCCTGCGCGCAAGCGCTCACGACCCGCCCGGCCAACGCCTTCAGGAACTCGTCCGTGATGGGGGCGACGGCTAGCGCCCGCGAGTCGACGACCATGTACTCGATCTCGACGCCGTAGCCTTCGAAGAGCCCTAGGCGGCGCGGTACGACCCGAGCGGGTGGCGCATCGTTCATCGCCTCACCCCGCCTTGCTGCTGAGCCTCCAAGCGCATTCGGAAGATGCTCATTATCCGTTCATAGAGCGCATCCTTCAGCACCGCATCCTCATAGCCTCCTTCGATGGACGGATTGTCATTCACCTCCATCACTAGCACGCGCTTCCCGAGCACCTTCACGTCGACGCCGTAGAGCCCCTTGCCCACGAGCGCAGCCGCGCGTAGCGCCGTTCGAACGACTCCCGCGGGGGCAGCAGCAACCGGCACTGTCTCGACGCTGCCGTTTTGTCGTGTCGTCCCTTCGGTCTTGATGATCTGCCAGTGGTTCGGGGCCATGAAGTACTTGCTGCACCAGACAGCTTCTCCGTCAATGATTCCAACCCTCCAATCGAACTCCGTAGGCACGAACTCCTGGGCAATGATGAGCTCGCTCCGGGCCAAGAGTGCCTCCCCTTTCTCGTGTAGCTCGTCGATGGTGCTCGCCTTCGTCACGCCCTGAGAGAAGGCGCTGTCCGGCTGCTTCAGGATGCAAGGCAGGCCCAGGACTTCCGGCAGCCGCCGCAGATTCTCGCGATGCACGATGAGCGTCTTCGGCGTGGCAATGCGGCTGCGCTCGAGGACCTCCTGAAGGTAGACCTTGTTCGTGCACTTCAGGATCGAGTCGGGGTCGTCGATGACGACCATTCCTTCAGCCGCTGCGCGCCGGGCGAAACGATACGTATGGTGATTGACGGCCGTCGTTTCCCGAATGAAGAGGGCGTCGAACTCGGCAACGTTCGCATAATCGTCCTTGCCGATGAAGGAGACGCTCATTCCCTGGTTGTGCGCCGCACGCACGAAGCGTGAGAGCGCAACCTTGTCGCTGGGGGGCTCGACCTCGCCGGGATTGACGAGGATGGCGAGGTCCCACCGCGCCGGTCGCTTCTTTGGCTGTGTCCAGCGCCGCTGAGCGAAGTACTGCGTCGCTACGTCGAGCACGAAATCGCGATGGTTCTCAGGGATGTCGTCGGCGCTGATCGGTTGCACTCCCTGAATGCTCCAGCGACCATCCCGCCCCTTGATGAAGCTGGCTCTGACCAAGGGGGCATAGACGATTTGGAACAGCTTCAGGGCCAACCGGTCGTACCGCTTGGCAAGATTACGGCCAAAGTAGATGCTAAGCACGAACTGCTGGGCGCCAATCCCCGCCAGGCTCTTCTGAATGAGCTCATCCAGTTCGTCGGAGCGGATCCGGACGAGCTCGGCGCTCTTCATATCCTGGATCGTGGTAACGCTGGGAACGGGACGGTGCCCGCGCGCTGCCGCCAGGAGAGAAACGTAGTACCCAAGGCTCTGGTAGCGATACGAGCGGCAAAGGTTGAAAACCTGGACACCTCGCATCCCGGAGTACTCGGACCTGACGAGGTACTCCTTGGCACCAATGACCTGCACCCCTGGGATGTGGAAGGGCCACAGTGCGGGATTGTTTACTACGATCAAGGCCTGCATCTAGGGGACTCCAGAGACGGGCGGCTCCACAACGAGCAAGTTCGCATCGTACGTGATAACTCCAAGGAGGATTGCGTTGCACAGCCTGTCGATGCCGACCCAGTAGTGCCTGGATCGAGGCGGGGTGGTCGGCGCCCAAGGATCCGCCACCAAGACCGTGCGCTGCGGCTTGTCGTAGCCGCAGAGAACCACGAAGTGGCCCTGGGGCTCGCCACGAACGTCGTCGAACTCGAGGCTGCCGTCGGCGCGCGTGATCTCCCGCGCCGACCGGTACAGGTAGGTCGCGCTCAGCCCCGTCAACAAGGGACGTCCGCGCAAGAGGTGTCGCCGGATCAGAGAGGCCGTCAGGTCCTCGAAGCGCAGCTTCCCGCCAGCGCTCACGAAGCGCTGGTAGGCGCGAGTCGCCGTGCCGAGCTTCCTCCGGCCGTGCTTGGCGCGCTGCTGCTCGGCGAGCTTTTGTGGTATGGCCGTAGTGTCGACGAACCACGTGGGATCGAAGATCGACACGTTGTAGGTGTAAATCGTGGCACGGTAGCCCCGACTCAGGGCGTGGCACCCCAGCAATACCGCCAACGTCCCGCCGTCATCGAGCCGCGCCGTTTCGGTGATGACTGTTTCGAGCGTGATCTCGTCGCCGTAGTAGCGATACACCGCATGCAGGCAGGTTGGCCCACAGGTGCAATCATCGGGCTGGGGCAGGATTTCGACCCAGAGGTTCGATTCCATCGGTTGGGCTGAAGAATCTACCATGCCTGCAGCCGGGCGCATGCGCCGAGTGCCGCCGCCGAAACCCTGAGATGCGGGAAACTAGTACGAATTGCCCACCTCCGGCGGGTGCGTAGGACTTGACGCCCCTGATTCCATCTCCCGGCAGCGGCACGCGACGGGCTCGACCCAAGAGCAAGCTACGCAGATTTTTCGTCGGCTCATCGAGGGTTGATCCCCTCTTTGGGATGCCCCTTCCCGGCAGGTTCTGTTAAAAGGCCTGACCCGAGGAGTCACGAGATGAATTCCCCCGACTTGGCCGCCATGTGCCTCACCGCATTCACGAGCGTTTTTGCGCTCCTGACTGCGCTCGCGCTCGTGATGAAGGCCATCACGAGCCTATTTCCCGGGAAGCCCACCTCGACGTCGACTCGCCCCCTTCAGGCAGCGGGCTCGGACGCCACCTTGCTCGCCGCTATTACCACCACCGCGACCGCCGCCTACCCAGGGATGAAGGTCACCAGGATCGAGGAAGTACGATGATCTTTACCTCCACTCCGAAGAAAATCCGCGTCATGTTGACGACCTTTCGTGACGGGCTGCAGAGCGCGTTCGGTGGCAAGGTCCGCCTCCAAGACTTTCTCCCCGCGATGGAGGTGGCCGCACACGAAGTGAAAGTCCAACACTTCGAGTTCGGTGGCGGGGCACGCTACCAGGCGCCGCTCTTCTATCTCGGCGAGGACCCCTTCGAAGACATGGGCAAGATTCGAGACACCGTCGGCAGGGACAAGGACCTCCAGATCCTGACCCGCTCGGTGTCGGGGGTCACGCTGACGACCCAGGCGATCGAGGGGCTAGACCTGCAAGCGAAGTTGATGCGCGAGTACGGAACGACCATCGACCGCAACTTCGACTACATGAATGACGTCCGGAACCTCGTGAGCACGGGGCGTCCGATCGTCAACGCGGGCATGCACCACCAGGTTTGCGTTGCGATGATGGGCCTGCCCTTTCACTCGGACAAGGTCCACACAGCCGAATTCTACATCAACATAGGCAAGCAGATCCTCCGCAGCGACATCAAGGTCGACAGCATTTGCCTCAAGGACGCCAGCGGCACTACGGACCCCAAGACCGTCTTCGAGACCGCAAAGGGTCTGAAGGCAGTCATGCCGCCCGAGATGCCGCTCTGGCTACATACTCACGATACCGCCAGCATCGCCGTTGCCCAGTACATGGCTGGGATCGCGGGGGGAGCGGATGGCGTCGACCTGTCGATTCGGCCAATGGCGAGCGGCACGGTGCAGCCGGATCTCAGGTCCCTGGCCCACGCTTTGAAAGGCACCGGCTACTCGCTGGACATCGACGTCGAGAAGGCCGCAATGCTGGAGCCGATGCTCGACGAGCTCATGAAGGACTACGCCTTCAACCCGACGACCACGACGCCAGATGCCCGCGTGGTGGGCTTTCCCATGCCGGGCGGCGCCATCGGACCGAACGTACACATGATGGTGAAAGCCGGTATTCTCCACAAATACGGCGAGGTGTTGGCCGAGTTCCCCGTCGTGGTCGAGGCAGGTGGAGCGTGGACGAGCGTGACTCCGGGAAGCCAGCAGTACTGGCTGCAGGCCTTCAACAACGTGATGTACGGTCGGTGGAAGAAGATTGAAGCTGGCTACGGGCGCGCCGTGCTCGGTTACTTCGGGAAGACGCCGCTTCTCCCCGACCCCGCGGTCGTCAAGGTCGCGAGCGAACAGCTGAATCTCGAACCATTCGAAGGCGACCCGCTGGAGGCTGCTCCCAAGAACATCCAGGCAGCCCAGGATGCCCTTCGCGAGCGGGGCTTGGCCGTCACCGACAAGAACACGTTCCTCGTGCTCGCAGCAATGGTCCCCGGCAAGCGGATGGAACTGAACGAAGGAATCCGGCTGCTCGAGGGCAAGGCGAAGATAGACATCCCCCTGAAGAAGAAGGAGGAGCCTCGTTCAGCGCCTGTGAGCGCTCCGCCGCCGGCCGCCGCTCCGGCTCTCGCCACACCCGCGGGGCCCATCTCCTCCCGCTGCATTGTCACCGAGGGAGGCTCGACGCGCACCTTCACCGTCACGCTGGAGCCGCTGTCCGCGGCCGACGCGAGCGATCCCGCGGCCAGCGCAGTCGGCGCTCCTGCGGCGTTCCCCGCCCCGACGGCCGTCGCTTCCCCTGCTTCTGGCGGTACTCCCGTCTTCAGCAACTTCGGGGGTGCAGTCCAGCTTGTGGACATCAAGGTCAAGGTCGGTGACACCGTCAAGAAGGGTCAAACCCTTGCCGTCGTCGAGGCGATGAAAGCGGAACACGACATCAAGGCCCAGTGCGACGGGATCGTCAAAGAGGTCTCCGCGCGCATCGGCGACGAGGTGGACTCCTCGATGCCCATCATGACCATCTGAGCCGAAGGTCCCCCACTCATGGCTGCTCTCGAACTCCTGGTTCAGTCGGGCTTCGCCTCGCTGACCCTGGGCAATCTCGGCATGTTCGTCATCGCCGGGGTGCTCATCTATCTTGCCATCACCAAGGGGTACGAGCCGCTGCTGCTCATTCCCATAGGGTTCGGTACTCTGCTCGCCAATCTGCCGCTCGCGGAGATGGGCGCCTACGATGCAGGGATCATGAACTTCATCTATAGGAACGGCATCAAGACCGAATTGATGCCACCTATCATCTTCATGGGAGTGGGCGTCCTGACGGACTTCCGTCCCCTCCTCGGGCGGCCCATCACGTTCCTCCTGGGAGCCGCGGCTCAGCTCGGCATCTTCATGGCAGCGCTGGGCGCCTACTATCTGCTCGGTTTCACGGCCCAGGAAGCCGCATCGATTGGGATCATTGGTGGCGCTGACGGCCCCACATCAATCTTCCTGGCCAGCAAATTGGCACCGCACCTGCTCGGCCCCATCGCCGTGGCTGCCTACAGCTACATGAGCCTGGTGCCAATCATCCAGCCACCCATCATCAGGATGCTCACGACGCGCAAGGAGCGGGCCATCGACATGCCCCAAGCCCGCGCCGTCAGCAGGCCGGCAATCATCCTCTTCCCAATCATCACGGGAGCGATCGCTACCTTGGCGGTCCCCTCCAGCGGTCCCCTCTTGGGCATGCTGATGTTCGGCAACCTGCTGAGGGAGTGCAACGTCACCGAGCGCCTGAAGAAGACCGCGGGCGGCCCGCTCATCGACATCGTCACGATCTTCCTCGGGCTCTCCGTCGGTGCGACCATGGACGCCCCTCACTTCCTGAACCTCGCAACCTTGAAGATACTCCTCCTCGGGGCCGTAGCGTTCAGCTTCAGCACAGCCGGTGGGGTGCTCTTCGCGAAGCTCCTGAACCTCTTCCTCCCGGCTGGGAAACGCATGAACCCTGCGATTGGAGCTGCTGGCGTGTCGGCGGTGCCCATGGCCGCGCGCGTGGTCCAGAAGGTCGTCAGCGACGAGACGGACGGTCGCGTGAACCCGCTGATGGCCGCCATGGGACCAAACGTCGCAGGCGTCATTGGCTCGGCAGTGGCCGCGGGCGCGTTCCTCGCCCTCCTCCAGTAGCCCCGTTTCGACGGCGCGCGCGTAGGGTGGCTCCTCCTTCAGACCCGGCGCGCGACGACGAGCGCCTGCCGCGCGCCGAAACCCAGGGCGTCCATCATGGCGTCGGTGGCACGAATGAGCCGGTACGGCAGCAGGGACAACGAAGTGCAACGGAGGGCGTCGACAGCGGGCCCCATGAGTGGCCAGGCACGCCGGCTCGGGATCGTGAGAAGCTTCCACACGTGACCATTGACATGCATGCTTCCTTCCGCGCGGGTCACCTCGAAGCCGGCTTGGCTCACCCGCTCGACGATGCTCTGGAGCGAGTAGTTGCGCCGGTGGAAGCGAATGTAGTCGGGCTCCTCGATAGGTACGAAGAGGATGAGCGTGCCGTGAACCGCCAAGCGGGCCCTCATGGCGTGGAGCAGCTCGGCGTCGTTGGGGACGTGCTCGAGCACGTGCGAGCTGAGCACGAGGTCGAAAGGGCCCGGAGGCAACGTGTCCGCGCACTCGGTGATCTGCACGAAGCGAGCGCCCCTGAAACCCCGGAAACGGGGGTCTTGGCGGGCTTGCCTGACCGCTGACCACGCAAGCTCCGCGCCCGTGATTCGCCAAGGGAGCGGCAGGCTAGCGAGCAGCTCGCCATTGCCGTACCCTACCTCGAGCACAGACAACGGGCGAGCCTCGAGGTCGAGCTCGTGGATCAGCTCCCGCAAGCGATGAACGCGGTATCGCACGTCGAAGCGGACGAGCCGCCGCAGCACCCGGCGCCGCGCCGAGTAGTGGTTTTCGTAGCGCGCCGCCTGAGACTCTAGCTCGAACGTGCATGCTCGGTGACGCTCGGCGCGGCTCGCTGTCGTGTTCATCACCATCGTGTCTCCGGGGTCCTGCGTGCACGACCATGCACGCTCCGTACCTTGCCGAGCGCGGGGCACGCCGTCCGTCGGCGGCTCATACGGATCGACCGCCGTGTGTCCCGCTTGCGTCAGTCGCCACTCTTGCTGTCGCCACGAATCCACAGTTGCGGCGCTCGCTGCCTCCGCACTCCAACTGGAGGGCGAAACCCCGAGGCGCGCCCGACACCCGTATCGAAGGGAACAGGCGAAGGGAACAGGGGGCCCACCTTCGGGGAAGCGTCCGCGTAAACGGCACCACACTTGAAAAGGCCTACCCAGCGAGCTACCACGGCAGCCTCACTCGCCTCTAGTTCCAGCGACATGAAATTCCACAAGTACCACGGCCTAGGCAACGACTACCTCGTTCTGAACCCAGCCGACGTCCGCCGCGAGCTGAGCAGCCCGGAGGTCGAGGCCATTTGCCATCGCAACTACGGCTTGGGCTCCGACGGCATACTCTGGGGCCCCCTCGAGAACACCCGCACCGGCTTCGGGCTCAGGATCTTCAACCCCGACGGGAGCGAGGCCGAGAAGAGTGGGAATGGACTCAGGATCTTCGCACGCTATCTGTTCGACGAAGGGCTGGTTACGGGTGACCCGTTCTCAATCGACACCATGGGCGGGCGCGTGGAAGCTCAAGTTCTGGACGGGGGCAAACTCGTGCGGGTCCAGATGGGCTCGGTGAGCTTCGATAGCCGACGAATTCCCGTTCAAGGGCCCGGTCGGGAGGTCATCAACGAGACCATCCAGGTACAGGGGCAAACGTACACCTTTTGCGCCGCGACGATCGGGAACCCCCATTGTGTGCTCCCCATGGAGGAAGTCTCGGAAGATCTCGCCAAGCGCTTGGGGCCGGCCATCGAGAATGACGCGCGGTTCCCCAATCGTACGAACGTGCAGTTCCTCAAGGTGCTCGGGCGATCCGACATCCGCATCGAGATCTGGGAGCGCGGGGCTGGCTACACGCTGGCGTCAGGCAGCTCCAGCAGCGCAGCAGCCGCGGTGGCACGCCGGCTCGGTCTTTGCGACCGCGATATAACGGTTCACATGCCAGGGGGGGAGCTTCTGATCGCGGTAGATGACGACTATAGCGTCGAGATGACGGGCCCGGTTACCCGAGTTGGCTCTGGATCGCTGGCCCCCGAGGTACTCACCCAACGGCTGACGAAGGGCTGACTCATGGCGAGAATCAACGCGAACTACGACCTCCTAGCTGCCGGCTACTTGTTCCCCGAGATCGCTCGACGCGCGAAAGCCTTCGCGGCTGCGAACCCCGGAACCGAACTGCTGCGACTCGGCATCGGAGACACCACCGAACCGGTAGTCCCGACCGTCATCGCGGGCCTCCACGAGGGAGTGGAGCAGCTCGCGCGCGTCGAGACGTATACCGGCTACGGAGATTCGGAGGGGCAGCTCGCTCTGCGCAACGCAATAGTGCAGCGGTATGCCCGTTTCGGTGCAGCCATTCAGCCCGACGAGGTCTTCGTGTCGGACGGCGCCAAGCCCGATTCGGGAAACATCCAGAGCATCTTCAGCCAGGACGCGGTCGTCGCGGTCCAAGACCCTGCCTACCCCGTCTACGTCGACACGAACGTCATCGCTGGACGGGCCGGCAAGTATGACCCGGAGCGCAAGCTCTACGATCGGCTCGTGTACATGCCCTGCGGCGAGCACAACGGGTTCTTCCCTGAGCTTCCCACGGGCAAGGTAGACCTAATCTATCTCTGTAGCCCGAACAACCCGACCGGCGCGGTGGCAAGCAGGGCGCAGCTGAAGGGCTTCGTCGATTATGCCAGGTCGCACCGAGCGGTCATCATTTACGATGCTGCATACTGCGACTTCATCCAGAACCCCGAGCTGCCGCGCAGCATCTACGAGGTGCCCGGAGCCACCGAATGTGCGATCGAGATCTACAGCCTCTCGAAGGGTGCTGGCTTCACTGGCGTCCGTCTCGGATGGACCATCGTTCCCACGGAGCTGGTCGTCGAGGACGCGAAGCCAGGGAAGGTGCGGCAGCTTTGGACAAGGCGGCAGAACACGTTCTTCAATGGAGCGTCGAATGTGGTGCAAGGCGGAGCCCTGGCCGCGCTGGGCGAGCAGGGGCAGGCGGAGTGCGCGCGCGTCATCGACTATTATATGCAGAACGCGGCCATCATCCGGGAAACTGTGTCGGCGCTCGGTCTGACCTGCTACGGCGGAGATAACGCTCCCTATGTCTGGCTCAAGACGCCTAGGGGCATGAGTAGTTGGGACTTCTTTGACAAGTTGCTCAACGAGACGCGCGTGATAGGGACTCCGGGGTCCGGGTTCGGACCGAGCGGCGAAGGATTCTTCCGCTTGAGCGCGTTCGGCCACCGCGCAAACATCGAGCGAGCTGCCGAGAGCCTTCGCGCCGGATTGCGCCTGTGACGGACCGAATGCTGATGCCATCGCCCATCCCCGATACGATCTCCGTTCAGACTGTGCTCGACGCAGTGCGCGTTCACGGGTCACCTCTGTACTTGTATGACGAGAGCACGATCCTTGAACGCTGCCGACGGGTGCAGGCCATGCCCAACGCGTTCGGGCTCCACGTCAGCTACGCCATGAAGGCGAACAGCAGCCGTGCGATCTTGCAGCTGATCTCTCGTGAGGGCATTGGTATCGACGCCAGCTCGATGAATGAAGCGCGGCGTGCCCTCGCAGCCGGCATCGCGCCCAGTCGCATCGTCTTGACCAGCCAGGAGGTGCCGGAAGGCTCGGACCGCGAGGAGCTTGAGACGCTCATGGCCGAAGGCATGCTGTATAATGCTTGCTCCCTCCTTCAGCTCGAAAGCATCGCCGACTTCGCCGTGCGCGCCGGCCTGCCGATATCCATAAGGGTCAATCCTGGAGTGGGAACGGGCGAGAGCGTCACCCGCAACACGGGAGACAAGTACTCGAGCTTTGGCATTCACCGCGCAAACCTCGAACGCGCAACTCGTCTCGCTCGGGAGAAGGGCGCGGTCATCGGCCACGTGCACGCGCACGTGGGCTCGGGGGGAGAACCCGGGCTGTGGCGCGCAAACATCGACCGCATGCTGGGCATCGTCGAGGAGCATTTCCCGGATGCCACGGCGGTAAACCTGGGTGGTGGCTTTCGCGAGGCGCGCATGCCTGACGAGACCCCCGCCGACATTCAGGCCCTGGGTCATCACGCCCGCGAGCGTTTTGAGCAGTTCGCACAGCGTACGGGCCGCAAGCTCAGAATGCTCGTCGAGCCGGGCACCTATTTCGTCGCGAACTCGGGATTCCTAGTCACTCGCGTCATCGACAAGAAGTGGTCTGGTCCAGACGGCTTCCAGTTCCTCATCCTCGACGGGGGTATGGAGTCCAACACCCGACCGTTGCTCTATGGGTCGCGGCATCCCTTTTACGTCATTTCGGATAGCGGCAGTCTGTTGTCGAGCGACTTCGCTTCAAACAACGAGACCAACGACAAACGGGTAGTCTGCGGCAAGTGCTGCGAGAGCGGGGATTCTCAAACGCTCGACCCCGCCGGTAACATCGTGCCCCGTCCCATGGCAGATCCGGAGCTGGGCGACCTCGTGGTCATCGGCGGTGCCGGCGCCTACTGCTCAAGCATGTCTCTCACGAACTACAACTCGTACCTTCGCGCGGCAGAGGTCCTCGTGCGTGCCGATGGCAATCTGGTGCTGATACGGCGGAGGCAGACGCTGGAGCAGGTGATGCAGAGCGAGCTTGGCCTCCACTGAGCCCTTGGTAAGTGGGGTGGTAGCACCAGTTTCAGGGAAAGCGGGGACTCCCTGCGCCATGGGGGACGTCCAGGCATCCGACCAAGACGGCTGATCGGGCTTGGCCCCTCACGCTCCGAAGTATGTCTGGGAGCGCGGCCCGAGTGGGCATGGAACCTCAGCTGAGCTTGAAAACGATCCGACTCTGTAGCCAATCTTCGGGGTCTTCGGGCGGCCGCATTCGACACGCGGAGCATCGCCGGAACTTAAATTGCGAGCTTCGGCGGCGCTGAGCTTCACGCATGCCGCCCGCCTCGGTACCCTGCTGCTAGCGACCACGAGGCCGCAACACGAAAGCACTTCTCATGGCTCAGAATCCGCATAGCTCAGATGATGAATCGCCGATCTCGACGGCCCCCTCTTCCATTCCAATCGGAGCGAGGAATCCCAACCGGAGCTTTCGATTCCGCGTCGATGACGATGTCAAGGGAGTCAAAGCCTCGATCCAGAATCATCTGAAGTTCACGCTCGCACGCGATCCGAAGACCGCCAGCCACCAGGACTGGCACTTGGCGACTGCGTATGCGGTGCGGGACCGGATCATGGAGCGATTCATCACCACCATGGACGCGCACGAGCGAGCCAACACGCGCCGGGTGTACTACCTGTCCCTCGAGTACCTCATGGGCCGCATGCTCCAGAATAACCTCCACAATAGCGGGCTCTTCGACGCCACGAAGCAGGCCCTCTCCGAACTGGGGCTGGATATCTCGACCCTCGGGGAAGAAGAGCGCGACATGGGCCTCGGCAATGGTGGCCTTGGACGCCTCGCGGCTTGCTTCCTCGACTCGCTGGCTACGCTGGATCTGCCAGCGATCGGATATGGCATCTTCTACGAGTTCGGCCTCTTCCGTCAGCGGTTCGTCGAAGGGCGGCAGACAGAGTTCCCAGACGATTGGCTCCAAGCACCCAGTCCTTGGTTCGTGATGCGGACGGAGTATGCCGTCGAAGTGAAGATGTACGGTCACGTCGAGACCGAACTGAACGATCGTGGCGACTTCCGCGCTCGCTGGGTCGGCGCACGCAGCGTACTCGGCATTCCCCACGACATCCCAATCTGCGGTTACGGGGGCTCCACCGTGAACTTCCTGCGTCTCTGGGAGTCGCGAGCGTCTCAAGAGTTCGACCTCACCGTCTTCAATGAGGGCGGTTACGTCGAAGCGGTGCGCGAGAAGGCGATGGGAGAGACGATCACGAAGGTGCTGTACCCGAACGACTCGTCCGAAAGCGGAAAGGAGCTGCGCCTCGTCCAGCAGTACTTCTTCGTTGCGTGCTCGCTGAAGGACATCATCCGACGCTATCGGCGGAAGAACAAGACCGCAGGCGGGGAGACGGACTGGGAACACTTCCCCCAAAAAGTCGCGGTCCAGCTCAATGACACTCACCCGGGCCTCGCTATCCCGGAGCTCATGCGACTCCTGCTCGACGAGGAGTGCCTGCACTGGGACCACGCTTGGGACATCTGTCAGCGCGTCTTCTCTTACACGAACCACACCCTCTTGCCGGAAGCCCTGGAGAAGTGGGACGTGCAGCTGGTCGAACGAGTGCTACCGCGACACTTGCAGATTATCTACGAAGTCAACGCCCGCTTGTTGGAAGCCGTAGCACGCCACTGGCCGGGCCGCGTGGACAAGCTTCGGGACATGTCGATCATCGAAGAAGGCCCTCGGAAGCAGGTACGCATGGCGTACTTGTCAGTCGTAGGAAGCCACACCGTCAACGGCGTCGCCGCACTGCATACACAGCTGCTCAAGGAGAAGCTGTTCAACGATTTTGCGGATCTGTATCCAGGCAAAATCCAGAACAAGACCAACGGTATTACCCCACGCCGCTGGCTGAAGCAGTGCAACCCGCGGCTGGCGCAGCTCATCGACGACACCTTAGGTGACAAATCGTGGCCGAGAGATCTGGATCGCTTACGCGAACTGGAGGCGTTCGCAGACGACACTGCCTTTCAGAAGCGCTTCATGGACATCAAGCTCGCGAACAAGCGCGACCTGACCAAGCTCGTCACCGCGGAGTGCGGGGTCGACGTCGATCCAACGGCGCTTTTCGACGTGCAGATCAAGCGCCTCCACGCCTACAAGCGACAGCACCTGAATCTCCTGCACATCGTTTCGCTCTACCGCCGCCTGCTTCATGAGCCAGAGCTCCCAGTGAACAAGCGGGTCTTCGTGTTCGGCGCGAAGGCAGCGCCCGGCTACGATCTGGCGAAGCGGATAATCTTCGCCATCAACGCCGTGGCTGAGAAGGTGAACGCCGACCCCCGAATCAACGGCAAGATCAAGATTGCGTTCCTGCCGAACTACTCCGTGAGCATGGCTGAAAAGATCATCCCAGCAACAGACCTATCGGAGCAGATATCCACCGCAGGGAAGGAGGCCTCCGGCACCGGCAACATGAAGCTGGCGCTGAACGGGGCCCTGACGATCGGCACCCTCGATGGCGCCAATGTCGAGATCCTTCAGGAGGTGGGCAAGGACAACATCTTCATCTTTGGCAACACCGTCGAACAAGTGGATGCACTGCGGCGCAGTGGCTATTCTCCATGGGACTACTATCACGCGAACGAGGAGCTGCGGGTGACCCTCGATTGGCTGCGGAGTGGCTTCTTTGCGCCGGAGAGCGAGATCGGACCGGTTGTGTGGAGCCTGCTCGAGGGCGGCGATCCATTCCTAGTACTGGCTGACTATGCGGCCTATTGCGAGGCGCAGCGCGAGGCAGATGAAGCTTTCAGCGATGCACCGCGCTGGGCGCGGAGTGCAATCCTGAATACGGCACGGGTGGGAAAGTTCTCGAGCGACCGCACTATCCGGGAGTACGCACGAGACATCTGGGCATTGGAGCCGCTGCGTCCGCCGGGACCTGGCGTCTCTGGGTCGATGCTTTCGACACCGCCCGAGGCAGCCACGGAGCCCTGAGCGCTAGGGTCAGTTCAGACCACAGATGCCACCTGGGCAGCCCTCGGAGGGTCCAAACCCGGAGGAGCCGCCCAGGCCGCACTGGCCTGAGGCGCATGGCGCGAGGTTTTCCTGCTTCGCACCGTGGGCAAAGGTAGCTGACAAGATCCGACGCAGCCGGTACCCGGTACTGGGGTGCACCGTCAAGGCCGGTTCGCTCATCTTCTGCTCGGCCTCGTAGACGCCCACCACACTTCCGTCAGGATCGAGGATTTCGTACTCGTAGATTGCCATGTCCACACGCTCCACAGCGGACATGCCGCCTCACTCTGACTGACGCTGCTTCGCGCCGAGAGTCATCGCGGGCGCCGCCGCTAAGTTTTCGAGCCAGACATACCCCGTTTGGATTCAGGCGTCATGGAATTCCCCCATGGAGGACCGATGTGCTGGCTCGGCGAACGCGCGCGCAGGCCGGCCGTTGCGCGACAAGCCGGTGGCGATCCCACCTCGCCTCCGCTACCCAGCACCGTCCTGTGGTTCCAGCGCGACCGGAACTCGAACCCTCCGCCTTTGTATCCATCGATGCGATTTCGACGAGTGCCGTGCTGGGTATGTCATGGACGACGAACCAGCATGTGCGAGACTCCGAGCGCTGCTCTCGTCTTCAAGGGGGGGCCGCCAAGGCCGGCGCGCGCTTGCAGGCTGCTTCGTCTGGATTTATGTGAACGGCAAGCGGCGCTCCGGGAACCACCGCGCATCGAGTCAGCCCCCGGGTAGTACGGACGAGCGTCCCCCCTGAACCAGGGATCGGGACCAAGGAGTTTGCAGGTGAATGTTAATAGAGCGCCGGTCGGCAGCCGCAGCATCTGGCCATTACTCGTTCCGCCGTTCTTCGCGGTCTATCTCGGCGTTACCTTCGCTGCGGGAAGGCTCGGCATCGAACACCTGGCACTGGCGGTCGGTTGTCTCCTCTTGGTGTTCTGGAACCCGGCGAGCCGGCGGGCATTCGCCGAAGCCTTGCCTTTTCTCGCGTTCCTTGTCGGCTACGACCTGTTTCGGTATCCACGCGCCGCCCTGGTGAGCTCGGGGCGCGTCGTTGGCTGCGAGCTGCGCGACGTCGAACTCAGCCTGTTCCCGGCCGGCGCGAATCTGACCTGGCCGGGATACTTCGAGCTGCACCACGCGCCGTGGTTCGACGTCATCGCTGCAGTCCCGTACTTTGCCTTCGTCTATGTCGTGGTCGGCTACGGGCTCTTCCTCTGGTTCAAGGATCGTCAGCGTATGCGCCGATTCCTCTGGGCGTTTACTCTCGGGAACTACTTCGCGTTCGTGTTCTGGCTGGTCGTACCGGCAGCTCCCCCGTGGTACATCCACCAGCACGGTTGTGAGATCCAAGCGGCGGCATTGCCGAGCGCGGCGGCCCTGGCGCGGGTCGACGACATGTTGGGGATCACCTACTTTCGCTCCCTCTACTCGCAAGCATCTGCGGTTTTCGGAGCCATGCCGTCGCTGCACTGCGCCTATCCCGTCATGGGCCTGCTCGTCGCCTGGAAGCATGCTGGCTGGAGATCACGAACCGTCCACATCCTGTACTCAGCGTGGATGGCCATTTCCGCCGTGTACCTCAACCACCATTGGATACTCGATGTCTTCGCGGGCTGGTTCGTGGCGGGCGCTAGCGTCTGGTGCGCTGGAAAACTGCTCGGTTGGTTCTCCGTTCAGCGACATCCAGCGGCGGCTCTGACCTCGTCTTCAGAGGCTACAGCATGATTCAGACGACTGGACCGGGCTCGCAACACTCCGCGCGACGCGCCGAGGCCTACCTGGACTGGCTGCTGCGCAACCGCTCCTGGATCGCTGCGGTCGCGCTCGCTCTGGCGGTGGTGGCGGGCTGGCGAACCGTCCTGACCTATGCGTCCCTGCGGAGCGAGCTGGAGGAGCTGTTGCCGCGCTCGGCGCCGAGCGTGACGGCCCTCGGTGAGCTGCGACGCCGCCTGCCGGGCCAACGCTTCCTCGGCATCGTGGTGGACACCGGGCCGGAGCGCCAGGTAGGCGCCGCAGAGCGATTCGTCGATGATCTCGCGAAGGAGATCTCGGCGTACCCTCCGGAGATCGTGCTCGCGGTGCGCAGCGACATCTCCGTCGAACGCGACTTCCTAGAGCGGTATGCGCTGCAGCTGATGGATCCGGCGGACGTACGGAAGCTGCGTCTCGCCGTGGAGGCGCGTCGGGATTGGGAGTTGTCGAAAGAGATGGACCTGGGGCTCGACGACGAAGCTCACGGTGCTCCGCCCCCTATCCCCATCGAAGAGCTTCAACAAAAATACCTGAAGAGCGCAGCCGCTGCCCCAGACGATCCGCGTGGCCGCTTCGTTTCGAAGGACGGCCGCACAGCCGTGCTCGTAGTCCAAATCAATAGCCACACGACCGGCGTCGGCGGGGACAGACTCTTGCTCGAGCGGATCCAGCAGGACATTCGGAAGCTGGGGTTCCCGGATAGGTATCATCCGAGCCTGAGCCTCGGCTACGCGGCGGACCTCCCGGCCCGGGTCGAGGAGATGGACGGCCTTTACAGAGATCTTACGGTTTCTGCGCTGCTCGTCTCTGTCTTGGTGCTCGGGATGGTTGTCTGGTTCTTCAGGAGCTGGCGTGCGCTCCCGATCCTTTCGATCCCGCTGCTCTTTGGGACACTCTACACCTTCGGGCTCGTCGCCCTGCCACCCCTCGGCATTCGCTCCCTCAACACGAATACGACATTTCTCGGTTCCGTCATCGTTGGCAATGGCGTCAACAGCGGGATCATCCTGCTCGGCCGCTATGCTGAGCTGCGTGGCAAAGGTCAGAGCCTGCACGCGGCACTGGCCGGCGCCATCCGCGGCACGGTGAAACCGACCGGGGCAGCGGCCTTGGCCGCCGCCACAGCCTACGGCTCGCTGGTCCTCACGGACTTCCGCGGCTTCACCCAATTCGGCTGGATCGGCGGGCTCGGGATGCTCACCTGCTGGGTCACCACCTTCGTGCTTGCCCCTCTTCTCGTTGCCTGGCTCGGTGTCCCCATCCGGGTGAGCACGGAGGGCGGCAGCCTCGCTCGCTGGCTATCGGCCGGCTTCCAGTGGCTCCTCAAGCGTCCCCGCAGCGTCGTCGTGGCAAGCACCGCGATCACGTCGTTGACGGCGCTCGGCCTCTTCTATCGGGACGCTCCCTGGGTCGAGCACGACTACTCGAAGCTCCGCCGCAGTGATTCCTTTGTCTCGGGCGAACGTTACTGGGGCGGACGCATGGACAAGACGTTGGGCCGGTATCTTACGCCCACCGTTATCCTGGCATCGTCGACGGACGCGGCAAACAAGATAGCGGCAAAGGTCCATGAGCTCCAAGCCACGAGCGCAGCGGGCAACCTCATCGCCACTCTCCGCACGGCCACACAGGTCCTCCCGGACACGCGCGTGGCAGCCATCGAGGAGGCGAGAAAGCTCGACGCAGCGCTGACGCCGCGGCTCCGCGCCAGCCTGGAACCGCGGGAGCGGGAACGGATCGAGCGTGCCCTTTCCAGGGAATCACTCGTCCCCCTCGACGCAGAAGAGGTCCCACCCACTCTCATTTCCGGGCTGCGGGAGAATGACGGAACCGTAGGACGGTCCCTGCTCGTCTATCCCAAGGCAACAGGGGGTACGTGGGACGGTCCCCGTATCACCGCGTATACCGAAGACCTGAGGCGGGTGGCTCGGGCCGTCGATCCGCAAGCGGTGGTGGCCGGGGGCATCCCGCTCTCCAGCGACATCACCGCCGCGATGGGCCGAGATGGGCCCATCGCGACCCTGTTCGGCCTCATCGCCGCTCTGGTGGTCTGCTTCTTCGCCTTCAATTCGTGGTGGCGTTCCACGCTGGCGGTCCTGATGCTGCTTCTCGGCGGCGTCTGGATGCTCGGTGGGCTCGCCTGGACTCCCGCAACCTTCAACTTCGCAAACTTCGTCGTTCTGCCAATCACGTTCGGGATCAGCGCCGACTACGCAATCAACGTGCTCCGCAGATACGGATACGGCGCGGCCACGGCGAGCCTTACGGAGCTGTCTCAAACGTGCGGCGCCGTAGCGTTGTGTTCCGCCACGACGATCATTGGGTTTGGCTCACTGCTCGCGGCAAAGAGCAATGCGCTCTTCTCATTTGGCGTGTTCGCGGTCGCAGGTGAGGTCACGATGCTAGCCACCGCCACACTCCTGCTCCCGAGCGTCGTGTCGCTGTTGGGCGGACGCCACCCGAGCCCCGAGGCGCTACAATCGAAGGAAGCCCAGGTATAGCCATGAACGACGCTCGCACGCTTCTCGCCCTCGGCGACAGCATATCGCACGACACTATGATGGTCCATGCTGCGCCAGCGTTGGCCATCGTGGCGGGCGCTGGCTCCTTGGCCTTGGCTTTCGCGACACGCAACATCATCGTTGGGCAGTATCGTGATGCTCAAATGGAAGCCCGTGGGTCGACCGCGGTAGTCGGCATGTGGCTGCGGAATTGCTTCTCCTGGGGCATGCAGCCGGTCATCGCAGCACTGCTCTGGCTGGGTCTACCGGCAGCGGCACTTACCATCCTGGCACTCTTCCTCGCGATCGGCGCTGGCGCAGCCCTCGCGAGCGGCTGGATCACTCTCGGCGGCACGCTCTTCGTCCTATCTGGAATCTGCGACTTTCTGGACGGAAGGATCGCGCGAAACCAGGGCACCGCCGGACCTGCCGGGGCATTGCTCGATTCCGTGGTGGACCGCTATGTCGAAGCTGTCGTCTTCATGGGGCTTGCCTGGTACTACCGTGAGACGTGGGTCCTCGTGGCCGTGCTTGCAGCCATGGCCGGTTCCTCCCTGGTCCCCTATGTCAGGGCGCGCGGCGAGTCGCTCGGCGTCGCCTTCCCGAACATCGGGATCGTTCAACGTCCCGAGCGGGTTGCGGTACTCGGAGCGAGTCTGCTCGTCAGTCCGATCATAGAGTCCGCCGCGCCAGGCCCTGCTAGTGGCATCCCCCACCCCGTGTTGGCTCTCGGGTTGGTGCTGCTCGCTGTTAGCACGGGAGTGTCCTCGCTACAGAGGCTGGTTCATGCGTCGCGGGCCCTGGTGCCAGCAGACCGCCGACCCAGGCCGCGCCTCGCCGGGAGAGGCAGCATCCTGCGCAACGGGGCAGCCGCGGCCATCGCGACAGCGGTGGATTTCAGCGCCGTAGTGTGCATGGTCGAGCTGTCGAGACTCAGTCCTGTCGTGGCAACGCTGCTGGGCTGCGCGATCGGCGCCGTCATCAATTTCCTGGTGAACCGTTTCTGGGCGTTCGAGTGGCGCCGTCCTACCCTCACCATGGTAGCGCGCTATGGCTTTGTTTCGTCCACGAGCGCAGGCCTCAATGCTGGACTGCTAGCAATTCTTCTGCTGCTGCCTTCGCTCAATTACGCCTTCGTCTGGTGGATCGTGCGGGGCACCGTGTTCCTCCTGTGGAACTTCCCACTGCACCGGGACTACGTGTTCGGTGACTCCGTCGAGGCGAGGTCGCCGGTCGAGGAACCGCCCGGCGGCCACGAGGCAGAGGAAGCAGTCCCACCGTCGGGCCTCATGCAGCTCGGCGCCCGCCATTAACGCACCAACGGGGCGGGCTGGACAATTGACTCAAAGTCCGTTGTCAGCCCAGGCCAGTTCAGCGCAAGCATCGAGGCGCCCGACAGTTGCGGTCGACCAACTCAGTACACCTCCCCGGAACAAGGGAGGAGCAGACCCAAGGCGGCCGTGCGGTGTTCGTGGGCGGGATGAAGCCGAGACCGATCCTGCCTGACAAGGTACTCGGATGCAGCTACTCGGCTCGGACGGTTCGATCTCCGAAGCGATGTCTATGGCCATGGTGGCTGATGTGACTGGGTAACGTCCAGCTTCTTCGCCATCGCAAGCAGCGATGCGCCGTCGAGCACGCCGAGCACGCCGAGCACGCCGAGCACGCCGAGCATTGTAGTGGCTCTGCGCCACGTGGCGAGGTCGTTGCTACCTAGCGCGTCACGCTGGATGCGTTGCAGCCGCGCTCGGGCGCGCTTGCCCTACAGGTGAGGCGGAATAGGTCTTCGTTTCGGGCCTCGACGCACTCGATGTGCCTTCAACCTAGATTTCGCGCGTCCCCCCGGCACATGGACGCTGAATCCTGCGGAATTCTCGGCTGTTCATCCCGCGGTCTGGCGCGCGTGGCTTCATCCATGAGGTGAAGTAGCGGCTACCCGCCGGAGCTGTCCATCGATCGTCCGATCTAGGATCTTCAGCGCTCGGGAGAAATGACCCGGCTATGCTCGGGAGAAATGACCCAGGCTTGGCGCGCGCCAACAGCCGGCTATAGCGCACAACCTGGGACCGAGTTAGGGCGCCCCAGAGGAACGGGCACGCTCGAGAGTCAAAGCGCGGCCCTGGCGCAGACGCTCGGCGGACAGAGCCGTCGCGGCACCGCGCCTGCGCCCGCGGG
>JAEWRL010000197.1 GCA_023398955.1 Pseudomonadota bacterium
ATCCGCACAATGGTGCTCCCGCAGATGCTGACGGCTGAGAACTGAAAGCTGATTGCCTGCACCAGTCGGCAACAGCCATCCAAGTCTTGCCAACCCCGCCATCAATCTGCCCGGTAAGGGACTAACGCGACAGAGCCGGAACCACAGAGGACGCGGCAGTCAAGCCGTCAGGCGAATCAGGGCTTGGCGGGTGCCGCCCAGCCGTGCCGATCACCGGCTGGGCGACGAGATGGCTCACCCCTTCAGCGTGTGGTGGTGCCCGCGCAAGCGTAGAAGGTGATGGCACCACCCCGCGGCGTGTCGTTGCCGACGAAGCGCAAGAGCCGTCGCTGCGTCTCGGGACAGCCGTCGACGAGCTCCGCGGAGCCTACCCCTTTCTCGGGATCGACGTAGCAATAGCCAGCGGTGGACTCCCCGAGGCCGGTGTCCACGCCATTCTGGCAGCTATGGAGCGGCTCCCCAGCCCCTTGTCCCGCGAGCTGCTCGATCTCGAAGTAGCACCAGTCGATGCACGACGAGGTGCCCTCCACGTCGCATTGGCCCCGCGCCTCGAGGGCGCGCCGGATCTCGCCCACTGCATTGCCTTCCTCTAGGGCAATCCGCCCCGGCAAGGGCAGCGCCGAAGCGCAGCGCTGCGGTGGCACCGCTTCGATGACCCTGCAGGCGACCCGACCCGTCGAGGGGTCGGGTGCGAGGCGCCGCGGCAGGCACTTGTCGCCGAGGCGTATCTTCAGACGGTCCACGAGGGCATCGACGGCAGGGTTATAGCCGTAGCTTGGCCCGTCATCGAGGGATTTGGGGCAGATGGACGCCACGATGGCCTGGCTGCCCGCGCGTTTGAGCACCTCGAGCTGACGCAGGCCCGGGTACGCCTTCGCGTAGCGCTGCACGGTCCCGTACTCGCCGCTCGCCGGGTCCTGGCAGAGCGGCTTGCTGCTGGCGCGAATGAGCGCGAGTGGATCTTCAGCGTTGGGGTTCGGCGAGCAGTCGCAACCGGTCCGGTGTGCGCCGTCGCCACAGTCCTCGGTCATTCGCTCGGGGAGAGGGAAGGTACAGGCATACTGCAGGTCGAAGTGCGTCGCGTCGTGCGGCGCGTTCCATTCGTGCCCATTGATGCTGCTGGCGCGGGCGTTCGTCGCGTGCGCCGCCGCCATGGGCGCTTCGACGAGGGGGTGCGGCGGCAGGTGTAGGCGGGGCGCCGGGCTCTCCACCATGTACGGATCCATCGGAAGGAGCCCCCGCGAGGGATCCCCGAGGATTAGGTCCCAGTAGGTGAAATTCGCGCCCGGGACGGGCGCCGCCAGCTGCTCGGCAGTGAGGTACTGGAGGTCCGGGTGATTCGGATCGCGCGTCTCGGGCGTGGCGATATCCTGCCAGGGGACGCCTACGATGCCAGCCAAGAAGACGAGGGACGGATCGCGGCGCGAGAGTCCATCGGCGTGCTCCTGGTACAGCGGGTTCTGCACCTCCAGACCCGGCTGGCAGGGGACTCCCAGCTCCTTGGCTCGCGTGCAGGAGCAATCGGCGTCGCCGAAGGTCGAGTCTGGACAGAGCTTCGGGCTCTTGAGGGCCACCTCGTAGCGTGACGTGGGATAGAGCAGGTCGAGGCCGAAGCGGCGCTTCTGATCCCAGCAACGGGCGTTCGACGCATCGTCTTCGATGGGCTTCTTGTCCGCGGCGCAGTTGGGGTCCTCCGCGACGGGGGTGCAGTGAGCGGGCAGGGGGCCCTTCAGCCCGCAGGAGGTGCAGCAGGGGTCGTTCGGGCCGCTGGTGTCGCATGCCGTCGTCGGATTCGGGGGACGAGTGAGATAGTCACCCTTCATCGCGCCGACGAGCCAACCGAAGCCATCGGCACGCATGGAGCAGTCATTCTCGTCGGTGAGCATCAGGATGGCGACGAGGGAGTCGGAGCGCAGGAAGGCTTGGCGTTGTTGCAAGAGGACCTCGTCATCGGGGCCCCGCTCGACGCGCCCCTTTTCGCCGATTGTGTAGCTGGACGGGGGATGCGGATCGATGAGGAACCGGTACCACGACTCGAGGGAGGCCTCGTAGCCGCAGCCGTTCTCTCCAGCAAGGGTGACAAGGGACGCGAAGCTCGACTGCAGCGCGCCGAGATCTCGGAGCAGAGAGGGATCCTCATTGGGAAGGCTCCGGTTGTCCCACGCCAGAAAGCCGAGGTCTTGATAGGAGGCGGGCGGGTCGGGCCGTACCGTCCCGACGAGGTGCGCTTTGTCGTTTGCATACCGAGCCGCCGTCGCGTCGTTGACCCCGCAGGCCTTGCTCCCCATCGTCCCGAGGCTCGACGTGATGACGCCCACGTGCGCGTCCTTGATGGGCGCAAATTCACGCTCCCCCCGCGGGCAGGGGCTGTCCGGGGACTCGACGGGAACGACCTCTCCCGTCTCTTTGACGAGGCAGGGCGGGTTCATCAGACGCTCGAGGAGCTTGGGGACGGCTTCAGCCAAGAGCCCCTGCTTGTCCGCCATGGAAGCCGAGTTGTCGATCATGAACAAGAGGTCCAGCTTCTCGACCCGGTCGAGGTTGACGGCGTCCACGAACAGGTTGTTGGTGAGCGGATCCTGCTCTTGGATGGGCCGCTCCATGCACGCCAACGGCCACAGCACCGCAAGGGCGGTCAGCGGCAGCGCGGATGCTGTGTGGGGCGCAACTTGCCTGTTCGAGCGGGTCGATATCGCCATGTTATACCTCCGATCGCATCGAGGCTTCGGGTCGATGCGGCTGTTGTCTCGACTGGGAGACACAGCAAGGGCCATGCCTTCGTTCTTCCGAGAGCCTTGTCGTCGATAACTCGACGAAGCAGCAACACGGTGCGGCAACCGGAGTTGCCGCCGCTGCGTGTCGGTTGGCGCTGGTTCCAGCTACTCCGCGATGAGCCTAGCGATGGCGAAGCCGACTCCCGCCAAGCTCTCCCCGGCGACCAGGCCTGCTGCGATGACCAAGGCGAAACGCGCTGCCACGTATGGCGCCCAGCGGCGCGCTGCGGCGACCGCGAGCCCGCCCAGGAGCATCGCGAGCGCGTAGTGGGCCGGGAGCACGAAGGCGAGCCCAAGACTCGCCGCGCTAGGGAGAAAGCGCCGCCACCGGTCGCTGAGCTGCTTGTCCGCCACTGTGAGCAGCATGCCGGCGATGGCGCCGATGACCATGGCCTCCAGCGCGCGGGGGGGCAGTGCTCGGCCGCCCGCGGCGAGCACCTCGGCCACTGCCTTCCACTGCGCTACCGCCGGGGCGGGCCACTGTCGGGTGATGAGCTGCTCGGTCGGGTGGGGCACGAGGAGCAGATACGCGACCACACCACCGACGGCGCCAGCGGCCACGCCCGCCAACTGCGCGATGCCCTGGCTTCGCGGCGACGCGCCGACGAGGTGCCCCGTCTTTAGATCGTGGAGCATGTCTGAGCACTGGCTGGCAGCTCCACCTGTCACGTTGGCGCTCATGAGGTTGTCCGTGACGTTGCCCGGGCTGATGGCTGCGAAGCTCAGCTGCGTGACCTTGCCCATGGCGCCGATGGGTGCAATGCCGGTCTCCCCGGTGACTCGTCCGGCGACGATGGCGAGCACGAAGGTCAGGAGTACGGCGGCGATGGCGGCATGGGGTGCGATGCCGAAGAGGTGGAGCTGGAGGGCGACCGTCAGCGTGCCGGCTCCGAGCAGCCAGAGCCGAAAGGTGCGCGGCGCGAGCTCGCGCGCAGCAGCTACTGACTGATGCGGAGGGTGGGAGGGCCCCGCGTGCCGCTTGCGAACCAGGAGCGTGAGGACCGACCACGCAAAGGAGGTCAGCGCCGCGGATACCATCAATGCCACACCCGGCCACAGCAGCCAGGAGACGAGGGGTTTGAACCAAGAGGCGTCGGCTGCAAGGTCCCCCGCGGCAACCCAGCCACGTTCCACGGCCAACGGAGCCAGCCAGGCCCACGCCACCAGGGCGCCCAGGGTCATCGAAATCCCCGCGCGAAGGCCCACCAGTCCCCCGACGCCCAGCATGAGCAGGCTCGGTTCCAGGCCGAAGCCCAGCTTGGCCCAGGAGAGACGGGTGAACCCTGCAGCCGCCGCGGCCCCTCCAACGGGGAGGGCGCCTGGGACGAACCAAATCGGGATGCGGAGCAATTCGACGGCTGCCTTGAGCAGGGCTGCGAAGCTCAGGGCACCAACGAGCGCTATGACGCGGAGCATGGCCTCGCGACCGCGAGCGTACATCTCGCGCAACAGCTCGGCCGTGGCCATGCCATACGGGAAAGGCAGCTTGTCGACAAGGATCAGCTGGCGCCGGAGCCCCATGCCGACGACGACGCCAGTCGCGGAGACCGCGAAGACCCAAGCCATCAACCATCCGAGGGGCAGCTCTCGCCCCGTCAGCATCGTCAAGGCGGGAATGGGCGCGACGAGGCCAGCGCCTGCGATAGAGGCGGCTGCCGAGGCCGCCGTTTGATTCATCGCGTTCTCATGAAGTCCGAAGCGTGGCGTTCCCAGCGTGCGCCGCGCCGTCTGCCATACCCCGAAGCCCAGCAGCGCCGATGCCATGGACATGTTCGTCGTGAAGCCGATCTTCAGGCCGCTGTAGATGTTGGCTGAGCTGAGAATGCCGCCGAGCAGCATGCCCGTCAGCACGGAACGCCAAGTGAGCTGGGGTATATCTGGCCCAGCGGGTGGCATTGGGCTCGCCATGGCGCCCAGACTAACTCGGTTCGAGGCAGGAGCCCAAACGCATGTCGCCAAGGGAAGCGAATGGGTGAGCGCTCCCACATTGCGTCGAGTGTCCCATAGTTCAAAGATGTCACCGAATACGGATGGTCGTGAAGCCTGCGATGTCCTTCGGGCGGCCCAAGAGGTCAGCGAAGCGGAGCTCGGAGAGCTGACGGTGAAGCTGGCCACTGCGGTGCTCCGTGAGGCGGAGCAGGCAGAGACCCGCGCGGAACGAGCGCGCAAGAGGTCGCTGAGCCGGCTGCTGGATTCGGCAGAAGGCCAGCGTTACGCGCTTGCTCTGACGGATCGGGTGTATCGGTCGCAGAGCGCTGGGACGGCCATGGCCAGCATCATCGAGGTCGCAGAGCGCGTCGGCGAGGGGAGTGGCCTCTCCGCCATCGACCGCCTGGGCCTCTCCCTCTTGACCCAGTTCGGCTCCGTCGCTCCCCGCCTTGTGAGCCATGTAGTGAGGACTCGCTTGGGAGCAGAGGCTTCGCCCTTCGTTCTCGATGCACGTCCCTACGAGTTAGGGGGCCGGCTCGCGGAGCTGCACCGCAGGGGGGCACGCGTGAACCTCAACTACCTGGGGGAGGCTGCCTTGGGGGAGGGGGAGGCGCGGCGCTACGTGGAGACGTACCTTGCCCTGCTGGATCGCGCCGATATCGACGCTCTGAGCGTGAAGCTGTCGAACGTCTACAGCCAGATCGACCTGCTTGCCTTCGAGGCGAGCGTCGATGCATTGGTCGGGCGTCTTGCTCCGGTGCTGAGCAAAGCCGCTCGTCGCGAGAAGCTTGTGTACTTCGACATGGAGGCCTATCGGGACCTCGAGCTCACCTATGCGGTCTTCGAGCGCCTGCTCCACAAGCCAGAGCACCGCGATGTACAGGCGGGCCTCGCGGTGCAGGCCTACCTTCCCGAGTCACTCGAGCTATCTATTCGTGTCCTCGAGCTCTCGCGGCGTCGCCGGGCAGAGGGTGGCAAGCCCGTGCGCCTGCGCCTCGTCAAAGGAGCGAACCTCGCCGTGGAGACTGTGGAGGCGTCGTTGCACAGACTTCCCATTCCCATCTACCCGAACAAGGCGTTCGTCGATGCGAACTACAAACGGCTATTGAGCAGGCTCCTGGTCCCGGAGAACGGGCACAGCTTGCGCCTCGGGGTAGGCTCCCACAATCTCTTCGATCTCTGCTACGCGCTGCTCCTTGGGCGGCACCGTGGTGCGCCGGAGATGGTGGAGCTCGAGATGCTCGAGGGAATGGCGGGGGCGACGGGGCGCGTGCTGGCGAAGCTTGCCGGCGGGATTCTCCTGTATGCTCCCTGCGTCCTTCCCGAGCACTTTCCCTCGGCCATCTCTTACCTGGTTCGACGCTTCGACGAGAACACCGGAAGGGAGAACTTCCTGCGCAGCAGTGTCAGTATGGCGGCGGGGGATGCCTCCTTTGCCGCGGAATGTCGGCGCTTTCGGGCCGCTCTCCAGGACGCCGACAAAGGCAGCGTCCCGACTCATCGCACCCAAGACCGAGCTCGGGAGGTGGCACCAACGCGGCGGGATCCGAGTACGTCGCACTTCGACAACGAGCCCGACACGGATTTCACGCGAAAGACGAACCGCGACTACATCGGCGAGTGCATCCGACGTGCCTGTGCGGAACGACAGTCCTTCACGGCTCAGGTCGCCGGACAGGACGTCGCTGGACCGACGAGCAGCGGCCTGGATCCGTCGATGCCCCATGACGAGGCCTACTCCTTCGCGCGTGCGACGAGCGAGCAGCTTGCTACGGCAATCGAGACCGCTACGCGAGCTCGAGACGACCTGTCGCGACTCTCCGCCGAGGATCGCGCGGCGCTGCTCGACGCGGTGGCGAGTGGGCTGGCGGCGGCTCGGGGCCCCCTCATCGGACTCATCGTCAAGGACGGAGGAAAGCGTGCACAAGAAGCGGACACCGAGGTCTCGGAAGCCATCGATCTGGCTCGCTTCTATGCTCGTGCCTACCTCGATCTGAATGGGCGGTACGAGCTTGCTGCCCGAGGACCGGTGGTGGTGACGCCCCCCTGGAACTTCCCCCTCGCGATCCCCCTGGGCGGGTGTCTGGCGGCCATCGTGGCAGGCAACCCGGTCATCCTGAAGCCAGCGCCAGAGACCCCCCTCGTCGCCCGCCGTGCCTGCGAAATCTGCTGGGAGGCGGGTGTCGCGCGTGATGCCCTCCAGTTCGTTCCCTGCAAGGATGAAGACGCTTCCGTGCTCATCACTGATACCCGTGTCGAGACGGTGGTGCTCACGGGCGCGACGAGCACGGCGCGCAAGTTCCTGCGCATGCGCCCCGCTCTGCGTCTCCTCGCGGAAACGGGCGGCAAGAACGCCGCCTACGTGAGTCCTCTCAGCGACCGCGAACAGACCGTCGCCTTCATCGTCGCCAGCGCGTTCGGGCACGCGGGTCAGAAGTGCAGCGCCCTCTCCCAGCTAGTGCTCCACGAGGAGGTGTACCGGGACGAGGGATTTCGCCGCCTGCTCGTCGATGCTGCCGCGAGCCTGCCCGTGGGCTCTGCTCACGATCCCAGGAGCATCGTGACACCTCTGATCCGTCCGCCGAGGGGGCCGCTGCGGCAAGTGCTGACAGAGATCCAGCCCCACGAACGTTGGCTTCTCGAGCCCACCGTAGATAGGAGCAACCCTCACCTCGTCTCAGCCGGGATCTTGCTGAACGTGCGCCCCGGGAGCTTCGCACACCAGACGGAGCTCTTCGGCCCGGTGCTCGCCGTCCTGGAAGCGCGCGACTTGGGGCACGCCCTGGGGATCATGAACGGCACTCCCTATGGACTGACGGCTGGGTTCTTCGGTTTGCGCGAGAGCGAGCAGGAGCGTTTCGCGGCGGAGATGAACGCGGGCAACCTCTACATCAACCGAAGCACGACCGGCGCCGTCGTTGGGCGGCAGCCTTTCGGTGGGCGGAAGGGGAGCAACTTCGGTCCAGGCGCCAAAGCGGGAGGGCAGGGGTACGTCGCCCAGTTCTGCCGGTTGGGCGCTGCCAAGAAACGACAGTGGTCCCTCTCGCGCCTCCAGGGTAAGCCCCTTCCCAGCCGAGCGGATCTCTTCCCGGACCAACCTGGCACTCGAGTAGTCGGCGGAGAGAACTTCGTGCGCTATCAGCCTCTCACGACGGCCATCGTCGTGTTTCCCGGCGCCGACGCCAACGATGTCACCGCCAGCCGCCTCGCCCAGCGCATCTCCGGTGGTCCCGAACTCGTCATCACTCACGCGGACAGCGAGCGCACCTTGCGCTTGCTCGAGGCGATTGACTGCACGCGGGTGCGCGTCATCGGCGTGCCGCCCGCGCCCTTCGTGAAGGTGGCCGCCCAGCGGTGCATCGTGCTCCTCCGCGACCCCGTGAACGACGACCCAAGGGCTGAGGTCTCCTTCTACGTCACGGAACAGAGCATCAGCCTCGCCTACCACCGACACGGGAACCTCTCCCTGGGATCCCTGAGCCAGCTCCGCCCGAGGAGCTCCGAGGCAGGCGGGTCCGCGTCCTAGTAGACGCGCACGAGGCGGCGACCCGTGCAGTTCCCTGCCGCGCCGGGATCGGCGTCGTCGCAGGTTTCCTCTGCTTGCACGACGCACCTTCGTCGGGGTTCACGCAGACCCAACCCCATGAGCGGCACGTATACGGTGTGGGCAACCGTGTGGCGACGGTGGATGCGAACGGAGACACGACTACCCAGGACTACTGTGTCCAGGGGACGAGTTGACCGTCGTCGAGGTTCCCGAGGCCGGCGGAAAAGCGGACCCTGCCTCGTGATGACGCGCTAGCCATATTGCTGCCGAGTTTCCAGCGCCAGAAGAGAACTAGTACGAGCGCTGTACCCGGACAGTGAACTGGTTCGAGATAGATGCATTGCCCTTCGACCCGACCTGGTTGAAGGCCCATTTCTACCTTACCGTTGAGAGCTGCCCGTGACGGACGCCTTGGTGGCGCCCGTCGATGAAGCCAGGTCCCCACTCACCCATGGAGCGAAGAATGATGCAGCGTCTGCCCCTGAAGTTTGTCGTTCTGGGCTTTGCATTCGTTGTGGGCTGTGCCTCGGACGAGGGCCGTGACGGCGCTGTGAACGGGGCCAGCGGCAGTCCCGTCGGCTCCGCGGGGGAAGCAGGGAGCAACGACATTGTTGGTGGGAGTGACGGCTCGGACGCCAGCGGTGGAGCCCCGGCGGGTGCTGGCGGCTCGGCAGCAGGCCCCGCTGCGGGCGCTCCCGCTGGCGGGGTTGCCGGGATGGGTGGCATCCGTGGCGTGGGAGGCGGCAACTCCGCCGGTGGAAGTACTGCCGGATCGACGGGGGGAACCTATGCACAGGGCGGTGCTGCCTCGGTGGCAGGTGGGGCCCCAGGTGCGGGCGGGTCGGGTACCGGATCGACGGGCGGCACCGCTGCCGGCGGTGCGGGCATCGGCGGCACGAACTCCGCGGGCGCTGTGGGGTCGAGCGGGGGTGCGACGAGCGGGGGTGCGACGAGCGGGGGTGCGACGAGCGGGGGTGCGACGAGCGGGGGT
>JAEWRL010000206.1 GCA_023398955.1 Pseudomonadota bacterium
TCGCCGCCGCCTTCACTTCGATGCAGGCAAGGTCTCCAGGCTCCTCAAACGCCTACGCGTCCACGGTCTCATCAAACGAATCGGTCGCACCTACAAGTACTACCTCACCGCCCTCGGTCGTCGAGCCATCCTTGCCGGCCTGCACATCCGCACAATGGTGCTCCCGCAGATGCTGACGGCTGAGAACTGAAAGCTGATTGCCTGCACCAGTCGGCAACAGCCATCCAAGTCTTGCCAACCCCGTCATCAATCTGCCCGGTGAGGGACTAACGGAGGGGCGGGTACACTCGACGCGCTTCCCAGACCTCCCTGACCGAGGGGCGGGTACACTCGATGCGCTTCCCAGACCACCCTGACCGAGGGGCAGGTACACTCGACGCGCTTCCCAGACCTCCCTGACCGAGGGGCAGGTACACTCGACGCCGCTGCGCTCGACCGATTCGGGAAGACTGGGGGCTCATCCCAAAATCGTTCCGTTTCCATCTCGATCCGCGAGGTGTGCCGGGCGTGGCTCTCCCCAGATAGCAGAGCTGCCGCTGCACGACGCGGAAACGCCCTCCGCTCGCGCAAAGAACCCAACGGAAAGACGTGGACTCTGTCCGCTCGCAGTGGAGGCGCGAGCGTGGGCTAGGGAGTGCTTGAAGCCATCGATGAGACGCGGCACTTGCGGTTGCCCTTGGCGCGTCCAAGACAAGAGTTGATCGTCTTCACTCTGCCCACGAGGAGCGCACTGTGCAGCTAGGAGGACTCAATAGCGGTCAGTATCGCGAATCACTGCGAATTCAGCGGATTGCGGCCGTGCACCTGTTCGTTCGGGATCTCGAACGCAGCCGTGATCACTATGTGAATCGCTTGGGTTTCACCCAGGTTGCAGTCAGCGGCCAAGAGTTCGAAGTCGAGCACCATGCCAGGGCGGCCGTGGTAGAAGCAGGCGGTGCACGCTTCGTGCTGATGGAGCCTCTCGGCTGTAAGGGAGAGAGCTTTCGCTGGCTGGAGAAGCACCCGGAGGGGGTGGCTCGGGTCGTGTTCGACGTCTCGGACGTAGAGCACGCATTTCGCACGGTGCTAGAGAGGGGCGGTACGTGCTCGACGGGTATCCGTCGCCGGGAACTCGATGGCGGCGTCGTTGCCTGGTTCGACATCGCCACGGCGATTGGCGATACGAGATTCAGATTCATCGAGCATGTTGGTCGGACACCCCTCATGCCCGACCTCGTCCCGGTGAGCGCGGGTCCTGGGCAAAGCAACCCGTTCGGGATCAGCGAGGTCGATCACATCACGTCCAATTTTCTGACGCTACAACCTGCTCTCAGCTGGATGGAGAAGGTGCTCGGGCTCGAACGCTATTGGAGCGTGGATTTTCATACCCAGGACGTGAGTCGGGGGCGGTTTGGGGGCTCCGGGCTGCGATCGGTGGTGATGTGGGATCCCGTCTCGACGGTTCGGTTCGCCAACAACGAACCGGCCGCACCATGCTTCGAAGCTTCGCAGATTTACCTATTTTGTGAGGACCACCGCGGTGCGGGCGTCCAGCACGTGGCGCTTGCCGTGCCGGATATCGTTCGAGCTGTAAGAGAGATGCGGGGTGCCGGAGTGAAGTTCATGAGCACTCCTGGTACCTACTATGACATGCTGCCGGAGCGGCTGGACAAGCTGGGCGTAGGGACGCTCGGGGAAGATGTCGACGAGCTCCGTGAACTGGGCATTTTGGTGGATGGAGAGGGTGAAGGAAAGTACCTCCTTCAGATCTTCATGAAGGAAGCGGCAGCGCAGTTCGGTGATCCTCAAGCAGGTCCGCTGTTCATCGAGCTCATTCAACGTCATGGCGACCGTGGCTTCGGAGCTGGGAATTTTCGAGCTCTCTTCGAGAGTATCGAGCGCCAGCAGCAGCTCGAAGGACGGGCTCAGTGATGCGAGCCCGGCAGGGGGGGGCCGTGGCGGCGAACGCGTCGGCCGAGCTCGGTGGCGTTGCAGTGGCTTCCGAGTGTGACCCGGATGCTTCGGGCATCGTGCCCAAGCCTCTGCGGCGCGAAGCACAGAGCGAGCTCGTCGTGCAGCAAATCGATAGGTCTGCTGCCCGCCACGCCGACGCCGCGGCGGTCGTCTGTGGCGGCGTGACCTGCACGTATGCCGAGCTGGACGAGCGGAGCGCCCGCTTGGCGGGCTACCTCGTGGCCCTTGGGGTCGGGCCGGGGGTGAGGGTCGGGGTTTGCCTGCAGCCTTCGCCAGATGTCCTCGTCGCCCTGCTCGCTGTGCTTCGCGCGGGAGGGGCCTACTTGCCCTTGGATCCCACCTATCCCGCAGCCTTCCTGGCGAGTCTGGTCGAAGATGCTGCGCCCTCGCTGATCCTCGCGCACAGCAGTGCCAACGCACTACCTCTCGATGTACCCCGACTCGACCTGGACACCGCTGCTTCACTGCTGCGGGGGATCACGCCGTGGCGGAAGGACCAGCCGCGCGCCACGCTGGATGACCCTGCCTACGTCATCTTTACGTCAGGGACGACGGGAAAACCGAAGGGGGTCCTCGCTACCCATCGCAATCTGTCCCACTACCTCGGGGTCGCACGGGAACTCTACGGCTTCGATTCTAACGATGTGTTCGTTTCCCTAGCGCGCTATACGTTCAGTATCAGCCTTTTCGAGCTGCTCTCCCCCCTCTGTTGCGGCGGCGTTGTTCACCTCCTCACCCGAGACGAGGTCCTCTCACCCCCTCGTTTGGTCCAGTGTCTGCAAGCTGTTACCGTCCTGCACGCGGGGCCGAGCCTGCTGGGCAGTCTCTTTCGCTACCAGCGCTCCAACGCCGCGGCCCCCCAGAGTTTCCCGAACGTGCGGCACGCGAGCAGCGGCGGCGACCTGGTGTCCCCGCAGGTTGTCCAGCGCATGAAGCTCGTATTCAACGAGGCGGAGCTGTTCGTGATCTACGGGTGCACTGAGGTCAGCTGCATGGGGCTCACTTACGCCATCCCTCGGCATTCGGAAGTCACTCGGAGCTTCGTCGGCAAACCGTTTCCCTCCGTCCGAGCGGCGTTGCGCGACGAGTCGGGAGAGCGCGCCCCTGTAGGTGCCGTCGGAGAAATTCACCTCTCCGGTCGCGGCGTCACGCAGGGCTATCTCAATCGTGACGACCTGACTCGCGAGCGTTACCAGGCCAGCGACGGTCAGGTAGAGTATAGGACTGGCGACCTCGGGCGCCTCCATGAGGATGGTAACATCGAGATTCTTGGTCGACTCGATTCGCAGGTCCAGGTTCGGGGCGTCCGCGTCGAGCTGACGGGCATCGAGAACGCGATACGCGACGCGCAGCTCGCCGAGCAGTGTGCTGTCGTTCTTCGGGAGCATGGTGAGGGCGATTCCCGGCTCGTTGCATTCGTCGTGGAGCCGGTGGAGGCGAACACCGCGCGGTTCCGGCGTGTGCTGTCGGAACACCTACCAGATTACGCCGTGCCGCAAATGCTCGTGGTGCTCGATGCCATGCCGCTCACTCCGAACGGAAAGCTCGATCGACGTGCCCTCCAATCGCGTCCCCTTGACCCCACGCCTGGCGACCAGCGGCCAAACGCAGACACTTTGACGCCGCTGCAGCAACGAATACGTGCCGCCTTTGCGCACGTTCTGGAGCTCGAGGAGCACCAGATTGGTACGGCTGATAGCTTCTTCGACCTGGGCGGGCACTCGCTGACCGCTGTCGTGCTTGCCGACGAACTGGAGAACGTGCTCGGTGTCTCGGTTTCTGCCGGTGATCTCTTTGAGCACGATTCGGTTGCCGCGCTAGCGAGGCTCGCCAGCGGGGCGTTCACGACCGATCCACGACCGATCGCGCTGACCACCGATGCCGGGAAGCCCCCGCTTTACATGCTCGCCGGTGTCCATCTCTATCGGCAGCTCGCGCGCAAGTTGCATGGTGAGTACAGTGTTCACGGTGTTTACGTAGGACGGGAGCTCGAGATGCTGGAGCGTGGGGAGCGAATACCCTCCATCGAGGTGCTCGCGCAGGAGTACCTCGAGATCCTATTGAGGCATCAACCCCGCGGGCCATATTGCCTGGGCGGGATGTCCTTCGGTGGGATCGTCGCGTACGAGGTGGCACAACAGCTGCGGGCGCGAGGCGCGGAGGTCGCTTTCTTGTGTCTCATCGATTCGGTGCTGCCGGAGGTCGGATGGGGACGCATCCTCCGCCGGACCAGGCGTTTCCTTGGGCTGTCATGGCGCGAGATGCGGCGCCTGGTGTGGCGGAGCCTGCTTCGTCGGCTGAGGCCAGTGGTCGGCGTGGCGTCGGCGAATGATGGTCCGGATGCGGAGTTCATCCGTCACGAGCCTAGCCCGGATTGCGCAGTGGCCTCCATTGAACGCGCGCGCCAGCGCGTCTATCAGGATGCAGCTCGGCGCTATGCGCGAAGCGTCAGACGCGCCTCCTTTCCCGTGACGTTGGTGGTCTCGGGGCAGCGTCTCGCGCGCAATCCGCTAGACCACCCGGAGTGCGGTTGGAGTCGCTACACCTCCGAGTTGAGCGTGCTCAGACTGGACGCGAGCCACTTCGAGCTGATCGAAGCGCCGCATGTCGGGCAGCTCGCGAACTACATTGTGGCGGCGCGGGCGCCAGCAAATCTCGCAGAAGTCGGGGCGGTCTCGCTGGCTGTCAACTCGAAGACACGTTGGTGACAGGGGTATGGCTGTTCCAGACGGGGCCCGCTCCCCCGATTGTCGCGACACGACGGGCTTGGGTCAAGATACGTGCTCGGAGATGCAGCTCCCGCCGGAGAGGATGTAAGACCCATGGTGCCTGTTGTCGGATGGGCGCGCCGTTGACGGAGGAGCTGGCGCGTGGAAGCAGTCAATGGTGCGTCTCGCAGAGATCCTGAGCAGTGATGGTCTGATGAACCATCGCGTGCAGGTCGTGGATGTGCCTGATCGCGAGGCGTGGCTCATCGAGGCATGCCTGGGGCGCTCGGTGCTTCACGTCGGCTGCTGTGACGTGCCCGTTTTCGATCCCAACAAAAACCTGCACATAACCTTGGCACGGCATGCGTCTCTTCTCGACGGCCTCGACGTGAGCGAACCGGGGCTCGCAGAGCTGCGTAAGCACGTCGCGGGAAGGTACTACTCCTCGTCTACTGAGATTTGCCGCCAGTACGATCTCGTGCTGGTGCCAGAGGTCCTGGAGCACACGGCCAACGCTGCCGAGTTCCTGGATGCCGTCTTTGCCGTTCGAGCGCGCCGCTATATCATTACGGCGCCCCACATAGAGTGGTACGTCCAATGTCGGCGTGAGGGTCAGTTCTTCCACGAGCAGGTGCATCGCGACCATCGTGCCTGGTACTCCCCGTATACGCTGCTCAACGCGGTCCGCTCCCATATCGCTGAGGAAGAGGACGACGTGCAGGTCTTTCTGCTGAGGAAGACGGGTTCCGTTGGCGTTTCCATCGAGAAGGCCGTGGGGGCCGACGGCGATAGTGAGCTCGGTGGTGCGGCGATCGACGACGCGAATGCATTGCGGCAGGTGCCTTCGGATCCGCTCCGGCGTGCGAGGATGCTCCTGGCAGCCGGGCAGTCTGCCGAGGCGCTCGCGTTGCTGAGGCTCGCCCGTATCGAGAGGTCTCATGTCGATCTATTCTATCTCGAACAGGAGATCTTGCTCAGTCTAGGTCGGTATGTGGATGCTCTGCGAGCCGGCGTCGAGTTCATGAAGGAGCACCCGCGTGACGCTGCCTGCCTGCGCTTTTGTGCGAGGGCGGCCGATGGTCTCGGCGACGCGGCCCGAGCAAACGAACTTCGGGCCCTCGCTGCGGACCACGAGCGGGGTCCTGGCAAGCATGGCGCCTGGAGGGCCTCCTCGAAGCGGCGTCGCCGCAAACCCTGAGGCTGCGCGGGATTCTCTGGCGCGGACACGCGAGCAGCAACGCCCCTCCCGAACACTGCGACGAGCAATGCGCACTGGCAATGGGCTACGCGCACAGCGCGGCCGTACCTGGGCAAACTGTATTAGCACTACTATGAGAATACCGACGCTCGTTACTGCGTGGCCGGGACAGCCGCTCCGTCGGCTGGGCGCTGTACAAGAGACTTCGTAGCCGAGACGTTCCAGGCAACGGGCCAGATTGGTGGTGACACGACGCACATCCACGGCGTCGAGGTAAGCTTGGCGTCGATTCGGGCGTCGATTCGGGCGTCGAGCGAAGCGGTATGCCCCATTGAGCTGCTCCAACCGCGAGAGCAGTCGGTTGCGTTCAACCGTGCGGTTCTCCACGAGCTAGCGGCGATAGCGCAGCAGGTCGCGTATTCTCTGATTGGCTTGGACGGAACGAAGCTCTTGGCTATGAGACCGTGGCGCAGAAGATCAGCGATCCACTCGCTGTCTTTCACGTCAGTTTTCCGACCAGGCACGTTCTTGATGTCATGAGCATTGCCGACAACAAGCTCGAACTCGTCCTCGAACATATCGTAAATCGGCTTCGAGTAGATGCCGGTCGCCTCCATCCGATATGCGTGCATCCACGCTCGCGCAACCAGTCCTTCGGCGCCTGGCAGAACTGACCCAGTTTCGCTCGGCAGAAGTGACCCACCACCGCGAGCAGGTTTTTGCGCAGGTTGAGATGCAACCTGAACTCGATCTCGACGAGCACACTGAACGGTGTTTCGTGGGTTTACCGCTGGGTACGTGGTGGCGCCATGTCCCGGGTAGCCTTCCCGGACTTCGTGGGCGTGCTTCACGAGCGCTCGCGGCTGGCCCAAGCCGACGCCGGGCTTCGAGCGCGTTGTGCGCCGAGCAGAGCAGACGCAGGTTCGAGAGGTCCCGCTGGCCGCCGAGGCAATGGGGCTCGATGTGATCGATTTGGAGAAAGTGTGTCTCGCTGCAAC
>JAEWRL010000258.1 GCA_023398955.1 Pseudomonadota bacterium
GCTGCACTGATCCACGCGCTCGCTTCCGCGGTGAGCACCGCGTCGCCCCACTACGTGACTTACACCACCGCGCTCCTGCGGCGCGGAGCGCGTCGACGCCACTACCCGTATTCCGACGAAGAGCCGGCTTACCTGACACGAACGATCGGCTCATGTACGTGGTCCCGACGCTAGACAAGACCTTCTTACCCAAGTACGCGAACACGCGGGCGCCACTCGAGATTGCGGCGAATCTGCCGAAGAATCGCGGTGGGTACGATATTAGGTCAGGGATTATGAAGGTCTTGACAACGAAGGAAGAGCGCACCGACCAGGTTATAACGCTGCTGCGTGATATCACACATGTTCTGTGAAATTAGTGAATATGAAGCGCTACTACACTAACGCAATGCCGAAACCAGAGCTTAAGCGGCTCATGCTACGCTATGGAAAAAGGGGGTCAGAGTTCGATGGGCCCGGTCACGATATGGCCCTGGCCAATGCTTGGTTTGGCACCCTGCCCTCATTCGCTCCGCCACCCTGGCCACTGTTGAACCTGGTTGTGGTCGGACGGGTGGCGGGTTTCTCCCGTGAGTGGCTAGATAGGGTGGTGGGTTCATTCGAGCTCATGAGTCATTTCGGCCGTCCATCGTGCGTGGTGTGGGGGCACGCGGGTGCGAGCTCAAGAGACGACAGGGAACGCGACGAGCTGGCAGTCTGGGTGGATGAAGGTGTACTCTGTGCCGATTTTTACTCAAAGGGCTCTTCTCCAGAGCTAGATGCTGCAGTGCTTGTTGCGAGAGACGTTGTGCGGGCGTTCGATGTGCCCGTTGAAGTAAGCGTCGAGGAAGGGCGGATTGGCTTTCTGAGCAAATCTGAGGCGTTCAAGGCAGCGAGCCGTGTGCCTGGGTTCTCGTGGCGCTTCGAAGGCTCGTCAGCCGCGGAGGTTGCCGCTAGGGTGAATGCAGCAGCGCGGAGCATCGCGGTTGGTGAGTCGCTGTTCAAGTGGCGATTGTCGATGAGGGATGTCGACAAGTGGGTACAGGCAATAAACACCATCAACCAGCTCGGTTGGCCCGGTGAGGTCTTCGCGTTCGATGTGTCGGCCGAGGACGTCAAGGATTCGGACTTCTGCGAGTACTTCGCGCAGTACTGCGAGAATACCGACGAGGTTCAGACGTACTTCCGTGAGCTCTCCGATGGCGAGAGCTCACTCTACGTCGTCGCAGATGCCACTGGCTGGCGTGTGGTACTGGAGACGGAAGACCCGGCAGTAGCGCAGCGGATCGCGAAGAAGACCGGGGTGCCTTGGGTCGAGGAGCGAGACCGGGTATGGTGGCGCAATGACCCACCCTGAGACGATGTCGAGCCTGGATGAGGCACTGGTGGCGGCCCGGGGGAAGCCGGCCGAAGCGCTGCGGGAGCTGACGCCGAAGCTGTTGGAGAGCCTCGTGTCGGAGCTGGAAGGTCGCGCTGAGCAGGGAGCAATCCCGGAGGGTGCGGCTCGGCTGGCGGAGCTGTTGGTGCGCCATGGAACCGAGGAGCAGCGGGGCTACGGCTATGTGTTAGGTTGGGTCCTCCAGAACGCAGAGCTGGGGCTCAACGAGGAGCGCTTGAGAGCATCGGAGCGGCGAGTCGAAGTCGATCCAGCGCATTGCAGGCTTCGTCCGGAAGCCCTGATGGCAGCGATGGTGGGCGAGGAGGGAGACGCCGGGAGTCCACTGATGGAAGCCGAGCTGTCGATGACGTTCTCGGAGGAAGAGTACGCCGAGGAGGAGGGCAGCCAGGATTCGCTGTTGGTGAGGGTAACGCCCAAGGTGGGAGAGCCATTGCCAGAGCTGGTGTTCGGTGTGGAGCTGCTGCTCGAGCAGTTTCTGGGCGATGCAGAGCCCGCGCGCTGGGCGATGGAGGCTCGCGATTGGTGGGAGGTGCTGGAAGGCAAAGCATGGATGCGCGGGGCGGCGGTATCCCCGATGCGCGGTCGGCGGCCGGTGGCGGTGCGGCCTGCCTTGGAGGTCAACCTGAAGTACCAGCGTCCGATGTTCGACGTGGCGTTGCTCGCCCAAGGTGAGAAGGAGACCCTGGCGGTGGTGTGTCTTCGCGGGTTGAATGCGGGTCCGGGGTACACTCTGATGGCCCCACTATTGAAAGCGGTGCCGCTGACTCGTCTGCTGAGCGACTGCTGCGAGATCGATCCGGGCTTCTGAGGGTTTCGTCAGAGGCAGCCCGCTTGACGGGCATTGAGCGTAGCGCGGCGATTCAGTCGCGCTAAGCGCCCACCTGATTCGGCTCCCCCGCGTCCAGCGCAGGCGGCGGGCGTAGCCCGAAGCCGGAGCTGGCGCTTGGGGGGCCGCGCTCGCGCGAAGCGCGAGCGGCCGCGCCACGAGCGGCAAGCTGAGGGGGCATCCCTATCAGCCTGGGAGAAAAAGCAACCCTGACGGCGACGGTGGTAAGCGCGGAGAGCGGACAGGCGGTGGCGGACGGCACGGAGGTGACCTGGTTCGCGAGCCACGGCAGGATCAGGAGCACGTCTACGACAGTGGGCGGCGTCGCCACGACGGTGCTGGACGCGACGAAGGGACGCTTCGGGACGTGCACGGTGAGCGCCGGGGTGACGAACTTCCTGGCCAGCACGAC
>JAEWRL010000047.1 GCA_023398955.1 Pseudomonadota bacterium
GCGCTGGGGTCGCTGTACGAAGCGCAGGCAGCGCTGCGCGTCGCGGGAGCTTGGGGTTACGTCGACGGGGCAAGCGCCAACCGTGTCGTTGCGGAGCTCGACTCCCTCGGGGCGCGGCTCTTTGGGCTCGCGCGACGGTAGCCCTGTGGGGGCTGCGGCTTCGGCGATGGACGTCGGCATCGGCGTCGGCGTCAGCGTCAGCATCTGCATCGGCGTCGGCTTCAGCATCGGGGACTGCGTCAGCATCGGCGACTGCTTCGGTGCCGGGGGCTGCACTGATGGCTCGAGGCTCCGCTCGTCGCTGTTGGCTGAGCGCTGCGTTCCTGCTGGCGTGGCGCACCTGCTCCGCCACCTCCGGCTCTTAGCAGCGGCGGGTCGGTGTCATAGCAGCTGCGCCTTGTCTGGCATGAACGCAACGCTCAGCCAAGAGCTCCTCAATAGCATCATCACCATCATCAGCGGGGCGCGGCCCCTCGTCGAAGCCGTCGGACGCAAAGACCGCGACCTCGAGTCGCAGCTCCGCAGGGCGCTGAGCAGCGTCGCTCTGAACCTTGCCGAAGGATTTGGATGCCACGCGGGGAATGCTCGCCTGCGGTTTCGCACGGCGCTGGGGTCGCTGTACGAAGCGCAGGCAGCGCTGCGCGTCGCGGGAGCTTGGGGCTACGTCGACGAGGCCAGCGCCAACCGTGTCGTTGCGGAGCTCGACTCCCTCGGGGCGCGGCTCTTTGGGCTCGCGCGACGGTAGCCCTGTGGGGGCTGCGGCTTCGGCATCAGCGTCGGCGTCGGCGTCGGCATCGGGGACTGCGTCGGCGTCCGCGTCAGCATGGGGGACTGCGTCGGCGTCCGCGTCAGCTTCGGGGACTGCGTCAGCTTCGGGGACTGCGTCTGCATCGGGGACTGCGTCGGCATCCGCGTCAGCATCGGGGACTGCGTCGGCATCCGCGTCAGCATCGGCGTCGGCGTCTGCTTCAGCATCGGCGATGGACGTCAGCATCGGCGACTGCTTCGGTGCCGGGGGTTGCGTTGATGGCTCGAGGATCCGCTCGTCGCTGTTGGCTGAGCGCTGCGTTCCTGCTGGCGTGGCGCACCTGCTCCGCCACCTCCGGCGCTTCACGGCGAACGGCGGCGAGGCGGCGGGCACTTTGGTGACTTCTGGCGTGAGGCCTTGCGCGTCGCGGGGGTCTGGGGTTACGTCGAGAAGCCGAGCGCGAGCTGGGTCGTCGCGCTGCTCGGCCGTGCCGAGGCGCGGCTTTTTGGCTCCGCGATGGTAGAGGCTGGACGGCTTTCCTCGCTTCGGTCTGAGTCGGTGATGGGGTCTGAGTCGGCGGTCGGCCAAGGGGTTGCATGGAGCGCTGCACGCATCCATGCTCGGGGCTCCTGCAGGGTCACGGGCTCGACACCCGCGGACCGCGCGCAAGCCGTTTCGGTTCACCTCATGCACTCCCCCACCGCCTCATCGCACTCGCTTCCGATCCACGGATCCTATCGGAGCCACGTGCGGCAGGATTCGCCGAACCATGTGAGCGAGGGATCGCCGGACCATGTGAGCGAGGGATCGCCGAGGCATGCGCCAGCGACGAAGCGCACGCGGGCGCGTGGCTTCCTGAGAGGGGTGGACCACCGTGAGCTGGGTGCGCTGCTCCTGCTGCTCGTCATGCTCGTCGTGCTGCGCTGGTACAAGGTTCAATACACGGCCTCGACCTTCGTCACGAGCATCGACGGTGGTTACTACACGGACGTCGCGAAGCACGTTCGGGACGGGCTGGGGCTCACCACGAACGTGTCCTTGCGGCACAAGGGCTACACGCACTTCCCGCACCCAACCGCCGTCTATCCCCTCTGGCCGCTGGTCTATGGGTACATTGCCAAGCTCTTTCCGCTCTTCGAAGCGGGCAAGTGGACGGTCACGGTCTTCTACTTCATGACCCTGGTTCTCGGGTACCTATGGGCGAACCGCGTCCTGCCGGGGCCTCTGGTTGGGCGTCACTTCCCGTGGTTGAATGCGGGCCACGTCTTCGTGCTCCTGTTCGGACTCAATAGCAACGTCCAGGAGATTACCTCCATGCCGTTCACGGAGGGCCTGGGGTACATGATTCTCCTGCTTTGCTTGTGGCGCTGCGCCAAGCTCTTTCAGCGGCCTCGCGCGGTCGGGGGTGCCGAGATCGGTATCTACGCGGCCTTGCTGCTCCTGGCACGTCCTCAGCTCGTCCTCTTCTCCATGGCGGCGGCTCCCGCGCTCCTCTTCGCGGCTGCCGTAGCCAAGGAGAACCGCCTCGCTTACTCGAGGATGGCGGCAGGGTTCTTCGGGGGCTTCGTCCTGACCCTGCTGCCCCGTTACATCCACCTGTCAAGCTTCGTCCCCGACTTCGAACTCTCGCACATCCTGCGCTTCGACGAAGTCTACTTCAACGACGTACTGAGCCGGCACGAGGCGCTGCGCCCCTCGCCGGATTGGGTCGTCAAGGTCGAGCGTATCCTTCAGGGCTTCGAGGTCGCCTTCGCGTGGGATGGTGGCTACTCCTATAGCCGCCAATACTATACCGCCCACTACGCACTCCTCCTCATCGTTCCCTTCGGCGTCTACCAAGCGGCCCGTCAGCTCCGGCTCCCCTCTCTCAAGCGAACGGCCTCCTGGCTCAGGTGTCCCGAAGCTCAGCCTTGGGTGCTGCTGCTCGTCTTCTCCCTGGGCGCATTCCTGTCGATGCACGTCCTGCAGCGATACAGCGGGTGGTACTTTCAGCGGCGCCATTGCCTCCCCGCTTTCTTTCTCATCTTCCTGGCACTCATCGCCCTCTTTCGCCAGGGCGTCGTTGGTCGCCTCTTGGGCATGGCGGTCCTTTGCTCCAGCCTCTATCTCGGAGGCGCTTGGGTCCATTCGACCACCATGAAGGCCGTCGCGAGGGCGGATGCAGGGCGGGCTGGCGACTACCCGGCGCTCGTCGCGTGGTTCCGAGAGGAGGCGAAGCGGCACAAAGGGCCCCTTGTCATCGCCATGCGGCAGCCGGGCCGTATCTCGTGGAAGCTCGACGGGATCGGCTTCCATCATTATGACTACCGGACGCGGCTCTCGGACGTGCTCCGGCTCGTCACGCACTTCGGTACGGACTACGTCTTGGTGCCCGCACGCCGAGCGCCAGGCTTTGCTCGTGCCAAGGAGTTCCAGCGTCAGTTTCGGTACCGCGGCGCTCGCTCAGGGCACCGCATCTACGCGCCCGGTCCGGCGCTACTCCAGCGTCGGGTGAAGTACAAGGAGTTGGCCCCCAATCGTGCTCCGTCGCGTTCTCCCACGGGGAGCGCCCGGGCAGAGCTGCCCGTCGTGGTTGCGGCTGCGGATTGACTCGCCGCCTGGCGATCAGCACGCTGGCCGATGGGCAGGAGCATGGCCCCCGCCAAGGTCACCTTTCCGATAGATGCCCTCAGGTCGCCGTGCTATCCAAGGGCCGGTTCGTGGATTCTCCTCGTTGGCAGGGGGCAGGCACCGTGTACCATGGCTTCGCGTGAGCAAGAGAGTGGCGTGCAAGGGGCGACCTGGCAACGAGCCCGTTTCGAGTGGTTGCTTCGCGGCTTTTCGGCTTTGCTCGCGGTTCTGCGGCGCCCTTATCTGACGCGCCGCACTGCCCAAGGCATCATCGCAGTGCTGCTCGTCGCGAAGCTCGGGGCGACCGTGTACAACGCGGCTGTTGCCGACTCGGCGATGTACGACAAGGCGCATCACTTGCAGCGGGCCGAGTCCCTCGGGTTCGAGCTAGGCCGTCGCTATTACAATCCGCCGCTTTACTACATGCCCCTGGGTCTGGTCATCGAACAGCCGAGCATCATCCCAGCGAAAAAGGCTCCCCGGATCCGGGCCATCATCAACTACTATCGAGGCACCAACATCGTCTATCTGGCGGTGTTCTACGTCTGCTGGCTCTTCGTCATCTTCCCGGCGGCGCTGCCTTCCTGGCGCTCGAGCTTCCTGGCGTCGCTGCTCCTCCTGTCCCTGCCCGGCTACCAGCGGCTGGCCAAATTCGTACACCCTGACAACCTGCTCTCCGCGCTGACAGCCCTGGCCTTTGCGCTCTGGATCCTGGCCGAGCGCCGCACGCGCAGCGGGGAGAGCCGCAGCGGGGAGAGCCGCAGTGAACGGAAGCCCCTCGGCTGGAAGTGGGTGCTCGGCATAGCCGTGACGATCGGGCTGACGGGCGCGACTCGTCCGTTTTCTGTCGTGCCGGTCGTCGTGTTCTCCCTTGCTTCTGTGTGGCTGCTCGTTTACCGGCAGCAGCGGCCTTGGCGGCAGCTCTTCACGAAGGGTTTGGCTGCCGGGGCCCTGATAGCCGTGCTGTCCGGCAGCTGGTGGGGGTACCGCTTAGTGGCCCTCCCTAGCGGGTTGACCGACGTCTACTTCGGGACGAAGCGGTACGGACCCTACCGTCCTACGTTTGACTGGCAACACTACTTCACCAGCTTCTACCTTGAGAAGCTGCTGGAGAGGCCCAACCGAGAGTATCGGGATTTCGACCGTTCGAGCGCCAAGCTACCAACCCGTCGCAGCTTCTTCTTCAACCAGTACTCCAATAGCTTCTTCACTCTCCTTTACTCGGACGTCTGGGCGGATCACTGGCTTTACTTCAGCGGCCCCGGCAAACAGGAGTATCGAGCCGAGGAAAAGCGACGCATCCTCCTCTTCGCCCTGGCTCCCACGCTGATCCTGGCACTGATGGGCGTTGGGCAGTTGGCTCGTGTAGGCTACCGCGCGGCGCGGAAGCGCTGCCCCGGCGCCGCCCAATCCGTGCTGCTCGCCCTGATGGCTGCCGGTCTGGCTCTCTATCTGCAGTGGCAGACGGGAGACGCCTTGAAGCCCGGCAAGCAGTCGACGGTGAAGTTCATCTACATCGCGTATTGCCTCCCTGCGGTGGTCGCGCTTCCCTTCCTGAGTAGGTTGCGGGGACTCGCCTTCAATATCCTCGCTGTAATGCTCGGGCTGCTCTTCGTCGTGGCTTTCCCGATGAGCGTGGCCCTATCCCAGGAGTACATGTCCACTCATTGCAAGTCGGCGGTGACTCGAGGTGCCGCAGTGCCCGATGATGACGACGACGAATGACGGAGGGGAGCGGACCGGAACCGCTCCCTATTTCTGCAGGATCGCTCCGTAGAACTCGAGGTCGACGCCCTCTCGTTCGTCCGGGGCGACGGGATCCCGCGGTTCGAGCAGGTCAGAGAGGGCCTGAAAGCCCCGTCTGTCGGGCTGCCAGGGCTGCATCAGCTCCTTGGCTCTCTCCAGCGTGAGGAAGTGATACGTGGTGCCCATCTGCTCGAACATGGCCAAGAACTGCTCGAGCTTGGGAGTCATTGCCTCCGGCGCCTTCGTCTCGAAGGTAGCGAACACCCGACTGCCATCGGGTGCCCAGTCGTACAAGGTCCGAGCCACCCGAGCGATATCGTCATCGGAAAGGAAGCAGGTCACCGCGTTGAGGCCGATTGCCAGCCTCCCGGCGCCACCCAGCACCTCTTGGACGGGTGCCGCACCGAGCACCCCATCGATGTCGCGGAGATCCGCCTGAAGGTAGCGCACGTGCGGCTGAGTTCCGATGAGCTTGCGGCCGTACTCGACGACCAGGGGGTCGGAGTCCACGTAGACCACGCGCGCCCCCGGCGCCGTGGCATGGATGTGATCATCCGTCGGCAGCCCGGAGGCCAGATCGAGGAAGCTGTCGAAACCCTCGGCGGCCAGGTGGACCACCGATTGGTGAAGGAAGCGCCGGAGACGGCGTAGCCAGATGGGCGTCGTTGGGAGCAGGGCGGTCATGACCGCGGCTGCCTGTCGGTCCACCTCGAAGTTGTGCCGCCCACCAAGCAGGTAGTCGTAAACCCGGGCGGCGTTGGGAGTAGTCATCACATCCGCTGACTGCATGGCGCCTTTGCCTCCTGAGCCTTTCGGTACTGAGGAGTATCTCGCCATTATTGGGGAATATCAATCGTTCAGGAACGCGGGTGCTATCGCGCCTCCCGGGGACGGGTGCCGAGGCCGCGGGCTTTCGTGCGTCCCGGGGATGGCGCTGAAGGCCCGCGGGCCGCGGTGATCCGGCGGAGTTTTGACGGTTCTCGCCTCCCGCGGCCCCTAGCTCAGCCGAAGCGCTGCCCCCAAGGCACCGTTCTGAAGCAGGCTCGAGAGGCGCGCCACGACGTCCGGGGCGTCGAAGAGCGGGTACACCTCTCGCAGCTCGGTGCGAGTGAGATCCAGCAGGCCACGCAACTCTCGTTCCCGGTCACCAGCGATGGCTGTCACGTCCTTCAGGTGCCCTGTCGCGAAACGGATCTGCGCGGCGTCGACGATGCCATCCCTGATGAAGGCTGCCGTCTTGCGCACGCAGCGGCACGGGCTTCCCGGGCTGACGAGGCTGCAGCGGCCCCGCATGAAGCTCGAGAGCTGAGCGCGGGCCCGGGCAAGGCGCTGGCGGAAGTTGTCAGGACTCAAGTCCAGCAGCTCGGCGCCGACGCGGTCGCTCGTTTCGAGGATCTCCCCCAGCAGGAAAATTACACGTTGCTCGCGATCGAGGCACAGCAGCATGCCCATGACGCAGGCGACCCGGGCCTCCTTGACGAGTAGGGCCTTCTCCGCTGGCGCGCTCGCGTCACCTTCGAAGTCGCTGTCCTGTGCACTGTCCAGGTAGGCCTCGTAGCAGCCAAAGCCGGTGACCACTTGCTCGGGGCGACTCCGGCGGAAGTCGAGCAGGTGATTGACGGCAACCCTCCGCGCCCAGGTACGAAAGCTGCAGTCTCCGCGAAATCCGGCAAGACCAGTGGCAACCTTCACCAGCACCTCCTGAGTGGCATCCTCCGCATCCTGGCGGTGGTGCAGCATGTAGAAGGCGAGGTTGTAGATCCAGGGTTCTTGGCGACGGAGTAGCTGCTCGAGGGCGCTGGCGTGGCCCGCCCTGGCGCTTTCGATCAGCTCCAGGTCGGAAGGTTGCGCGGTGGTTGTGGGCGTCACAGCGATCTTGGACATTATCGCTCCTTTCGAGGGTCATAGACGCTGTGGCCGCCCTGGTGTGACAGTTCGCGCGCTCTCTCCTTTACTCCGGCTACTCTGGACGCAGCCCGTGGACCGCTGCCCGCGTCTCGGGCGCCAGCGAGGGGTGGTGGCGCCCTATGTTCCGCGGCGGCTGCATTGGGGGGCCGGCCTTCGGCTGCGTCTGACACCAAAGCTCCCCCAGCGGGGACGCCGTACACGTGGCCAGTGCCGAGTTGCGCCGGCAAGGCAGGAACGCTTCAAGGCACGTCGCCGTGCTGGTGGCCCTCGTGCTCGCCGCGCTGGTGGCCCTCGTGCTCGCCGTGCTCGTGGTGCTTCTCGCGGAAGTCTGCGACGTCCATCACCCTATAGCGCGGGAACCGCTGCGAGGGGTCCTTCAGTAGGCCCTCGTCGGCACCCCGGCGCAGACTGACGAGCTCCACGATGCGGGCGCCACGAGCGCCTTCCATGACTAGGCGCTGAGGCAGGGCAAGCTCGCTGCTCCACCAGAGCTCCTTGACAGGGCTCTTTGTATCGGCGGCGGCACGTAGCACCTCGAACCGATGGCCGGCGTAAGTCTTCGAGCTACCCGTTCGTTCCAAGGCGCCCAATACTTCCGGCTCGACCCCGAGACTCGCTACGTCGGCCCAACCGCGACCGAGTCCCACTATCCGGAGCTCGCTCTCGCTGTACTCGACGAGGGTCCGCCGCCGGTGTTCTACCATGATTGCCGAGACGCGCTGACGGTCGTGGGGGTTTCTAACGAAGAGCCACTCGGGGCCGCCATCTCCCACCTGGACATGCACCCGCTCGGCGCTTCGCGTGAAGGTCTTCCGCTGCACCAAGTGGCCCTTGGCGTCTCGGATCCTCACCTCGGCAGTGACAGTCGCGGGCTCCTCGAGCTCCGCGGGGACCGCGGGGGGGGCTGCCGGTGGCGCCGCCTTCGTGTGCATGCGTTTCGGTGGAACGATGGTCTCTTGCGTTGGCGAGAGCGGGGCGGCTGTGGCGTAGCTCGTCGAGGGCTTGGTCGTGTTCGGCTCCGTGACTACGGCTGCCGCCGAGTCGGTCACCGAGCTCCTCCCGAGCCCCCATGCTGCTACTGCCAGGGCGGCGAGCCCCACGCCGCGGAGGCTTGTCCTCCACCGCGTGGGTGCTGCCGCTGCCGCCAACGAGCTCTTCGGCCTCTGCCACCAGCGCGGCTTGGTCGATGATGTCGTCGACATGATGACTGTCTTGCCTCGCGATTAGAGCCCGAGGGTCATGGAGATGATGTCGTGGACCCGCGAATTCCTGATTGTGCCGCGCACCCACTGTGAGCCGGGGCCGGCCGCATAGAGGGCTACGTCCTCGCCTGCGTGGGTCTCGCTGCCCAGCGGAACTGCAGCTTCCTGCAGATACTCGGGGTCGTTCGGGCCCGAGGTGGGCTGACCCGACAAGCCAGGGAAGGGATCGATGGCTGGAGCGACGCGCGGTGCGCCGCGATGCCCGGGCCCGTTTTGGTAACCGAGGATCGTGTAAGGCACACCATTGCTATCCGTCGACTGCTGCACGTGGCCGTCGTTGTCGAGGTCATAGACGACGTCGAAGAGGTTGTTGTGGGGGCTGGAGAGGTAGCCCTCGGGAGCCGACGCGACGGAGTAGCCGAGATCGTCAGCAGTGCGTAGGGGGTACCCCGCCATGGTAAACACGTGGCTGTGATCGGCCGTGACGAGCACGAGGGTCTCGCGCAGGTCGACCCGCTCCAGGGCTTTCCCGATGGCTTCGTCGAGCTCCTCTGCGTCGGTGAGGGCACGCCAAGCATTGCCCGCGTGATGGGCATGGTCGATGCGGCCCGACTCCACCATGAGGAAGTAGCCTCGCCGCCCGCGGGTGGTGGACTCGAGGAGGTCGACGGCCTTCCCTGTCAGCTCGCTGAGGCTGGGCTCCCCGCCGGTGTCACTGGGGCGGTCGTACTCGTACTCCATGTGGCCGCGCTCGAAGAGGCCCAGCACTGGCAGGTCGCGCGGCTTCAGATCATCGAACCCTTCGCTGTTCCAGACGTAGGAGTAGCCAGCAGCCTGAAACTCGGCACGCAGATCCCTACCGTCCGAGCGGGAGCCACTCCCTCCCTCCTCGTCCACGACGCCGGAAGGTACGAAGTACTGCCTGCCGCCGCCGAGGATGAGATCCAGACCCGAGCCCAAGGCGCGGTTGTACGCGGCGTCGCTCGGAAGCGCCTGGAGCGCGATGCTCGCTTCCTCGTCGCGGTTGTTTATGTGTGCGTAGCAGGCCGCTGGCGTGGCATGGGTGACCCTTGCGGTGGACACAACGCCCGCCTTCATGCCCCGCTGCTTCGCGCGCTCGAGCAGGGTCGAGAGGGGTGCCGTGTCGCCATCACCGTTGAAGTCGTCGTACTCGGTCTCGGCGCCGAAACCGATGACGCCCGAGTTGGCCAGGGTGCCGGACATCATGGCGGTCATGGTGCTCGCGCTGTCGGGGGTGATATGGTCCGCATCCGCGGTGCGGGACAGTGCAGCAGCCGGGAACTGATCCATCACGAGATTGCCCTCGACGCCGACAGAGTAGATGCGCGTCGCGCTGACAGTGGAGACCCCCATGCCGTCGCCGACGAAGAGGATGACATTCTTGGCACGCCCGAAGCCCGGTCCGTGGGGACCTCGCCACTTCAGGGCCTGCTCCGTTTGCGCGGTTTCCGCGGGTTCTGCGGCTTCGCTTACGTCGAGGGCGCAGCCAGGCAGGATGGTACAGAGAGCCGCAAAAAGGGTGGGGATTGCGAGACTGATGATTTCTTTCTGCATCTTCGAGAACCTCTCGGCGGCACCTAGGGCTCCCCAGTCGGGTCGGGTGCAACACTATCGAGGCATGTTCGTGAACGGGCGGGGACCTCGGCTTCGCAGAGACGGGGGCCGGCCAAGGCGGGCTTGGGGCTAGAGTCGTCCGTTTCGGTGTCTGGGTCTGGGTCTGGGTCTGGGTCTGGGT
>JAEWRL010000127.1 GCA_023398955.1 Pseudomonadota bacterium
CGGCACTGCCCGCGCAGAGCGCGTGCGAGAGTGGCCGAGCGGAGCCGTGCGAACCGTCCGCGGCACCCGCCTGCCGGACACGGAGTTCGTGGAGCGCCTGGGCGCGGGCTCGCCCCGCCCTGTGCCATCCCGTGCGTGGGCCCCCCGCGGGAGCGCAGGAAGGCGCGGCACGTAAGCGCCGGGCGCTTACGTGCGATGCCAGCGACCAACGTCAGCGCCGAACAGAAGCGGCTTTCGAGCACCCGTTAGGAAGGGGCCTGCCCGCGCGCAGCGCAAGCGAGCACGGGCAACCGCACCCCGACGCCACAGCGGTGGGGGCATCACCAGGGAAGCGGTTTCTGAATCCGCTCTTAGGGAGGTGGGTGAGTCCGGATCCGCTGGCTGTGCATGTGCCTGGGGAGGCGGACTTCAATCTGTATGCGTATGTGTCGGGGGCGGCGCTGAAGAGCGTCGATCCGGTGGGGCTCGCGCGCTATGCCCACGGAACGCCCATCCCGAGCAGTGCCCAGCCTCGGGCTACAGTTGTTGTCCGAGCGGGAACCTCGGACAAGCACCTCATGCTCATGGAGCGGTTTGTCGCCAAAAACTACGGAAGCGATGGGGCAACTCCGGTGCAGGGAACCAGCAGTGGTGGCCGACAGGAGTACAGGGCGAGTATTGGATCGTCGGGTACTGACGGTGCAGATATACTGAATGATTTGGGGCAGGCTGCGGAGCTGGTTGCGACGATCCATCCGAACGAGGTTGCGACAAGGACAGTCCAGCTCGTGGCGCACGCCGGTGAGAATGGGATCGCACGGACTCGGACTGGCGGTAGTGGTTGGTCCAGGGAGTACTTGGTGAGCCTGACGCGATTCAAGAGGGAGGTTGAGCGAGCTGAGCGGACACTGCGTAACCCAAAAGCGACGCAAACCGGACGAGCGATCGCGCGAGGACACCTCGCTGATTTGCAAGGCCAGACAGAGGTTTGGAGTGCATTTCAAGATTTCAGACGTGCCGGAGAGAGGTTGGCCGCGTCGGGCGTGGACGTGATCGAGCTTCAAGCGTGCCGTTCAGATGAAAATCCGGGAAGCGTCGACGGCGCAATCGACAACAGCATCAAGTCGTTGTTCGGCGAGATGTTAAGCACGAGTGCGCACAAGGTGCAGGTGCGAGCGCATGGGGATCTCCTCACGAGTCAGGAGACCGACGGCACAATCTCCGTCTACCTTGGCGACAATGAACATGCGGGGAGCACGACCACACTTCCGGAGCCGCAGAAATGACCACCATGACTGTCCGAGCCTTGTGCCTATTCGCCTGCTGTCAGCTAGGGGCTTGCGGTGGCGCGCAACAGGCATCTGAAGGAGAGTTGAGGCAGATCGTTGGAGCTTCGGAACGAGCACCGCTGGTTCCGAAGCACGCACAATTCGTGGCCGACCCGATGGACCGCTTGAACATGTCGACGGATCCCAAACCAACGGTGCTGCCAGCTCTGGTCAGGGAGAGGACCCCAGGCACAAGTCCGACATCGCTCGCGCTATCAATTTGTGACTGGTCCGGGTGCCATTCCTACTGGTGGAGACCGCCGCGTGGGGGTAAGCACCGGATCGGTGAAACGCCAGCCCGATCGTACTCAGGTCGTCGCCTCGTGTGCGCTGAGCCTGGTGCATCCGGGGCGCTACTAGGTGTCGACGAGCGAGGCGTTCAGAGTTTGATCTATAAGCGGACCGATGACGTTTTCGGAGATATCTCTGACGCGGAATGGGTGGTCTGGTCGCACGATCTGAGGAGCCCGGTTCACCAATGGCACGTGCCACCTGCCCAGGTCGGCCAGGGAGTAGCGGGCGGCTCGACCGCGGTGTTCTCTGATTCGCGAGGGCGCCTGTATGTCGGACGTGCGCAAACACCGCTGCCGCTGCGCGAACCCAGAGTCGGCCGAGAGCCAGACTACCTTGTGGCGAGGCCGAGGATTGTCTTTGGACATAATGGTGAACTCTACGTCACTCGTGAGCCGGTCACGGAACATGGGGCGAGCCTTCTGCGCGAAGGTGAGGAGTTCGGCGTTCGGCTGGAGTTGCCAATAGTGACTCGCATCTGGGCGAACCGCGACTGGGTTCTGCGTGCATTGGCTGGCAAAGGTGTTTCATGGTGGAGCTTGCAGTCGTCGGACGGCAAGCACGCCAGAGCAGTGGCCTTCGGTGATGTGGGATACTGCGGCCACCCCTTGATTGGTGACACAGCATTGGTCCTGAAGCCTTCGACAAGGGAAGTGCTCGCAGTCTCGACAGCGAGCGACTCGGTTTACCGAATCGCTGACGTCCCTCTCGACCGATTCTTTTGTGTCGCTGCCGAGGGCGATTTGGTCGCCGTCACGGGCGCTCGAGGCGCCAGGAACGGCGTTGCGATCCATTCGGGCGGCAGATGGCAATGGGTCGACCTCGGGCCAGCAGATGAGTCGATTATCGAGCCGTTCGTTCAAGATGGCTTGGTCGTTCTGTCAGCGCCCGAGGAGGACCATCGCCCTGGGAGCGCCGGGAAGGGAGCCGTGTATGTCGTGGAGCGCGGCGATGAGGAGTGGGCAATCACGACGAAAGTCGTGGCGGCGAATGCTGAGCGCCGGGCACTGTTCGGAGCGGCTGTGGGTATCCATGGCAGGCGGCTGTTCGCAAGTTACACCGTGGAACCGCCAAGCGAAGAAATGTCATATCCGGACGTCGAAGTTTGCTATGCGGATTTTTGATAACCGAGTTGTAGCGATGCAGCAGAGCACGCCCTCATGGATTGGTGCGGTGCGAATTCGCAAGCCAAGCAGAGTGCCAACATGGGCACCACCGACGGACATGTCGGCCCCTCAAACGCCGTGCGTTCATGCAAGCGAGCGCCGACATCAGGCGACCCGCAGCGCGCAACGATGCGCCGAGCCCGCTGCTCCGACGACCACCGCGACCCGCGGCGCTAGACACTAGACAAAGGGCAACAGAATGAAACACCGCTCGGGACTAGACGACACGGAAAGGCGTTGGGTACACTTGGCCACTTGTGCCCTTGGCTGTGCTTGGGAGCTCGGGCGGACGCGGGGGCCACACAACCGTCGGGGCCCAGACAGATAGGACCAACCAATGAGACACGTTACAACACGCAGATCGATAGTGAGGCGCTGGGGGCAGGTGGCTGCCTGCGCCGTGGCTGTGCTGGGGGGCGCAGCGGGGTGTGGGGATGGGGAAAGCGGGTTCCCGCGCGCGCCAGCGAAAGCGGTTCCTGATAGGGTGTCGATTCAGGGCGGCGAGATCATGTTGGGGCACGCGCACGGGAGCCTGCGACAGAAGGCGAAGCTCGATGGCTACTCGATTACCGAGACGCTCGTCACAGTTTCCCAGTACCGTCAGTGTGTGGACGCTGGTGTCTGTGAGGCGCCAGCGCGAACGGAGGCTCCGAGCATTTGGAAGACCACCTACTCGCACGCCGCCAAGGCGCAACGGCTGCCCATGGTTGGAATCAGCGATGGTGCCGCCGCGCGGTACTGCCGATGGGTGGGTGGCAAGCTGCCGACGTACCCGCAGTGGCAGATGGGTGCGGCTCCATTGGATCCCCGCCTAACCGTGTAGAATCGCAGAGGAACGAGCGAATGGGGGCGCACAGGTCGGGTCATCCGCGGTAGGTAAGGGTTGCTAAACACGTTACCCCCGCAGGAGG
>JAEWRL010000131.1 GCA_023398955.1 Pseudomonadota bacterium
GTCACTCGAAGCACCCCCCGAAATTCCCCCATTCACGCGCAGCACGCTGCGAAGCAGCTTGCGAGCATGAATAACGGGGAACCGCCGCCCGCAGGGCGAAGCCCGAGGACGGCGACCGTATAGTGACATCCCAAGGCGGGGGGCATCAAGAGAGCAGCACTGCCGAGTTCGTTCGCGCTCGCCGCCAAGCGGCGCCGCTGAGCGTCAGTGAAGAGGACACGCCGCTTGCCGCGGAAGTGGTCGAGCTGTTACATATCGACGTCAGCGCTCACCTCGGACGCCCGCGCCAGAACGACGGACTCGAATGCAACTCTCAGAACGTGATCTGCGGTTGGCTGTTAGGTCATTCTCGCTCGGGTGCGTGTAGACCATCGTCGTGACCAGGCTGCGACGCCGGGCGAAGCGCTGCGTGAGCCGGATGTCCGTCGTGAGCGCGTAGATGCGGCTTGAATGACTTACGCGCCATCGACGTTGCCCTCGGCTTTACTCTTGACGTACAACGTAATACGAGCTAGGTTCAGGAAAGTGATTCGATCCTTCGCCGGCAAGAAGACTGCCGCCATTTGGAACGGCAAGCGCGTCGCGGCCTTCGATGGGTTCCGCGACCGAGCCGAGCGAAAGCTGGCCGTTCTCGAAGCGGCGACCTCGCTGGGAGACCTCGGTGGACTCCCGGGCAACCGTCTCGAAGCCCTGACGGGTAGCCGCAAGGGGCAGCACTCCATCCGAATCAACGACCAATGGCGCCTTTGCTTCCGGTGGGACGCCGGGGATGCCTACGACGTGGAAATCGTCGACTACCACTGAAACCGCCGGGACTGCCGGCAAGGAAGGAAAGCATGAAGCACACTCGAAACATGATGCGGCCGATCTCGCCTGGCGAGGTATTACGCGAGCAGCTCGAGGAGCTCGACATGTCGGCCAACGCGCTCGCCTCGGCCCTCCACGTTCCGACCAATCGCGTCACGGGGATCTTGAACGGGACACGCGCGCTCACCCCCGATACCGCGCTACGCTTGGAGCGCTTCTTCAAGGGCACCACCGCGCAGTTCTGGCTGAACCTCCAGATGGGCTTCGAGCTGCGGAAGGCCGAGCTCGAAGCCGCCGATTCTCTGAAAGCGATCCGTCCATTCAAGCTCGACAAGACCGGATGAAGACTCAGGGGCTTAGGCTGGGCCCGACGCCCCACGGGCGTGCACCGACACGATGACGACCTCGCCACGCCTCACTGTGCTCATGAACAGCGACCCGCAATCCCCGAAGTACGGCACGAAGCCTGCACCGCCTCCCATCATCGCCAGCCGGCTTTCGACTTCTTGGCTGACGTCATCCGGACGCGCCCTCGACCAGCGCTCATAGAACGCCAACCGCAGTGAGGTTTCTGGCCATCTGCTCCATCCAAGCCCCGTAGGGTTGCTGCGTGATGCCCGCGATGTGGATTTCGTTCGGTGTTGTAGTGGCGGGCATAGGCGTTCTGCCGCCGCCTCGCTGCCGCCGACGCCGGGCGACCGATCGCCCACGCTGTTCACAGCGACGCGACGCTGCTCGGAATCGCGATTCGCCAGCTGGATCGGATGCGTGCAGAGGGGGCGCTCTCGGGCCGTCTTTCGATGGGCAACGGCGCAGAAGTGCGCCGCGCGCTGGCCGACAGCCACAAGGCCTACGAGCGACTGCGGGACAAAGTGCGGAAGCGCGCGAAGGCGAAGAAGCCAGTCGTCGCGTGGAGGAGCGATCGGTCGCTGCTCGGCGGCGCGTCGGTCGACCCTGATGTCGAGGAGGCGCTGCAGGACCACCTCGTCTCGTTCATCCTCGATGACCTTCTCGCGACTACCTCGGAGTCCGACGAGGTCACCGACGAGCGGTTCGACGCGCTCACCAACGAGTTCATTGAAGTGCGCCTACGTCCGCTGCTCGGCGAGCTGGGCGGCGAGGACTTCGACGAGGAGCAGCCTGTGCTCCGACAACAGTCCCTGAGGGCGCTCCTTGCGGACGACGACGGTCGCCAGAGCTTTCACGCACGCCTCCTTCAGGGGGCCACGCGATGGGAAACCCGGCGCTACCTCCAGGCCGCGTTCAACCGTCCCGGCGCCTCTCCGAGGGTCCTCATCGCCCAAAGCCAGGTCGGGCGCGAGGGACTCAACCTTCACGAGTCCTGCCGCGTGGTCGTGCAGTTCCACGCCGAGTGGAGCCCCGCCGTCCTCGAGCAGCAGATCGGGCGCGTGGATCGGAAGGGCAGCCTCTGGGAGCGGAGGATCGCGTGCCCGAAGGACGTCTGGCGGGTCTGCTGGCCGCGGCGCCGTGTTTCCGCCCTCCTCAGCCCCTGCGCTGAGAGCGACCCTCGACGGCCGAAGCTCACCGCCCCCTCACCCCGCCGTCATCACTCGCGATGAGAAGCAACGTCGAGCGGCGTGGCCTGGAGTTGACGTTCCGAAGTACGACTACTTTCCGGACGTCATCGACGAGTTCCTGCTCGGTTTCGAGAAGGCGCTCAAGGAGGGCCGCGTCCGGTCCGACAACCCGACCGACGTGAACACCTTCGTGCGCCTGAAGGAGTTCATCCTCGGCGGCGCCGACTCCTGGTAGGAGCTCCGCGCGGCGCTCGTCGAATCGAACGGCGTTGCAGTTCTTCCGATTGAAGCCCCTTGCTCAGTTGTTTTCGAGGGTATGTCCCCGCCGCCCTCCAGCGACGATTCGGCTGAAAAACCGCATGACTCCGAGGGCTTGGACCCTGGCGAGGAGGCGCCGTGAGCGTTCGGTTATCGCACGAGGAACTGAGCAACTTGCTCCGCCTGGATCGTCAGCAAGCTCAAGCTGAACGCATAGCAGCGAACCGGTCGTTGGCGTGTGAGCCTTGTGTCGAACGGGAGTCTCCGAGAGAAGCACTATCACGCGACGCTGCATGAATCATGCTGGATGCAATTGCACGCTTCGGGGCATGGGAGGTCCCTGAACGCAGCTGGGCGGAGCGCCTCGGCGAAGCATCTTAGCGAGACGCAATTCTTGCGCAGGCACGGGACCATGGCTCATGCTCGGCGAACCCGCAGCCCATGCGTTAAGACTACCTCATTGCGGTCATCGCTTGGCACCTCGCTGAGATCGTGAGATTCTCCCCAAGGGTCGCGTGGGCGAGACCCCTTGTCAGTCCACAACGCGGAGGACGGATCATGAGAACGCGAGAATGCTGGGCGAGGTGGATTCAACTGCCTCAGGTTTGGATAGGTGTATTGCTACTGGGTTCGGGCCAACTCGGCTGCGGGAGCTCCGATGAGACCACCCCTCAGGAAGCGTTGGCTACCAGCCAACAGGCACTCACGTCGCAAGCGGAAGCTATCAACGCCAAATGGGTCAAGATGGGCGGCGCTGCGGCAATCGGTGAGCCCACCAGCGGGGTGGAGCCGCTGCCGGCAGGTCTCAATGGCGAATATCAGGCATTTTCTGGCGGATGCATCGTTTCTTCGGACGACTTCGGTGCGATGTTCCTCACGAACGCAACATGCGCCAAGTACTTCTCTCTCGAGCGCCAAACCGAGTACTCGGGAAACAGCGTGCTCAGCGTCGTAGGCTTGCCAGTCGAGGATACCGCCCCCTTCGGAACGGGCAGTGCGACCTCATTCACCGGTGGGAAGGTGATAGTCACCTCGGGAGGAGACTACGTCGTCTACGGCGGCATCTACGCTCGCTACTTGGGTCTGGCTCCCGTTCTCGGGCTCCCTCTGAGCGACGAACAGAGCGGTATCTCCCCGGCGATTCGGTTCCAGCACTTCGAGAATGGCAGCATGTTCTGGCGCAGCGATGTTGGCGCATTCGCAGTGCGCGGCGCAATACTCGACAAGTGGAACGAAGTGGGTGGCCTGCCCGGCCAGCTTCGGTTTCCGCTCTCCGATACGGAGACGCTGATCGATCCGGGTGGGGTGGTGATTGGTCTCAAGGGGCGGTTCGAGCAGGGTAACATCTACTACTCGCCGGGAACGGGGGCCCGTGTTCTATCAACGAAGTTGGCCGTTGCCTACGAACAGGAGTTTGCGGGGCCGAACGGCGATCTTGGCCTGCCCATAGGCGACCTTGCAACCTCGTCCGCTTCCGGTTACCAGTACGTCGACTTCGAACGGGGAGTCTTGGTGGACACGAATCCCGCTGGCAATGCGCCAGGCGAGGTAAAGGTGTTCAGCTTCTTCGATTTCTACGTGGACAGGTTCGACTCCTTCGGCGATAGCGATTGCGAGTTCGGGCTTTGCGGAACCCCAGACCCGTATTGGTACATCAGGGTCTGGGACGAAACGGGAGCTGAGATTCTCGACAAGAGATGGGGAAATGCCAACGATACGGATTGGACGGTGCAGGAGTCCTGGCGCTTGCCCACGCCGAGCGGGGCACGCTCGTATACAGTTCGTTTCCACGGGTTGGACGTCGATGACACGAGTGATGACGACGACCTGGGGACGACTGAATCAACGTACAACATCGACAACCTGTGGGGTACGCTCGAGTCCAACGACCATCGTTGCTCGACAAGCAACGGCGGCGTAACCGGGACCTACGCCATTCGCAACCATCCGCCTATCGATCCCGAGAAGAACTGGATCGAGAACTACTGGTGGTCCTTTAAGAACTTTGGGACGGACAATCTCACCTATGAGCAGTTTGCGGCAACGTTCTCAGATGTCTCTAACGACGAGGCATGGTGGCTCCATCCGTTCAATCATTTCTTCTATGATGTATTCTTCGACGGAATTGCGAGCTCCGGAAACTGCTTCGGCATGTCCCTCGAGTCGATTTACGCCCAGGGAGGGCGCTCGCCCTACGCGCAGCCCATCCACCAGTACTTCGATGATACGCAGGGAGGAGACAAGCCTATCGATCAGTATGGTAATCCCCTGAGCCCGGCCCACGCTTCTTTAATCAATCACATCAACATCAAGCACGGTTATCAGTTGGGATTGGACGCTGTGTCGTGGTTCTTCGCTCACTTCCTTGCCGGGACTACTCACGATCCGAACGCGAACTTCGCCCTGGGCAAAGCGTTCGATGACAGTGGAGTGCCAACGGTTGTGTCCATCTTCGATAGCGAGTTCTTCCAAGGGGGGCATACGATGCGCGTCGTAGGCTACGAGCCTCTCGGCCCTGCCTGCGGCGGCACGTCGCTCTTCTGTTACCGCATTCACGTCGCGGACCCGAACTATCCCTCCGCCGACCTGACGGGGGACATGGACGAATACATCGAAATCAACCCGGGCGAGCTCGGTCAGTATCGGTATCACGACTACAGCGGAGGCTTCATCGGAGGTGGGAGGCTCCTCGTCATGCCCTATTGGTTGCTCGACCACCAGCCTGCTACTCCCTTTGGTCTGGGCCAACAGCTCCTCGACAATCTCACCATGCTGCTCACGGGGAGCACGGGCCGGGTCAATCAGGTCACCGACGAGGCTGGGCGTACCCTATTCGAGGCACCGATTGAAGGCTCACCAACCTGGGACGACCTGACCCAGGATGCCGCCCAAAGAATGCCAACCTTAGCGCCCATCCCCATCGCCATGGACGGGCCGATGCCCGGTCAGCTCTACGCCGGCATGCACGTCGTCGGGAGCAGCCATGAGTATGACCTGGGGCTGGCTCCGGGTCTTCCTGCGGGAACCAGGTACGAGGCGACCATTGACACGGCCAGGCTTGCTAGCCGCTTGAGTATCCCCGGCACGCCGGGCGTCCCCGACATCGTCAGGGCCAGTGACATTGGGACGGAGACAAAGGCCATGGAGGTGGAGATCCCCGCGGCGAGCACGGAGAAGACTATCGATTGGACCCTTGGCGCGGCCCTCAAGCACCGCTGGGCACAGTTCAAGAGCCTGACGATGGTTCCAACCCAAAAGATACGCATGCGCACGGCCAATGGAGGCTACCGGATCATCATCGAGAACGATGGCCCTGATACGGGAGCGGTCGTGCAAGTGAGCGCCGGGAAGGGCGCGACACCCGTGGATCTCGGTTGGGTCGACATCCCTGGTGGCGTCAGCGAGCTCGATTTTCAGTTGCCGAAGACCACGCTGACGGTGAGTGGCCAGGTGCCCGGCAACGGTGGTTGGCTCACGGAACCGGTCACCATCACACTCGACGCGGTCGAATACTCTGGCACAGGGCTCGACGCCATCGAGTACAGCCTAGATGGCGAGAATTGGGCCACTTATGCTGGGCCTTTCGTCTACGCTGAGCAGGGAGACACGGAGCTCCTCTACCGCGCGCGCGACAAAGAAGGGAACCAGGAGGCTGCGAAGAGACAAACCTTCCGCATCGACTCCGAGGAGCCCGAAGCGTTCGGAGCCGTCTCCCTAGACGGAGGAGTAAGCCTCAGCTACACGATGGTGGATCCAGAGCCGGGCTCTGGCGGCCTGGGCGTGCACACCCTAGTGCAGGGCGAGGCTGGCCCCATCGAGCAGTTTGTGCCCGGCACGGACGGAAGCATCGACCTTCCCACCACCTGCTCCCGAGTCGAGTACTGGGCGGAGGACGCTGCGGGCAATCTACAGCTCCCCCACGCCATCATCGAGGATTCCGTACCACCAGTGCTCACAGCCCCGCCTGTGATTCACACGACCCGCTGCACGGAGGCGGCCGGGCTCGACTTCGGTGTCGTTGCAGACGACGACTGCGGGATTGTCAGCCTGACAAGCAACGCTCCTGCGCAAATGCCTTTGGGTACGACCCTCGTAACCTGGGAGGCCAGCGACGCTGCCGGCAACGTGGTCACCGTGTCCCAAGAGATAACGACGGAGCTTGCCGACGATCCGTCATGCTGTCCAGCTGGTTACAACATCATCATGGGCACGACAAACGACGACCAACTGACGGGCACCAGCGGCAGCGACTGCATTATCGCTCTGGGAGGCCAGGACAAGCTCTATGGCCTTGGCGGGAACGACGCGCTCAGCGGTGGCGATGGGGATGACCAGCTCTGGGGCGGCCCCGGCAATGATTGGATGTATGGTGGCACTGGGCAGGACAAGCTCTCTGGGGGATCAGGCGACGATAGCTTGCTATGCGGGGACGGAGTCGACTGGGCCTACGGTGGCATCGGCAACGACACCATGTTTGGGGGCCAAGGCGGTGATTACCTCTTCGGCGACGCCGGTGAAGACAGCCTGTGGGGTGAAGCCGACGACGACCACCTGGATGGTGGCCTGGGCAACGACTACCTGGATGGAGGCCTGAATCACGACTGGTGCCAGGGCGGTGGTGGCAGCGACCATTGCGTCCAGGACGGCGGCGATTATCTCAGTGGAACCTGCACCCCAATAAGCCCGTAGAGCCTTGGTGATCGGTGGGCGCTGGCATCCCTGGCGCCCACGCGATGGCCATGGCAGAATGGCTCCCTCGGTGGGCTCTATCCGGGACTTAGCTATGCGTTGTTCAAATCCACTTCGCCGCTGGCCATGGCGCACGGTACTCCTCGTTGGGGTTCTTTGTGCTTGTGGGGAAAAGGCGCCGCCGGACTACGTCGACGAACAGGTGACGGACGTGTACGGGAGCACCTGCGGTGAGTGGCAGATCTCCGCTCCCGAGGATGAGCTGATGCGGGTTCACGTCGACTGCGGTGAAGGCCTCGAGTGTTGGGACGGGCCCGTTGTGTATCCCGAGAAACAGGCCGGCAACCGGTACGGGCGCTGCCTTCCACCCGATGCGGTCTGCGACATCACTTCCGATCTCGACAATCCGATTCCCTGCCCTGATGAGCGCCTCAGCTGCCACCTTGGCGTGAAGGCTCCTTCGCCAGGGCGATGCTTCTATCGGTGTTCGGTCCCGCAAGACTGTCCGGGGCCGTTTCAAACGTGCGAGTTCGGTCGATGCACGTTCATCACCTGTAATGAGGGCCACTGCATCGGCCTCAGTCACTGCGAGAATGGACTCTGCGTCCCAGACTAGCACTGTAGTCGTTCCGCATGGA
>JAEWRL010000132.1 GCA_023398955.1 Pseudomonadota bacterium
GCGGAGCTGGTGGCGCGGGAGGTGCGGGCGGAGCTGGTGGTGCGAGTAGCAGCGAAGGGGAGATTGCCGGAGACGACACGCTGTGCGGATTCGCCGCGCCCGAGGACGCGCTGTGCCGGCCGTGGAATAGCGCCTTCTTCTGCACGATGCGGTGCCTCAGTGACTTCGACTGCCCGCCGGGCAGCGGCTGCATCACCAACACGCCCACGCCGTACTGCGAGCTTTGACGATGACGACGAGAGGGTCGACCACGCGCTATGCACTTTCCGGTGGGATGACCCCCGCCTCGGGCGGAGCACGAGGCAAGGGGGGGCCGCGCGGCTTCTGCTGTCGCCATTGGTGTGGTGCTCCGAGTCAGTAACGCGCGCTGGCGATTGTGGGCGACAAAGCAACCCTAGTGCGAAGTGTCAGGGACCAAGGTGGGGCGTCGATCGCGTCCGTACTGAACACGTTGGCACCCCTCCAAAGAAGCAACCTTAACGCTCGCCGTTAAAACCCTCTTCCTCAGCTTTTGAGTTGCATGTCGAAGCCGTCGCTGTACACTGCTGCTTGCGGATGACTCTGAAGGGCACGGGCACGGCGCCAGCCGTTGGTGCCGCGACCGCCGGAGGGGTTTCCGAGTTAGTAAACAACAACAAAAGGTTAGGAAGTCATGTTTACCCAACCCAACCGGGACCCTGGCAGGGGTTCCCGATCGGGCGCGGCTCGCCTCCGGCGGTGCGGCCGTGCTCAAGCTAGCACAGGGATCGGCAGGGGCGTAGCCCATGCCTCGGTAGTGGCTGCACTTGCCATGGTAGGCCTTGGCTGCAGCGCGGAGCAACCGGACACTTCGGCGCCAGCAGGAACCGCCAGCGCGCGTCAAGCTCTCGATACCTGGGGGCTTCAGTGCCTGGTGCCTGGTCGATCGCTGCCTGATTGCGCGGTTGTCGGTTCACCGGTTGTGATCCCAACTATTGCAGGAGCGGGACCCGAGCAGCTGGCGTTGCTGAGCGGTCCTGGCGTCAAGCTTCACGACCGCAGCGTTGTCGCCTCGAGCGAAGCGGACGCGCTCGTGCTTGTCGCAGGCGACACTGGGAATGGGTACATCGGAACAGACAGCAAGGTCGTTGCGGACGTAGTCAGCACCGTGGCGCTAGAGCTGCGCGATCGGGCGCGCGTCAATGGGGACGTGGTCTCGGAGAAGAGCATCACTACAATGAACGGCGCGGTGATCACGGGGGCGCGGAAGGCTGGCGCCGACCTGAACGCGGGGCTGCAAGAGCTCGCCACTGTCGGCTTCAAGCACGAGCAGCGGGAGCCGCTCATGCGCGAGCCAGACAGCTCGCTGGAGCTCCCGCCGGGTAATTACGGCAGGTTGCATATCAAGTCCAGGGCTACCGTGACGCTCAGCGGAGGCAGCTACTTCTTCGACGGCCTCTTCATCGAGCCGGAGGCGCTGTTGATTCTCCAGGATCCGGGCGTCCCGACGGCTATCGCCGTGGCGGGGTCGCTCACCTACCGCGCGAAGCTGCAGGGCAAATCGGCGGAAGACGTGCTGCTCATCGCTCTCGGTGCCAACACCCACTGGATCCAGGCGCCGCTGGAGGCGACCCTCGTCGTGCCCAACGGGCCCGTTTCTCTCGGCACCCTGAACGGCAGTCAGCGCCACCGGGGCGCTGTTTTCGGAGCGCCGGTGGATGTCGCGGCGGGAGCCACCCTCGTCCACGTGCCATTTGCGCACTGGGAGCAAGCGCGCGGGTTGTTCCCGCTCCCACCGCTCGATCTTCCGGAACCCGAACCGACCACCACGGCGGGACCGGTCCCAGCGCTCGAGGCCACAATGGCCAGCGTCGAGGCTTTCGTCGATTGGGTGGCTCGGGCCACGCCGAGCGACATGGAGGGAGCGCGCGCTGCTGTCGCTGCAAAGGAAGGCAATGCGGCGATAGCGCAGTTGCTGATCAGCCTCCACCGAGGTTTGCGCGGCACCCAACCGTCCCGGGCGCAAATGGTGCTGAGCGTGCTCGGGGAGCTCAAGACGCAGATTGGGGCCAGCTACCTCCTGAGCCTTGTGTGGGAACCCTGGCCTACGGGCGGCAGCGAGGTGCGGGGGTACGGCGTGCCGGAGCGTGTCATGGCGGCACACCGGGCTACCAAAGCGCTCCACGGCATTGCCTACATGAACACCGAGGAGCTGAACTTGGCTCTGCTCCACGTCGTGAGCAATCATCCAGAGAGCCAGGTGCGCGCCGAGGCCGTCCGCGCCACTATCTACGGCCAGGGCGAGGGGATCAGGGACACTGTGCGCGCTGCCGTACGGTCCGGCGAGGGGTACTTCGTCGATCGCTTCGAAGCGCGCCGCGAGTCGCCCGATGAACCCGGTTTCGATGAGAAGCTCGAAGCCTATCTAGAGCTTCACGGCCACAGGTACGAGTGAGAGGAAAGGAGCAGAAGATCATGAATCAATTCAAGCAATGGATTCCTGCCCTGGCCTTGGGCACCCTGGCTCTCCTCAGCGCGCCGGGCGCGCAAGCGGTTTGCGAGCAGACGGCGGCCGATCCGATGGATGTGAGCGTCTATCGCTCCTTCGCTGTCGAGCATTGCTCTCCCGAGCGAACGTACAACTACGTGGCAGAGTTCAACCTGAGCAGCTTCGCGTTCGGGCTAGATCCGGGCTGGCTGTCGTCCTTCGGTGGGGGGGCGGCGTCTCTGGCCGCTATCGACCGCGGTTGGGATCACCCGTGCAATATTAACTATGAGCTGATGAAGCACTGGGCAGCCGGTGCGGTGGTCAAGTACGGAACCCGCTGGGAAGAGCGCCATGTCCAGCCAGGAATCGACGTGCTGCTCAACCGTGCCTTCCACCATCCCTACGATTACCTTCAGCTGAGTGTTGGCAATGCGGGGGACGACGAGTTCGTGCTAGGGCTCAACTTCTGGCATCCGAACTACGTGCACAGGGTCACTGATTCGGTGGGCAGTTACTATGGTAGATATACATGGGAAACTGATCTGGAGTTCAACCCGTTTCCTCGTTTGGATACTGACCACGCTGTCACTCACGGCTGTTATGCGTTCAGTCCAAGCCTGAATGCTGGAGCCGACCCCGTGTATCGTGCATCGTCCTTCGTGCACGAGGGCTGGCATGCGCACTTTGGGAAGGGAACGGCGGACGACCATACTCCGAATAAGAATGGCGAATGCGGAATCCGCGAGTGCGACTACTTCTATCCGCATCCGAAGGACGCATTCGCGGAGAAGGAACTGCGCTTCTCGGCGGCTGGGTCAATGGGCCACTCTTCGAATCAGCTGCAGATGGAGTTTCTCTGTGACTTGAGTGATCTGCCTGCAGCTTGGATTGGGTTTGAGTTGCGGTCTTACGCTGCAGGTCAAGCTAAGGACATCGGCGATACGCGATTCATCGGTGGTAAGGTTCCGTATAGCTGTGGTGTCCCAACGCCGATGCTAGGCCAGCCGCCTCTGCGCTTTGACAATCCAGGTTCGGCTGACTGTCGCGAGCCCTGCGCCACGAGCGTCGATTGTTCCGGAAACGGCGAGTGCCACGGCGGCTGTTGCGTCTGGGTTGGCTGAGGGTAGGATAGCCCAATGTATAGAGCAATGAGGCGGGTGTGCTCCGCCCCGTTGCGCGGACTGACCGCGGCGGTTTTGGCCGTCGCGTTGGCCGTCGCGGCGGGTTGTGGGAGTTCCGGGAGCAGCGAGCCGGCATGTGGTCCGAGCGGGCGCTCGGGGGTTGGGAGCTGGGGGATTCGCTCCGGAAACCCTGCGATGGTGGCTCTCCACGGGATGGCCACAGTTTGGACGCCGCAGGGGTGGTTCCTCTACGGCGGCTATGGTGGGGGATGGCAGAATCCGACTTGCCAAGAAGCTCCCTATAGCTGCCGTGGCGGAGCCCTCTACGATCCGGCAGCGGACAGTTGGGAAGTGTTGGATGTTGCTCCTTTCGAAGAGCAGTTTGGAGGGGAGGTGGGTACGTTTGGGCGGGACGACGCCTCGGCCGTATGGGACGGTGCCGATCGCGTCATCGTCTGGGGTGGCGAACAGCGCACCGGCGACGAGGAGCCGTACCTGAAAGCCTACCAAGACGGCGGCATTTTTCACCTGTCGACACGGACTTGGGAATACCTGCCCGCGCCCGGAGGCATCCTGGGGCGCGGCTCGCACCACCTCGCGCTCTGGATTGGAGATGGGCTGTTCATCTGGGGAGGGCGCGGTGATGACTCTGTCGATCTTGCGCCAAGCGGTGGCGTACTGCGACTGGAGGATCCGCCTCGGTGGGAACCCACATCAGGCGAAGCGAGGCATGTGGCGAACATCACGAGAGCCGTGTGGACCGGGGAGGAAGTGTTGCTTTGGGGCGGGTCGCAGGGCAACGGACCCGTCACGGATACTGGCGCAGCCTACCGTCCCGAAACACGCAGTTGGAGGCCCCTCTCGATGGAGGGAGCTCCAAGCTCGCGAGGCGGGCATAGCGCCGTTTGGACTGGCTCAGAGATGATCGTCTTCGGGGGCGTTCATGAGCGAGCGCTCAATGACTTCGAGAGGCAAAGGGACGGCGCCGCCTATAATCCACGCACGGACAGTTGGCGCCCGATTAGTCTGAAGGGCGCTCCTTCGGCCCGCGCTAGCCACGTGGCCGTCTGGACGGGAACCCAAATGCTGATCTGGGGGGGCCAGGAGGGCTGCCCGGCGGGAGCACTGTATGATCCGGAGAAGGACGAGTGGACTCCAATGAGCGCCGATGGAGCGCCGCCCGGTGTCTGGAACCCGTTTCATGCTTGGACTGGCGAGCAGCTCCTGGTGCGCGGAGGCGGCATCAACCACCTTTACAGCTTCAGGGGAATCGGGGTTTTCACACCGTGACATGCCTTGCCGCGCTTCGTCACGGCGGACTGACCGCGGCGGCGTTGGCCGTCGCGGTGGCCAATGCGGCGGGTTGTGGGAGCTCCGGGAGCAGCGAGCCGGCATGTGGTCCGAGCGGGCGCTCGGGGGTTGGAGCTTGGGAGTTGCGGCCGGGAAACTGGCGGATGGTGGCGCTGGCGTCGACAGCGACAACTTGGACGAAGGATGGGTGGTTCTTCTACGGCGGTGACGAGGGAGGGCGAGACAACCCGGACTGCCGGGGCGAGCCCCATTCGTGCGCCAATGGTTGGTTGTATCATCCGGAGTCTGAGTCTTGGGAGGACGTTGGGCCTCCCCCGTTCCGAGAGGAGTTCCAGGGAGAGCTGGGGACTTTCGGGCGAGATAGCTCGACCGCTACGTGGGATGGTGGTGAGCGCATCATTGTCTGGGGTGGGGAACAAAGCACGGGTCAGGATAAACCCTATCGGAAGGCTTATGCGGACGGAGCGATCTACCACCTGTCGACGCGACGTTGGGAGTATCTTCCGGCGCCGGAGGGGATGGTGGGGCGCGGTCGGAATCACCAGACGCTGTGGATCGGCGATGGGGTGTTCATCTGGGGAGGGCACGGGGACGACGATGAAGTGCTTTCCCCGGGAGGGGGCGTGCTTCATCTGGATCCGCCAAGCTGGGACTCGGCGCCGAGTGAGGGGGCTCACGTTGCGAGCAACGGAAGTATCGCCTGGACAGGTGAAGAGCTCCTATTCTGGGGTGGTGTTACCGATTCGGAGAAGGATGTCGGTACGGGCGTCTCGTACAACCCAACAACTCGCGAGTGGAGACCTCTCGCGAGCCAGGGCGCGCTCACGGCTAGAGGAGGTCATAGCGCGGTATGGACAGGGAGAGAGATGATCGTATTCGGAGGGGACAGAATCACGACTGCGGGCAAGCTTGAGCTGCGCGGGGATGGCGCTGCCTATGACCCCGTCAGCGACACGTGGCGGCCCATCAGTAGGGACGACGCGCCGTCACCACGAAGAGATCATGTCGCCGTCTGGACGGGGACGCACATGTTGGTCTGGGGTGGAGAGCTAGGTTGTCCGGCTGGTGCTCTGTACGACCCCGAGGCGGACGAATGGACGCCGATGACGACGGAGGGCGCGCCGCCCGGCACGTGGAATCCGTACCGTGCCTGGACGGGCGAGCAGCTCCTGGTGCGAGGTGGCATCATCGGGGACGTGTACTACTTTTCCCAAATCGGGGTTTTCACACCGTGACATACCTTGCCGCGCTTCGTCACGGCGGACTGACAGCGGCGGCGTTGGCCGTCGCGGCGGGTTGTGGAAGTTCCGGGAGCAGCGAGCCGGCATGTGGTCCGAGCGGGCGCTCGGGGGTTGGAGCTTGGGAGTTGCGGCCGGGAAACTGGCGGATGGTGCCTCTGAGCGGTGCGGCAACAGCGTGGACGCGGGAAGGCTGGTTCTTCTACGGGGGCTTGAATGGAGGGCTGGACAATCCAGATTGCACGGGCGAGGCATATGGGTGCGGCACTGGCGCGCTATACGACCCCAGCTCGGATAGCTGGGAAATGCTCGAACCTCCTCCATTCGAAGAAGAATACCTTGGTCAGTTAGAGAGATTGGGACGACTCCGCGCCTCAGCCACTTGGGACGGTGAAGACCGTGTAGTTGTCTGGGGTGGTGAACAGAGCACCGGCCAGGCTGCGCCGTCCTGGAGAGCCTACGCAGACGGAGCGATCTACCACCTGTCGACGCGACGTTGGGAGTATCTTCCGGCGCCGGAGGGGATGGTGGGGCGCGGTCGGAATCACCAGACGCTGTGGATCGGCGATGGGGTATTCATCTGGGGAGGGCACGGGGACGACGATGAACAGCTTCCACGCGGTGGCGGTGTGCTTCGTCTGGATGCACTAAGTTGGGAGCCCACTCCGAGGGAGGGTGCGCACGCTGCTGCGCATCGCCCAACCATGGTTTGGACTGGGAATGAGGTGCTAATGTGGGGCGGACTTGGAGATGAGGACGAGTACATTGGTACGGGAGCTTCGTACGACCCCGAGTCGCGTGAGTGGCAGCCACTCTCCCAAGACGGGGCGCCGCGGGCTCGGAGTGCTCACACAGCGGTCTGGACGGGACACGAGATGCTCGTGTTCGGTGGGGCGCGGGGTGAAGTCGGTGTAGAAGTGAACCTCCTCGGTGACGGAGCTGCCTACGACCCAGCGAATGACACGTGGCGTCCGCTGAGCAAGCGCGGGGCGCCATCCCCTCGAGGGGGGCACATCGCCGTCTGGACGGGAACGCACATGTTGGTTTGGGGCGGTGAGCGTGGTTGTCCGGCTGGTGCTCTATACGACCCCGAGGCGGACGAATGGACGCCCATGACGACGGAGGGCGCGCCGCCCGGCACGTGGAATCCGTACCGTGCCTGGACGGGCGAGCAGCTCCTGGTGCGAGGCGGCATCATCGGGGACGTGTACTACTTTTCCCAAATCGGGGTTTTCACACCGTGACATACCTTGCCGCGCTTCGTCGCGGCGGATAGACGGCGGTGGCCGTCGCGCGCTCCGCGCAAATCGAGCTCGCGCGTGATCGACAGGGACGACGACCGCGAATCGCAGCCTCGATTCGCGTTCTACCTCGACGACAATCGGCGATCGCGAGCTCGGTTATCTGATCGGCGAACGAGGAATCTTCGCGTGACACTGTGCTCATCCTTCGCGCGGGTCATCCTTGTCAAAGCCTCGATCATAGATGGCCCCCCCGGGAATCCAGGTATCATGCTTCTGTGCGCTGTGCGCGTAGGTTTTTGCCCCGAAGGCTGCAACCCGGGCGGGGGTAGGCCGTGACGGCCATGGTCAGTCGCCAGCGTATCGATTGGTCGGTACTGCCGGGCGCGGACTCCACGACTGCAATCTGGGGCAACGCGCCCGCCTCTCCGGCGCTCATCGGAGCCATCGCCAAGTTCGCTGTTCTCTTCGAGCTCGACAGTCTCGAGGACGCGCTCAAGGAGACTGTCGCCTTGGCTATCGGCCCCGCGGGGTTAATCCGCGCCGGGCTCTACCTCTACGACGAGCCGGCGGATCTGATGCTGGGCACGTGGGGCACCGCGCTAAACGGGGAGATCGTCGACGAGCACCACGCCATGTTCGAGGCTGGTCCTGAGGGGCGCCGGGTCTTCGAGCGTGCGCTCGCGGGCGAGGCGTACTGGACGCTCGTCGAGAACGTTCCCATCATCGACCAGCGGGGTCAGACGACTACGGTCGTAGGCCAGGGTTGGGCGGCGTGCACACCGGTGCTTGCCGGCAACCGACGGCTCGGCATGCTTTACAACGACGCCGGATTGACGGGTGCCCGTGTGGACGAGGCGGCTCAGGAGCGCGCCGCGGTCCTCTGCACGCTCCTCGGGGCAGCGCTTTGTGCGAGGAGGCACTCGAATCAGTTCAATGAGCTCCCCAACACGACGGCGCAGCATCCCACCCTGAGACGTGCGGTGCACATGCTCTCGCGTGATCCGTCCCTCAGTGGGGAGGTGCTGGCGACGCGCCTCGGGATCAGCCTGAGTCGCCTTGCTAGGCTCTTCAAGTCGGGGCTACGAATGTCTCTGGTCGACTACCGCAATCAGATTCGTCTCGAGCGCTTCTCCGCCCTCGTCGACGGAGGGACGCGGAACCTCCTGAAGGCGGCCCTGGAGGCTGGCTTTGGGAGCTACGCGCAGTTCCACCGCGTCTTCCGCGCGGCCCGCGGAAAGAGCCCTCGAGAGTATTACTCGTCGCGCGGGCCAACTAGAGGAAAGCGCGTCTGAGGTCCAGCAGTCCGCGGGGCTAACCAGAACGAGGGGCGTCTGAGGTCCAGCAGTTCACGGACTTTGGGCCGAACGGCTCTTGGCATTCCTTGGCGCTGTGATATCAGTCATTCCGCGCTGGCAGTGTTCGAGCTAGGTGGACGGAGTCGCCAGGGTGGACTTGTTTCATCGAGCAATGGGCAGCTGACCGGGGCGAGCGGCAAGGAATCAACTGTCCGACGGCCCAGGGGGCCCAGCTCGGGCGCTAGGAGAACTCGATGCGGAAGACAATCATCTCGTGCTGCTTCATGGCGCTTCAAGTCTGCGTGGCCTGTTCGGACAGCGGCTCCTCGTCAAAAGGCGGTCAGGCGGGGGCTGCAGGAGCTGGGGGTGACGAGACGGCGACCCACTGGGTCGGGACGTGGGCTACCGGGCCTCAGTTGACCGAGCCAAACAATATGCCTCCAGAGCCGGGTTTGGCTGACAACACGCTGCGCCAGGTCCTGCGGGTCTCGATGGGTGGGGAGGAGCTCCGCATGGAGTTCTCCAACGAGTTCGGCAATGGCCCCGTAACCATGAACGCCGTTCACCTGGCGAACTCTGCCGGCGAGGACGCCATCGAGCCCGACAGCGACACGCAGCTCACTTTCGACGGGGAGCCTTCGATCACGATCCCCCAGGGAGATGTCGTCGTCTCGGATTCGGTTGAGTTTGCCCTCGAGCCCCTCAGCAACATCGCCGTCACCGTCCATTTCGGCGAGGTTCCGAGCGGCGTCACGGGTCACCCTGGCTCCCGCACGACCTCGTACCTGGTGGCCGGGGATGCTGTCGATGAGGACAGCTTCGACGCTCCCGTCGAGACGGAGCATTGGTACTACATGACTGCGCTCGACGTCATGGTGCCCACCACCAGCAAAGCTGTGGTCGTCCTCGGGGACTCGCTCACGGACGGCAGAGGGACGACGACCGACCGCAACCAGCGCTGGACCGACGTGCTTGCCGAGCGGCTACAGGCGAACGCCGCCACGGAAGACGTTGGCGTGCTGAACCTCGGTATCGGAGGCAACGCGGTGCTCTCGGGCGGGCTCGGACCCACAGCACGGCAGCGCTTCGAGCGTGACGTGCTGGGCCAGAGCGGAGCGCGCTGGCTCATCGTGCTGGAAGGCGTCAACGACATCGGATACGGGAACGCCAACACGGTGGCAGCCGACTTGATTGAGGCCTACGAGCAGTTCATCGAGGACGCCCACGCCGAGGACATGCTCGTCTACGGGGTGCCCATCCTTCCCTTCGGGAACTCCCAGTACGACACCCCCGAGCACGAGGAAGCGCGTCTGGCGGTCAATGAGTGGATCCGCACGAGCGGCGCTTTCGATGCCGTCATCGATCTCGACGAAGCCGTCCGGGACCCGGAGCAGCCCGAGAGGCTGGCACCCCAGTACACGAGCACGGACCGCCTGCACCTGAGTCCCGCTGGCTACGCCGCGATGGCGGAAGCCGTTGATTTGAGTCTCTTCGAGGAGTAGGCAGGTTCGGAGAGCGGCCCAGGTTCGAGGAGCGCACCGCAGCTCGCCGCGAGGAGGCTCGGCGGGCGGCGGTCCGCAGCTCGGTGCGAGGAGGCTCGGCGGGCTGCGGTCCAGCTCGGTGCGAGGAGGCTCGTCGGGTGGCTTGTGTGCGAACCTGAGACGGAAGCTCAGCCACGGGTCACGGGGAGACAGGCGCGGGACATCCTGACGAAGGCCACGCCTTCTTCGTGAGGGAGGCGACGTCGTGAGGGTGGACGTTCGCCTCTTTGCCAGCGAAGTGGCCGTCCGGGCGTGTACCAGGCGTTGCAGGGCAAGGGACGCAGGGTCGGTCGTAAGCGTATGGAGCGAAGAATGCGGGTTCTTGGCTTGCAGGGGCGACGAAAGCGATGTCGCAGGACAATCCCGAGCAACCCTGGGTATGTTCCCGCTCCCACCATTCTCGACAGGCGATTCATGTAGCCCGAGCCAAATCAGGATTGGGCAGGAGAGATCACCTATGTCTCGACTCGTGACGGCTGAGCATCCCTAGCGTTGCTCACGGACCTGTGCACGCGACCCATCGTGGGCTGGGCAGTGAGAGCAGCCGACATCAACGGACTGACGCACATCAGTTTTCCTCACATCGCGGGCTTCCACAATCACCATCGGCCCCATTCGACCCTCTGCTACAAATCCTCTGCCGCCAAGGAACTCGATGTGCTAGAGCTCGCTCACACTGCGGAAGGTAGTTGTCCGGCAAATCGACGGAAGCCCATGACCTGCATCGCGACCCACATGGTCGAGGGGAAGTAGCCGTTCCCGGGATCTGAGCGGGAGAGGGCCCCGACTCCCGTGCCGCGAGATCAGGCTGGGCTCACAAGGAGAGACGTGGATGTTCAAGATTCTGGATTGTACCCTTCGCGACGGCGGCTACTACACCAACTGGGACTTCGACCAGGACCTGGTGGTGGAATACCAGGAGGTCATGCGCGGACTGCCGATCGAGTTCGTGGAGATCGGCTACCGAAACCCGGCGCTTCCAAGCTACCACGGTCGCTATTTCCACCTGTCGCCAGACGACGCGCGTGCCATGAAATCCGAGCTCAGGGCGGACCAGCAGCTGGCGATCATGCTCGACGCGAAGGGCAGCACGCCAGCGGTCATCGCTAACCTGCTCACCCCCCTTCAGGGTTGCGTCGATCTGGTGCGCTTCGCCTGCGCTCCCGCCGGGTTAGCGAAGGGGATCGAGCTGGCGCGCGCAGCCTCCGGTGCCGGGTTCGCCGTTGCCATGAACGTGATGTATCTCTCGAAATACAGCAGCAACGTCGAGGTGCTAGCGCCGCTCGGGGCCGCACACGAAGCAGTCCAGTACGTCTCCTTGGTAGACAGCTACGGGGGTTGCTTTCCGGATGAGGTCAGGCACGCAGTCGCGGCGGCAGTGAAGCTGCTGCCTCAGCCAGTGGGGTTCCACGGGCATGACAACCTCTCGCTGGCGTTCGCGAACAGCCTCGCTGCGCTAGAGGGCGGTGCATCTATCGTCGACGCCACGCTTACCGGAATGGGGCGCGGCGCGGGGAACCTCGCGACCGAGCTCATCGTCGCCTACCACGAGCGCAGCCAGAACGTCGCGGTGGACTACCGGCGCTTCGCCCCGCTCCTCGACCGCTTTCGTGCGATGCAAAAGGAGTACGATTGGGGTACTAGTCTCCCGTATATGATATCCGGCCTGGCAGGGCTCCCGCAGGCGGACGTTATGGACTGGTTGGGGAAGCGACGCTACACGGCAGCCTCGGTGATCGCGGCGCTGCGCAGCGATCGGACGAGCAGTCTGGACGCTAGCGAACGCCCTTCCCTGGCGGCGGCCGCGGTGGCTCTCGAGCTGAGGGGGCGCCCGGCATTGATCATCGGTGGAGGGGATTCGGCGACTCGGCACATCGAGGGCCTGAAACGTTTCCTGCGCATGACTTCCGCATTCGTGGTGCATTCGAGCCTTCACCATTGCGATCTGCTCGACAGCGCCCCGGCGCCTCAGCTCTTCTGCCTCGTTGGACAAGAGGTTGCTCGCAAGTCCGAAGCGGTCATCCAGCGGCTGTCCGAGACAGGCGCCGTGTGGGTCGTACCCAGGCCGCCGCGGTTCCCTGGAGCCGTGCCGGAGGGGGTGCGCGTGCATCAGGTCGATGCGTCCAACGAGTTTGAGCGGTTGAAGCTCGGCCCGGTGAGTGACCTCCAGCCACTCGAGCTGGCCTTGGCGGCAGCGATCGAGGCGGGGTGTTCCAAGATCTACCTGTACGGATTCGACGGGTACCCTGGGGGGTCACCTTCCGAGCTGGAGATGATGGGGGAGGCGCAGCAGGCTCTCGAGCGCTTCATGAACGCCCATCGGCACATCTCTATCTCGAGCTTGCTCCCGACGCTCTATCAAGTTCCCTCCGAGTCGCTGTACGCGCCTAGGTGAGCGTCAGACATGGATTCCAACGGCCTTGTTGTTGTTCTGGACTGCGACGGCGTCATCCTCGATGCAAACGAGATGAAGACGGAGGCGTTCGCGGCGGTGCTGAGTGCTTATCCTCAGCCGGTAGTCGCCGATTTCCTCTCCTATCAGCGCGGAGCCTTCGGGCGTTCGCGCTTCAAATTGCTGGGGGATTTCTTCGACCGTTTCCTGCGCCAGCCCGTGACTGAGGCCACGATGACCAATCTGCTCGACGACTTTGGGCGCATCTGCGTCCGCGAGTATCTTCGCGTGCCGATGACCGAAAGCGCGGAGGAGTTTCTGCGTCAGGCGTCGCCGCTCCACAGGCTGTACGTCGCATCGGGGTCCAAGCAGGAGGAGTTGCGGCTGGTATTCGAACAGCGACGTCTTCGAGCATACTTCAAGGACGTCCTGGGCTCACCGACTCCGAAGACCGAGCTCCTCGCGGATATCGTCGCGCGCGAGGCGGGGCGCCGCGCGGTCTTCGTCGGCGATGCGCACGCAGACTGGGACGCGGCACAGGCGAATGGAGTCGAATTCGTCTTCATGGGCAAGTACTCGAATGAAAGAGCGGAGTTGAGCGCACGCGCGCGCGCCGCGCACGTTCCCGTCATCGAGTGTCTATCAGAACTCCTCCCGCTCCTGGGTGCGCTACACAGTTCGAGGTGAAGACAGATGGGACAGTCGATCATCAATGCGTTCGTACCTTGCCGGGTTGGCAGCCAGCGGGTGCCGGGCAAGAACACGCGGCCTTTCGCGCGCTGGCCGGGCGGGCTCACTGAGCTCAAGCTGCGGCAGTTGGCGTCGGTGAAAGCCGTCCATCGGATCGTCCTCTCGACCGATGATCCGGAGGTCCGCCGCATCGCGGCGCGTGTCGAGAAGACCTCTCGGATCGAACTCAGCGTGCTCGAGCGGCCGGCGCACCTAGCGACAGCGGATGCGCTCGATGCTCTGCTCACGCACGTCGCCGAGATTATGCCGGATGGAGTTATCGCCTGGACGCATGTCACTTCGCCGTTCTTCGGGGCCAGTCAGATGGATGCCGCTGTGGCGGCGTACGTGGCCCACGTGGAGAATGGGCCCTTCGACAGCCTCATGGCGGTTAGGCCCATCCGGTCGTTCCTGTGGCGAGAAAACGATTGCGTGTCCCACGACAGGCGCCGAGTGAAGTGGCCGCAGACACAGGACCTGCCGCGCTTCTACGAGGTGAACAGCGCGCTCTTCATGATCGAGCGTGTCGAGATGCTGAGGCGCTTGGATCGCGTCGGGGATCGCCCGTTCCTGTTCGAGACCGACCCCATCCAGGGCTTCGACATTGACTGGCCGGAAGACTTCGAGCTCGCTGAAGCAATAGCAAGTACGATGCTCAGCCGCGATCCGGCAGCTCCTGCAGGTTGAAGGGGTCGAGCGGGTCAACGTATCGTCGAATGGCGCCGAGGCGTTGGAGAATGCCGCGACCCCAGGGGCAGCTTCCTCTCAGGATTTGCCAGCGATGCCCTCCTTCCATCCGGCGACCACCATTATAGACGGGAAGGCGATTCTCAGAGTGCGGAATGTCGTCCGTGTTAGACTGAAGGGTTTGGGCTGAAGTCTTGGGAGACAGCAGACGTCGACCGCGCTATCGAATTCCTTCTTGCCGAGGAGTTGTACGAGGAAATCGTGCTAATGGGAAACCGAGAGCTTTGTTGCGAATAGCGATGGTCTATCGAGCGATGCGCGTGCTGGCTGGTTCGCGCGCGCCAGGGGCCGGTAGTTGCTGGGTCCGGGTCCATGGTCAAACGTCAGAATAAGAACAATACCTCACATGGTTCTCCGAGCGGGCGCGCGTCGGCTCCCGAGAACACTCCTGTGGCACTTACCAAGGCTACTCGAAGGGGGTGTCAGGGCGCTCACCTGGACGTGCAGTTGACCGAGGACGGGAACGTCGTTCCTAGAAACCGGACGATCGAGGATGACCCTCCTCCAAGCCATCTCCCGCCTTCGCCTGAGTCTCGCGCTCGCCTCTGTGCGCCTCTGGGGGTTGGCGGGTCTCCATGGTACGCCGTGCTTGACCCGCGGCGGTACGGCCATGATGTGACCCGTCCGATTTGTGCGGTCCGCATGCGCCCGGCGATCGGCCAGCAGAGCTTGAAGAGATTCGCGAAGTTCTGTTCTAGGATCGCACGTGGGTTCCGGTCGTATCCGGGCGAAGCAAAGCTACGAACGGAAGATGCCATCCCTCCCATGGCAACTGGAGCATCGGAGGCTGCCCTCGAACAGTGGCACCACCTCCGGAGGCAGAAGCACTTGGACGCGCTGAAGTACAACCGGTTCGCGAAGACTTGTGAAGCGCTCGAACGGTGGGAGCTGCACCGCGAAGTGGTCGTGGAAGGGTTGGAACGGTTTCCGGACGATAAGGATTTGACGCTGCGCAAAGCGTACTGTGAGGCCCAACGCGCGCTGACTGAGGGGCGGTGGGAACCTGCCGCCACTGGATTCGCGGCGCTGGCCAAACACCGACCCCTCCCATTCCCGATCTCCTACTACGCCAGACAGGCGGCACTGGAGTTGGAACTCGCTGGGCTGCCTTCGGATGAGGAACGCCTGGCGCGGCTCGGTCGGCGGGACCTGATCCGGGAGCCGCTTCCGGAACCTGCTGCCTTGGCAGGGTTACCGAACGCTCTCGCAATCATCGAGCGGAGGCCATCCGCCGATTCGCGTCTCGCCGCTGCAACACTCGATGTCGTCCACGCGACGAAGGACTTGGACGAAGATCTGAGAACCATCTGGAACCAAGCACATCGCGATGCGGTGGAACGACTCGCCGAGTCCACATCCGAGGGGGCTTTGCATTCGCTCGAGTTGCCCGCACCCTACAATCAAGTGCTGAGTCAGCATCTCATGCGGTATGGTCATTTGGACGCTTACTGGGCGTTTCGTAGTCAGTACATTGAAGGGTTGAAACAGAGGCGGCTCAACAGACAGAGTACACCAAGCTATCGAGAGCTCGTTGACCAGATCACCCTTGCCAATGAGGAGGGCGATGACGGCTACTTCGCGGTCCTACAAGAGGTATTCGAGCGGTGCTACCCCAAAGCCGATATCAGGCAGCAAACACTCTTGGCGCTTTCATCTCTGTACCACGTGAAGGGGCACCTCGGGCAGCGTCGCCTGTGGCCGTCGGCGGATAAGGAGTTCGCCGGGTACCTTTCGAGCAAGAGCATCGCGATCGTTGGGCCCGTGGCGGGCGAGGAAGACGTTGGTAAGGAGATCGATGGCTTCGACCTCGTGCTGCGCTTCAATCATCGAGCATCGCTCGAATACGACGCGACCAAGTTCGGCAGCAGGACGGACCTATCTTGGTATGCGGCTCCCGTCTTCGCGAGCGCTCAAGTGCAGGATCTGGTCAGCGGGATGAACAGCCTCGACTATGCTGTCGTCGGGGAGCAAGTGTGGCGGAGCTGGAAGGGAGCGGGGGAGGTGACGAGCCCCAGGCGTAGGCGGTTCGAGGTCTGGAGCGACGAGTACAATCCGTTTCTATTTGGCGCACCCAATGGGGTCCAGCGCACGCTCCTTGACCTCCTGCGCTTCAGCGCCGGACGAATCAAGGTCTTCAACTCGAATCTCTTCCTCTCGAAGGACTGCTTGGCCGGTTATCGGAAATCGGTACCCAAGAACTTCTTCACCGCGTTCACCTTCCACGATCCCGTCGCGAACTTCGCACTACTGAAGCGGCTCCACCTCCGAGGAACCATCGAAGTGGACGAGGCGCTCGGCGCGGTCTTGTCGCTGAGCCGAAGAGGCTACATGGAACGGCTGATACGGAGCTATTCGGATGGTTCAAGTACTTAGTTACCTTACTGGACGTCAACACGAACGCGCTCGGCGTTGGAACCGGGCCGCAGCTGCCTACGAGAAGGCTCTCACCGGAAGGTTTGCCCGCATTGCTCGTTGGAACTTCCGCCTTGGGTTCGTCTACTACAAGCAGCAGCAGTGGGTGAAGGCGGCGCGAGCGATCCGCAAGGCACTCGCCCTGGATGGGAGCAACGCGAAGTGGCACCATCGCCTTGGCGCGACGCTCCTGCACCTCAAGGAGTTTCGCGCTGCGCTCGAAGCTTTCGACGAGGCGTTGGCAAAGGGCTGTGCCGCACAGTTGGTACAACGGGAGCGAGCCGCCTGTTTCCGAAGCCAGGGGAGGTGGCAGGATGCGGAGGAGGCCACTCGCTCTGCCATTGAATCGACCAACGCAACCGCTGGCATGTATGCGCAACTGGCCGACATTCTGCGCAAGCAGGGCAAGACGTGGCAAGAGCTCGAAGCGTTGGAGCAATCCGTCGCGCTGGATTCCACCAATCCGGAACGGTATGCCCGGATTGGTGCACTTTGTGAGCAGATGGGAGACCTTGCGCGGGCGGTGACCGCTTACCAAGCGGCGATAGCGCTTCGCGAAACCGAACCGAGGTGGCACTTCCGCCTGGGTCATGCTCTCCAGCGTGTAGGAAGGTTGCCGCCAGCGCGAGCCGCTCACCGTTCCGCCGTCCAACTCGACTCCAGACTCCACGCCAAGCGTTTGGGGATCGGTGTGTTCTATCAGGAGGCTGGAGAGTGGGAGGAAGCCGCTCAGGCCTACGCTGCTGCCGTGCGCGACAATCCAACGGTCGCAGAGCTACACTACCGGCTGGGGTTGGCCCTCGACCGCTGCTACCGCTGGCAAGCAGCCGCAGCCTGCTACGAATCGGCGGTGGCGCTGAAGGCGACGAGTCCACCCTGGCACGCGCGCCTTGGGCTCGTGCGCGAAAGGCAGGGCGACTGGATGGGCGCTGCCGCGGCATACGAGTATGCGGTGCAGCAGAACCCAAGCGCTTCAGATTGGTTCTACCGCCTCGGATTCGTTCTCTGTCGTGCAGGGCACCACGAGTCCGCCTGCAATGCCTTTCTTGCTTCCCAGCCTGGGTTGGCGCTCCAAACCGCGGACCTCCCTTCCCCGCCTACCCGGCCCGGCGAAGCGCCTGAGAGCGAGAGATCTGCCAGGAGAGCCGAGCCGCGGGTGTTGCAGTATGCCGAGAACATGGTCGCGCGGCGGCGCGCCCTTCTCCTCGGCGACGTTTCGAGCACCGAGTCGCACCGTCTTCTTGGTTGTGATTATGAGAGCACCGGTGACTGGGCTGCCGCTGTGGAGCACTACCGGGCTGCAACGGTCCGAGCAGAGACGCATGACCCTAGTCTCTACTATCGACTGGGAGCTGCTTTGGCGCGCGAAGGGGCTTTCGTCAAGGCGTGTGATGCTTTCGTTAGTATGCGTATCTCACAAGATGCTCATGGTGTTCCAGATACGTTCTCGAGTGAGAACGTGGCCGTACAGCGTCGTATTAAGTATACTGAGTTCTACGAGGGTATGCCGCTTCAGGATGGGCTCGTGCTCTATGAAAGCTTCATGGGCGCATCTATGTCATGTAATCCCTTTGCGGTATTCCTTGAGCTTCGTCGGCGCGAAGAATGTAAGGGGTGGACGCACGTGTGGGTGCTTGATCGCCGCGACAGTGCGCCGCAGGAGTTTCGGAATCAGCCAGACGTCGTGTTCGTCGCGCGAGGGAGCGACGCGTACTTGCGGTACTTGGCAAGCGCGAAGCTGCTCGTTAATAACGTAACTTTTCCGGAGTACTTCGTGCGCAAGCCCGACCAGCTGTACCTTAGTACCTGGCACGGAACGCCAATCAAGCATCTCGGTAAGGATATTCGGGAGGAGCTGCTGTCGCATAAGAATGTGTCTAGGAACTTTCTTCATGCGACTCACCTGATATCGCCCAATCCGCACACGACACGGGTTCTCTTGGAGCGGTATGATGTATCGGGTATCATTCCTGCTGTCGTCGCGGAGACGGGTTATCCTCGGATTGATGCGACGGTCAACGCTACCTCTGAGTCGAAAGCGCTTCTGCGTGAGCGCTTGGGGGTTCGCAATGATCAGCCGGTCGTGCTCTATGCCCCAACGTGGCGGGGTACCCACGACGGGAGCATACAGGTGGATCCCGAACGCCTGGAGCGCGACATCAAGAAGCTGCGTTCGGAAGAGTACGCATTGCTGTTCCGCGGGCATCATCTCGCCGAGGAGCGGCTTCGTGCCTCTGCGTTGGCGGACTGCACCGTTCCGCAAGACATCGACACGAACGAGCTGTTGAGCATCGTCGACGTGCTCATCACGGACTACTCCAGCATCGTGTTCGACTTCTTTGTCACTGGGCGCTCCGCCATCTTCTATGCGTACGATTTGGAGGAGTACTCGCAGGCGCGAGGGCTCTATTTCCCGCTGTCGGAGCTGCCAGGAGAGATATGCTCCACCATCGAGGCTGTCCAGGAGGCTGTTGACCGCGCTCTCGCCGGCATCCTTCTGCCTTCACCCGAAGCCTACCGGGACGCCCGAGCCAGGTATTGCCCCAACGAGGATGGGGGGGCGAGCAGTCGGGTCATAGATCTGGTTCTTCACGATAAGCGCGACGGTGTTCGTGTGGAGTCTGGCGAAACCCGGACGTCATTGCTCTTCTATGTTGGACCCATGATGCCTAACGGCATTTTGAGTTCCTGGAAGAACTTGATAGCTGCGTTGGATCCGGAGCGGTATGTCATTACCATAGTGATAGAACCGTCGCTGGTTTCTCCGTACTCGGCGCGGATGGACGAGTTTCGGGCAATAGCCCCGCATGTGCAGATACTGGGTCGCGCCAATGCGCTCAATTCAACGCTCGAGGAGCGGTGGATCATGGGTAAGCTGCATTCGCAGAACCGCTTGGCTGCTGACGAAATGATGGAGCGGTATCTCCGCATGTTCGATCGTGAGCGTCGCCGTATCTTCGGCGAGGCTCGCTTTGACTGCGTGGTCAATTTCGAGGGTTACAATCGCGTCTGGGCCGCTATCTTTGCCGGTGGTGGTGTGGGTAGTTCGAGGCGAGTAATATTCTTGCACAACGATATGCTGAGTGAGCGTACGACCCGGTTTCCCTACCTGGAGGGGGTATTTCGGCTCTACGAGCGCTATGATTTGCTTGTTTCGGTATCGGAATTGACCCGAGATTTGAATAGCGCGAACCTTGCGGAGGCGTTCGGCATCGGTCCGGAGAAGTTCGAGTACTGTGAGAACCTGCAGAATCCAGCGTACGTGCAGCGAATGGCGGGAATGCCCGTCGAGGCCGACGAGCTTCGCTCCATACTGAACGCCACGGGCTCGAAGTTCGTCACGGTGGGGCGTCTATCCCCGGAGAAGGATCACAGCAAGTTGATCCGAGCCTTCGCGGCGCTGCAGCGCGAGCACCCCACGGTTCGTCTACTGATCGTCGGTGAGGGGCCGCTTCGCGGAGTCCTCGAAGCGTTGATCAAGTCCCTCGGGCTAGAGAGGCATGCCTTTCTTCTGGGGCATCAGTCCAATCCCTTCCCGTATGTGGCTCGATGCGATTGCTTCGTCTTGTCGTCGAACCACGAGGGGCAACCCATGGTTCTCTTCGAGGCGATGATTCTGGGCAAGCCAATCGTCGCGACGAACATCGTCGGTGCACGCGGCGTGCTCGAGGGCCGGCGGGGCCTGCTCGTGGACAACAGTGAGGCGGGGCTGCTTGGGGGCATGAAGGCGTTCCTGGACGGCCGGATCGAGTCCTACGAGTTTGACAATGACGAGTATCAGGAGCGGGTGCTGCGGCGGTTCGCGACGAAGGTCGTTGGGAGCGAGCCGAGCTAGCCGTCAAGTCGCGTCACTTCGCGAAGGTTCGAGGACTGGCGGGTGGGTGCTCGGGGCTTGACTTCCTCCGGTGCGTACGGCCCTGAAGGGCAGTTGGTTCAGCCGCGCGGCCCCTGCTCGGCTTTGGGTGTCTGATTGGCCGCCGGCCAGAAGAGGGACGCGCCGATGGCGGCTCCCAAGAGGGTGGCCACCACGCCGAGCGACCAGCCCACGGGGATCTTGAAGACGTCCGCGATGACCATCTTGGCACCCACGAACGCGAGTACGAGCCCCAGCCCCACCTTGAGGAACCGGAACTTGCCGATCATGCCAGCTAGCACGAAGTACAAAGCACGGAGGCCGAGGATGGCGAAGATATTCGAGGTGAAGACGATGAATGGGTCGGTGGTAATGGCGAAAATGGCGGGGATGGAGTCGACAGCGAAGACGATGTCCGTGGCTTCCACGACGACGAGCACCATCAGGAGCGGTGTGGCGTAGCGCTTGCCACCCTCGCGCACGATGAAGTGGGCACCTCGATAGTCGGGCACACTGCGCACGACCCGCCTAAAGAGGCGCAGTGCGGGATTCTTCTCGGGGTGGATCTCCTCGTCGCGATGGATCAGGAGCCGGATGCCCGTGAACACAAGGAAGACACCGAAGACGTACATGATCCAGTGGAAGCGCTGAATCATCGCTGCCCCCGCGACGATGAACCCCGCACGCATGAACAGGGCGCCCAGGATGCCCCAGAAGAGGACCCGGTGCTGCAGCGCGGCGGGTACCGCGAAGTACGAGAAAAGCACGAGGAACACGAAGAGGTTGTCGACGGACAGCGCCTTCTCGATGAGGTAACCGGTGAAGAACTGCAGAGCCCGCTGCGCGCCGAACCAGTGGTAGATCCCGACATTGAACGCGAGCGCGAGCCCGATCCACACTGCGCTCCAGATCAGCGCCTCGCGGGTGCTCACTGCATGCTCGCGGCGGTGGAATACCCCCAGGTCGAGGGCCAACATCGCGAGCACGAACACGATGAACCCCGCCCAGAGACCCGGGGAACCGATACTTTCGTGGACCATTGGCGCTCCGTTCAGAGGTCCACAGCATAGGCGCCTCCGGCAACCGAGACAGGGAGATAAACTCGCTTTGATACTTCGACAAAGTCGAACTATCGTGACCCATGGAGTGGCTCAACTACCACCACCTGCAGTACTTCTGGGCCGTCGCGCGCGAAGGGAGCTTGGCGCGGGCCAGCGTCGAGTTGCGGCTCGCACCGTCGACCCTCAGCAAGCAGATTCACCAGCTCGAGGGCGCTTTCGGTCATCCGCTCTTCACGAAGCGCGGCCGCAAGCTGGTCCTGACCGACAGCGGCAGGGTGGTGTACCAGTACGCGGAGGCGATCTTCGGCCTGGGGCGTGAGCTCCTCGATACCATGAGCGGCCGCCCCGTGGGCAAGCCCCTGCGCGTCACGGTGGGAGTCGCGGATGTCGTTCCGAAGCTCGTCGCAGAGCGCGTCCTGGCGCCTGCGCTGCAGCTCGCCGGACCCGTGCGTCTCGTGTGCCGCGAAGGAAAGCCGGAGCGTCTGCTCGCGAGCCTGGCTCTGCATGAGCTCGACGTGATCCTCACCGATGCACCGGCGAATCCCAGCTCGACGGTGCGTGCCTACAGCCATCTGCTCGGCGCGACGCGCCTCGCCTTCTTCGGGAATCGCGAGCTGGCCGCCAAGTATCGCGTGGGGTTTCCGCGCTCGCTCCACCAGGCGCCACTGTTGCTTCCGACGGAGAACACGGTGATGCGCAGGACCCTCGATCAGTGGTTCGAGGCGCAGGAGATCCAGCCGACGATCGTCGGAGAGTTCGAGGATAGTGCGCTGCTCTCGGTCTTCGGGCAGCGTGGGCTCGGGCTCTTTCCGGCGGCGTCCATCATTGCGAAGGAGGTGAAGTCGGATTATCACGTGCGCCTCGTCGGCGAGGTGCCGGACGTGCGGGAGCAGCTCTACGCCGTGACCGTGGAACGGCGGATCAAGCACCCCGTTGTCGCCGTCATTTGCGACGCCGCCAAGGCGCTGGGCCTTGGGCAGGAATGAGGGCGCCCTTATGCGCCCAGTGCGGGGGGCGCGGAGCTTGGCTACGTGAGCGTTCCCGTGTGGTGACCGCGGCGTTCCGACGCACCAACGGCGAACACGACTCAGAAGTAGTAGTCCCAGCGCTGTGAGGCGTTCCCGCCCTCGCAGGGCAACATTACCGGATACTTGAAGTCGAAGTCGATGGTATTCGAGCCGGCGAGGGTCAGACACTGTCCGAGCGCGCGGATCTCTCCGGACAAATGGAACTGCGTGGCGAAGGGCACGGGGCTAGCCGTGCACTGATCGCTGAGTACCAAAGGGACTGCTTGTCCTCGTAGCTCCGACGCCGGAGCGGAAATGCATAGCCCCTCGTTCAGAAGGATTCCATCTCCCGGTACCTCGAAGCGCTGCAGCGGGTCTGCGGGGTCGCACGGACTCAGGGTCAGCGAGTCGCCTACGTGCGCGTTCGAGGGCAGGGCGACGCAATCGGACGACTCCGCGAGTCCAATCTGGGTGAACTCGAGAGTGGTGTCGGGATCCATGTCGAAGAAGTGCCAATGGTCTGACAAAGTCGAGCAGGGCTCGGCGACGAGACTTCCAGCCTCAGCAGAGACGCACCAGGTTCCTAGCGCCTGCCAGCGGCTGTTGCGGAGGGAGAACTGCTGCGCTGGGAGGCCAGTGCAGGTCGCTGATACCGCGTTCGTGGCCTCAATGGGAGAAACGGTCGCACCGTACACCTGCAGGCACAGCTCTGTCTCATTCAGGGACGTTTGCAGTGTGCGACGCTCGGGGATCCAGCGCCAGCGCTGGTGATCGAGGAGCCGGCATGGAAAGCCGTAATTGGAGTACGCGGCGCTGGACAGTCGATCGCGCAACGAGAGGCACTGTCCCTCGTAGCTCAAGACCGTGTGAGTGTCGTGGCGATTGAAGAGGGACTGGATCGATGTAGCGTCCCCAGGCGACAGCTGGGGCCCGGGGTCGAGCGGGAAGCAGCCTCCCATGGTCGCGCCGTAGTCCACGAGCGACGGATGAAGATACCCGAGACCGTCATAGCCGTCTGGCGGGGTTTGGCAATAGGCAGGCAGTTCGTACTGAGGCTTGTTCCATTCTGCGCCAACCCCGAGGGCGTGCCCGAATGTGCGTATCAATCCAGAATAGTCGCCGGCCATCAGCTTCCTCCAATCGGCATAGACCCCGGCTGGGCCGCTGGATGTATGCCCAATCCAGTCTGCAATATCATGATTGCCAAAACCTATGACGATCCAAGAGCGGAGCGTGTCATCGTGGGTCAGATCCGTAGCCTCCTCCACTGGACAACCGCGCCAGATATGGAGCTCGATGCGAGCGGCTCGCTGCCACGTGTCGAGGATGGCCTCCAGCACCGGTTCCCAGAGATCGACTAGGCTTGGCGCACCAGGTGGTGGCGCTTCACCGACGCAGTCCACCCCGTCATCGAGCTGCTCGGGGCAGATCACGCTCCCGTCGCTCGAGTAGCGCGGTCTGCGAAGGAAGCAAACGGGAATGCCCCTGGTCGTTCCCGACTCATCCTGCTGCCAGTCCACGACGCTCAACTGTGGACGCCGCGGTGGTGCTAGGGCGGCGGTGGTTGCGGGAATGGGCAAGAACTGACTCCCGCCGGAGCCGCCCCCAGCGGCGCCGCCTGTCGCGTCCGATCCAGAGACACCTGCACTGGCGCCGCCGTCAGTGGTCCCGCCGGCAGTGGTCCCGCCGTCAGTGGTCCCGCCGGCAGTGGTCCCGCCGTCAGTGGTCCCGCCGGCAGTGGTCCCGCCGGCAGTGGTCCCGCCGGCAGTGGTCCCGCCGGCAGTGGTCCCGCCGGCAGTGGTCCCGCCGGCAGTGGTCCCGCCGGCAGTGGTCCCACCGGCAGTGGTCCCGCCGGCAGTGGTCCCACCGTCAGTGGTCCCGCCGGCACCGACCTCCCCCGCGAGCCCCCGAGCCCCGCCACCCCCCTCTGCGGCGGCGCCATGCTCATCAAGTCCGCCTGAGCCTCCTTCAGCCGTCGGTGCCGTGATTGCTCCACCTCCTCCCTGTGGGGCCTGTGATTGCTCGCCCTCCCCGGCTTGGAGACCGATCGTTCCTGCGTGGCCTTGTGCTATTGGCGTACCACCAAACTCCGACTGGGACGGGGCCGTCTGCTCGGCGCCTTCGCCTCCATGTCCCTCACCGGCGGCCGCTGCGACGCCAGCGGCTGCTTCGTACCCATCGAACTCCGGACCGAGGTAGTCGCGGCAGCTTCCCAGCGCGAGCCACAGTGACAGGAACGCGACCGTGCCGGGTGAGGAGAGGCCCGACGCGGCACGATGACCGCTCTCAGCGCGATGGCCCATATGGATTCCGAGGGTCGATGGGGATCAGTGAGGCTCCGCTTCCGATAAGGACGAGCTCATCTGCCGATGTGGATCTCCGTCGCGGCGCCTGCCCCACTGCGGGCGTAGGCGATTGGACGGCGCCTTCGTGCGCCAGGGCCGCCGAAGTGGCGCCGGCAGGCCTGCCTGACTGCCGGTTGGGTCCGCCTGTGCGCTCCTGCCTTTCCAACGAACCATAGTGACCCGCGGTTCCTGCGGAGCAAGGCGTCGTTGGATCGGACGCTGCCTCCGTTGCTCCGTGGGCTGCAGCTTCCTCGAACGAGGTAACGACTGACATTCGAGCTGTGTGGATAGATCCGGCCGCGATCTGCGCACTGATGTCCGTCCAAGCCCCGTTTTTTTGGGGCAACCCAGTGCCGTGGCTGCAGGGCGGCGTCAGGAGCATGACCAGTGCGCCGCTCGCACTGGCCACGATGGTGGCAAAGGAGGCGTGTGACCGCTTGCGCCGCCTGCCCGGCACAAGCGTGACAGCGTGGGACAGCGAGTCGCGAGGAACGCCGATGGTCGCGCTGGCTATGTACGACGAGGACAACCGCTGCAGTTCCTGGGCGAGCTCGTGCGCGCTGCTGAAGCGCTCCCCCGGCGTACGCGCAAGGCCTCTCTGGACGAGTCGACTGAGTGACGGTGAAATGCCGAGACCTAGCTCGATGAGCGCTGGCGGTTCGGTGTTCATGACCGAAAAGAGGACTCGCTCCAAGCTGTCTGCGATGTGGGGAGGGTGCCCCGCGATGCATTCGTAGAGGGTGGCGCATAGCGCGTAGATGTCCGCGCGGCCATCGACCTTCCCATGGGTGAGCTGCTCCGGAGCCATATACCGCATGGTGCCAATCAGCTGATTGGGTTTGGTCTCTGTGGCTTCGCCGGACTTGACCACTCCGAAGTCCAGAAGCTTGCACAGCTCCTCGTCCGAGTCCCCCTTGGTGACGAAGAGATTGCCCGGCTTGACGTCTCGATGAACGAGACCTGCGTCATGGACAGCCATCAGACCTCGGCAGGCGCTCAGGGCGAGCGCGACCGCCCGCGCCACGGGCAGCCGGCCCTCTCGCTGCAGGAGTCGGCGCAAGTCTTCCCCGTACAACAGCTCCATCACGAGGAATGGCAGTCCGTTCTCGAGACGGCCAAAATCCGTGACGCGGACGACGTGTGCGCTGTGAATGGATGCCATTGCCAGTGCCTCACGATGGAAGCGTTTCACGACGGAGTCGTCGGAGCCGAGCTTCTCGAGCAGTAGCTTCAACGCGCAACGCTGTCGCAAAGCTTCGTGCTCGACCTCGAAAACGGCCCCCATTCCCCCAGCACCGATGCGCCGCACGACCCTGTAGCGAGAGCCGATGGCTTCCCCAGGTTTCAGCTCGAGGCTGGCACAGGGCTGCTCCATGCTAGATCTCGATTGGTCCCGTCGCGACGATGCGGCCTGGCTTTTCGCGGCTACTCAGTGAACCGTCTGCCGCTGCATCGTCCGCGGACAAGGCAACTTCCTCGACGCTCCTGCCTCCGAGCAGTCGATAGGCGCGAGCCCGGGACATGCCCAAGGCTGCTGCCGCAGCTTTGAGGTTTCCGCCCGTGTTCTTCAGCGTCGCCGTGAGGCGGTGGAGATCCTGTTCATGACGACTCTTGAAGCCCGTAGAGGGAGCCGATGCCAGCTTCTGTCTGTATGCGGTGAGGATGCACTCAGGGAGGTGGCTGAGACGGAGCACGGCCTCTCCACCGTGCACGGCAGCTACCCAATCGGCGGTGAGCTTCAATTCACGAACGTTGCGAGGCCAGTCGTAAAGGCAGAGAGCCTCTACGAACCGAGGCGTCATGGGAGGGATCTGTTCTCCCTTTGCGCCTTCGAGGAAGCCCCGAAAGAGCGGAACTAGGTCCTCCCGTCGTTTGCGGAGAGGTGCCGTCTCGACTGTCATGCCAGCGATTCTGGCATAGAGGTCCTCTCTGAACGCGCCGCGGTCGATGGCCGTGCGCAGCGAGAGCTGCCCTGCAGTAAGGAGTCGCACGTCTACGGGGACTGGCGAGGTTTCTCCCAGGGGAACTACCTCGCGCTGCTCGAGCACTCGTAGCAGCTTCGCTTGAATCGGCAGCGATAGTTCTCCGGCTTCGTCGAGCAGCAGCGTGCCACCTTCGGCAGCACGCAGGAGGCCGAGGGAAGACCTCTCCGAACCGGTAAAGGCTCCGCGCCGGTACCCGAAGAGCTCAGCCTCTGCCAGGGTTTCGGGCAGGGCGGCACAGTTTATTGCCAAGAAGGGGCCCTTGCGGCCGCTCCAAGCGTGAATCGCTCTTCCCACGCACTCCTTCCCGGAGCCGGTTTCTCCGAGGATGAGGATTGGCAGCATGGATCGTGCAGCCCGCCGTGCTGGTTCGAGCAGGCTGGAGAGCGTGGCACCTCCTTGAAGCCCCGGATTCAGCTCTGCGAACGAAGGCGCCGGTCGTTCATCCCCGCCGAACTCGCAGACGACCCCGACGCAGTGCCCGACCCTCAAGACGTCGCCTACTGCGAGGGCGGAGTGATCGATTCTGTTGCCGTTCAGGAAGGTCCCGTTCTTGCTGCCGAGGTCCTTGAAGACCAGGATCGGCCCTTGGCGCGCAAGCTCTAGGTGCCGTCTGGACACCGAACCATGCTCCGTTCGAATGTGACATTCAGCAGACCGCCCCAGTAGCAGGCGTGTTCCCTCCAGACAGGATTGCCCCAGTGCTGCACCGGGAAACACCCATTCGATGAATCGAAGTGGTTTGCGCCCGGCGCCACTTCGTCGCGACGAATCCTCGTCGACGCTGTGAGTGGTATCTCCGCTCCGACTCGACCCCATGCCGCAGGCGACCGTAGCATTCGCATCTTAGACTCGCTACGCCATGGAGCAGGAGGGCCTGCCGCGAATGGGACACTCGAGTGGGCCGCCTGGTGGGTCGGGGTCTCCGCGTTGCTGGCCCAGCGCGGGTGGGTGCCAGTTCCCGTGCGGCGCTCCTACCAACGAAAGGCTGCTGGCGCCGGCTGGAACTGCGCGGTGGTGATGCTGCTCTCGAGGTTCCCGGTGGTCGCGAGCAGGTAGAGCGCCGTTCCCAAGAGACCAGTGCCGGCCACCGCGGCAGCAATGCCAAGGTCGTCGAGGCGTTGAATCGATGCAGCCTGGTCAGCGAGCTGAGCGAACTCGCGGCGGCTCTCGGGCGAGTCGTTGCCTCCGAGAGCGTCACGGTGTTCGGTCCACTCGTCGTGTCGCCTCGAAGCGACCGCGAAGAGCGTCGCAGCAACGCCACCGAGCGCAACCCCGCTGCCGCCGAGGACGTATGCGAGAGCGCGCCGTTGTCGTGCGCTCCTTAGAAGCTCGCGCTGGGCTTCGGGCGTCGGGGACAGCTCGACAGCGAGCCTCGTGTCCGCCTGCGCGGGCACGACGATGCCGCGACGCCAAGGCAGGTAACCAGGACGGCTTGCCTGCAGGTGGTGGGGACCGGCGGGGACGCTAGCGCCGCTTTCGATGGCGCGGCCGTCGAGAGACAAGCCGCTGCCCTGGGGGGAGAGCTGAACGAAAAGCCGGCCCCCAAGCCTCTCTGGGATTGGTTGCAACGGCTCGAGCGCACATCGGACCAACACCTTCTTGCCGGAGTTGACTACGACGGTGTGTCTCGATGTGACGTATCCAGACCGCGCGAAACTGATCGCGTGCGCACCAGGTTCCACTTGTAACGGGAAGGATTCATTGCGGGAAAGCGTCCGTCCGTCGATCTCGATGATCGCTTCAGGAACTCTGCATTTGACCTCGATGAGACCAGGCGCCCGCTGCCGCTCGATCCTAGCCGCGATGTGAGTGACCTGCCCTCCGAGGACCGTCGGTGTGAGTACCAGGGTTTCGTGCCCGGGTTTGCGAATCACGACGCTGTGCTGTCCTGCAGTCACCGGGATCTTGCTACGAGCCACGTCGTCGAGAAGCCTGCCATCGACGAGCACCTCCGCGTCGGCGGGTGACACCTTCAGGGCGATGGCTCCAATGAGGCGTTCGCATACTTCCAGAGAGCGTCGTGCTTGCTGTGCTCTGGTGCTGTCGTGCTCGGCCGTGCTTCCCCTCAGGTAGTCGGTGAGGCTCTGCCTCGCCTCGATGTGTCGACCCAGGGCCAGCTGGAGCTGTCCTATGTTGAAGAGGACGGCTGGGTGCGGAGCAAGTGTGTAGGCTTCTTGAAAAGCTTCGAGAGCAAGGTCGATTTGGCCCGCAGCGGAGAGGCGCACCCCATGCTCGTAGTGCGCCCGAGCACTTCCCGCAGCGGCCGCTTGCGCGGCGGACGGCTTCGCGCTGCTTGCCGCGAGCGCCAACGCCATCAGCGGAAGGGTCCAGAGCTTCGTGCGTCGAAAACCATGGAATGCACCCATCCGAGAGGGCGTCGACGCTAGCACGAGGGCACAGCCTCTGGAAACCGCTCGCGTCAGCGCGGCGCAACGCGGGCTACGTCGGCCATGCGGCCGTTCACCGGTGCTGAGCTCCCCCGCTACTCCATAGCCGAGAAGCGGCGCCGACGCGCCAAACCAAAGAGGACTAGCCCCAGTCCGAGAGCGCTCAAGCCGGATAGCCCCGTCGTCTTTCCAACCTCACTAACGGAGCAACCGAGACCGTTGCATCGACCTTCGATGCCGGCAGGGTTGACGCCATAGACCCCCAGTGCGAACGCCGAACTAAACTCCGGGACAGCTACCTTGAGGTCGATGACCTTCAGAACGGTATCGGGAGAATCCTTGCCAAGCTTGACCAGTTTGTTGTCGAAGGTGATAACCCAGGGGTTGCCGTCCGGATCGACTGTCACTCCGCGCGTATCGTTCCCGTTGCTCAGCTCGGTAGCGAAGTCCGCGGTGTACCACAACGTCCTCGCGTAGGCTGGGCCCTGCGGATCGATGCGGTAGAGTTCTGGCGCACCCAGAGCGGCTGAACCCCAAAGGTAGCGTCCGTCGTACCCCAGGGCGTTGAGGCCCCGTCCTACCCCCACGCGATGAAACGATTCCTGTGGCACGTCTTGGAGCAGCTGCGCATGCGTGATGCTCGTCAACGACTCCTGGCCGTAACCCGACTGCCACAGGGTTCCCTGGCTATCGTAGGTCATGGCCCCCGAGACGCGGCTGTCCGCCCCTTCGTAGACGAGGGAGTCTAGCTCCGTCGTGAAGGTCGAGAACCCGGAGCCATCCGCGGCGATTCTGAAGTACTCATGCCGTGGGGGCTGCGGAGGATCAGCAGTGTGTAGCTTCTCGATCTGGCTGCTGACGATCAGATCGCCGGAGGCAGAGTCGACGGCAAATCCTTTATATTGACCTTGTACCGCGAGGCCGCCATACCCCACTTCAGCGGTCTGCCCGCACTGGTCGAGCCGATGGATGCCATACGAGCCCTGTATGCCGGTCAGTACGAACTGCTCCTTCGGCGAGTGAGGAACCGGGTGGATGTTGCCGATGTCGTGGCCGCTCCAGCTCGAGTGCACGAACACGTCGGCTTCCGTGCCCGCTGGATCCACACTCACCACTCCCACGAGACCCGAGCCCAGATTGCCGGTGATCAGAATGCTGCCCGGCTGCCGCACGTTACCGTCCGGGCAGTTGAGCGCTGGCGCCTGCTCCTCGGGGCAGGCTTGTTGGGCGCCTGCGTTCAGAGACTGGGTGGCCACGCCCGCAAGGGTCGCTACGGAAAGAAGGGTCCTGTATGGAGTTTGTCGTTGCATGCGGAAAATCCTCTCCTTTTGGTGCTTGCAGAGCGCCGCTGCTGGCTCTTCCAGAGCGCCGCTCCTGTCCCTACAACGCGCCTCACGACCCTGGTGTCGCATCTCGGGCAAGTGTGTCTTCCAATTCCGCTGGCAGGCCGCACTGGCACTCCCGCCACCGAGAACGAGCCGGGGCACGAAGCGCTGGCACCTCACAGGGCTGGGGGAATAGACGCGGCCGACGAGTCGAGGGGAGTCGAATGATTGTGTCGAGGAGGGACTCCCGGTTCATGGGAGGCAGGCGGGACGCGCGCCGTCACGCATCGAGAAAGCGCGGGGACTCTCGGCCCAGGGAGGGCTGAGGTGTTCTGGCGGGGTCGCATCAGGTTGAGCACGCTCTGGACGGAGTTCGAGCTAACGGATGCTTCGCCGCATGAACCGGCGCCGGGCGACGAAAGAGGAGCGGTCAGCAGAGTTGGGCGTGGAGCTTGCTGACGCGGGAGTCGGGGTGGGTATGTTGGTATCCTAGATCCTTTGGCGCTTGGCAGAACTGACCCAGTTTCGCTCGGCAAAAGTGACCCACCACCGCGAGCAGGTTTTTGCGCAGGTTTGAGATGCAACCTGAATTCGACCTCGACGAGCACACTGAAGGGTGTTTCGTGGCTTTACCGCTGGGTACGTGGTGGCGTCATGTCCCGGGTAGCCTTCCCGGACTTCGTGGGCGTGCTTCACGAGCCCTCGCGGCTGGCCCGAGCCGACG
>JAEWRL010000141.1 GCA_023398955.1 Pseudomonadota bacterium
TTGCGGGACGGCGCTGTTGACGCTCGACGTGCGCGTTGGAGATGGGCACCCGTGGATCGCTGAGAAAGACCGAGAGCGTCTGCCATTGTCTGATGGCGTAGGTCGTCGCTCTACCCACTGGGCTCTAGGGTACGGCACTATTCTGCAGGTTTGCGACTACCCGACCGAGCTGATCCATCATGGGACGGCTGAGTTCGTTGCGCCGGCGGAGTAGTTCGTCGAGAGAGGCACCGTCTCGGCGTGCCTCGGCTTCGATGTGATAGAGCTTGCCGATGAGCGATACCGCTACGGCCGCTTCGGTGTGACCACCTTGCAAGGCTTTGGCGAATCGTCTTCGACAGTGATCCATGCATCCGGCTCGCCGTGGAGGGTCGGTGCCCTTGAAGTACGGGTCGATTCCCGCGTAGCCGTCACCTTGTACGACTCTCCCCGAGAATTCATCGAGGACTGCAAGCGGGGGTAGGTCATCGTGTGGCGGAGCCGGCGGCGGTCGTCGTAATCGTTTGCCGTCGTCGTGTTCGCGGCATCTCCGTACTGGATGCGCGTGACGAGGCCGTCCGCGGTGCGGTCGATGGCCGCGACGAGGGTGCCGTAGCTGCCGCTCACGCTGCCCACGGTGCCGCGGCTCGTGTACGTCGTTGTTACGACGCTTGACCGTTGGTCCGCGGGGAAGCCCGCGGCGCTCGCTTCGGTCTTGATGCCCCCCCCGCTATGGCGGCCGGGTACGGTTGCCCGTGCTCGCTGGCGCTGCGCGCGGGCAGGCCCCTTCCTAACGGGTGCTCGAAAGCCGCTTCTGTTCGGCGCTGACGGTGGTCGCTGGCATGGCTCGGGAGCGCTTGGAGCTTACGCGCCGCGCCTTCCTGCGCTCCCGCGGGGGGCCCACGCGCTGGCTGGCGCAGGGCGAGCCCACGCCAAGGTTTTCCACGAGCACCGTGTCCGGCACGCGGGTGCCTCGGACGGTTCGCACGGCTCTGCTGAGCCGAGCTCGTGCGCTCGCTGCATCGACAGCACCGCGCAGCTCGAGCACTCCTCTCGCCGCGCATGCGGTATCGGCCTGCATGGTGAAGCAGCTTTCTCGCATGGACGTCTGTCACCCGGCGAAGCGACCGGGCTTCGCTCCGGACGCGCACGCTCTGTGCCTCGCGCCGGCTCGGCTAACTCTCCACGGCTTGCGCGACGCACAGATCCTGCGCGCTTGAGGGCTGCGCCCGGTCGCTTCACCGGGCGAGCGAGGTCTTCATGCTCAACAAGCCTAAGTTCACCGTCCCCAAGCTACTTCACGCTCACGCCAGCCAGATGAGGGCACTGCCTACTGCTTCCGAAGCTCGCCTCTGGAACGCGCTCAAGGGCCGGCAGCTCGGCATTGGCTTTCGTCGTCAGATGCCCGTGGGGCCCTTCATCGCTGACTTCTGCGGTCCCGCCAAGAAGCTCGTCGTCGAACTCGATGGGGGTTATCACGCCGCCCGCGCTCGCGCCGACGCGCGCAGGGATCGCGCGCTCGGTCGCCTGGGCTTCCGTGTCCTGCGCATCCAGGCCACCCGCGTGATGGCCGACTTTCCGGCGTCGTCGCCGAGATTCGGCAGGCGCTTCAGGCCTGCTAGGCGGCTATGGAGCGTAGAGTACCCGCCGAGACAATGCCCTCAGGATCTGGGCAGACAGTCTGCCAACCCTCACATCACTGAAACCGCAATTCCGAGCCCCCCGCTCGAGGAGCGGCACATCCGCTCTTCATCGCAATTCACTCTCTTCACATTGTCAGGGAGCTCACCCAGGTGACCGCGCACGATGCGTCTGCTTGGGCGCGTCCATTACCTCACCGCTCACTCCAAAACTCAAGAGCATTCGACGGCTCCAGACTGCCCGCTCAAGGAAACGTTTCATCGCTGGCGGAAGCACTATTCCGGCCCTGAGACTTTTCACGTGATAACTCTCATATCTCTGTAGCCTTGCTCCAGCTCCTCTCACGCGCTCTGCTGCATCGTGCCTCGCTTGTTGCTGCCCGCTGTCCCCTTGCCGAAACACTGGCCTCTTGCCGTGCAGACCGCCATCCTCCACGCCATCGCCTTGGGACGCTTCGTCACCGCGTACACCCGAAGCTGGGCCATCAACTGCTCCGTGCAGCGCATCAGGTTCACCGCTGAGCTCGACCACGCCGCGCAGGAGATTGCTCTCCTCACCGAGGAGAATCGACTTCTCCGTGCTCGCATTCTCGCCATGCCTTCCTGCCGTAGACCTCACTTTTCCCACGCGGACCGCTTCGCCATCCTCGAGCTCAAGGCCGCTCGCGGTTGGAATGCCTCCTGCGTCGGCCGCCGACTCGTCCTGAGCCCAGCTACCATCGCCGCTTGGCTCAAGCGCGTCGATGCCGATGGGCAGAATGCTCTCCTTGCGCTCCCCGCTCCCGTCAACAAGTTCCCGGACGCCCTCGCTCATCTCGTCAAACGCCTCAAGCTGACCCTCCCTTTCGCTGGTCGAAGGCGCATCGCTGACCTCCTCGCTCGCGCAGGTCTCCACCTTTCCGCAAGTACCGTCAAACGTCTCCTCGAACGCGACCCACCGGACCCCGAGCGACCCGCCGAGGGAAGACCGAGCTCGTCGCCTGCTCCCGCTCCGGTGCTGCCCAACACCGACGTCGCCGCCAAGCCCTGCACCGTCGTCGCTCGCTACCCGGGCCACGCTTGGGGAATCGATCTCACCCCCTGCCCTATCGCTGGCGGATTCTGGACTACCTGGTGCCCTTGCGCTCTCCCTCAGGGGTGGCCCTTCGCGTGGTGGCTCGCCATTGTCGTCGACTACTACTCGCGGAAAGTCATCTGTGCCCAGGCCTTCCCCACTCAGCCCTCTGCACACCAAGTCACAGAGCTCCTCGACTTGGCCGTTGCCATGAACGGCTCCGCTCCGAAGTACATCGTCTCCGACAAGGGCGCGCACTTTCAGGACGATTACCGCGCTTGGTGCCTTGCGCGGTCTGTTGAGCCCCGTTACGGGGCCCTTCACCGCTACGGCTCCATCGCCCTCGTCGAGAGGCTCACCCTCGCCCTCAAGGCCGAAGCCTTCCGGCGCATCCTCCTGCCCCTCTCCTACGATGCCATGCGAGACCTCCTCGCTTCCGTCGTCCTCTGGTATAACCAGCATCGACCTCATCAGAGCCTCCGAGGCGCGAGGCCCGAGGAGGTCTTTCTTGCAAGCTCTCTCGCTCGCGATGGGCCTCGTTTCGAACCACGACCTCGCTATCCCGCCACGGGAAAGGTCGCAGCTCGTGCTCCCGTCGAAACTCGCGGTGAGCCCGACGCGAGCCTCAGGCTCGTCATCGACTATGTCGATGGCAACACGCATCTCCCTATCGTCTCCCTTCGCGCGGCTTGACACGTAGCTCCGAGCAGGGGCGCAGCGGCTCCTCCGTGCCGCTGCGCGGGGGTGCGGCTTCCGCTCGAACCCAAGCCGGATGACCGTACAGCGCGCTGAGTATTCCATCGTACGCCTAGACATTTGCCATGTCAATCTGGGCCATTTTCTCCGATTCGGAATCGCTGGACCGCCGCACCGGTGCTTGCCGTTCATATTCGCGGGACACCCGCAGCCTGCACCTCATATTGGCAGCGTTCTCATCTCTCAAGCTACGGGAGACGGCTAGCATCCAGACCACGCTAGCGGCCCAAGACTCAGATCACCACAGTTGCGGCTAGGCATCTGGGGCTGCAATCCGAGCCGTTGGGTTGTTCAGCCACGTACTCGGGCGTTACAGTCTTGCTGACCACTTCAGCTCCCTCGACAACTATCGTGACATCCAGTTCCTCCGGGTGCTGCGCTTCGAGAATGAACCCGCGAACACTTTCGCCGTCGTACTGAATCCAAACGCCTTGTTCTGTGCACTCATCAAGCCCAGCAGCGCGATCGACGACGCAGTCGGTAGCACCTTCGTCTTGGCGAACCATTATCTCGATCCGGGATCCAGCGTCCACCGGTTCCTTAAATTGAACACTTAGACCATCTATGCACCCCGCCGAATCGCACTCATCTGCGCAACCATACACCCCAACAGTTCCAAGGAATGAACCTAGTACACGTAACATCAACTTGCCCACCATCCACCTCAACATATTCTTGGCTACAGATATACATACACGAATCAATCACCACCCGCCATACGATTCAATCCACGCCTTCAGCCCACTTGTCATCTTCCGACCCTGGTTAGTGTTATCCAGCCCATGGTGGTTCCCTTTGACGATACCTCGAACACGATAGCTACCATCGTCCCAGTAGCTTGTATACGGAGCACCACTCTGACCCCCCGTTTCATCGTTCTCAAAAAACCGCTCTTCGTCGGAATCGGGGCCGCGTGATTTCGGATAGTTAGCGTGGAGACCGCGGGAAACAGAGCGGATCGTGGAAAGTGTGCTGGCCCATCGACACCGCGCCATTGCGGCGCTCAAAC
>JAEWRL010000185.1 GCA_023398955.1 Pseudomonadota bacterium
CGCACGCTCAGGATGATTGGAGCGCGCCTGCTCATACGCCTTCTTGTAGCGCGCGAGATCCGCTTGCTGCAGTTCGCAGAGCTTCGCCATCTCCGCAAGCTGCTCGAGCAGCTCATTGCATCTACCAGCGAGCTCGGCGACCTCTTGCTGGAGAGCCCCGATAAGCTCTCGACTGTCTGCCTCAAACCTCTTCGGGCTGCTGACGTTCCAGTGGAGTCCGCCGACTCTGCAGCTTTTGTCAATCCAGATGGTTGACAGTCGCGACTACACTGCTACGCTGCCCAAGTGATTCGCACCGTCTCCCTCTCGGCGGACGCCAAGAAGGACCTCAAAACCTGCCCGACCCACATCGTCCGCAGGTTCATGGCTTGGGTGGGCTCTGTTCAAACTGTCGGCCTTGAGGAGACACGAAAATCTCCTGGCTGGCACGATGAGCCTCTCAAGGGTCACTGGACGGGCCATCGTTCCGTCAGGCTCAACATCGCCTATCGCGCCATCTACCGCATCTCCAAGGATGGCTCCCTCGAACTCGTCCTCGTCGAGACCGTCAACAAGCACAGGTACTGACCATGCCCCCCAAGAAAGCTCCCGCCAAGGCAAAGCAACTCAACGCTTCCACCAACGCCTTTCTCCAGTCGCTCAACGCTGGTCCGCTCACCTTTGCCCAGCTCCTTTCCAGTATCCGTGAGTCTGACCAGCAGTCCCTCGCCCAGTTCGCCGCTCGCCTGGACATCTCTCGACAGCACCTCCACCAGCTCGAATCCGGCTCCAAGCGTGTTAGCCCAGAGCGCGCCCTACGCTTTGCTCAAGTCCTCGGCTACAACGAGCTTTACTTCGTTCAACTCGCTCTCCAAGACATCGTTGACGACATCGGTATTCACGCAAAGGTCGAAGTCAATGTCGCGTAGGGCCACCCAACGAGCCATTGCTTCTGACATGGGGGCTGGTAACATGTCCCATCCTGAAAGCTCTCCGGGAGGCGGCTGGTCGCCGCCATCTCTTCGGGTCGTGGCAACCTCAAGCGATTCTGCGCTTTCCCCCATGCAGCAGAATGGCAGCCCGTTGGGCAGACCTAAGCGGGGCCGACTCGATGTCGCCTTGGCGCTGGCGTCATGCGTCGTCGACGCGACGGCGAAAAGGGTCTGCCCGAAGAAGGGAGTGGGCGACCGCTGCAAGCAGATCCTTTAGCAGAACCTTTCAGTCAGTTCGCGAAGACCTGGTCCCACGCGTCGAAGAGCTGCTCCGGCGAGGCTGGCGACCTGCGACGTTGGAACGAACTCGCAAACGGTGATCCTGGTGTGCCCATCAACGCGTTGCTGACCGACGAGGCCCTCGCTGCGCCCGGGACCGGGAGAACGCCAGCCGTTGGTTGCGAACCATTGGGAAAGGCGGGCTGGGGCCACCTCTTGGAAGCGCCCGCCTCACCTCCCTCCAGCACTGCTCTCCACCAGGCGGGCACGGGTCCCTGCGGCAAGCGCGGCCAACCGGGCCGGACGCCGCTCAGGCTCCTCGCCCCGTGAGAAGCCGCAAGAGCTCCCAGTCGACCCGGTCCGGGTTCGCGTACTGCGGACTATGAGCAAACCGCCTCTCCCCTTCGCTAACGAGGCCGAAGTCGAGGTTCTTGTAGTTCCAGTAGGTCCAGCCGATGTGGTGGGCGCCGAAGAGCGCGAGAGTGTCACTCATCCAGGCCAGCTGACTTCGTCGGTCTGCACCCCCAGCATAGACCCCAAACTCCCCGCAGCAGACGGGGACATCATGACGCTCACGGAAGCGAAGCACCGGGTCCAAATGTCGGGCAAGGCGGGAACTGTCCCAGGCTCCGTGCTCCAGCGGCAGGCGATGACCCGTACCTTCCGGCAGCTCATAGCGGCCCGGATAGGAGCGCCGGACCCGGAACACGTCACCCTCGAGCCACGGCGCGAGCTGATGAGTGAAGACGATAGGGCTATAGAAATGGAAAGAGTAGACGACGTTGTCGTCCACGACGGGTGTGAGCCGCTCGAATTCGGCAGTGTTGTTCCAGAGGTTCGACGCCAATACTAGGGTGGCTTCGGGCGCCAAGCGGCGGACTTCCCTCGCGAGCTCGGCCTGGACCTCGTTCCACAGGGCAGAGGTGGGCGCCACCGGCTCGTTGAGGAGCTCCAGCACGATCCCCGGCGTGCGTCCATAGCGCGCCCCCAAATGCGACCAGATCCTCAGGCAGTCCTCTCGCCGAGCAGGCTCCGTGAAGAGGGGTTGCTCGGTGCTCATGCCTTGATGGAAGTCATGGCCTGGACACCTGTGGAGATCCAGGATCACCTTCAAGCCTTCCCCGACAATCGTGTCGACTGCCGCGTCGAGGAGCGCGAGGACGTCCTCGCGGGGCGTGAGTGTGTCCGGAGCGAAGGCGACGTGCCAATCCAAGGGCAGACGCACGTGGTCGAAGCCCCATGCTCTGACGCGCTGAGCGTCGGCTGGTCCGAGGAAACCGCGCAGGTGCTCCGCCAGTCCCGGGAAGCTGTCGGGATCGTTGCCCTCAATCGCATCGAGCTGGCTGAACCAGCCTCCGAGATTCACGCCACGTGGTGGTCCTCCTGGAGTTCTCGGACTCATCGTGCAGCGCCTGCCTGCGGTCGGGAGGGAAATGCCCGTCTGCGAAGCGGGCCACACGAGGGGGGTGCACTAGGTCCTGGTTCCATCGCGTTCAAGCTTGTCGGCACGGGGTCAATGTACGATAGGCTCGCTGAAACTCTCGTCAACAGCTGTGCTACCTGGTCCACCTGCACCCACACCAGCTGCGATGCAAATCTCGGTCACGGCGGTGCGGGTCGACGCGCGGACACCGCAAACTTTGCGCAACGAGCGCACACAATGATGCGCAGATCGTCGAGAAAAGCGCTAGCGGTTCGCATCCAGCTCGCCGCGCGACGGAATCGATGCAAAGCATAGAGTACTTCTTCCTCAACTCACTTTGCATCTCGAAGGTACGAACGGCATGCGAACGCACCATGGCGGCTGTTGCGCGGTAACCGGGCTAGCCAGACTCTTCATTGCGGGCCTCCTCGCGAGCTGCTCCACTTCCAACAGTTCGCCTGGCTCGTCCTCGTGCGAAAGCTCCTGCGACGCGGGCGCGTGTCGAGACGGACGCTGTGTCGAAGGCGGTGCCGGTAGCGGCTCTGATTGGGGCGCCTCGGGGAACGGCGGCGACCTCGCTGAGGGAGGGGCACGAACTCAGGGCGGCTCCTCCAGCACCGGCGGCTCCTCCAGCACCGGCGGCTTCACCAACACCGGCGGCTTCACCAGCACCGGCGGCTCCTCCAGCACCGGCGGCTCTACCAGCACCGGCGGCTCTACCAGCACCGGCGGCTCCTCCAGCACCGGCGGCTCCTCCTCGACCAAGTTCGTTGGCAACATCACGACGCGGGATGGAGTGGATACGAGCGGGAGGACCTTCGCCACGTACTGGGACCAGATCACCCCTGAGAATGCGGGCAAGTGGGGATCCGTGCAGTGGAGCGAGGGCACGTACAACTGGACGACCCTTGATGCGATCTATGACTATGCCAGCACCCACGGCATCATTTTCAAGCAGCACGCCTTCGTGTGGGGCAGCCAACAGCCCAACTTCAATATTGGGGAGACGCAGGTCAAGGACTGGATGAATGCCTTCTGCTCCCGCTACCCCGAGACCAGGCTGATCGATGTCGTCAACGAACCGCCGCCGCACACCACCCCAGCCTACGCGAACAGCATTGGCGGCGGAACGAACGGGTCCTGGCAGTGGATCATCAACTCTTTCAAGTGGGCTCGCGAGGCATGCCCGAACGCGATCCTCATTCTCAACGACTACAACAATATCGAGTGGCCCAACGACAACAACCACTTCATCGGCATCGTCAAGACCATTCAGGCCGCCGGAGCTCCGATCGACGCGCTCGGGGCGCAGGCGCACGACCTCGATCTTGCTGACTTCCAGACGGTGAAGACCTTGCTGGCCAAGTTGCACAATGACACGGGCCTGCCGGTATACATCACCGAGTACGACCCAAGCACCTCCGACGACAACGCGCAGCTCAACATGTACCGTGAGCACATGTCCCACTTCCTTCAGACCGACTACATCCCTGGCATCACCATTTGGGGGTGGATCTACGGGCAGACGTGGAACCTGGCTCCCGAGAGTGGACTCATCAGGAATGGGGCTCCACGCCCTGCCATGACATGGCTCATGGAGGAGCTAGGACGGCCCAGCCCATGAGACGACCTGTCAGTCCCGGGTGATCATGCTGACCCCGAGCTGATCACGGCCAGCATCCGAGACCCATGCCACACCGCGAGGCCCCGCCGTAATCGCCGTGATATAGCCGCGCTCATTGCGCGTCATGAGCTGCGGAGAGCCGCCTTTGCCGAGGATCTCGTAGAGCCCTTGCACGTGTCCGCAGTAGATGCGCTCGGAAACGGCAATTGGAGAGCAGATGGAATCCCTCACCATGACCTCTTCCCCGTGCAGATCCAGGGGAACGCGCCGCACCTCCAGGGCGTTTCCATCATAGTAGTAGATATGCTCTTGCCACGACTCGAGCATCGACGGTGCGCGGCCCTCGCGCGGAGAGCCGAAGGTCGGCGGGCCGCCAACGGTTGCCACACGCCCCAATCGCCACCGCCCGGCCGCTGGCCGCTCGACGAAGAAGACAGCATCACCCACCAACGTCATGGCGTCGACGTGTCCGGGAGAGGAGTAGAGCTCGGCGGGAATGCGTCCTTCCAAGGTCCGGATCGTGAAGCGACCAGCGGAGGATCGCTCGAGCCATGCAAGCTCATCCCGTTCACCGACGAAGTACTGAGGCGGGTTCCGTGCGGCGCCGAGGCGCTGCGGCTCTCCCTTCGCGAGCGGCAGCTTCCAGATGGCCCCATCAGCCCAGTACACGACGGCGTCGTCCATCAGCGTTGCCCCTTGCCCTGCCTGGAGAGGCCGTCGCTGCGCGGCCTCGCCGGGAGCGAAGCGGAAAAGGGCCTCCTGCGTCAGGAGGTGAACCACATGCCCCTGCAGAACGACGGACGCCCCATAGGCCGAGACGTCCAGGCTCGCCAACGTGACGGGATTATTGACCGCGGCAGCGCTCGGAGGTGGCTGAGCCGAGGGTGACGACACTGAACTCCCGAGAACCGCCGCGCTCGCGACAGCCTTCGGAGCGGTCCCTGACCCCATGTCGCAGCCCAATGCCATTGTCGTGACGAGCAAACCAAGAGCCGAGCTCCTGCGCGGCCGGGCAGCGGTGGAAACAGCGTCCGACCTCCCGCGCGATGGCTCCATGGCGCTACGTAGCCCGAACCGGGTGTCCTCACCTCCGTGTTTGTCCATCGTTGATTCTGGCTTGTCTGACCTTCTGGGCTTCACGGCCGCCGAGCCTCCGGTCTAGCACACGCCACGCCTCCAACCCGTCTCGTAGGCGTCGGGAGCGGCGGAGGTGTGTCGGAATCCAGTTCTCGCACGCCTCCCGCTGGCCCCTCGGCCCGCGGCGTGCTAGGGGCGCCGCCGTGCGAACCCCCGAAGTACTGGCCTCGCTCGTCGACGAAGGAATCATCGAGGATGTCCTGCGCCCGCTGATGAGCGGCAAGGAGGCTCAGGTCTACCTTGTCGCGTCCGGTGGACGCGAGTTCGTGGCCAAGGTCTACAAGGACGCTGACACACGCTCGTTCAAGCACCGCTCGAGCTACACCGAGGGTCGGAAGGTGCGGAACACGCGGGATCAGCGCGCCATCGACAAGCGCTCGAGGCACGGTAGGACTCAAGACGAGGCAGCCTGGCGCTCCGCCGAGGTCGACGCAATCTACCGCCTCCGAGCCGCAGGTGTCCGCGTTCCAGCACCCCATCACTTCATCGACGGCGTGCTGATCATGGAGCTGGTGCTGGGAGCAGACGGCACTCCCGCACCGCGGCTCGCCGACGCTAGCATCACTCGGGACCAGGCGAGGGCCATCTACGGGCAGCTGATCCAGGAGACCACGCGCATGCTCTGCGCTGGCGTGGTGCATGGGGACCTGTCCGAGTTCAATGTTCTGCTCGCCGCCGACGGCCCTGTGATCATCGACTTCCCCCAGTCCGTCGATCCGGCAAAGAATCCAAACGCGCGACGCTTACTGCTGCGCGACGTCGAGAACCTTCACCGCTTCCTCGCGCGCTACGTGCCAGAATGCCGGCGAGTACCCTATGCCGAAGAGATGTGGGCGCTGTACGAGAGCAATCAGCTGAAGCCGGACACCGAACTCCGGGGACAGTACCGGGACACGCGAAAAGCTGCCGATACCGGCGCTCTGCTGGCCCTTCTCGACGAGGAGCGGCGTGACGGCGCGGCTCGCCATCGGCATCAGGAGGCGCGCCCCGCCGCACGTTCGACGCAGCCGAGCCCGCAACGACGTGTCGAGGTCATCGTCCCCAAGAGCGGCCCTGGGAGGCATAGGAGCGCCAAGCCGCAACGCGTCGAGGTCATCGTTCGCAAGAGCTCGACGGTCAGTAGTCCCCCGCCCCGCTCCCCGGAACGGCCCGCGAGTGGCGAACGACAAACGCCCTCTGCCAGCCCACCGGAGAATCAGGGCGGTGCAGCGTCGGCGAGCAGCAAGCGTCGCCGACGCCGCCGCCGGCGTGCTCCGGCCTCCAGCAGCCCGAACAACAGCAGCAGCTCCGCGAGTTAGCGCGAACGGGCGGAGGGGAGATGAGCGCACTTCGGGGGAAGTTACCCGTGGCAATGTGTCACACCCTTTGCTCCCGGGCGCTCCCCGAGTAGGCGTCAAATGCTACGGCGCAGAAGTTGCAGCGGTGCGGCTCCAATCAACGATTAGCTGAAGGAGCAAGCCATGGCCAAGGATGCGCATGGGAGAACGCAATCAACGCGCACGACACGCCGCGAGTCGAACGAGCAGGAGCACGAGCGCCCGAACAGCCCCACGCGACACCGCGCCGACCGGTCCGCGGCGAGCACCCCTCGGGTGCCTCCGCTCGATGGCGCCGAAGGTCGACCTACCTATGAATCCCTGGGAGCACTCAGCGAGTACGAGGCGCGCACCGCTGCCGAAGGCAGTGACGAGTCCGTGGAGGCCATCGAAGAGCTGGCGCGCCCACCCGTTGCGGAAGAGGACGATCTCACGCCACCGAGGATGGCTACAGCGGCTGCGCGTCAGGGCGGTCCTCCCCACGAGGACGACCTGACGGTGGCGCCCGACGAGCTCGGCGCCTCGTACTTGCGTGGTGCCGTTCAAGACAGCCGCGTCACCGGCGCTGAGGAAGAGGAGCTGCCCGCCGAAGAGGATCTTGTGACGCAAGAGTCCGAGCAACGACTGCTCGAGCAGGTGGCGCGCGAGTTCGAGGTGCGGGACGGCATCGTGCAACACCTGCCGGACGGCAGTGATCGCGAGCAAGACCTCTCAGAGGTGAGCATCGAGGCCGTGCGGTGGGCGCGCGCGCGCGGTGCCCGCACGCACGCCGAGGTGAGGAAAAAGGCGGGGGAGTATCTAAACCGCCGCGCGGAGCGGCTGGCGGCTGGCGCGGGCGAACCGTAGCGCACGGCCGCGCACCCCCGAGGCAAGAACGTCTCGGGGGCCTACCACCTGCGTCTCGGCGGCCTGTCGACAGAGGCGGGGGACGTAGGAGTACCGGTTCTTGCAAACAGCACGGAAAAATCCAGGCCATCGAACGTTGGTTCGACTGCCTGACGTTGCCGGGTTCAAGTCCGTCCCCTACGCTTGACGTCCATCAGCGGGGTGAGCCAGGCGCTCCCCGCGCGGAGGCTGAATGCGTCGTTCTATCATCTTTACTTGCTTTTCCATGACCGCAGGGGTGTTCGCGGCCATCTCTTGCAGCTCGGGCGATTCCGACTCGGGGTGCCCCGAAGGGACCGTGCTGTGCGCAGACGGGCGCTGCTACGGGAATGGCGTACCTTGCCCCGAGGCCGTGGGGGGCACCGGTGGTGGCACGGGGCTCGGCGGCGGCCCGAGCAGCTCCGGCGGTCAGACAAGCGCAACGGGCGGCGCCCCTGTCTCGGGCTCGGATGGAGGGATCATCATCCCTGATGCCGAGCCGGTCTCTGCTACTTGCCCAGACGCGGCCCGGGGCTCGGGAACATTCACGAACGCCTACGACGGGCGCTTCGTCAACGTCGTCAACAGCGACAAGCAGTATTATCTGGCCACCAACTGGTGGAGCCTCGGTACCCAGGCGCCCCCCACGGTGCGATGGGATGGGCTCTCGTTCTCGTTGAGCAACATGGGCTCAGGAACGACGAGCAACGCGCCCATCGGCTACCCCTCGCTCTTCATCGGGCACTACCAGGGCCACAGGACCGCGGGGAGCAACCTACCGAAGCGTGTGGGCGACATCAACCGCATCCCGACGGCTCTCCTCAGCAACGCGACGCAGGGCGCCAGCGCAAACTACAACGTTGCTTACGACGTGTGGTTCACCGACGGCGGCGAGTTGACCGCCGGAGCGACAGCGCCGCCAGCTCAAGGCGCCTTCCTCATGGTATGGCTCTTCGATCCCTCCGGGCGTCAGCCGCGCGGCTCGAATCGGCGGCCCGGCGCGACCATCTCGGGCGTCCCCGGCAGCTGGGACGTCTGGGTCGACTCGACGCAACCACCCTGCATCTCCTACGTGAGCACTAGCTTCCGAAACTCCCTGGAGTTCGACCTCAACCACTTCATCCGAGACGGCGTGAGCAACGGCTACCTCAATGACAACATGGATCTTGCCGTCATCTTCGGTGGCACCGAGGTGTGGAACGGCGGCGAGGGCCTCAGCATCGACGGTTTCTGCGCCATCGTCGAGTGAGGGGCTGGGTGTACGGCGTCGTGGCCCTTACGCGACGCGCCACGCTGCGGGCAGGTCAGTTTGGCCGACCGAAAAGCCAACACTCGCCGCGGTTGCACGGGGCGGCCACTGCGGCTAAGCCCTTGCCCACGATGACAGCGCGTAGTCTTCCGGCCCTGCTCGGCGCCGCCCTCACCTTGATGGCTCTCCTCGCCTTCAGCGCTCCGGCGCAGGCTCAAACGAAGATTGCGGTGGTGGACACCCAGCGCGCCATCATGGAGACCGAGGATGGCCTGCGCGCCCAGGCAACGCTGAAGAAGCTCTTCGACAGCCGCCAGCAGCAGCTCGATCGAAAGCAGTCGGACCTCCAGCAGGAGCGTGAGGACATCGAGAAGCAGCGCGATGTCCTCAGCAAAGAGGCCCTGGCGAAGCGCATCGAGCAGTGGCAGCGAGAAATGACGCAGCTTCAGGCCGTGTACGTCGAGTACAACAAGGAGCTGCAGAAGAAACAGAACGAGCTCACGCAGCCCGTTTTTCAGAAGGCGATGGGCATCATCCGAAGGCTTGCCACGAGCGAAGGGATCGACATCGTCGTAGACAGGCAAGCGGCAGCCTACGTGCGTTCGGATCTCGACCTCACGGATCGGGTGATCGCCATGTACAACCGTGGCGACGCTGGAGGGGATCCCGCTCCAGCTGGCACGACGAAGTCCGAGCCGGCCAAGACGGGGGCGGCGCCCGCTGCACCCAAGCAGTAGGGAGGAACCCTCTTCCTCGGGCCTCGGAGCGACGATGCCGCCACCGCTGAGCGGACTTCGCCTCCGGGCGAGGATGCCCCTCGAAAGCCTCGTCGCGGCGTTCGGAGGCAGTGCTCCGACAAGAGCGTTCGAGCTGGCGGTCGAGCGCATCGTCTTGGGCAGAGATGCCCAGATGGAGCTCATGCTGCCGACGGACTTGGCAGTCGTTGCGCACCCGCGACACCTGCCGGCGCGGCCGGGCGCCGGAGTCTTCCTCACCTCTGGCACATTGCGACGCCGCCTCCCAGACGCGCACTGCTGGGAGCACACGCACCCGATGTGGGTGCTCGCGGGCCTGTTGGAGATGACCAGCGAAGTACCCGCGACCGCTGAGGGGCCGGGCTGGGACGGGCCCGCTTCTCGAGCAGGCACGACCATCGCGGACAGCGCCGTGGTCTCAGCGGACGCGAGCATCGGCCCCGGCTCCGTCGTCGAGCCCCAAGCCGTCATTTACCCGGGAGTGAAGCTGGGGCGGTCGGTGCACGTGGGCGCTGGAGCCGTGATTGGACGCCCTGGCTTCGGGTGGGCATTCGGGCCCGATGGCAGCAGGCGCCGAATGCCCCAGCGGGGCGGGGTCGTGCTCGAGGACGATGTCGAGGTGGGCCCCCTCTGCACAATTGATTCGGGGACGATTACCCCGACTCGTATCGGAGCAAGAACGGCACTCGATGCCCACGTGCACGTCGGACACAATGTGACAATCGGCTGTGATTGCCTCGTCGCGGCCCAAGCGGGCTTCGCGGGGTCGGTGCGCATCGGCGACCGCGCGCGCATCGGGGGCAAGGCGGGGTGCTCGGACAACGTCACCCTCGGGGACGACGTTCACGTCGCGGCCAAGGCCGGCGTGATCCGAGATGTACCCGACGGCCAGGCCGTGGCAGGATTTCCCGCCGTGCCCCGCACCCGCTGGCTTGCAGCGATGGCACACCTGCTCAGGAAGAAACCCGGCCCATGATCGAATACTCTCCGTCGAGCCGCCCCGTCTCCCTGGACATCCAGAAGATCCTCAAAATCCTCCCGCACCGTTTTCCGTTCGTGCTGGTGGACCGGGTGACGAGCATCGTCCGAGACGTCCGCATCGCTGCTCACAAGATGGTCACCTACAACGAACCCTGGTTCCAGGGGCATTTCCCCGAACAGCCCATCATGCCGGGCGTCCTCATCATCGAGGCACTCGCGCAGGCGGGGGGACTCCTCGCCTACGCCTCGGATCCTTTCGACGCGACTCACAGCGTCATGTACTTCCTGAGCATCGACAAGGCGAAGTTCCGAAACACCGTCACCCCAGGGGACCGCCTCGACCTGCATGTCGAGGTGCTGCACCACAGGACGAACGTCTGGAAGTTTCGCGGAGAAGCAACCGTTGACGGCACGGTCTGCGCCCAAGCCGACCTGCTAGCATCGGTGATCGACCGCGCGAAATGATGCTGGCGCGCCTGGCATTCGCGCCATAATCCACGTCCTCGTGGCAGTCCATCCTACCGCCATCGTCTCCCCGCGTGCCGACCTCGCGTCGACGGCTGAGGTGGGCCCGTTCTGCGTCGTGGGTGATGACGTCGTACTCAGCGAGGGCTGCCACCTCCTAGCCCATGCAGTCGTCCTCGGCCCCACGCGACTCGGCCAAGGCAATCGTGTGTTTCCGTTCGCCACGCTGGGAGCCGCACCCCAGGACCTCTCCTACCGCGGCGAACCGACCCTCCTCGAAGTCGGCAACGGCAACGAATTCCGGGAGGGCGTCACCGTGCATCGTGGAACGGTGAAGGGCGGGGGAACGACGCGGCTCGGCTCTCACTCATTGTTCATGACGGGATCGCACGTCGCCCACGATTGCGTCGTCGGGAGTCGCGTCGTTCTCACCAACTTGGCAACCCTGGGCGGACACGTCACCGTGGCGGACAGCGCCGTCCTGGGTGGACATGTTGCCGTCGCGCCCTTCGTTCGGGTAGGGCGTGGCGCCTTCATCGCTGGTGGAGCGCGCGTGGAAAGAGACGTGCCGCCCTTCATGATCGCGGCTGGAGACCGGGCGCGCATCCGAGCGCCCAACCGCGTCGGGCAACGTCGTTTGGGAGTACCCGAAGACTCACGCCGCGCGTTGAAGGCGGCGTTTCGTCTGCTCTGGGGACGCCGAGGCTCGTTCGGCGCCCTCGTGGAGCTGGAAGCGCGGCTCGGCCAGGATATCTGGGTGGCGGAGCTCATCGACTTCCTGCGCACAGGAGTCCATCAACGGCCGTGAACGAGCGGAATCGTCGGGTGCGCTCGACAACCGCTCCCGACGATTCAGCGCCCCTTGCTATCGAAGAGATCATCGAAGATCTGATCGAACTCGTCCTCCTCCGCTGGCTGAACTCGACTGGCAGGTTCGCTGCCCTCTAGCTTCGCGATCCGAGCTTTGACGTCGCGATACGTTGGGTTCCGTTTCGCGATCTTCCGGAAGTAGGCGAGTGCCTCTCGCCGACTCGCCGCTGATTCATGGGCGCGGCCGAGCTCGTAGAAGAGGCTGATCTCTTGCTCGCCAGGCTTCTGGGGAGCCTCCAGCCCGCGCAGGTAAGCTGCGATCGCTTCGCCCGGAGACCCTTGCTCCATGCGTATCATGCCAATCATGGCAAAACACATACACTCTCGGGCTCCGTCGCGCGCCGCAAGCTCGAACTCCTTGATGGCATCCGGCAGGAGTCCCATCTCCTTGTAGGCAACCCCGAGATCATAGTGTGTGGCGCTGTCGCTCTCGTCGACCTGTGCCTTGACGCCTTCCTTGAACTTCTCGAAGACCTTCTCGACGTCTACTTCATTCCCGAGCCCGGCGAAGTCCCGCCCCTCGGAATCAAGGGAATCCGGATCGAGGCCGAGCTGCTCCAGGGCGTCGAGGGAAGCCCCAATGTCGAACTCCGGCGCAGCGAACGCTGACTCATCGACAACCTGCGGGGCGGGGTGCCCACTGGCGCCAGTGGCCGCAGCCTCAGCGAGCTCATCGACTTCCGCGATACGCTCGATAATCAGCGGATGATTGGGAGTGCGCTGCAGCTGTTCGGAGAGGATTGCTCGCGCGTCCTGGTAGAGTCCACGCGCGGCGAAGAACTCCGCCTCCTCGAGCACCTCCTCGACGACAGGCGCGCCAAACCCCTCGGCGTCTGCGGCGATCGGCGACGGCTCTTCCTCCGGAACACCGGCAGGGGGACGTTCGCTGAGGGGAAAGCTCGGGAGGGCTCCTTCTTCGCTGGTGGTGAATGGGTCGTCGAGAGCCTGCCCGGGATAGTACTCGGCCCCGGGAGGGCCAGCGGGTACGACGATCCCTAGGTGCTGAGCCATCTCTAGAGCAGCCGGGTTCTCGGCCTCCTGTGCCAACACCTCCTCGACGAGGGCCCGACCCGCGTCGAGAGCACCATCTTCGACGTAGATCGTCGCCAGCGTCAGCGTCTCGGCGATAGCGCTCTTCAGATCCCCTGACTCCGCCAGAATGAGCCGCAACTTGTCGCGTATCTCCGTGCTCCGCGGGTCAATCTCGAGAGCCATGTTGAGCGTCTCGATGGCCTTGGAGTAGAGGCGCAGCTTGCGGAACGACTCCGCGTCCACGACCGCCTTGCGCGAATGGGCAAGCGCATCGAAAGACTCTGAATCGGAGTACTCGTCATCGACGTCGATTTCCTCGATCCCCGCGCTGCTCGTCGGCAGTTCGGTCGCCCCAAAACCGTGGGCAGGCGGGGCGGCTCCTGCTGCTGGGACCTCATCGACCTCGTCGATTTCCTGTACTTCTTCGACGTCGTCCTCGAGAGCGTCTACTTCGTCGATCTCCTCCACCTCTTCGATGAAGGGTCCCTCGGGCGACGGTCTCTCGGACAGGGCCGCGCTACTAACAGCCAGCGCCTGAAGGGCGCGCACCTGTTCATCGTGGGGCGCGACGCGGCTGAGGTGCTGGACAAGCTGATTGAAGAACTCGACCTCTCCCGATTCGCGAGCAATGCGTGCCATCTCCTTGTAGACTTCGATGGCTTTTCCTTCCTGCTCGATCTGGGAGAACGCTAGTGCGAGCAAGCCGAGCGTGTTCAGATCCTTCGGGTCAGCCTGAAAACAGACCTGAAGCTTCGACAGGGCAAGCATGCCTGACTCCCTGTCGCCCCGCTGGAGGTACAGCTCCGCGGCGACCTTCGCGAATCGCGGGTCTTGCCTGAAGTGCAGGATACGTTCGACTACCTTCAGCGCGTCCTCGCGGCGCTCGAGCTTGAGCAGCAGCTCCGCCGCGTGCCAGAAGGAGTCAATCGCCGTGTCCAGCTCCTGGACGCGGCAGCTCGCCTCCGCCAAGCGCAAGTGCGGCAACGGATTGGTTGGGTCGAGCTCGACCATGCGCTCGAACACCTGGATGGCCTCGCGATCACGGCCAGTCGCCTGATACCGGTTGGCGAGCTCGTCGTAGGCCGCCAGGGCGTCGCTCACCAGCCCCAGTTGGGTGTAGATCTCGGCTAGGCGTGGCGTGACATGCGCGTACTGGTCGGCGAGGTGGGGCGCGTGCTTGCGCAAGACCTCACGAATCTGCTTGTAGACGGCGATTGCCTTCAGCGCGAAGCCTTGCTGCGCGTAGAATTGGCCTACTCGATCATAGGTCGCGACAGCATCCCCGAAGGCACCAATGCGAGTCTGAAGGTCGCCAATCTTCAGCCAGGTGCGCGCGTCGTTGGAGTCCTGCTCCACGATGCGCCTGTACTCCTCGATAGCTCTGTCGTACTTCCTGCGGTCGACGAACTTCTGAGCGCTCTGGAGGATCTTCTCTCGGTCTATTGTCACGGTGGGTCCGGATGGCCGCGCAGCCAGGCGCTCGCGGGGTTCCTGGGGCACGAAAATGTTACGGAACGGCGGGGTCTATGGTCAAGGAAGCCACTGCCGAACGGCGCCGACCTCACTCCTTTACGCGGCACCTCTCAGCCCTCCTCTCCGAAGCAAGCTAGAAGGGCTTGAGGACGGCGAAGAAGGTCGTCGCGGCTGCGCAAACCAGTAAAGCGGCTCCAAGAAGCTTGGCATTTCCCGCAACGTTGCGCTTGCCCGCAGCCATCGCTTTCGCTTGCGCCCCAATCACATGATGTAGGGCCAAGATGACGAGGGCAAAGAGCAGCTTGCCGTGCATGTACTTCGTTACGACGAAGTATAGGTCCAGGTTACTGAACAGGCGTAGCAGGCCCACCACGAGTGACGACACCATGGCCGGGACCGCGAGCTGCCTGTAGACGGAAAGCCCGAGGCGGCCTCGCTCCGCGGAGGTGCCAGTGGACCCAGGCAGTATCCAAGCCACGGCCAGGATCGAGCCTATCCAGACGAGGTTCGCGACGACGTGGACGACGACCAGCAGGCCGAGTATTTGGCTCACGAAGGGAACCTAATCCGTCCTGCCACGAAACGGCAAGAACCGAACGTGACGAAGGCGCCGAGGAGGCCTCGCTTGCGGCCAGAGCCAAGGGATTGCATGGTCTGCCCTATGACCCAATCGGCCTATCGAGCTCCCTTCGCACCAGGTGGCACAGCCCCGATGGACTCTGTCCTCTGCGAGCGTCTCCTCGGGCTGGCCCTCTCCCGCGGGGGTGACTATGCCGACCTTTTCTTCGAGTACCGCGCCGCTGGCGGTTTGTCGTTCGAGGAGGGAATCACCCGCAGTGCATCGCGGGGCGTTGCGATGGGCCTCGGAGTACGGGTTCAGAAAGGTGAAGCCACCGGTTACGCCCATGTAGAGGAGCTCACCGAGGAAGCGATGCGGCGAGCAGCAGAAACGGCCGCCCGAATCGCGAGCGGCGGGGGTGGGATCAGTGGTATTCAGCTAACGAAGCGTGAGATCCCGCAGCGCTACGCCGTGGAGCTCCCCTCAATTGAGTTGGCCGGCGCACCAAAACGCGAGCTACTCGAGCGGGCAAGTCGCGCCGCGCAGGCTGTGGACGCGCGCATCAGGAAGGTCGCCGCTAGCTTTGCGGAGGAGATTCGGGAGATTCTCATCGCCTCGAGCGATGGCCGCTTCGTCCACGACAAGCAGCCGCTGCTCCGCTTTTCGGTGCAGGCAGTGGCGGAGGACGGCATGCGCCGCGAGGCCGGCCGCAGCGGTGGTGGGGGCCGGATGACGTTGGGCTACTTCGAAGGGTTCTCCCCAGAGTGGCATGGCGAGGCAGCCGCAAGGCAAGCATTGGTGATGTTGGAATCCGTGCCTGCCCCAGCCGGCCAACTTGAAGTCGTCCTTGCTCCCGGCGACAGCGGAATACTGCTGCATGAGGCGGTGGGCCATGGTCTGGAGGCCGACTTCAACCGCAAGGGAACCAGCAACTACTCGAATAGAATCGGCCAGGTCGTCGCGAGCGAGTTGTGCTCCGTTGTCGACGACGCGACGCTGGCCCAAGGAAGGGGCACCATCAATGTCGATGATGAGGGCGAACAGCCGGGCCAAACCCTGCTCATCGAGCGAGGGGTTCTGCGTGGCTACATGCAAGATCGTCTCTCGGCGCGTCTGTTGCGAAGCGCTCTGACGGGCAATGGCCGGCGGGAAAGCTTTGCCTGCGTGCCGATGCCCCGCATGACAAATACCATCTTGATGGCCGGCCCCCACGATCCGGAGGAAATAGTTGGCAGCGTCCGTCGCGGCATCTATGCGAAATCCTTTGGCGGAGGCCAGGTGGACATCTCGAACGGCGACTTCGTGTTCAATCTCACCGAAAGCTATCTCATCGAGGACGGCAAAATCGGCGCTCCGCTGAAAGGAGTGAACCTCATCGGCAACGGTCCCGAAACACTGCGTGACGTATCCATGTTGGGCAATGATGTGGCCGTTTCCGATGGGATTTGGACCTGCGGAAAGGACGGCCAAAGTGTGCCCGTCGGTGTGGGGTGTCCCACGGTGAAGATTTCCCGGATTACAGTTGGTGGAACGCAGATCAGTTGAAATCCAGCCCAAACCAGGACGAACCTTCGTGGCGGTCTTGGGCCATGTACAGCTCCTCGAGCGCGAGGACAGCGCAGCTTCCGTCCTGGGACAGCTGGGCGCTGCCGTGCGCACCCTCGACTTGTGGGACGACCCAGTAAACCTCGTTCATGACGACGACGAGGAACTCGGGATTCGGCCCCGGGCGCTTCTCTTCGAGGCACTGGACCGGCCAGACCTGGCCGTCGCTGCCCTCCGAGCGGTCCGCAAGGAGGCATTCTTCGACAATGTCGGTGCCATCATCGCCGTCACCACCGGTCAGGTGGCCCGCGTCGAACCCTCGAGTGGCTTTGACGATTTCGTATTGCATCCATACGTTCCCGAGGAACTTTACGCGCGAATTCGAGCCCTGGAGTGGCGACGCAGCGAGTTTGCCACCGAGGAGCGCCACAAGGTTGGCGGGCTGGTCGTTGACAGGGCCGGTCACGAAGTCTCGGTGAACGGCCGCGCCGTTCAGCTCACCGCCAAGGAGTTCGCACTCCTCGCCTACCTGTGCGAGCGGCGCGGGAAGGTGCTCTCCCGTGATCACCTGCTCGCTCGCGTGTGGGGCAATCGCTACGAAGGGGGCCCGCGCACAGTGGACATCCACGTTCGCCGACTTCGCGCCAAGCTCGGCGATGCCCTTCCCCTGGAAACGCTGCGTGGTTCAGGGTACAAGCTCCGGGCGCCCGGCCCCAGCGAGGAAGAGGACTCGGAGGGAGCTGGCGAAGAAGTCTGAGGCTCCATGATAGTCATTTCCACCGGCTGCCCCTCGAGCATCGGTCCCGAGGTAGCGGTGGCGGCGGCCGCGCGCGCACGTAGCTCACGCTGCGTGCTGGTTGGCGACACGAACACCCTTCGTCGCGCGGCGGCACTCGTCGGGGTCCTACCGAGCCGCCTTGTTGCTTTCGAAGGCACCCAGCCTGGCCGGGGCACCATCGCCACCATGCAGGCGGGCCCCCGACTCACCCGCGCGGACAACAAGCCTGGCAAGCCGAGCGCCGTATCGGGCAGAGCCCAGCTCGAGTACATCAACGCCGCATTCGAACTCGTACGCGCCACTCCGGGGTCGGCTTTGGCGACCGCTCCGGTGAGTAAGTCGGTGATCGCAAGCTCTGGATATCCGGGAGCGGAGGGGTTCCTGGGTCACACCGAATGGCTGCAGGCGCTGGACGGCGCGAAGACGAGCGTCATGTGCTTCGCGGCCCCTAAGCTCGTCACGAGTCTGGCAACCACCCACGTGCCGATGGTGGACGTGCCGCGTCGGGTGACGGCTCGAGCCGTCACGGAAGCCGCCGTTCGGCTCGTCGAGTTGCTTCAGGCGCTCGGCAAACCAAGGCCGCACGTCGCCGTGTGCGCCCTGAATCCGCACGCCGGTGAGAGCGAGCTACTCGGCAGAGAAGAGGCGCGAGCCATCGTACCCGGAGTTGAAAAGGCCCGCTTCCGCTGCGGCCCCGACGTCACACTGAGTGGCCCAATCGGCGCAGAAACAGCCTTTCGGAAAGCCTACGCCGGAGCGTACGACGGGGTGGTGGCGCTCTATCACGACCAGGCTACCGTCCCCATGAAGCTCGTCGCCTTCGGCGAGGCCGTGAACGTCACGATGGGGTTATCAATCGTCCGAACCAGCGTCGATCACGGCACCGGCTACGATATTGCGTGGAAGGGCATCGCAGATGCTCGTGGCATGCTCGCAGCGATTCGGCTGGCAGAGCGCCTCGCTCGTCACGGTCGCTCTCGCTGAGGGGTACGGCGTTGTCGGACGGTCCCAGCCGCCGTACGAAGTCACTGAGCCGCGCCGCCACGGAGAGTCTCAACGCGGAGCTCGAATCTCTCGGCCATGACGCGCTCGACCCTCACGGCGCGCTGTCGGACGCCTACGACCGGGCGGCGCTGCGGGTCCTTCAAACAGCAGCGCGGCGACTCACCGTGGCCCACGGGATGCCCACGGAAGCACTCGCGGACGCCCTGCTATTCCGCCTCCACGCCGGGGCACGAGCCGCCTCGTCACGCTCCAAGCCCGCGGACGAGAGCCCAACCATTACCCTCGTGGACGCGGCGGTCGATGCCGTCGGGACGACCCGCGCTCTTGGCCTGGTCTGCGAGCTTCTACGACTCCATCACGTGGAGCAATCGGGTAGCATCTACTACGCCGTCCGCTCCCACAGACGCAAGGATACCGGCACCTACTATACGCCTCGCGAAATAGCACGCGCGGTGGTGGAGCGCGCGATGGAGCAGCTGACGGCGCTCCCCAAGCCACCGGAACAATGGCTCGTGTGTGACCCAGCGCTCGGGGCGGGAGCGTTTCTTCTGGAGTTCAGCGAAGCGCTGCTGGCCCATTGGGAACGCGGGGCCGTGGCGAGTGCCTCTGAGAGCGCGCGCCGACGGCGCGTCATCGTCACCGACGTCCTTCATGGGGTGGACCGGGATCCATTGGCAGTTGCCGTTTCCGAACTCACCCTGTGGTGGTTCATCGCGGTGCCAACCGTTTCGCCCCGCAGTGCGTCCCTGAACCTCCGCGTCGGCGACTCGCTCACGGGCACCGTAATGGGAGCAGCTCCGCAGGGGCCGCCAACTCGGCGACGCGACGACGAACGGCCCCCACGGGTCCATCCAGAGCTCGTGTTCCAGCACGATGACCGCCCTAGAGATGTCCCCGATCTGTGCTGGGGTCAGGCATTCCCGCGCGTCTTCGCTGCTGCTGGGTTCGATCTCGTCCTTGGTAATCCCCCATGGGTCGCCTATGCTGGTCGTGCTGCACGTCCACTTGCTGCCACGCGCCGGAAACTCTTCCGAGATCGCTTCAATGCGTGGCGAGGCTACCCGACGCTGCATGGCCTCTTCGTGGAACGAGCGGCGCAGCTGGCACCATGCGGGATCGTTGCACTACTGCTCCCGAGTCCAGTCGCGGATCTCGACGGGTATCGGGCAGTTCGCCGTGTGCTCTGCGAGGGCCACGGTCCTGTGGAACCTCTGCTGGAGTTCGGCCAAGACGCGTTCCGAGGGGTCGTCCAGCCCTGCTTCGCTCTCATCGCGAAGCCCGCGGCGGCTCGACCGGTGGAAAGCTCTCGCGACCCCAGCGCCAGCTGGCAGCTCGAAGAACGCACGCGGTGCGCCCACGACGCGCGCCAGGTGTCCATCCCAGGCATCATGGGGCGCCTGCTGACCTTCCCCAGGTTTCCCGCTCCGACATTCCGAGAGTTCGGCTTCCAGAGCAATCGCACGGCCACTCTCGAGCTCCTCAGCCGAACGGGCCCCAACGAGCGGTGTCGCTATCCGCTCCTCGAGGGACGCGACGTCCACGAGTTCTATGAAGGCGAGCCGCGTCTGTACCTCGACGACAATCCGGAACGCTTGAAGCGGGCCGGGTGTCGGCTTCGTCCTCGTGAGGAGTACCAGAGCGTCGGCTTCGTCGTCCGCCAAACCGCCCGAGTTCCAGTGGCGGCCCTTCACAAGGGGCATCCCTTCAGAAACTCTCTGCTGGCAGGCTTTCCGCCGCCTGAAATTCCGCCGGAGCTCCTGGTTGGGCTCCTCAATAGCTCGCTCTACCGGGCGCTCCACCTCGCTCTGCGGCGAGATGCTCGCCAAGCCGTGTTCCCGCAAGTCAAGATCGCGCACCTGCGAGATCTTCCTGCGCCTCCAACCTGGGGCGCGGCCACGCAACGGGTAGCCGCGCTGTCCCTGCGGCTCTCGCTCGAAGGTGTCGATGCAGAGGGCCGTCGTGCGCTCGACGCTGCAGTATTCGACGCATTCACCGCAAGCGAGACGGAGCGACACGAGGTCCTGGCCTTTTTGGCCGATCGGGACACAGCGCGCGACAGGCGCTCTTCCCACCCCTGATGACGTTCTCTTCCTGGCGGAAACGACAGATCGGTGATCTCCCTTCCCTCTCCGTGGTGCTCCCCCCCACTCCAGGCTCGCCCGCTCTCGGCGGCAGCGTGCTCGGCTGCCAGATTGGGATGCAGCGCTCCAGCGGAGCGTCATCGACGGCGCTGCCAGCGCGGTGCTACCCTCTCCTCAGCGCTCGGGCCGACACACTATCCTGGCGCCGCCCACGTGAGAACGACTCCATGACACGTTCAGATGCAGCCGAGGCGTCGGCAACTCGCCAGCGGCCACGCCTGCCTCCTCGCGCCATTCGGTATGGGGAGTTCCGCGTCCGAAGATCCCGCCACAGCGGGGAACTACTCGTAGACCGCTATGAAATCGTGGGGCTGCTGGACCAGGGCGGCATGTGCGACGTGTATCTGGCCATCGACACGGTGAGCGACCAACCCGTAGCGATCAAACGCCTTCGCGCGCACCTGGCGAGAGATCCCGATGTTCGCCGCGGGTTTTTGAACGAGGCTCGGACGAGCATGGCAGCGACGCACCCAAACGTGATCAAAGTCCTTGGGTTCGAGACACCTGCGGATAGTCAGCCGTTCATGGTCATGGAGGCTCTGAGCGGTGAGCCCTTGTCCCAGCACCTGCGTCGTGAAACCGTGATGCCCGAGAGCATGGTGGTGCGGCTGGCGGTTCAGCTCGCATCCGCCCTGGCACGAGCGCACGCTGTTGGGATCGTCCACCGCGATGTGAAGCCAGGTAACCTCCTGCTGGTGGGGGAGCAGGGGGCGCCGCACACCGTCAAGGTGATTGACTTCGGGTTGGCTCATCGCACCTCGGAGGATGCGGCGCGTCCCACGGGTGGGAACTGGGTAGCGGGAACAGCGCAGTACATGGCGCCCGAGCAGATCTGTGCCGACGAGGTCGACGCCCGGACGGACATCTATGCCTTTGGAGTTGTTCTGTTCCGCTGCGTGACGGGTCACCTCCCATTCGACTTGGAGCCAGGTGCAGACCTCCTTGGGCACCAACTCTTCTCCCCAGCACCACCACCTTCATGGCTGATCGATGGGCTGGATCCACGCCTCGAGCAGGTCATCTTGCGGTGCATGCGCAAGCATCCCGGGAATCGCTATCAATCGATGGACGACGTCTTCGAAGACTTGGACGCCATCGCCGCCACCCTCGGCGCGCCTGACGATGCCCCACTGCGAGAGCTCCCACTGAAGAGCAGTCCGGACCTGTACAAACCCCGGAACCCGAAGGGGAGGGACGCCGCCGAAATCCTCGCCGAGCAGTTTGGGACGGACCCGCCACCGCCGCCCTCTTCGCGAATCGCAGCGGAGGGGCTGGGTTTCAAACCCAGAGCCACGACGCCAAGCGGGTCCTGAATCGCTGAGCGCACGTCGGAGTATCGCGTTTGCCCATCGAACGACGGACGAAACGGATTGCATTCTCGCTGTAGACTCACTACCGTCGGGCCTTGGCTACTCGCGACGGTATCGTATTCGCATCGACCCAGCCAAGAACGACGGGGGCATGGCCCTTTCGGGTCGCTGTACTGGCGGGAGCCGTGACCGCCGCGGCGCTAGTCCCGGGCCTTGCTCGCGCTCAAGATGGCGCTCTGGTGGAGGCGTCGACGACTGAGGAAGCGTCCATTGCTCCGCCTTCGACAGCCGACTGCTTGCCGAAGTGTCGCAGCACGTACACTTGCGTCGAGGGCGCCTGCGTGAGTCGGTGCAACCCACCGTGCGGAGAGGGAGAACAGTGCACGGCAGCGGGGGAGTGCGAGCTCCGCGAGCCCGTGCCAACGCCGTCCACGGTTGTCGACGCCCCGCGCGAGGAGGTAGCCCTCACGCCCGAACGCAGCGGTTTCGTGGCCATACCGCGCGTCGCTTTCCTTGTGAGCGGCGCAGGCGACTTGCACCACGATTTCGACTGCTCTCCCGGCGCAGGCTGTGCTTCCGATGCCTCTGCTTTCGAATTCGACGATCAGTCGCTGTTGATGCTGGAGGTGAGTGTCCTCTATCAACTCTTGAGTGAGCTCAGGCTCGGGCTGGGCGCCCTCGTCGTCCCGTCGAAGCGTGTTGAGCTCTCGGGGGGCGTGGATGACTCGCGGATGGGAACCGAGCTCTCCCCCTTGCTAGTAGCTGAAGGGGTGTTCGGCTCCGAGCTTGCTGGTGTGGTACGGGGTTTTGCTGGCCTCAATCTGCTCTTCCCTAACGGCGCGTTGGAGAACGCCTCCGACGAGCTGGATGCGATGTGCGGTGGGCTCCGGGAGGCGCCAGGCGTCTCCTGCGAGCTCCATTCTGGCCCCTTTCTTGGATGGACCGCAGGTGTTGGGATCGGGCTTCTCCGAGAACTGAACGCTTTCGGCGTCCGCGCGGATCTGGTACTCCAGTATGCTGCGACTCCAGGACCGTCGTTCGAGGCCTCCGACGCGGCCGGCGAGAGCGTTCGTGAGGCGCTATCGCTTTCCGGCACCCGGTTTTGGCTCGGCGGTGGCGTGGAGTTTTAGGGTTCCCGCTCCCGAGGAGCGATGGGTGATCTTCCTGCCTCGTACAGAGCCACTGATCAAGTGCTAGAATCTGCACAACGGTGCGTTACTCGGTTGTCGTCTGCCCTCTCACACTCCCAGCGACAGAGGATTGCGGGTCTGGTCCTCGCCGCGACCACACTGGAAGCCGGGCTCACCCGTGCAGCAGAGCCAGCGGCAAATCAGGCTGAAGACCGCTTCGAGTCGGCGGTCATTCCGGCACTCGCCGGCGACACGGATGTGGGGCTCAAGTTTGGAGGCGTGGGTCAGCTCGCTCGCTTCGAAGATGGTCTGCGCCCCTACGCATGGCGCGCTCAAGCGCTCATTCTGCTCAGCGTGCTAGATGAGCCGACGGGCTTTGCATACCCCTACCGCGAGGTGTTCGCCTGGTTCGACGAGCCGCACCTGGGGTGGAGCTGGCTCCGATTAGTCCTCGCCGCCTCGTACTTTCGCACGACGAATCTTGGTTACTACGGGATCGGGAACGATCTGGAGGTGGCCAGGCCGTGGGAAGCGTTCGATGAAAAGTCTGAAGGGTACGCACTGGCGCGCCACTTCTACCAGTACGACGGCACTTCGGTCTTCGCGCAGGGCGCCGCGCTGTTCACGCTGGCCCCCAACTGGGTCGCCTATGCCGGGGTCAAGCTCGACCATAGCGACGTGGATCCCTACGACGGCACGCTGCTCGACCAACACCGAGCCGCCGGCCCGGTCCGAGGCGAGGAACTGCACGGCGTGGGAGTCTCTACGCGCCTCATTCAGAGTTGGGGCATCGTGTTCGATACGCGTGATCACGAAACTGTCACGACGGAAGGGCTATGGCACGAGCTCGGGTTCCGCGGCTCCCCCGCCTTCTTCGACGCCGAACCCTATATGGGGATGACTCTCGTACTGCGTGGCTATGCCTCGCTGATGGGGGAGCAGCTGTCGGTGGGGAGCCGCGCCGTGCTAGATGCCGTCAGTCGACGTGCGCCGTTGAGCGAGCTGGGCCGGTTCGGCAGCTTGGAATCCCGCCCCGGACCGGCGGGTGCCCAGGGTATCCGCGGCGTCCCTCAAGGGCGCCTGCATGGTCGCACGAAGTTCATCGGGAACGTGGAGGCTCGCTCCCTGGTACTGCCGTTCTCGTTGCTCGGGGAGCACGCGGTGCTCGGAGCCGCGGCCTTCTTCGACTTCGGGCGCGTGTGGAGTGGTACCTTCGAATCGGATGTTTCCCTCGACGGGGACGGCTTGGGTCTTCATTGGGGCAGTGGGGTCGGCCCACGGCTACGCTACGGCGACACTCTGCTGCTTCGCTGCGACGTCGCGTACGCTCCCCTCGGCGCCGAGCTGGGCAGCGCGCCCGCTGTCTACGTGGATATCGTACATGTGCTCTGACTCGGAGAATTCGCTCAGGTCGCGCTCTACTTCATGCCTCGCGTCGCCAAGTTGCGGCACTGGGTACTCAAGTGACTGACCAGCTCGTGCAGACTCGTGGCATCCATGGCAAGTTGTCCGACGGGACTTAGAACTCGTGGTAACCTGGTGTTGGCGCGGCTTTGACGCCACTCGCACCGTACAAGCAGGGAAAGGCCACAGGCAATGCGCATTCTACTCAGCACCCCCTTCCTAAGCGTTGGGCTAATCCTGGCCATGTCGGGCTGCGGCTCCGATGACGGCGACGATTCTGTGACAGCCAGAGGAACGGGCGGTCTCATCGACCTCGACGACCGAGACGGCGGGGCTGCTGACGGCAGCGGTGGCAATGGCAACCTGGATGGCGGCTTCATCGAGAAGAGCGACCAGGAAGTGGACGAGTTGGAGAACGCCGCCTGCACGGGCTGGAGCGCCGAGCCAGAGTCTATCCCGGCGCTCCTCATGATGGTCATCGACACGAGTGCGTCGATGGACAGCAACGCTCCGGACTCGCAAGCCAGCAAGTGGTCGATCACCGCTCAAGCCCTGAACGAGGCCATCGCTGCGATCCCGGAGAGCACCCCGTTAGGACTCATGTTCTACCCGAACGAGGGCCTGTACCGGGCGACGACCCCGGCTGAGATCACCCAGTGCGTCGATGTGAGCAGCCTGGTTCCAGTCGCGCCGAATCAGCAGGAGGCGCTTTACTCGGCTATCGGGCAAGTCGACCCGAATGGGTGCACACCAACTCATGGCGCGTTCATGTATGCCCTCGAGCATGGTCTGCGGGCCACCAGCTACCCCGGCGACAAGTACATTCTCCTCATTACGGATGGACAGCCCACCCTGACCATCGACTGCATGGGTTCGTGCAATCCACGGGACCCCGTGGACGAGGAACCCATCATCGAAGCCATTGAAGCAGCGTTCACCGCGGATCGTACACGCACGTTCGTCATTGGTTCGCCTGGCAGTGAAGAGAATGAAACGACAGGGGAAGACGTTCGAGCGTGGCTGTCTCACGCGGCAGTAGCCGGGGGGACGGCCCCTGAGGTTTGCCAGGTGAACGGCCCGGAGGACTTCTGTCACTTCGACCTGAGCGTCGTCGAAGACTTCGGCCAAGGGCTTCGCGATGCCCTGGCACGAATCACCGGCGCGATAGTTCAGTGTTCCTACGACATCCCACCGCCTCCCCCGGGTGAGACGGTAGATCCTCGAGCGGTGAATCTGATCGTCAGCCCCTCCGACGGTACGAATCTCCTGATGCTCCCGGCTGCAGACGGCAGTTGCACCGAGGGATGGTACTACGACGGCAACCGCGTGACGTTGTGCCCAGACACCTGCGCCCGCGTCCAGAGCGACTCCGGCGCGAGCCTGAAGCTGCTCTTCGGTTGCGCGACCGGAACGGACGATCCGATCACCTGAGGCACGCGCGCCAACTCCGGGCTTGCGGGACCCCGCCGCAGTCGCTATCCCGCGAGCTCACTATGACTACACGCCCAGACGACATCGTGTTCACCGGCTATGGACTGGTCTGCCCGCTGGGCGACGACGTCAGCCTCGTCGCTGATGGGATTCGACGTGGCCAAGGCAAGCCCTTTCAGACCTACGCCGAAGCCGTCGAGCTTGGCGGGCGCTGCCAGCTCATCGGTCCATACGACGGCGATGTGAGCAACGGAGCGCTGGGCATCAGCGCCGCCCAAGGACGTTTCATGGGACGGAACGCGCGCCTCGCCCTCAAAGCCGCGCGGAGCGCCATTGCGCGCGCAGACTGTGGAACCCGGGATCTTGCCGTACTCGTCGGCAGCGCCAGCGGCGACATGGAGATGCATGACGAAGTGCGGGCTAAACTCGAGAAGACTCGCAGTATGCGAAAGGTGTCTCCCGCTGCCGTACCGCGGCTGATGGCCTCCACGGTGTCCGCAAATCTTAGCACCGTGCTGGAGGCTACCGGTGCCTCTTGCTCGGTCAGCGCCGCGTGCGCGACCGGCGCGTACAACATGGTCTTGGCAGCGCTCCTCCTGCGCAGCGGGGCGATAGTCAGGGCGCTGGCTGGCGGCGCGGAAGCCCCACACGTCAGCTTCTACGCCGGGTTCGATTCGATGCGTGCTCTGAACGGCGAGGAGGGAGCTGATCCGAATCGCGCCTCGCGCCCGTACGCAGCAGATCGTCAGGGCTTCATCTTCTCGGAAGGCGCTGGCGTGGCGATCCTCGAAACCCGGGCGTCCGCAGAGGCTCGCGGCGCGGAAGTGCTGGGGGTGCTGGCTGGGTTCGGCCTTTCCTCGGATGGCAGTGGTGATATGGTTGCTCCAACCTGGTCCGGAGGCCTCGCCGCCATGCGAGCTGCCCTCGCGAGCGCCAACGCCGAGCCACAGGATGTCGATTACATCAACACGCACGGCACCTCGACGCCCATGGGTGACCTGGGCGAGGTTCGAGCCATCCGCGAGCTTTTCGGGCGGCACATCCCCTACAGCTCCATCAAGGGATACACGGGTCATTCAGCATCCGGTGCGGGAGCCATTGAAGCAATCGTTACCCTAGAGATGCTCCGTCACGGCTGGATGGCACCGAGCATTCACGCGCGGCCGTTGGACCCAGCGATCCAGGACTACCCACCCGTTCTAGAGCCCACCGATCTCCCAATCCGGCTCGCGCTCTCGAACTCCTTCGGCTTCGGTGGCACGAACACCTCGCTGGCGCTGAGAAAGGCCTGACCGACAAGGAGAAGTGTAATCCTGCAACGCAAACTGCCTTCAGAACCAAGCCCGCTCAGTGGAGAAGCCAGTTCGTCCGGCGGATGTCCTTCTAGGTGACAACATCCGCGACACAGGACTGCTGCCTCACATCCGCTGACCAACCATAGTCCCGATAGCTCGGGTCCGGGCACGCCCGTACCTTGCTCGGCTCGGTGCGCCTTGATGGCTCCCTAGCCGAAATCAGAGCGGTACCAAGGTGTATCCGTTGATCTGGAGGTAGGCCGCAGCGGCCTCGGGCTCCCGCACCAGCAGCAATCCGCCACCACGCTCGTGGCTGAAAGGCGTCAAGTAGCCGGTAGTCGTGGCGAGCACCTGGAGCGCTGAGTCCAGCAACTCGACCTCTTGGGGCTCTCCGCTGGGCGGTAACACGAGCTCGTGCCGTGGCCCCAGGCGCGCATTGCCGCTCGACCCCAGCATCACCGTCATCCAGGTCGAGGGAACACCCCGCGCAGAGACGGAGAGATTCGTGCGCTGTATCCAGTCAAAGAGAGCGGAGTAGGTATAGTCACTCACCCACCAAGGCTCACAGTATCCCATGAAATCATAGTACCTCTCAGGATCTATAAGACGCGGTCCCGAAGGATCGTAGCCCCACGAACCTATACCACCACCTGGATAGGGATAGCTCGAGTCGGCATCATTGGTCCCACAAGGAGCGTGCTCTCGCCCGTGATTGTGGCCAATCTCATGGATCATGGTCTCAGCGGCGAGCGCACCACTGAAACCCAGACCAATCGCAACTGTGGACTGAAAGAAGCCCCCACCGGGCGTCATTCCAACGAAACCTAGCCCGGTCACACAGGAGTGTCGACAGTAGTCATTGATACCCTCCGCTGGGGAAAATGCACCGTAAAAATACTCCTCTGGGAGGGAGCCACGATCGTAGCGAAGGGTATACAGCTCGTAAAGCAGCTCTTCCCAGCCGCTACCATCCGCCAAGACAGGCTGGTTCCACGGCATGGGTTCACCGAGAACAACACTAACGTCATCATCCGAGACCGGATAATGCCGAGCGAAGTAACTCCGAAAGAGGTCGAGCTGGGCATCGCTCGTGTCGGGCATTCGTCCTGAGCCGTCGGCGGTGTACTGCACCGGTACGACCACGATCTTGAGACCGCCGTGGGTGCTGTCCTCATCGATGGGAACCGTGCTGGTCTCCGGCCAGCGCGCTCGGCTCGAATCTCCACCAGGAGCGACCTCCTCCTCGTACAGTGAGACACTGTAGCGAGCATCTCCGGTGAGGCTTTCGGCAGGAACCGTCAGGTTGAAGGTGGAGCCGAGAGACTCTTGGCTCGAGTCCTCCGAGACTCGCTTGGTTTCCTCATCATCGAAGGTACCTGCCGAGGACTGGACCTCCAGAGCAGCCCGCACCGAGCGCGTCACCCAGCCCGGCTGGACCTCCACGTGAACGCGCAAGAGCAGATCCTTGGCTTGGACGATGGGCACCGAGCGTTGTTGAACCTCCGCCCACTCCTCCATGAGCGGCACCTCGACGGCTTGATACGCCGAGATCTTGCCGATGCGCAGACCTCCGGCCAAAACCGGATCACAGCCAGGTCCGAGAGGGCATTCGGCAGCACCGCCGGCAGCGCTGCCACCAGAACCGCCGCTCCCGCCCGCGTTCGTCGTGCCTCCGAACGAGCCACCGCCGAATCCCGTCCAGCCTCCCGCCGGGGAATTGCCGCCGAGCGACGTGCTCCCGCCCGCATCCGCGGTACCGCCCCATCCGCTGTTGCCTCCCGAAGCTGGAGAACCTCCGAAACCCACCCATCCCCCGAGAGAGGCACTGCCACCTACAGAGGCACTGCCAGCGACAGAGGCACTGCCTCCTACAGAGGTGCCACCCCCTACCGAAGCACCGCCACCTGCAGGAGCACCGCCACCTACAGAAGAGCCGCCTGCACTGCCACCAGAGAACGCCCCCCCAGAAGCAGAGCCCCCAACGCCCAACGGCGCGCCGCCCCCTAACGAAGGAGAGCCTCCGCGAGGGACGAGCGCCGCCCCACCCATGCCTCCCCCAGCACGGAGCTCCACCACACCGCCCGTAGCGCTTCCGCCCGCGCCTCCGGCGTCGTGCGAACCCCTGCCGGAGTCGTCAGCGCCGCACCCAGTCACGTGGGCGAAGACGAGCATGGCTGCCGAGAACGTTGCACTCCCCGTTTCTATGCGCACTTATTCCTCCAGTGCTGGCAGATTGAAAGCGTCTCAACCTTAGCATCCTTTCTCCTGCGGGGAAGCACCTGAACTCAACGCTCGCGCGGGACCGGCATGCCATGAAGGCGCGCCAGGCAAGCCAACCCATCTGCCAGCACGCTTGGCGCGCCGGCCGCTGACCCTAGGCCAGCTTCTGGCAGCCGATACCACCCGGTCGAGTGCGGCCGAAGGTGCACGGCGAGCGCGATCCCCTTGCTCCTATCGCGTGTCGCAGTACTTTTCGGCTCCTGTCGACTCTACTTCTCGCCGAACTCGCGGACGCGGATCTCGCCGTCGCTGAAGGCTCACCCACAGCGATCGATCGCTTGCCGTCGCCCTATCCCGAGGAAGAGCAAGCGGTAGCTCGCGCAGTTGCCAAGCGTCAGCACGAGTACCGTGCGGCACGTCGGCTCTTTCGCGAAGCGCTCGCGCAGCTCGGCGCCCCCCCAGCGCCGCTGCCAAGTGCTCCAGACCGGAGCCCCGTGTGGCCCGAGGGGTTCATCGGGTCCGTCACCCATACCGACGGCTGGTGTGGTGTCGTGTTGGCTCGTGCGGCAGCACTCGTAGGCGTCGGCGTGGACGTCGAGAAAGCAGGCCCTCTGGGGCAAGAGGTGGCACGCCGGGTGCTCACCGCGGACGAGCAGAGCCAGCTGCACCCAGACGAGATTCCACACGTCTCCAAGCTCTACTTCTCCGCGAAGGAGAGCGTCTACAAATGCCAGTATCCAGCAACCGGGATGTTCCTAGACTTTCACGCGCTCAGCATCGATTTCGATCACCCAGCGCAGTCCTTCCGAGTCCGTTTCCACATCGAGGTGCCCGGCTTCAGCGGGGGCCGCGGCGGGGGCATAGAGGGACGCTACAAGATTACATCGGATTACGTCGCGACGTATGCAGTGAGGCGGCGGCCAGGCTAGCACTACAGCGGGAGGTTGGTTTCGGTTCGTACGCTCCCAGTCACTCGGCGAGGAAACTCCACGTGCTGGCGTGATACGGGGAAGAACCTCAAAGCCGCCAGCCCGCCTGCGGCGCGTCGCAAAGGGATTGGGAGATAGCACTCAGCGTCCCAATACGACGCGTCGAATACCTTGGCGGAGGGTTCTGACATTGAAAGTGATGAGCAGCGCGAGGGTGAGTCGTGATGCCTTGAGGTAGGACAGCGCCTGCGCCACATGCACAGGAGCGATATGCTCTACCGCCTTGAGTTTGAACCTCACCCCGTTTGGCGGACACCCAAGAAGCGCGACAATGCGCGAGAAGTTGTCATCGAAGAAAAGGAAGCCGCGTAGACCGCGGAGGAGCTTCACCGCGGAGTTCAAGGCAGACGTCGTTCGCATGTGCAAAGCAGGCGGAGAGAGCATCGCGGAGGTTGGTCGTCGTCTCGACTTGACCGGCTTCCCGAAGCTTACGCGTCGAATCTTTCGGCGGCTCCGGTCCAGTGCCCTCGGGCGTCCGCGGCTGTCCCTCCTCGGGCGTTCGCGGCTCTGCCTCCGCGGGCGCCCGCGGCTGTCCCTCCTCGGGCGTCCGCGGCTCTGCCTCCTCTGGCGTCCGCGGCTGTCCCTCCTCGGGCGTCCGCGGCTGTCCCTCCTCGGGCGTCCGCGGCTGTCCCTCCTCGGACGTCCGCGGCTGTCCCTCCTCGGGCGTCCGCGGCTGTCCCTCCTCGGGCGTCCGCGGCTGTCCCTCCTCGGGCGTCCGCGGCTGTCCCTCCTCGGGCGTCCGCGGTGGCTCAGGCCTGGGATCCTCCGTCAGGGACGGCGTCCCGGCTGGCGCTGGCGCAACGCGCCGCGCCCCATCCGATCCGCCCACCGTCGGCTGAGCACGAAGGCTTCGACCCGGGGACTCGCCCAAAAGGGGGAGGGATTCCAATGCCACCGGGCGGGGCTGCGCTGCAGAGGGTGCGCCTTGGCTAGAGCGCTGCAGCTCCGGGTCCTGAACGAGGGAATCAGGGGCAGCCGGGGCGGCGCCCGAGCGAACCCTCTCGACTACTGGCACTTCGGGAGCGAAATATCGGACCAGCCCTGTCACGAGCAGCAGGGTGACGAGCGCCGAGGCGAGCACAATGGCCGCGGAACGCCACATGCCCTCGTTGCCCGGAGACAGAGGCCGGGCACGCGCAGCCGGCGTGGTTGGGCGCTCCGGTATCCTTGTGTCGCGCGGCGGCTGCTCCTCCTCGTCCAGCTGCAGGATGACCGTCGGAGAGGATTTCACGCGCTCCAGGACCACTCGCTCGCTTCCGCTGACGCTTTCAGGGCTGGGGGGAGCCGCGTCGACATCGCCCGAGCGCGGCGTGTCGCCGGGTGGACCGCTATCTGCTGAGGGGAGCGTCACTCTCAGGCCACTGTCGGCAATCAGCTCCGCAGGCGCGTCACCCGGGGATGCTCGGCCCGGGGCAGTAGACGACGGGACCTCGCGAGGCTCCATGGTGTTGGGCCCAGCGACTACCCGAACACTCCCTCGGCTGCCAGCAGCAGGCATCGCACTGCCGTTTGCCTCGCGCAGAGAGGATTCGACATCGGGTAACGGCTCGTCCCTCGTGGGCTCCTGCGCAGCGCTCTCGTGTTCCCGGTCCGACGAGGTGCCGGCGCGGGGCCCGTCGGCGATCACGGCTACACTCTCATTCCCCGCAGACCTTCCATCTTGGATGAGTGCCCGTGAGCCCGCAGAAACCGCGACCGGCGGGGTCAGTGGCGACTCGAGGAGAAGGAGGCCTCCTTCCCCACTGGCTTCGGCAAGGGCCACGTCTGGCAACTCCGATGTGGAGCCCCGTGCCTCGCTATCCTGCGCACCAATGGGCACCAGAGCCTCGGGGCGGGCCGTAGGAAGGTCATCGTGTTCCGCGTCGCCATCCAGCTCTCCTCGCGCTTCGCGCACGCTGACGCGCATGGCCGCGGCGGAGGGCCAGCGGTCGCGGGGATCGGGGGCGAGGGCGCGATCCACGAGTTGTGCAATCACCGCGGGCAACCCCGGACTGTAAGGAAGCACCGAGAGACGCTCACTGGTGGGGACACGCGTCGCGGCAGTATCTAGCGCGCGCTGCCCGGTGAGCATGAAGAACATGGTCGCTCCGACGCCCCACAGATCGCTGCGCGCGTCGACCTGATCCCAGCGACCGCTCACGCGCTCCGGCGCCTCTCGTTCTGGAGCTGGTGGAGCAAGGCTCCCTGGGGGCAGCGTGCTGAGCACGCTGGCAAGCTCCCGGACGGGTGCCATCCCGAACTCGAGGATCCTGACGCGACCTTCGCGGTCGACAATGAAGTTGCGTGGCTTCAGGCCGAGGTGCACGATCCCTTTGCGGTGCGCGCCCTCCAAGCTGTCGAGGATCTCCTCGGTGACGATCAACGCGTCGAGCGGCGACAGAGCCCAGTCACGCTGGACACGCTGCTCCAGCGTCTCCCCCTCCACGAGTTCCATGATGAGGTACGCGCCCGCCTCTGCCGAGTAACCATCGTCGTGAACAATCACCGCCCCGGGCTGCCCCACCTGGTTTGCCGCGTAAGCTTCCCGGAATAGCACCTCGCGCATACGTTCCACGCGTGACAGCTGCGGGTGCAGGCACTTGATGGCCACACGGCGTCCATGCCCGTCGACTGCTTCGAAAACGGCCGTGATCCGCCCGACACCCAAGAGCCGCTCGAGATTCCACTTCCCGCCGAGACGATTTCCGACGAGGGATTCTGCAAATGTCACGAGCTCCTCAGCTTCCCCGAGCATTTAACTCTCCAGTGGGGGGAGACCCTCTGAACCGGCCGATCCTGCCGCGGTGTTCATGGTTCTTGCGCCCGGAAATGGCCTCGGCTCCGTGCCGTGGCCCACGACGGAAGTATACACCCTCCCCCGCAACCGCTGAACGGCCACCCTGCGAGGAATGTGGCCTCCAAAGGCATGCGGCCAGACGCCCTGTGGCCCCCGCCCCAAACCGCATCACGCATCTTCCGACACGTCGACATCGATGGGCACGCTCGCTACGCCTTGGCTCAGATCTGCTTCAAAGACCACGCTGATGCTGAGAGAAGCGGCAGTCATCGGCTCAGTGGCGAGCTCCGCGTCGTGGTGCACCGGCCGCACCCAGCCCTGCACCCCCTGCACGCAGACGCGACGAGTCTTTGGGATCGGCCTTTGGGCGAGCTCCTCATAAGCCCCGCGCACGGCCTCTTGCATCTCGGCTGCCGATCCCCAGCGATCCCTAGGCCGAAAGGCCAGAGCGCGATCCACGACACGCACGACGGAGGACGGAATGCCATCCGCAGCCCGGGCGAGCGACCGCGCTGGGTCGCGCATGGTGGCCAGTAGCCGATCCATCTTGTTCTCGTGCTCGTGGACGTACTGCCCCGAGAGCACGAAGAAGAGTGTGGCGCCAAGGGCGTAGATATCGCTCTGAGCCGTAACGAGTTCCGGCTTACCCTGTGCTTGCTCTGGGGCCATGAAGGGAACGGTTCCCAGCACCATCCCCTTCTGCGTCATCGCGACGGCAGCCTTACGCCCCTCGAGGACCCTGGCAAGCCCGAGGTCGAGCAACTTCACGCGCCCGTCATCGAGCACGAAGATGTTGCCCGGCTTGATGTCGCGGTGAACGACTTGAGCTTCGTGTGCAGCTTGCAGGACGTCCAGCACCTGATCGGCGATGAAGAGCGCCTCCGCGGGCGGTACGGCGGGATCCCTGGCCAGACGGTCCTGAAGGGACTCTCCCGAGAGCAGCTCCATGACGAGAAAGGCGAGCCCGTCCTCCGTCTCGTCGTCATCGACGATCCCCACGAGGCCGGGGTGTTGAATGCGGTTCGCGACGTAGCCCTCCCGCAAGAATCGCTCGCGCACCTCAGCATGGACGTTGAGTTCCGGTTTGAGCAGCTTGATGGCCCCCCGTCGACCATTGCGGTGGGTGGCCGCATAGACGTTTGCCATTCCACCCGTCCCTATCAGGGCATCGAGATGCCACTTACGGCGTAGGGCCTTGCCCACCCAATGCAGGGCACCATCGTGGCCCGAATCCACAGTCATCAGCCGAAGGATCGAGCTTGCGCCTGAACCCGTCAAGTCACTGGCACTGCCGGCGAGCCGAAGCTCACTCCCCGGCACAAGGACTCCCATCTACGTGGCTCGGGGACAAGCGGTGACAGGAGAAGACAGGCCAATCGGCGCTCAACATCTGAGTACCCGGCCAGTCTCCCTGCTGGCCGCCGTTCTTTCGCCCGAAGTGGGCCGCGCACCGGACACTTGCTCTGATACGCTCCACGGGACCCTTGAGCGGGTCCAGGTCACCACGAGGCAGGCCAAGGATGAGCACACGAGTCAGGTGGTGGGGGAGCCAAGCCAATCCCCGTGAGTTGCTATCGACACTCTTGGCGGCGGGCTTTGTGCTCGCGCTCAGCCTTCCCGTCGCTAGCCAAACCGCGGTTGTTCCTCGATCGGCAGCCAGCGAGCCCGAGACGACCAGCGAGACCGGTGTTGCCGAGACCCATGCGCAGCAGATCACGGCAGCCGAAGCCCTTTACCAGGAGGCGAGGATCCTCATGGACCAGGGCCAATACGAGAAGGCCTGCCCGTTGCTGCAGGAGAGCAACCGGCACGACTTCGCGCTCGGGACGCTCCTCTACCTCGCTCAATGCTACGAAGAGATCGGGCGCACCGCCGCGGCCTGGAGCGCCTTCGAGCTCGCCGCTTCGGAGAGCCGCAAGTCGAAACAGGAGCAACGTGAGCGCATTGCCCGCCAACGCGCCGACGCTCTCAAGCCAAAGCTCATGCGCCTCAGGATTAGTGTTCCGCAAGAGCACCGCATCGAGGGACTAGTCATCACTCGCAACGGCGGCGAAGTCCGCGAGCCGGTCTATGAGGTAGCCATCCCCGTCGATCCTGGCCTGCAGCGGATCGAGGCAAGCGCGCCGAAGCACGAGTCGTGGGCGAAGGAAGTGGAGCTGACCGAGCCGGGAAAGACGGTGACGGTACTCGTGCCCCACCTCGTCCCCGTCGCGAAGCGCCAAGCGCCGCGAGAGGAGCCCAAAGCCACTGAACCTCTCCTGGGGGCGCCCGCTGCGTCCCTCGGAGACCACGCTCGCACCAGCGGCCCGGTTCCCTGGAGCACCGTGGGTCTAGCTGTCGCTGGCGCAGGGATCGTCAGCGCGGGGCTCGGCACCTATCTTGCTGTCCACTCCCAGTCCGTGGAAGAGGACGGTAGGGAGCATTGTGAGAAGCAAGAGGTGCTCGTCTGCAATGAGACAGGCATGAACCTCTTGGACGACGCAGACAGGGAGCTTCTCTGGGGACAGATTGCCCTCGGCGCGGGGGGCGCCGCGATCCTGGGCGGAGTGGGGCTGTACCTGTGGGCGCCCGACCGAGCCTCACAGAGCGCGCACCGGGTGATCCCGGAAGTGGGAACCCGGTCGGCGGCCCTCTTCTGGCGTGGCGTCTTCTAGCAGCAGCGCAGACAACGGACGGGATAGTATCATGAGAGTCTCATCCTTGAGTATCGCCACATTGGCCGGCGCCACACTCTGGAGCGCCTGCTCCGTGCCGAACAGGAGGTACGACCCCTGCGTCTTCGACGCTTGTGCCGACGCGGGGAGTGCGGAGCGGGCAGGCACCGCCGGAGCCTCGGGCGGCCAGGAGAATGGGGGCGGCGCTGGAGATGCTGGGGCGAGCCACGCTGGCGCTGGCGACGCCGGTAGTGGAGACCGGAGCACAGGGGGATCAGCGACGGCCGATGCCGGCAGCGCGGGGACAGCCTTGAGCTCCATGGGCGGCGCGAGTTCGACTTCCGCTGGCGAAGGGGGAGCAGGCAGCACGGTCCAGGGCGGATCCGACCTCGTCACAGTGGGTGCGGGAAGCGGCACCGCCGGCTACGCCGGGAGCAAGGGACTGCCTGCGGGCGGCGGCGGCAACGACGGACAAGCGGGAGCGCCTACCGCACCAATCGGCGGGAGCGGGGGTGAGGGCGGCGCGGCGGGGAATGAGGGCGGCGCGGCGGGGAATGAGGGCGGCAGCGGCGAGCCCGCCACCGAGAATGGGTTCGAGGGCGGTCCCTGCGTCGCCCGAGACCCCGCGAAACGGGAAGAGGTCTTCATCTACGCGCGCGGCACGAACCAGCGGCTCTATCGCGCCGTAGCTACACAAGGAGCGGCAGGAACCTGGACTGAGCTACCGGGAGTCGACGGCTCGTTGCTCGCGCCAGGCACGGATATCGACTGCAGCACCGCCTTCAACTCCACGGCAAGCGATCCAATGACATACATTGTCGGGCTGGGAAGCATGCCCTACGGGAGGCTCCGCGTCGCAAGCGGAAGCGGGACCGTGTTCTCGGATTTCGCGGAGCTATCCGTATCCAGCTCCAGCGGTCAGAGCTTCACGACCACGCCGTCAGTAACCGCCTGGTACACTGACGGCATCTACGACATCATGATCGCAAATCCAGGAGCCCTGCCAGGCATAACGGGACTGTTGCTGATACAGGATGACGACTACCCGACCGCGTCCTGGCCAAACGCGGAGACAACGCCCTTGCCCCCTACGCTGGTCTCAGGGGTAGACACGATTCGGCAAGGGACCACCTCGGGCCGCATATGGTACACTGCTGGGATCGTCGATGACGGTCGTCTTCAGCTCGCCTTGCGCACCGAAGGTGCAGTCAATGGCTGGCCGGAGGCCGTCTATTTCCTGCCCCCGTCCGGCCTGAGCCTTGATCATTCACCAGCAATCTGCCTCCCGGAGTACTATGGAGAACAGGCCTACCGGGAGTACCTTCTCGTCGTCGCAGGAGGTCGACTCTGGTACAGCGTCAAGAAGGTGCAAGGCGGTGGGAGCGCTGGGTTCTCTGCGTGGCGCGAACTCGCCGACGTGGAGGTAGCTTCAGCCCCCGACTGCTACTTCTCCGGGAACTCGGCGGAGGGGGTGATGCACGCCGCCGCTTTGACGCGCTCTGGGACGATCATGCACCTTCAAGGCAACGACGCCGAGGGCTTCGTTGCAACGGAGCTCAGGGAGCGCCCTGAGTGAACCTCTGAAGCCTCCGTGACCCCCCACGTTGTGAGTCTGTGCGGTCTGATCACGAGCCGCAGCCCCCAATCCCCGAAAGCAAACATACGAGCACTGGCCCGCCCTTCTGCTGAGAAGGGCAGGGCCAACACTGCTGGGGTTCCGCCACACGAAAACTGGGCTGCTTCCTGCGCGAGAAACAAACCTTCTCGTGGCGCTCTAAGGGGCAGTCAAGCCATGGGCTCACCCGATGCCCGATACGCTCCGAATCTCTTGCGGGCACTGAATCGGCTCGAAGCGGATGTCCGGGTTGTCAGCCGCATGAAGCCAGTTGACGTACCACTCGCATCCGCGCATCAGCTCAGAGGAATCACCGAAGGCGTTACGGCACATATCGAGGATGCAGTTGGAATCCTCTCCGCAGACGGTCTTGAACCCGCCGTACTGGGCGCCGAGTTGAGAGTTGTCGACACCCCACTGACGGCTGCAGGCGTTGTTCGCGCCAACGCCGCCACCCGGTACGAGTAGGTCGAGCTGCTCGTTGGCTTGCAAGCCGCCAGTGTTCGTCATCTGAACGATCATTCGCTTGCCGGCAATGCTCGGCTGCGCCACGCCGCGGCTGCTTGAGCCGGTAAACTCGACGAGGTAGCAACTACCACAGTCTCTATCAAACGTCCCCATCATCCGCGCAACGAAGCCATAGGCCACCTGATCATTGACGGACCACGGCGCAAAGCTGTGGCACATGTACGATGTGCCGCCATCTTCGCAGGCATTTCGCTCGTCATTGACGCCGCGATTCGTGTCGTTTGCGTCGCAGGACGCCACGGCTGGGCCATTCCCGGACCAGGCGCAGTGCGGCTTGCAGCAGTCCCAGTAGCGCGTCATCCATCCGTTTTGCGGGTTGCTGAGGGCTGGTAAGGTAATGTCATTGTTCTGCCCACCCGAACCGTTCGAGCTGCCCCCAGTGCCCGACCCACTGCCGCCCGATCCGCCGCCCGAGCAGCGGCCGCAGGTGCGGTCGCAGATGTGATTCTCGATCATCCACGGCTCACCGCACTGGTTCCATTCCGCCCAGGTCGAGCAGGGCGTCCCGGGTTCGTCGGGGTTCGGGTCGTCGGTGCAGTCCGAAGAGGTGGAGCCACCCGTGTTCCCCGACGCGCCGCCCGTGTTCCCGGACGCGCCGCCCGTGCCGGGATTCGAGCCACCTTCGCAGCCGTCGGACCCAGAGGGTTCGAGACTGTTGATGCAGAAGTCGAAGTCGACGGCGTTCTCGTTGTGGCCCGGAACCATAACGAGGACGGCATTGATCGCCTCGCCGTTATATGCGTTGCCGGTTCCATCCCAGCAATGGGTATTGAAGTCGCTCCACGGAATGACGCCGGGCTCCGAATAGACGGCGCACCAGCGGTGGTTCTCGTCGGCTTCGCCCTCGGCGTCCTGGATCTGAATGCGCAGCTCGTTCCCCGCTGCATTCATCAGGTCCACATAGATTCCGGTCCCGTCGGGAACGAGGGTGCCGATGCTCGTGTCTTCACCGGCCTCTTGCGCGACGTTGATTCCGACCATCGCGTACCCGCCCCAGGTATCCTCTGCCGCGACGGAGCCGCTTGCACAGAGGTCGTCACCTGCACCCAGGCTGTCGAAGCCCGTCGGCTCGATCCGACTTGCGTCATCGGCGTTTGCCCAGGCATAGCCAGACCAGCCGCAGACAGTGACGAAGCCACCCTCCTCCACCGAGTAGTCGTCGGTGCCCGCATTCGAGCCGCCGGAGCTCGTCGATCCCCCGGAGCTCTCCGTGGAGCCGCCAGCGTTCGTCTCGCCACCAGCATTCGTCGTGGCGCCGCCGGAACTCGCCGTCACGCCACCGGAGCTGGTCGCAGCGCCGCCGGAGCTCGCCGTGGAGCCGCCAGCATCCGTCGCGGAACCACCTAGGCCCGCTTGCACACCACCCCCGGCTCCCGGAGCACCATCTCCACCGATGCCATCTTGGGCGCCTCCGCCAGCGCCTAGGGCGTTGCCACCAACTCCAGTTCCGATGCCACCGGTTGCGAACAGACCACCACCAACGCCACCGTCCTCGGGGTCTTCGCCGCTGGAACAAGAGATGGCCAGGGGCAGGGCGGCGAGCGAAAGCGCCGCAATCGCGCGTAGTCTCATGGGATACTCCTTAAGGAAAGGCAAACAGTACTGGCTGAACCGCTGTTGGCTAGTCTAGGAGGCGCGCTCCGAAGCGCCAACAGATGTGCCTCGCCTTTCGTTCTCGGTGCTCGTTTCTGTTGCCAGCGGCAACAAGGCGCGGATCCCCCGAATGGGCGGTTCCGCCCGCTCGGGGACGACGGAGACCACACCATCCGAGCGGCTGGTGCCTCCGTGCCGAGGCCGTGTTCTCCGCCGCCGGACGCCAAGCTCCGGCGCGAAGCGGCGCTTGGACCAGGCCGTGCAACGCCCGGACGCTCCGGGCCATCGTGGCGCCCGGGCCGTCTCGGGGTGAGACGATGCGCCTCGCTGCGGCTGCAAGCCAGAGGGCGCGGTCGGAACGGGAGGCCTACGACGTCAGCTCCACGACGACGAACTCCATTCCCCGAGCGACCCTGGCCAAGCGCTCGTAGTCGAGCTTGTCGGGCGTGTCCGTCGCGCGATGATAGTGCGGATATCGAAACGGCGCAGTGTCGGTCACCATGATGGCGGGATAGCCAAACTGCCAGAAAGACCAATGGTCCGACCACCCCACCCCCGGGACCATCGACGGCAGAGCCGCACCCTCGGATGGGAAGGAGACGTTGCTGCGGAAGCTTCGGAGGGCGCGTTCGAGAAGCGGCTTGCTCCTGAGATTGCTCACGAATCCAATGAAGTTGCCTACGCTCGGGTAAAGGAGCCCAACTGGTGGCGGATACACCTGGCTTCCGGGTTCATCCGAGTAGTACCCCATCGTCTCCAGGCTGATCATCGCCGCGATTCTCTCACCGCGGTGCTGCGCCTTGCGAGCGTGCACATGGCTCCCCATGTGGACACCGAAGCTGAACGGCGGCTCTTCATTCGTGAAGGCGACAAACCGGAGTCGCTTCTCGACGCGCGCGTGTGCGAAACGCTCCGCGAGCGCGAGCAGAACGGCTACACCGCTACCGTTGTCGTTGGCAGCTGGGCAATCGATGGCAGAGTCGTAGTGGGCGCCGACCACGACGATATCGGCACCCGGTGACCCACCCGGCAGCTCGACGACCACGTTCGCGAAATCGTGGCCACCGGCCACGAAGGTCTCGCGCTCCGGAGAGTACCCGAAGGAGCGAAATCGACCTTCGATGAACTGCATGGCGGCCGCGAGCTGAGCGGGACGACGGTAGTTTCGTTCGCCGATGTCCCGGGCAAGCGTCGTGACGTCGGCGCGAAGTTGCTCGGAAAGGTTGCGCTCCCGCGACGTGAGGGGCGGCAGAGGTCCCGTGTGGCTACTTCCGGGCCCTTTGGCCCACCCGTAGAGCGTGCTGGCAAGTCCCATGAAAAGCAAAACCGCTGCACCCAATACCAGGCGCCTGCGCCGCTGACGAGTCAGTCGCGAGGTTTCCGGGCGAGCGAGAGACACCGTGGGCAGCCTAGCAGGCGCGCGACGTTTCCGGATAAGCGGCTGAAACCTACGCTCAACCTGTCAGAGCGAGGGGGGGGAGCGGCGCGCCGGCCGCGGAGAGTGGCACCGCCATGCCGGCTCCGCGCCAGGGGAGTCGCACCTCCTCCCGTCGATGGCATGTTTCTCCGACGCTGAAACGCAACGGGCAGCGGCGAGATTCCTCATGCTGCCAGCCTGCAAAATCGGCAGGATCCAAGAATCCGAAGCGAAGTGGTTCGAGTTCTGCGCGATGTGAGAGCCGGTGGGTACCATAGTAGCCGCCGCCTGAGCCGTTTGGCCTCAGCGCATGCACAACCGTTGCGGGTCGTTGGTACCCTTCCCGCACTGGGGCGCCCGATGCTCCCTAACAGGCAGATTCGACCTAACGAGGTTCTCGATGGACAGGCACAGCCAGCTCGGAGCATTGATCGCTTTGGCCTTGCTAGCAGCACCGAGTGGCTGTAGCAGCGAAAATCCGGGCATCTCGGCCCCCGAGGACTCGTCCGCGACAGGAGGAGCGGACAGTAACGGCACCGGGGGGCAGGCAGCGACGGCAACAGGCGGGCGCCAACAGCCTCCGCTGATCGATTTCGGCACCGGGGGTACGGAGGAATGCCCCGAATGCGGCGGTGCCGCAGGTGCGGTCGACGAGTATGTACCCGCCTGCGGGAACGGCATCGTCGATAGCTCGGTGGGCGAGCAGTGTGATGATGCCAACGCGGAAGGGGGCGACGGCTGCACGGCTGCCTGCGACCAGATCGAGGCGAACTACGTTTGCTCGACGCCCGGTGAGCCTTGTGTCTACACCGTGAAATGCGGCGACGGGCTGGTGCGCGGCGAAGAGACCTGCGACGATGGCGTGGACGCCGTCACCGGGACCATCAGTAGCGGCGACGGCTGCGACGAACTCTGCCAGATCGAGGAGGGCTTCGAATGCCCCGTGCCAGGGGCGGCCTGCCGCCCCATCTGCGGAGACGGCTTGCTGCGCGGGCGCGAGCAGTGCGACGATGGCACCGACGCGGCGACGGGAGCTCCCATCGCTGGGGACGGCTGCAACGAGGTCTGCAAGCTGGAAGACGGCTGGGTCTGCCCCCCGACCGAAGCATGCAGACCGACAGTTTGCGGAGACGGCGTGGTCGAGGGCGCAGAACAGTGCGACGACGGCAACCTGGAGCCCTACGATGGCTGTTCTCCCAGCTGCAACTTGGACCCCCGTTGCGGCACGGAGACGAGCGCGACCGGAGCCTGCTCCTCTGTCTGCGGAGATGGGATTCGGCTCGCTTCGAGCGGAGAGGAGTGCGATGACGGCAACGTGTTGGCGGGGGACGGCTGCGACGCGCAGTGCCGCTTCGAGCCGGGCTATCAGTGTACGACCGAAGCGGAGGAGCGCCCTGACCATCTCGAGATCCCGATCGTGATCCGCGACTTCAAGGAGAGCGACACAGAGGGCGGGCACCCCGACATGCAGATGAGCGGCATCGGGTTCAATTTCACCGTAGTCCCCGGCATCGTGGAAGAGACCCTGGGGCTCGATCGCAAGCCGGTCTACGCAGCCACCGCTGAGGAGCCTGCGTCACACACGACCGGACCCGAAGCGTTCGTCCAATGGTACCAAGACGTACCCGACGTCAACATCCGGTTCGACCGCTTCCTGCGTCTCGAGCTCCGCGGAGACGCCTATTCCATGGACAGCGCTACGGACGAACCCTGGGCGTCTCTGGAAGGGTTCTTCCCCATCGACGACGAAGGTTGGGGCAACCAGGAAAACACGCACAACTATCACTTCACGAGTGAGCTGCGCTACTGGTTCGAATACCGCGGCGGCGAGGAGCTGACCTTCAGCGGCGACGACGACGTCTGGGTGTTCGTCAACGGGATCCTGGCCGTGGACATCGGCGGGATCCACGAGCGCCGCGTTGGTCGGGTGGTCCTCGACCCGGAGACGGGCCACGGCCAGACCTGCGTTGCGCCACGGGGAAGCGATGACTGTGACGTGGAAGGGGACACCGACTTCGCTCTCACGCTTGGCCATGTCTACGAGGTCGTCGTCTTCCAGGCGGAGAGGCGGCTGCTCGAGTCCAACTACTGGCTCACGCTCTCCAACTTCCTTGCGGAGAAGGACACCTGCGAACCACTCTGCGGCGACGGCATCGTGACCGCAGACGAGGCCTGTGACTTGGGCCAAGCCGCGAACACAGGGGCCCACGGCGGCTGCAACCCGGATTGTACCCTAGCGCCGTACTGCGGAGACGGGCTCGTCGATGATGACGCCGGTGAGGAGTGCGACGACGGGGTCAACATCAGCACCTACGGGGGCTGTGCTCCCGGCTGTCACCTCGGACCGAGCTGCGGGGACGGGATCGTCCAAAGCCCGTTCGAGGAGTGCGACGATGGTGAGAACAGCGGGAGCTACGGTCGTTGCGGTCAGAACTGCCACTACGGTCCGCGCTGCGGGGATGGCGTCGTACAGCCGGAGCATGAAGAGTGCGACGATGGCAAGAGCAACGGCGATACGAACTGCATGGTCAACTGCCTGCTGCGCGACGTCCTGTGACTTCGGCGCGCGCACGGAGCTGACGTCCCGGACGGCTCAGTGGGGGGCGGCGTGCCCCCTACTCACCCGCAAGGGGGCGCGCCGCGGCTCGACTCGCCTCAGCGGGAAACAGGTCGCTCAGCGGGACATCAGAACAATCCTCCAAGACGTCCACTTCTGCGTCCATGGTTTCGCCGAGAGCCTCCAAGGCCGCGCTCGCCATCCGTCGAAGCGCAGGCCGTTCATCCGTCAGTCGCTCGACGCTCGTCACAGGGTACTCGCTGATCCCACAGGGCACGATCATATCGAAAAGCCCGAGATCATTGGAGACGTTGAGCGCGAATCCGTGCATGGTCACCCAGCGTGAAATGCGCACGCCGATGGCACCTATCTTCGCGGCTTTCTGAGCGCCTTCCAGGCCCTGCCACGCGCCGGGGCGTGCAGCATCGACCCAGACCCCTACCATGCCGTCGACGGTTCCACTCGCGATACCGAATGGCGCGATGAGCCGGCGCATCACCTCGGCTAGATTTTGAACATAGCGGCGCACGTCGCGCCGGTCCGGGGAGAGATCGATGATGGGGTAGCAGACGAGCTGCCCGGGGGCGTGCAGCGTCACGTCGCCCCCCCGCCCCACATCCACGAGATCTACCCCTCGCGCGTGCAGCGACTCACGAGGAGCGAGAAGGTGGCCTGGTTTCGTGCCCTTCCCTGTGGTGATGACCGCCTCATGCTCCAGCAGCAGCACCGTATCGGGGACGCTGCCCTGGGCGCGGGCTCGATGGAGAGCCTGCTGCAGCTCGTGGATGGGCGCATAGCGGCGCGCTCCGAGCCAGCTTCCAACCAGGCGACGCCTGCAAGGCGTGCCAGTGCTCACTCGGGAACTTCCTCGCCCTCATCCCGGAGCTCGTCGCGAAACTCCTCGATGCGATCCGTGAAGACTCCTGCAAGATCCGGATCGAACTGCCCCCCGGAGCAACGGATGATCTCGTTCACGGTCACCTCGTGGGGTAGCGCGGCGCGGTAAGCGCGATCACTCGTCATCGCATCATAAGTGTCCGCCACGGCGATGATACGCGCCACGACTGGGATATCGCTACCTGACAGCCCCAGCGGATAACCTTTGCCGTCCCAACGCTCATGATGGAGGTGTACACCGGGGATCACGGGCTGGAGAAACTCGATGGGATCCAGGATCTCGCGCCCATAAACAGGATGCTTCTTGAACACTTCGTACTCTGAGTCCGTCAACCTGCCGGGCTTGTTGAGATTCATCACACACCCGATTTTGCCGATGTCGTGCATGAGAGCGGATTGTCGAACTATCTCCACGAGTGACTCCGGCAGGCCAAGCCAGCGAGCCAGCACCACTGCGTATCGCGCAACACGCACGGAATGCCCGGCTGTATAACGGTCCATCGTGTCGATGGTCGTGGCCAACCCTTGTATCGTCTGTTTGAACGTGGCTTGCAGGTTCTCGTAGAGCTGGGCATTCTCGATGGAGGCCGCCGCACGAGACGCGATGAGGCTCAGCAGTTTGCGTTGACCTTCGTCGAACCGCTTGTGTGCCGTCACGCTGGTAACCGCAATCCATCCAAGGAGGCGGCTGCGCATCTGCAGGGGCACCACGACGACGCTCTCAGCGGCAGGGGCGGGCTGCTTCGCAAAGAGCGCAGCTGCCCGGGGGCCGTGCTCGGCGATGAATTCATCGAGTGCCAGGCGCGTACCGACGACGGCCGCGTCGATGATTCCTTCGAAGACGATCTCCGGCATGTGCGCAGCGCGCCCGAGCTTTCGCTCGAAATAGCCGCCCTCGCCGTTCTGGAGCCAAGTGCTTACGAAATCAGCTCTCACCTCGGTCAAACCGCCAGTGGTCACTGTCTCGACGACTTCATCGATGGACAGGCTCGCGGCAATGGCCTCGCTCACCTTGTACAGGGACAAAGCCTCTCGGAGGCGCAAATTCTCGGCCTCGAGGCGTCGTTTCTCGATCCCCCGCTGTACGATGTGGACGATCTCCTCTACCTTGAAGGGCTTGAGAATGTAGTCATACGCTCCCCGCTTCATCGCGTCGATGGCAGTCTCGACCGTGCCGAAGCCAGTCATTATCACCGTGAGGGTGTTGGGATGACGGGTCGCGACTTCGCGGAGGAGTTCGAGCCCCCCCATGTTGGGCATTTTTAGATCGCTGATGACGATATCGTATCGGGCACGCTCGAGCTCCGCGATGGCCGTGCTGCCGTCGTGGGCGGTGCGCACGACGTAGCCCTCCATGCCAAGAAAGTCTGCGAGGATGTCGCGGATGAATTTCTCGTCATCGACGACGAGGACCCGGGGCTTGTCTTCGGAGCGTGCCGGTTGATTCTCGGACATGGGCGATTGACGGGCGACTTCGGGGATCAACCTGCAGGACGCAGCGCACGGACCAGCCGCGCATGAATGGAGATGGAGAGGCTAGCTCGGAATATACCGTCTGGGCCACGTGCACATTTGTTTGCTGCTAGCTTCGTTGACCGAGCAGGCCTCCCAAGGCAGGACGCCGGGGATCTGGATCATGAGATTTCAGGTAGATCAAGTTGATAGCGTTGACGAGGAAGTGGGCAACCACCGGACCAGTCAATGAGCCGGTCAGCTTGAACATCAGTCCGAACACGAGACCTACCACTCCGGCCGATAGCGCCCACGTCCACCGGGAGGGGCCGGGCAAGTAGTGCAGCAATGCGAAGATGAGCGCCTGGATCCCCAGGCCCAACCAAAGCTGAAGGAGGCCACGGAACAGCAGCTCCTCTGCAACCGAGCTGAAGAAGGCGACCACGATCGCAGCAAATGGGGTAAGTCCACGGGCAACAGGCCGAAGGTCGGAGTGGAGACGCTTCATCCAGCTCCACCGCAGCACGGCCCAGCGTGTCACCGCGACCAACAAGAGGCCGGTGCTGATCCCCATGCCCAGACTGTAGAGCTCCCGCGCGGCAGCGGGCAGCTCCAACCATGGCTGAGGGTGCAGCACGGGCAGCTCCTTGCGCCAAGCGAAGGATATTACTGAAGCAAGGGCTCCAAGGACTACGTAGGCTGCCACCACCCGGCCAAGCCGGATCATCGTGCGGCGAATATGGCACGGCAACTCGGAGGGTGCACCCTCTACCGGACTTCTCCCCCCCGTCGCTGCGACCTGTGCTGCCTAGCTTCGGAGAGAACGAAGGGCAGCAGCGCGGTGCCGTATCAAGCCGTTCACCCGGCCTCGTGCGCGGCCCTGGCGGCGGGTCCCGGGGCGACGGCCACTGCGCTCTTGGGTTACAGTCGCACCCGTGAGCTCACCCGCGGACCCTCCAGAGGTGCTTCAGCGCTTCGAATCGACGCTCGCCATGGTGAACACGATCGCGCGGCAGGTCGCAGCATCGGTTGGACCATGTGCACCGCTCGATGATCTCGTGAGCTTCGGCCGGGAAGGCCTGCTTATCGCGGCGCGGCGCTACGACCCCAGTCGCGGTGTGCCGTTCCGGGCCTACGCCCAGTACCGCGTTCGAGGATCGATGATCGACGGGCTTCGGGCGCTCGCACCCCTTCCCCGCCGCGTCCACGACCGGCTCAAGGCCCTACGATCGGCCAGCCTCTACTCCGAGGGTGCCGCGGAAGACGTCTTGACCACGCGAGATCCTACGCGATCCCGCGCAGAAGCCGAGCGCGCCCTGTCGGAGCACTTGGCAAACATGGCCACGGCCATGGCGATCGGTCTGATTGGGAAGCGAGCCTACGCCGAGGGAGGAGAACTCACAGCGGTCGACAACGCTTTGGATCCGGCGGAGGCGACGGAGCGAATGGAGCTGCTCCGGATGGTCGTCGCCGAGATCGAGAAGCTTCCCCCTCAACAAGGAGAGCTGGTTCGGCGGCACTATCTCGAGGGCGACCGCTTCGACGAGGTGGCGAGCGAGCTCGGCCTGAGCAAGTCGTGGGCAAGTCGGCTGCATACACGCGCGATTGCACGGCTGACGCAGCGGTTCGCCGAGCTGGGTCGTGGCGAGCCGCTTGACCGACGATAACAACGCTTCCAGTGTCGCCCCCATGAGCCGTGTGCTGGTTGCCATGAGTGGCGGGGTCGACTCTTCCGTGGCGGCGGCCCGCTTGGTCCGAGCAGGACACGAAGTGATAGGGGCCACCCTGCACCTTTGGGACTACCCAGACGATGGAAGCGCGCTGGGACGTTGCTGTGCGCCGGAAGACATCCACGATGCGCGGCGTGTCGCTGACGTGCTGGGGATCCCCCATTATGCGTTCGATCACACCGAGCTCTTCCGTCGGCGCATCGTCGAACCTTTCATCGATGCATACCTTCTCGGTACGACGCCGAGCCCGTGTGTGGAGTGCAACCGCTCCATCAAAGTGCAGGCGCTCCTGCGCCTCGCGGATCGCTTTGGGGCCGACCGTGTGGCAACGGGCCATTACGCGCGCATCGTCGAGGAAGGGGGCATCCCCCAGCTTCACCGCGGACGAGACAGGCGCAAGGACCAGAGCTACTTCTTGCACACGCTGGGGCCCGACGTCCTGCGCCGTCTCGAGCTCCCACTCGGTGAATCCACCAAGGAAGAGGTGCGCTCGGAGGCTGCATCACTAGAGCTCCCTGGCGCGGGCAAGGGGGAGAGCCAAGAGCTCTGTTTCGTCCCGAGCGGACGGTACGACGAGATCGTGGAAAGGGAAGCGGCCGAGCGCATCCGACCAGGAAACATCGTGGACTCAGCAGGAAACGTCGTAGGCAGACACGCAGGGGTCCACCGCTACACCGTCGGCCAGAGACGCAACCTCGGGATCGCCGTCGGGCACCGCGCTTACGTGGTCGCGGTTGAAGCGGAGACAGCGACGGTGCGCCTCGGGTCTGACGATGCGTTGCTCGCAACCCGAGCCGTCTTGACGGACGCGACGCTCGCGCCTGATGTCGCGCTGCCGCTGGAGTGCGAAGTGGCTGTGCGGTACCGCGGGAGCTGCCACTTCGCTACCGTGGCGGCGGCCCCGGGTCCCCTCGATGCCGCGCTCGAGGTCCGGTTTCGCGACCCGGTCCGGGCCGTGGTACCAGGGCAGTTCGCGGTCTTTTACGAGGCCGACCGAGTGCTCGGGGGGGGCCGGATTTGCAGCGCCGATGCGGAAGGGGCATGATTCGCGAGCCCGATGCGCTTCCTAAACCGAGCCCCTACCCTTTGGTGTCTGCTGCTGGCGGCCTGCACGACTGGAGAAGGGAGCGGGAACGTCACGAGCGAGAACCTCTATGTCCGCGACTGCTACCGCGGCCCCTTCGCTCTGAACCCGACTTTTTTTGGCGCCAATCCCTATGGCAACGACACCATCTCGATCCGCGCTCAAAGGGGCGACGACCTGTTGGAGGTGTCTGATGGTCTCACCATTACCGTGGACGGCGTCGCAAAGATCCGCGGGGAGGCGCTGGGGGAACCCATTCAGGTGGCGCTGCCCGCTGGCGTCACGCCACCTGGAGTGCCGGTGACGGCGCGCGCCGTGCGCGCCCCGGTGAGCATGGCGCTTTACCTGCACGAAAGCTGCAATGTCCAGAACGGGGCAATCTACTCCCTGTGTGGCTCCATCACCTTCGAGTCCTTGTTCAGCGGGGACCTCAACGAAGGGAACTCGGAAGACCGCCTCACGGAAGCCCGCTTCGCTGCGGTTTTCGGAGACCCACGCGAGGCAGCCGGGCAGGATATCCCTGCCCCGGAAGATTTCGCGCAAACGGGGGGCTGCAGCGCTGAAGATCTCGCCGGCCATAACCCAGAATTATTGAGCCTGGTCGAGGGCCACTTCACCTTCTTTTTCCAGCGGGGGCCTCCCGCGCAGCCATTTCCATGACAGCGGGCTCCGCCGAGGGCGCTGGGCAATGAAAACCTGTGTGGATCAGCAGCTTCAGCGCGAAGCAGAGACCTTTCGGTTCCGCTTCCAATGCGATGATTGCGCCCACTTTGACGACAAGGATGCACGGTGCAGCCATGGCTATCCCTGCGCCCCTCACCGCTCGATCGATCTCGGTCGGCAACACAGCCTTGTCTTCTGCAAGGAGTTCGAATTGCGCTAGCCCGGTACGGCGCTTGCTCGCGCCGTACTGGTGGCCGGCAGAGTCGACGACCATGCCTCGCAGTCATCCTCCCACGCTTCTGAAGACCCTGGTTCGCACGGTGCGCGAGGAATGCGATCTGCCGAAGGGGGGGTGCGTCCTCGTTGCTGTGTCGGGCGGCGGCGATTCGATGGCCCTCATGGATGCTCTGGCAAAGAGCATGCGTGTTCTCTGTATTCGTCTCGTTGCTCATGGGGTCGACCACGGGCTGCGAGTGGGGGCGGCAGCGGAGCTCGACCAGGCAGAGGCGTTCGCTTCAACGCTCGAGGTCCCGTTCACTCGGTCGCGGCTGGCGCTGCCAGGGGGGAGCAACATCCAGCAGCGAGCAAGGGTCGCCCGCTACGCCGCCCTGCGAGAGGCAGCAGCTGCAGCTGGCGCTGCGGTGATCGCGACGGCCCACCACGCAGATGACAGGGCGGAGACGGTCCTTCTGCGCCTCTTGCGAGGTGCTGGGCCCCGAGGGCTGGCCGTCCTGCCCCCCCGAGCAGGGGATCTGGTGCGGCCCCTCATCCGTGCTCCCAAAGACAGAATCGTTGCTCACCTGCAGCGGCATCGCGTCCCCTACGCGGAAGATCCATCCAACCGGGATCCGCGCTTCCTTCGCGCACGCGTCCGGCACGAGCTGTTACCCCTGCTCCAGGCTCTGTCTCCTGGGATCATCGAGCACCTGAACGCGCTGGCCGACCAACTCAGTCATCCCGAGATCTCTCGCCTTACCAAGGATGCGGCGCTACCGACCCGATTGAACCGTGCTCAACTGGAAGGCATCGAACGGGCGAGCCGCCTGGGGCGGCGCGGCGCCCGAATCCGACTCGGAGAGGGCAAGGAGCTGGTGGTCGACGCCATCACGGGAGACCCGGTCATCCTTGGATGAATGGAGGCGCTCTCTTCTCTCCCACGGGCGTTTCACGCAGCGCGTCAGATGCTGACGCGGGGGTGCCAAACCTTCGCCAAGTGCTTAAGAGAACAGACGAGCCTCAAGATTTCGCCTCGAATACGGCTGTTCGACGCACCGCGCCCTACGTGGCATGATCTTGCTTCGGTTCGCAACGGAACACCAGAGGACAGTACTCGTGAAGCAACCACAAAAGACGCTCCTACTCTGGGTAGTGCTGATCGTCGCGTTCGTTGGCATCTGGCACTTCTTGAGCCCAGACGGCGCGCAGCGGCGCCCGGTCCCATTCAGCGAGTTCATGGCTCTGGTCCAGGCTCCGGACGATCAGCGTCACGTCACGGAAGTCGACATCAAGGGCCGGGAATACTCCTTCGTCATCGAGGACCCGACCGCCAAGGGTCAGCCGGAACGGGGCGTGGCGATTGGACCTGAGAGCGACGACATCGCGGGCAAGCTCCTCGAGCACGATGTGAAGGTCACCTATCAGCGTGACGAAGGGAACCCGTTCCTGACGACGACGCTGACCATCCTGCTTCCCATGCTGTTCCTGCTCATCATGTTCTATCTGTTCATGCGTCAGCTGCAGGCCGGTGGGGGCAAAGCCATGAGCTTTGGCAAGAGCCGAGCGAGGCTGCTGAGCGAGAACCAAAACAAGATTACCTTTGCGGACGTCGCGGGAATCGACGAAGCGAAGGACGAAGTCGAAGAGATCATTGCGTTCCTGAAGGATCCCAAGAAGTTCCAGAAGCTGGGCGGGCGGATCCCGAAGGGCGTCCTCATGATGGGGCCACCCGGCACCGGTAAGACACTGCTCGCGCGAGCCATCGCTGGCGAGGCGGGGGTGCCCTTCTTCAGCATCTCTGGCTCGGACTTCGTGGAGATGTTCGTGGGCGTCGGCGCCAGTCGAGTGCGAGACTTGTTCGAACAGGGTAAAAAGCATGCTCCCTGCATCATCTTCATTGACGAGATCGACGCCGTTGGGCGGCACAGGGGAGCCGGTCTTGGTGGCGGCCACGACGAGCGTGAACAGACCCTGAATCAGCTCCTCGTCGAGATGGATGGCTTCGAGTCGAATGAGGGAGTTATCATTATTGCTGCAACGAACCGACCTGACGTCCTTGATCCCGCCATTCTGCGCCCGGGGCGCTTCGACCGCCGTATCACGGTGCCGCGTCCGGATATCCGCGGGCGAGAGGGGATCCTTGGGGTTCATACGAAGCGGGTGCCGATGAGTGACGATGTCGATCTGCACATCTTGGCGTCCGGCACACCGGGGTTCGTCGGCGCGGATCTCGAGAACCTCGTGAACGAAGCCGCACTCCTCGCCGCGCGCCAGGACAAGGACTGCGTCACGATGAGCGACTTCGAGCTCGCCAAGGACAAGGTGCTCATGGGGAGCGAGCGTCGCTCGATGGTGATGAGCGAGTCAGAGCGCAAGGTATCCGCCTGGCACGAGGCGGGCCACACAATCGTGGGCAAGCTAACAGCGGGAAACGACGCTGTTCACAAGGTGTCCATCATACCTCGCGGCGCGGCGCTGGGAGTGACGATGTTCCTTCCGATCGAGGACCGTCACCTCATGACACGCCAGCAGATGTTGGCGCGAATTGCGATGGCATTGGGTGGTCGAGTTGCTGAGGAAGAAGTGTTCAACGAAGTGACGACGGGTGCGTCGGACGATATCAAACGAGCAACGCGCATGGCTCGCGCGATGGTCTGCGAGCTCGGAATGAGTGAAAGGCTCGGCCCCGTCGCTTACGGAGAGAACGAAGAAAGCGTGTTCTTGGGCAGAGAGATCTCGTCGCGGCGTGAAGACTACGCAGAGAGCACGGCTCGGGAGATTGATGAGGAAGTCAAGCGCATCCTCCAGGAGCAACTAGAGCTTGCTCGTCGCACCGTTCGTGACAATCGGGACAAGCTCAATCGGCTCGCGGAAGCCCTGCTAGAGCGCGAGACCTTGGATTCAGAGGAAATCCAAGCCGCGCTCGACGGCGTAGAGCTACCGGCACGGCAGCGGATCGTCATCCCCTCGTGGAGCGAGAAGCAGAAGAACAAACCCGAGCGTAAGCGGCCCGCCAACATCTTCGGCGCGCCGAAGCCCGCCGCTGGTTGAACCGGACGCCGCGACTGGTGCAAGAGCCCGGAACGGCTACTTCGATTCATCGAAGTACGGCTGTTCGACCACGCGGCGCGCGGCCTCGAGCAGCCGCTCGCGAGAGTTCAGCTCTGGGTCCTCGGTGACGAGGTCGAGCAGGTCGCGAAGCAGGGATCCAATGATGGGTCCCCGCGGGAGCTGAAGCGCGCCCATTAGATCGTTCCCCGAGATGGCCAGCTCCCGGACGCTCAAGGCAGCCCCTTGCTGCAGGGCATGACGCGCACGAGCTCGCAGCTCGGAGATCCGGCGTAGCTCGTCGGTGACGTCCCTGCCCTTCGCTTCGACATCGGCGGTACTCAGCGCGAGGAGATCGTCGACCAACTCAGGCCCAACCCGCCTCAGCCAACGCCGCACCGCCGCGTCCGTCCACCCGGAGTCGTAGACGACGAGGTGGTGCCGCACCAGTGCAGTCACCTTGTCACGCATCGGACCCGAGAACCGCAGCCGCGTGAGCACGGCGTGAGCGAGGGCTGCCCCGCCCTTCTCATGTCCGTGGAAGGTATAGTCCCCCTTGTCTTCCTGAAACTCGCGGGACGCGGGCTTTCCAATGTCGTGCAGCAACGCAGCCAGACGCAACTCGAGTTGAGGCGGACAACCATCCAGGCACCTGAGGGTATGCTCCCACACGTCGTAAGCATGGAAGCGGTTCTGGACACAGCCCACGAGGGCTTCGAGTTCGGGTGCGGTGATCTCCAGCAACCCGTGGCGCTGCATCACCCGAAAGGCCTTGCTGGGGCGGGTTGCGAGCAGAGCCTTGCACCACTCATCTCGAATGCGTTCTTGGCTTACCTTGCTGTAGCTGGCGAGGGACGGCCTGATTGCTGCTTCTGTCGCGGATTCCAGCTCAATGTCGAGTGTGGCGACGAAGCGCGCGGCCCGGAGCACGCGCAGGCCATCCTCCGAGAACCGCTCGCGCGGGTCCCCTACTGCTCGCAGACAATGCCGCTCGATATCCGCCACGCCGCCAAAAGGGTCGATGAGGACGTCGTCGAGAGGGTCGTAGGCAATTGCATTGATCGTGAAGTCACGACGCGCCAGATCTTGCTCGATATCCCTCACGAACCGAACCGAATCGGGACGCCTGCCATCACTGTACGTACCCTCCCCGCGCAGCGTCGTGACCTCGAAGCCCTCGCCCGCAAGCAGCACGGTGACAGTGCCATGCTGGATACCAGTCGGGATCACGCGCCTGAAAACGCGGGAGATCTCTTCGGGGAGTGCGTCCGTGGCGATGTCCCAATCATGGCGATCGAGCGTCCCCGCTTGACCGAGCAGCACCCGCAGAGTGTCCCGGACCGCGCCGCCTACCACCCAACCGCGGAAGCCAGCCTCTGCAAGGCGATGACATAGCTGCAGAACTGGCCTCGGTATGCGAGGCCCAATGCCGCTCGCGCCCACCCTCGCAGGCCCAGCTGGAATCACTGTTTCGACCAGGGGTCTACCAGATCGCCGCTGCTCATGGGCGTCCCGGAGCTGGGTTGTGGCGCCTTGGGCTTGGGCTCGGCACGTTTGGCGGGGGGAGGCGGAGCCTCGGTATTATTTGCCGCTGCTTGGGACCTCGAGGGCCGCGGACGCGACGCCACTGTCCGCAGCGGCTGCAGCTTGACCTTGACGCGATCCTCGGATCCATCGAGCTCTACCTTCTGCGGGGTGTAACCTTGGCGGCGGATTTCGACCTCCACCCGGGTACCCGCCGCGAAAGTGATGAGCTGAGGGGACTCACCGATGTCCTGCCCTCCACGGAATATACGAGCATCGGCCGGCTCAACCCCAACTGCAACCGTCAGAGAGCGCGGTGCCTCGGCCCGGGGCGGCTCGGAGGGCGTCGGCGCTGGCGAGGCAATGGCGACAGGAGCTCCTTGAGGCGCCGACGGTGTCGGCTCGACATCGTTCGTTGCAGCCGTCGTCTGCGAAGACAGCGCGAACACGCCAACGACGATTGCCACAGCTGCACCCACCCCCGCCAACCCAGCGTAGAGCGGCCAGCGCGCTCCGCCGTGGGGTGGCATGGCGGGCATGGGCGCCGCCATGGCAGTGCTCGACTTCATATAATCCGCAGGAACATTGAACCCCTGCGACCGCTGCATCAGCTCGGAGACGGCATCCGGAACGAGTCCGTCCCGAAGGCGCAGCAGATCCTCACGGACCTCCTCCATTGAACCGTAGCGTTGTTCTGGGCGCTTCGAGAGGCACTTGAGAACGATCGCCTCGAGGCCTGGCGGCACATCCTGGGGCTCGGGGACCAGCGCTCGGATCGGCACTGGAGCCTTGTACATGTGCTGGGTCAGAATCCCCATGAAGTTATCCGCGTCGAACGGGACCCGTCCGCTGGCTAGCTCGTAGAGAATGACGCCCAAGGCGTAGACGTCCACGCGCTGGTCAACGGGCGCACCCGCTGCCTGCTCCGGAGACATGTAGTGAGGTGTACCGAACACCGAACCGGCGCGGGTGAGCTTGCTCGTTTGCCCAGCCGTCGAGACCTTGGCGATCCCGAAGTCGAGGATCTTCACGAAGTCCTTCTGACTTCCGCGCGAGATCAGGAAGATGTTGTCGGGCTTGAGGTCCCGGTGAACGATACCTGCCTGGTGTGCCTCCGCCAAACCCTCTACGAGCTGAAGCGCGATGTGAAGGATTCGCTTCACCGGTACGGGTTGCCCCTGCTCCGTGATTGCCGCCAGCGCTTGCCCGTCGAGGTACTCCATGATGAAGTACGTGGCTCCGTCGGGGAGACGACCGAAGTCGCTGATGTCGATGATGTGCGGGTTGCCGATGGCTGACGCCGCCTTCGCTTCATTCAGGAAACGGGTTGTCACCTCGTGGTCGCGAGCCAGATCCGCGCGGAGCACCTTCATGGCGACGAGCTTGCCAATGATCTGGTGTCGACAGCGGTAGACCACGCCCATCCCCCCCTCCCCAAGGATGGCTTCCACGCCATAGCGACCGTCTACGACGGTACCGATCAAGGGATCCGCCGGGGGGGGTGGAGAGGTTGGTGCCATGGCGCCAGCATAGGCGTCCTGCTGGGCTCCAGGTCCTGTTCCTTGGGCACCGGAAGGCCGTTGCCGCGCGGAGAAATACTGTTCACCAGTCGCGAGCCGGCCCGCCGCGCTCCCCGCACCTTTGTTGGCACCGTGCTGCTGGTCGTTCATGGCATTCCCTAGCGCCCGAGCTCTCCGGATGTGTCCATACGTCCCTGCCCGCGATGATCGATAGCCCAACCCGCCAAGTAGTGACGGACTCCTCCCCTATAGCACGGATGGCGTTGCTGCCCCGACCCAGCCGTGACCGCTGGCAACGTCGAATCCGACCGCGCATCAGGCCATTGGCCGAAGGCCCGAGACCCTGCCGATTACTGGATGGCTCAAGGGCGGGCAGCTGCCGTGCTCGCATAGCCGCTCAAGATGGCTCTCTTACCTCGAGAATGGAAAATCGAGCAATCGACGTGCCGCCCGGCCCCACTGTCTGCTAAACCCGGCACGCAATGGGTTTTCCGCTGGGCCTCGCGCTCCGCTACATGCGCTCGAAGAAACGCTCGTTCGTTTCCATTGGGACGATGTTCGCAATCCTCGGGGTCGCCCTGGGCGTGGCCGCCCTCGCCATCGTCATGAGCGTGACGGGGGGCTTCCGAGCTCAATTTCGCGACAAAGTCCTTGGGGTCAATGCGCACGTACTCGTGCTGAAGTACACAAGTGACTTCCGCGAGTACCGGGATGTCATGGCTGACCTCGAAGGCGTTCCCGGCGTCATCGGAATCGGCCCCTTCGTGATTAGTCCAATGATGGTCACGCATGGCAAACGAACAGCGACGGGGGTCCTGCTCAAGGGTGTCGACCCGGCCAAGATGCCGCAGGTGCTCGATCTTCCCCAACACATCGTGGAAGGCTCGATGCAGGGCTTGCGGCGCCCGGGAGCGACACCTCCGAAGCGCCTCGACGTCGTGAGAGAGAAACGCAGAACCGGCAGTCGGGGCACGGGACAGGGTCTCGACTCGCCGCAACGTGGAAGCCTCGCGGACTTCGAGGCGCAACTTGCATTAGCGGATTCTGGCGACGGCACCGCGCCACCGCCGGACACGCTGGCAGATGCATCGCCTCAGGGTGGCGGTCTCGAAGCGACCGAGGAAGACCACCAGCTCGCAGATCTACCCGAGGATGCTCCCATTGGTTCCGTGATCCCTGAGGGCGGTTACGACAGTATCCTACCGGACGAGGATTTCCTGCCACCAGAGCTCGAGGCCGATCCCTGCGTCGATCCGGAGAAGAGCGCGCTGCTGCCAGGCATCGTCGTTGGCAAGACACTCAAAGAGAACCTCGCGATCGAGCTTGGCGACTGCGTCCAAGTAACCTCCCCGACGATAGGCTTTACCTTCGCTGGCGGCTCGATACGCGCCCCGGTGGCCAAGCAGTTCCGGGTCGTCGCGGCATTCGATGCTGGCTTCGACCAGTACGACTCGCGTCTGGTGTATACGGACCTCTACGAGGCACAAGCATTCTACGATGCGGGGGACACCGTGACCGGCGTCGAAATGAAGGTCGCGGACATAGACAAGGCTCGAGAGATTGCGGAATCCATTGATCGCAGACTAGCTACAGGCATCTACCGCGTCATGGACTGGGAGGAGTTGAACCACGGGCTCTTCACGGCCCTGCGCATTCAGCAGATCATGATGAGCCTAGTCTTGGCGCTCATCATCATTGTCGCCGCGTTTACTGTCGTCGCCACGCTGATCATGGTGGTGTTGGACAAGAAGCGAGAGATTGCCGTGCTGAAAGCCATGGGCGCAGGAGATTCCGCGCTCCTTCGCGCCTTCCTGTATCAGGGAGCCATCATTGGCGTCCTCGGCACGGCAATCGGGCTCAGCGTCGGTTGGGTTGTTTGTAGGGTCTTGCTCGTCTACGGGTTCCCGTTGGACCCGAAGGTCTACTTCATTTCGCGGCTGCCCGTCGAGGTGAAGCCAGAGCAGTTCGCGATGGTAGGCGTGTTCGCAGTGCTCGTCTGCCTGGCGGCGTGCGTGTGGCCGGCACTCCACGCGGCGCGGCTACGCCCCGCCGAGGCGTTTCGCGAGCAACAGTGAGCTTTCGAGACGACCCTGCGGAGCAGCAACCAACCCTCGACCTCGTGTTACGCGTTCTAGCTGGCGTGTGCGCATAGCTCCACCCCGGACAGCTCGAGGAGGCTCAGCATCCTGGCCCAAAGCTCCGGGGCGCGGAACGGCTTGACCAAGTAGTCGCTCACGCTGGCCGCGGCGGACTGCAGGGGTCGCGCTGCAATCGGGTGGTTCGCCAGCAACAGGGCTGGGGTGCCGCGTGCCCGCTGCGGCAGCCGAAGACAGAGCTCGAGACCGCTCATGCCCCGCAGGTCCTGTTCCACGACGAGGAGGTCGAAGCGCTCCATCCGGAGCAAGTCCAAGGCGTCCTCCGCAGAGCCGACGGCGAAGCTCGTGAACCCCGAGCCGCGAACCACGGCGCATACCATTTCACGGACGTCGGGCTCCCCATCAACGACGAGGACACGATTGGCTTGGGGTGGTCGCACTCGGAACTCGGAGCTGCGGGGCGCGACGGACTCTCGGCAATACCCCTCGTCACAGGGCAGCGTCAGCGTGGCGATACGCTCCCAATCACGTTCCTCGAAGGCGATGCGGGGACCATCACCGCGGTCGCGGGCGCGCGCGGCGACGGACAACCGTTCGTGGGCAACCTCGAAGGTTGCGACGAGCCACTCACGCTCTCGCAGTACTGCGCCACAGCTTACTTCCAGCTCTCTATCCTCTGACGCATCGAGGAGACGCCGAAACTCATCCCGCGTAGAGAACCGGTACCCGATACCTCGCACGGCCGAAAAACTAGCGCGCCGAGCTGACCGTCACCAGCCCTGGCCCGACGATTTTCCAGTTCTTCAACGTGGAACCCGAGCTACCGCAAGTGCAGTGTATGCAATTGCCAGACCCCAGAGCACAACCCAAGCCCAGCCCTGATCCAGCCCGAGCACAGGCTCTCCTCCGAGAAGCGCGCGCAACTGCCCACGAGGAAAAGGAAGTGCGACTGCTGTGGTAGCGCCACCCACGATCCAATCGAGGACAAGTAGCACCGGCCTCAGCCATCCTCTCCGCCCGACGCTGGCGCCGCACAGGAAAAGCGCCACGTAGGCGGCTCCTGCAAGCGCAGTGATGGCACTGGAACGGTAGAGCTCGATGGCGAGAGGCAACACCCCGGAGGCACCGGCCGCCACCACCGTGAGGGCCGCAAGGACCGCCGCGGCAACAGCAAAGATCGTGCCCACCATTACCACGCAGCCGATGAGCCAGATCCGCCTGTCAGCGCCATACCGGGCCGCCCCCTCCATGGCTTCCCTCTGCGCCGGACCCGTGATGCGAGCGACACACCCGTAAGCCAGAAGCGGAACAGCGAGTCCACCAACAGCACCGAGCAGCGCGTTGTCGGTAGCAACGACCGGGTTCAATCGTCGCTCCACGACCGCAACCATGCCGACCATGAGTAGACTGAAGACCCATACGAGAAAGGGGCCGACTCCGAGCGACCGTTGGGCGCCCCACCTCGCCCCAAGCCAGACGGTCACGCTCCGTCTCCCTGGCGTCGCCCCACGTCACCACTCGGCTGGGTGCTTGTCGAAGGCATGCTCGTGTCCTTGCTCCAGGGGGTGCCCTCCTGCGCCGCATACCAGGCGCGCTGATGATAGCCTTGAATCCAGCCATCATGTGCCGCGAGCACCGCGGCGCGTGTGGGGGGAACGAGCTCCCAACTCAGCAGCAGGGCACCACTCTCACGCGCCACACGGAGGACGGCCGATGCCAGGTGGACAGCGTCCTTGCCATGCACCCAGACGGAGTCGTCCCCTACGTTGGCGTTCCAGGCGACGGAGAGGAGCTCGTCCCGAGACACGAGCCCGCGCAGCAGCTGCCGCGGCCGCTCGCAGCGAACACGCATTGTCACAGGTCCGCCGTGCCGGTAGGGCGTGAGAGCGTCAGCGCGCAAGGGTTCGATGCGCCCAGGCCGCAGAACCCATTTGTGCCCAGAGCAGCGCAGAGCGTCGGCGGCGTTCGCGACAGTTATCAGCACGGGTGCTTCCCGCGCGACCTCTTCGAGGCGCGCAGCGACTACATCGGGGTCTGGCAACGCAATGCCGCAGAACGGCTCGTGGACGACGATCGCTGCCGGTTGTCTCGTCGACAATGCGACGAGGAGCGCGAGCGCGCGCCGCTCCTCGCGGCTCAAGGCATCAGTGGAGCGCTGGAGCCAACTGTCGAGCCCCCATGCGGCCAACCACGTCGGCCACAGAACGGAGAACGCACGGAGCTTGTCGATGGTCTCCAGCAACGCGAGCACGGTGGGCGCCTCCGGAAAGGCTGGATTCTCCGTGACTGCGCCAATGCGAGCCCGCAACCGCGGGTGCTTCGCAGGCGACCTTCCCGCGACGAGCACCTGGCCCGCTTGCGGTCGGACTGCCCCAGCCACGAGCGATACGATGCCCGTAGCCGGACACGCCGCATCGCTCAGGATCGTGTGGCAACCTCGTGGGAAGCGCGCCTGGTGCACGGCAAGCCCGTCGCTGCGAACCCCCTCCAAGTGGACGTCGCTCACGCCAGGCCACCTGCGAACCCCACCAGAGCCTCCACCAACGCGCGAAACAGGCTCGGCAGACTAGGGACACTTGGCCAGATGATCCCGGCAAGGTGGGGAACGACAACCAGCGCGAGCAGCACCGGCCGCCCCTGCCCTGGGACCCACGTCGCCCCCCATCGAGCCAATGCGGCCAAGGCCGTACCGAAGATTGCCGAGTAGACGAGGATCACCGCTGGCAACAATGCGAATCCCGACAGCTCTTGCGACGTATTCGTCGCCATGAGCGCCAGGAGCCAGATTAGAAGCACCGGAAAGGCTACGACCCGCGCGATCCGCGCTGCTGCGGCCAACAGATAGGCGCTCTGGAGCCACGAGGCGCCGAGTCCACGAACTGCCATCATCGTCCGCACGCCGTCGCCCTCATCCTCCGCGACCAGCGGACGAGCCGCCCCAAGAGCCGCGAGCATTCCCACTGTCCAGGAGGCAGCGAGCAGGCCGTCGCTCACTATCTGTCCAGGGGCGACCTGGGACGCGCGGGTGACGAGCACCACGAGCCCCCCCCACGCAAGCAGGGCGCTGCCGCCGAGCCACAGGACCGCGCGGTCGAACCACGAGCCCCTGAGCCTGCGGCGAGCGAAGCGGCGCACGGGGCCAGAGGGCAGCCACCGCTGCACGGCCAGCCGCACGGTTACCGCCGGCGCGGATGCTGTGAACGACACCGTGCGCGAGTGTATTGCAAAACTGACGGCGTGCTAGCCGTGAAGCACCGTCGAGCGCCAGTAAGCCGCGGAACCGCCGAGCCCACACGCTTCTGTGTCATGGTAGCCTACAGCCGCTCCCCGGAGACAAGTCGTCCGGCGCAGAGCCCCCTTGGCTCCAAGCCGCGAGATTTCTTGGAGTTTCTGCGGCGCGTAGGCGCTGCCACAACGTGCGCCGAAGGGGTCGCGCGAAGGCGCATCAGTGGGCGGCAATTTGTTGCGCCCGGGCGCCGCTTCATTGATAGTCGAGACTCCTCCTCGACACCGAATCGACACGCAGCTGCGCTACCAATCGATGGGAACGTTTGAGGTAGAGCCGTCGCGTCCCTCGATGGATGCCAACGTGAGGCATAACGGGTGCTGATGAGTCCATTGAAACGAGGTTTGACGATGGGAAGCCATACTGCCAGAAGCTACGCGCAGCCGTCTCAATGGGAAACATCTCCGGAGTCCTGCGTCCGTCGCTGCGCCCAGCCGCACACTGCGCCGCGCTCGGGTACGGCACGGCCGGCTGAGGTGCTGCTCGTGGACGACGATGCGCTTTGTCGACGAGCCGTGGCGCACATGATCGAACACTGCGGGCACCACGTCACGCAGGCCGCCGGGGCTTCGGAGGCGTTGGCGGTCGCTGCTCGACAGCGGTTCGACGTCATCGTGTCCGACCTTGGCATGCCTGGGATGGATGGACTCGAGCTTCTGCGACGCGTGCGGGAGCGGGACACAGCCCTCTCCTTCGTGCTCTTGTCCGGCGACTCCATCCCGGATACGGCCACGGCTGCCTTGGCGAGCGGCGCCACGTGCTACCTGCTCAAGCCGATAGACCTCGCGGTCCTGCGGGAGGCGATTGCGCGAGCATCAGAGCTCACCAGGGCGAGCTTGGAACAGCGAATGCCAGGCACCATCGTGGGTCCCCCGCCCGCCAAGTGCAAAGCGCCGCACACCATCGGTTGACCGTGAATCGCGGCACCCGGCCAATGAGCCCACGCCGGGTGGTCCCGGCCTGCCTGCGACCACCGAGAACCTGGCGACGCGCAGTAGCTTCCGCGGCCGATGACGGACGTTGCCCCGGCAGCCGATCTTGCTGCACTCTCTGAGTTCGAGCCTCGATTCGAGCGGATGATGGAGACAGAGCGATTCGGACCAGCCTTACGAATGCTCGGCGTCGTGCTCTCGGTGGCGACCATGGTGTTGGTAGAGGTGGCGGCACGGGTGGACATCTATGTGCCCAACCCTCCCGCCATCTTGATGATGCTGGTGGTCTTCTCGACATTTACGGGAGGAACGGCAGCCGGCTTGTGGAACACGGTAATCGCGTGCGGATACCTGGCCTACTACTACGCGGACGCTCAAGGACCGACGTACTACACGGGGGACGCCCTGCTGCGCGTCGTGGTGGCGGCCATCACCACACCAGCCATCATGCTGATGGCGGCGACCCTACGCTGGCGAGGGGATCGCCTCTTCAAGGAGTCTTTGGAGCGGGAGAAAGAGCACTCAGCGCGGCTCGAGCTGCTGCTCGCCGAACAAGACGCCACTCAGCAGCAGCTGCGCGAGGCTAAGGAGACCGCCGAGTTCGCCAATCGAGCGAAGAGCACCTTTTTGGCGAACGTGAGCCACGAAATCCGCACCCCGATGAACGGCATCATAGGAATGACCGATCTCACGCTTCGCACCGAGCTGTCCCAACAGCAGCGGGAGTATTTGGACACGGTGCGCTCGTCCGCGGAGGCCTTGCTGGACATCCTCAATGACCTGCTAGATTTCTCGAAGATCGAGGCGGGCAAGCTGGACATCACGGTGGCGCCTTTCGAGGTGGAACCCCTCATTGATGGTGTGGTTCGCAACTTCGAGCTCAGGGCAGAGGCGAAGGGTATCGATCTCGCCTACTCCGTACACGGAAGCCTACCGAGTGTCGCCATAGCGGACGCCTCGAGGGTCCGACAAGTACTCATCAACCTCGTGAGCAATGCGGTCAAGTTTACCCACGATGGACACGTTCTCTTGCGCGTGGCGGGCTACCCCTCGTCGAACGGACGGTGGCTCTTTGAATTCACCGTGGAGGACACCGGAAAGGGCGTGCCCCGCGAGAAGCAACGGGAGATATTCGAACCCTTCACGCAAGCGGATGATTCCACGAGTCGCCGTAGTGCCGGAACAGGACTTGGGCTTGCGATCAGCAATCGCCTAGCACAAGTGATGCAAGGAACTCTCGAGCTGTCTCGGTCGGATGACTCGGGGAGCCAGTTCACGTTCCGATTGGCGATGAGAACCGCTTTCAGCAACGATGCGCGTCTGCCCGATCTGGCTCCGGCGATGCGCGGGGGTCCGTTGCTGGTATTGGGGCCGCCCGGGCTGTCCCAGCGAGTCCTGACGGAGCAGCTCAGCAGTGCCGGGTATGAGGTTCTGGTCGCCGAGGCCGTTGAGGAGTGCATTCACAGAGCCAGCGGGGATCAGCACGGTCCGAGGCCAAAAGGCATCATCGTCGATCTCGGGCTCTCGCCCGAGTATTCGCGCGAGCTCATGCAGAGCCTCCCAGAAGCACTCGATGGGACCGTTCCCTTACTCTTCATCAGCAATGCCGCGGTCCAGGGCGCCTGTGCTCGCCGTTGCGAGTCATTGCCCTGGGCAAGCTGCATCTCGCGTCCCATCCGGCCAAAGGCAGTGCTTATGCGCCTCGAGCAGCTGAGCACCGGCAACGCGACGAGCGAGCTACCAGCTGGCGATGACGAGTCGCTGCGGGTGCCAACTCGAAGCCTACGGGCGCTCGTCGCAGAGGACAACACGGTCAACCGTCTGCTCCTCGAGCGCCTGCTGGGCAGCCAGGGTCACCAGGTGACTGCCGTCAGGAACGGCGCGGAAGCAGTCGAGGCATTCCGCCAAGGCAACTTCGACGTGGTCCTTCTCGACTGGCAGATGCCCGTCATGGATGGACTGCAGGCCGCTCGAACTATCCGCGAGCTCGAACACAAAACGGGTCGACACACGCCGCTCCTCGCAATTACTGCGTACGCCATGCGTGGCGACAGAGAGCGCTGTCTCGCCAATGGATTCGACGGCTACGTGCCCAAGCCGGTTCGCATCAGCGAGCTCTTGGCCACCTTGGAATCTGTCCTGCCGAAGGCGCCGCGCCTGCCGGCTGCCCCCGCAATCGGCAAGGCGGACCCGGGACGGAAGTCGGACGACCATTTGCCGGAGAACGTGCTACTGGATCACGCGGGCGGCGACATGGAACTTGCCCGTGAGCTCGCACAGGTGTTCATCGACGAGAGTCCGTCCTGGCTCCAGCAGCTCCGGTCGGCGCTCGATGCCAATGATTGCGGTGGGATCCACCGCCTTGCTCACACGATCAGAGGCGCCGCGACCCACTGCGGCGGCACCGCAGTTCGCGATGGAGCGCTGGCGCTGGAACACTTGGCGCGGACGGAAAAGTTGAGCACAGCCCCACACGTCTACGACAGGCTCGCTAGCGCGATGGAAGAACTCACCCACAACCTCCGCCGCTTCACGGCGTCGGGGCCGTCGCAGGGAACACGGAGCACACAGTGACGCAGCGTTCCGTCTCCGTGCTCGTCGTCGACGACTCGCCCTTCGATCGCACCCTCGCGGGGCGACTCCTGGAGAAGGCCGGGATGCTCGTCACCCTCGCCGGTGATGGTGGTGAAGCGCTCGCGATGATGGAATCGCTGGTACCGGATATCATCCTGACGGACCTGATGATGCCCGACGTGGACGGCTTGCAACTCGTGGAGCAGGTGCGTGCCCGGCGCTCGGGCACCCCCGTCGTGTTGATGACGGCGCACGGGAGCGAGGGAACAGCCGTTCAGGCGTTGCGAAGCGGTGCGGCGAGCTACGTTCCAAAGCGAGACTTGGCGGCAGCGTTGGTGAGCACGCTCGAGTCGGTGCTCCGACTCTCACGCCAGTCCCACCACCGCAACCGGCTCAGCGCCTGCCTGGAGCAGCGTGAATCCCAATACAGGATATCTAACGACTTGGCCGTCGTGGCCGCGCTCATCGAGCAGGTGGAGGAAGAACTCGACGGCATGGTCGGCTTCGATACGGCTCAGCGCTTGCAGGTCGCCGTTGCACTTCGCGAAGCGCTCATCAACGCAATCTATCACGGCAACCTACAGGTGCCGTCGGAGCTTCGAGAGGGCTCCGGTGCCGCCTACGAAGAGGAGGCCGAGCACCGTCGCCTCATTGATCCATACCGCAGCCGGGGGGTGACGTTCGTGGCGCGCCACAGCCGCGGACGCGTCTACTACGTCGTCGAGGACGAGGGCGAGGGTTTCGACCGATCGACCCTCGTTGACCCGACGAGCGGCCCCGCGCTTGAAAGGGCGCACGGGCGGGGACTGGTGCTCATCCACATGTTCATGGATAGAGTCGACTACAACGAGCGCGGGAACCGCCTCATCATGGAGAAACGCTGCACACCACCCACCGGTAGCAGTGGATGACTCGAGGGATCCTGCTGGGCCGTCATGATGCCTCGTAATTGAGGTTGGGCCTGAGCCACCGCTCTACCTCCGATGCTGACATTCCCTTGCGTTTGCCGTAGTCGGCAACTTGTTCACGATCAATCTTACCAAGGGTGAAGTATCGGGCGTTCGGGTGAGCAAAGTACAAGCCGCTCACACTGGAGCCCGGCCACATGGCGAAGGACTCCGTGAGCTTCATGCCGGTGTTGTCCTCGACCCGAAGCAACCGCCATAGGGTTTCTTTCTCGGTGTGATCCGGGCACGCTGGATAACCTGCTGCCGGGCGGATGCCGCGGTACTTCTCGGCGATCAGGTCAGCGTGGCTCAGCTCCTCCGAGCGACCGTAACCCCACTCCTGACGAACGCGTCGATGCAGGTACTCCGCGAATGCCTCGGCGAGGCGGTCGGCGAGAGCCTCCACCATGATCGCGGAGTAGTCATCGTTCTCTGCTTTGAAGCGATCCCGGATCGCGCCGAGCCCGATACCGCTCGTAACGGCGAAGGCCCCGAGATAGTCGCCGAGCCCCGAGTCTTTCGGCGCCACGAAGTCGGCAAGCGAACGGCAGGGCTCGCGCTCCTCACGCTTTCCTTGCTGACGAAGGAAGTGAAAGCGCTCGCGCACCGTGGTCCGGGAAGAATCAGTGTACAGTTCGATGTCATCGCCAACGGCGTTTGCGGGGAACAGGCCACAGACGCCGCGGGCGGTCAGCCAGCGCCCCTCGATGAGACGGTCGAGGAGTACGTTCGCTTCGTCGAACAGCTGCTTGGCCTGCTCGCCGTGCCGGGGGTGAGCGAAGATCGCGGGATAGATCCCTGTCAGCTTCCATGCGTGAAAGAACGGGCTCCAGTCGATGTACTCGCGCAAGCTCTCGAGCGGTTGGGTCTCGATGACGGACACGCCCGTGCACTCCGGGATGGCGATGTCTTCCTGCCGCCACTCGATCGGCGTGCGCCGCGCCCGCGCCTCGGCCAAGGAATGGAGCTCACGCCGCGGCGTGGCGTGAAGGCGCCTCTGCTTCTCGTGCTGTGCGTGAAGCTCATCGACGAACGCTGCCCTATGGTCATCGCTGAGGAGGTTGCTGACGGTGGGCGCCGCACGGCTGGCGTCCAGAACGTGCACGACAGGCGACTTGTACTGCGGCGCAATACGAATGGCAGTGTGGGCCTTGCTGGTCGTAGCTCCACCGATCAGAAGGGGCACCTGAAAACCTTGACGCTCGAGCTCACGAGCCACGTGCACCATCTCGTCGAGCGACGGCGTGATCAGCCCACTGAGCCCAATGACGTCCGCCTGCTCCTCTTTGGCGCGCTGTAGAATCCGCTCACTGGATACCATCACCCCGAGGTCGATCACCTCGTAGTTGTTGCACGCGAGCACGACGCCGACGATGTTCTTTCCGATGTCGTGGACGTCGCCCTTCACGGTGGCAAGGATGACCTTCCCCTGAGGCTTGCTCGTCAGGCCCTTCGCTGCGAGCGAGGCCTTCTCCGCTTCCATGAAGGGGGTCAGGTGGGCGACTGCCTTCTTCATTACCCGCGCGGACTTGACCACCTGAGGAAGGAACATCTTGCCAGCGCCGAACAGATCCCCAACGATCCCCATGCCGCTCATCAGGGGGCCTTCGATGACGAGCAGCGGTCGCCCCAGCTTGAGCCGAGCCTCCTCGGTGTCCTCCACGATGTAGGCATCGACGCCCTTCACCAGGGCATGGGACAACCTCTCCTCGACACTGGCAGCTCGCCAGGCCTGTGCCTTCGCATCCGGGAGTTGGTCCCGGCCACTCGTATCCTTCAGCCGTTCGCCGAATGCGACCAAGCGCTCTGTCGCGTCCTCCCGGCGGTTGAGCAGCACATCCTCGACCAGCTCTCGCAAGGCGACATCGATCTCCTCATAGACTTCCAGCATGCCCGCGTTCACGATGCCCATATCGAGTCCGGCCGCAATCGCATGATAGAGGAAGGCAGCGTGCATGGCCTCACGCACCTTATTGTTCCCGCGAAAGCTGAAGGACACATTGGAGATCCCGCCGCTCACCTTCGCAAACGGCAGGTTTCGCTTAATCCAACGCGTGGCCTCGATGAAGTCGACGGCGTAGTTGTTGTGCTCCTCCATCCCGGTAGCGACGGTCAGCACGTTTGGATCGAAAATGATATCTTCGGGCCGAAACCCCACCTCATCTACGAGCAGGCGGTACGCGCGTTCGCAGATCCGGGTCTTGTCGCTCAAGGTTGCGGCCTGCCCCTCTTCGTCGAAGGCCATGACCACCACCGCAGCCCCGTACTTGAGCACGCAACGTGCGCGTTCGCGAAAGGCACCCTCCCCCTCCTTGAGTGATATGGAGTTGACGATGCCCTTTCCCTGTAGGCACTCGAGCCCCGCCTCGACGACCTCCCATTTCGAGGAGTCGATCATGAACGGCACTTTGGCGACCTCGGGTTCGCTCCCCAGCAATGCCAGGAAGCGACGCATCGCAGCAACCCCGTCGATCATGCCCTCGTCCATACAGATATCGATGACGTTCGCGCCATTCTCCACCTGTTGCTTGGCGATGCTCACCGCCTCTTCGTACTTCTCCTCCTTGATGAGGCGAGCGAACTTGGGCGAACCCGCGACATTCGTGCGTTCGCCGATCATGATGAACACCCCGGGCTGCTGGGTGAACGGCTGAGAGCCTGAGAGCCTCAGGGGCCGGAACTCCGCGCTTTCTCCGAAGGCGCTGACACCACCGCTGGACAGCTCTGGCACCGGCGTGCTCGATCCCCTCACTGCGCCGCGGCCAGGCTCGCCGCCAGCGGTGATGTGGCGTGGGGGCTGACCTTCGACCGCTTTGGCGATCGCCGCGATGTGTTCCGGCGTGTTACCGCAGCATCCACCGGCGATGTTCAGCAAGCCGGAAGCCGCGAACTCGCCCATGTACCGCGCCATATCGACCGGCTCGAGATCGAAGCCCGTAGGAGAGAGAGGGTTGGGGAGCCCCGCGTTGGGATATGCCGAAACAGCAGCATCGACCTTGGCTGCCAACTCAGCCAACGGGGAGAACATGAGGTCGGGTCCCAAGGAGCAATTCAGCCCGATGGAAAGTGGCTTCACATGACGGAAGGCGTTCCAGTAGGCCTCCACCGTTTGGGCGGAGATCATGGTCTCTCCTCCGCGGCCTACGGCGGCCGAGATCATGATCGGGAGATGACGCCCCTCCGCTGCAAACACCTCTTGAATGGCAACGACGGCAGCCTTGGCGTTCAGCGAATCAAAGATGGTCTCGACGAGGAGGAGGTCGACCCCGCCGTGCATCAGGGCCTTGGCCTGTTGCGCGTATGCTTCCTTGACCTGCTCGAAGGTTACGACGCGAAAGCCTGCATCGTCGGCATCCGGAGAGGTGGACAAGGAGACCGTGAGCGGCCCCAGAGCCCCAGCCACGAAGCGTGGTCGTCCGTCGTCGCTTGCCTTGCGATCGGCCAACATGCGGCACTGGCGTGCCGATACCTCGTTGATCTCCCAGGCAAGCTCCCGAAGGAACGGATCCGCGACAATCCGGCCATAGAACTCCGAATCCTTGCGCCCACCGTGTTCACGCGGGTCGTCGACGAAGAATTCACTCTGGGAGATGCTCGTTGCGCCGAAGGTATTTGTCTCGATGATGTCAGCACCCGCGTCCAAGAAACGTCGGTGAATGTCTTCGACGACACGAGGCTGGGTCAGCGAAAACAGATCACCGTTGTTGAGCAGGTCCTTCTTGGCGTCAGCAAAACGGGCGCCCCGGATGTCCCCTTCCTTCATGCCATAGGTGCGAAGCGTCGTGCCCATCGCACCGTCGATGACTAGGATTCGTTGACGGAGCAGGGCTTCTATCGGGTGTTCGTAGGGCATCGGCTATCCTAGAGAGCGGCAGCAGCCGCCGGGGCGCGCGTCGGCTGCCTTTGGGCAAAAGGGGCCACGTGGGAATGCCCTGGGCCACCGGCGCGATGTCGCTATTTGGCCCGAGGGCACACGAAGCGCCACCCCCAATGGGCTGACGAATTAGCGGGACGCGACTCTCTTCACTCACAGCGGAATCTAGAGTAAGCACCGGACCGGCTGTTACAAGGCAGCTCAATCGCCTGGTCGCAGGCTGCGCCTGTATGGCATTCCCGCTTCTTCCGAAGGACGGATCGGGCACCACGAGCTGGTGGGAGCGGCGTCCCTTCTGCTAGCGTACGTCAGTGCGCGTCGCGGTTCTCTCGGATATCCACGCCAACCACGCAGCCCTCTCCGCGACGATCACTGATGCGGAGCGGGCGGGTATCGACGAGTACCTGGTGCTCGGCGACATCGTGGACCTGGGCCCCGACCCCGCCGCAGTCGTGGAGCGCGTTCGCGGGCTCGGGTGCACAGTGGTGCGTGGGAACCATGACTCGCTGGAGGAGCGCTCACCAGCGGCCGCAGTCGAGGCGATGCGGCAGTGGACCGCCACCATGCTGTCTGATGACCAGAGGGAATGGCTAAAGAACCTACCCGACCAGAGCGAGCTCACGTTGGGCGGCTGCAGGTTGTTGGCCGTGCACGCCTCGCCGGGGTCCCTGACGCAGCCCATTCTATCCTCGTCTCCAGACGCCGAGCTCGCGGCTCGCCTGGCCGGGCGAAGGTGCGATGTTCTCTGCTGTGGACATACCCACCTGCAACTACTCCGACGGATCGGTGCGGTAACCATCGTCAATGTGGGGAGTGTTGGGATGCCGTTCAAGGCTCCGTTCGATGGCAATCCGCCGTCGCTCTTTCCATGGGCCGAGTACGCGATCCTAGACCTCGCCGGCACGCATTTGAGTGTGGACCTCCGGCGGGTTCCCTATGATTTCTCGGTCTTCAAACGCGCTTTTCGAGCCAGCGGTTTCACGCAATCGGAAGAGCTGCTGGCGGCTTGGGTCGAGTGAGCGCGACCCGTTCCACCCTTCAAAGCCGTCCACCGGCGACAGGGGTGAGCTCACCGCTGGTAAGCCGGCAGGCCGCGCTCCAGTCGCCCCATGAGTTCTTGTCTGAGTCGCGTATGCTAAACGACCCACCATCGCTCCGGTTTGGTCACGGCCATAGGCCTGACACCTGCCCGCGGAGCTCGCCATTTGGGCCAGCCTCGTGTCGGGTTTTGAGTTAGTGTTGGCGCCATGCGAGTCTCGGCAGCTCGACCTCAGCTTATTCGTTCAATGGCTCTGCGTAGCGCTCTTTCGACAGTGGTTCTGTTCGTTGGCTGCGCCCAAACCCTTGAATGGGAAGACGGGCTCGGCGATGGTTCCTCCAGCAACGACATGGGCGGAAGCGGTGGCACGCACGCGGGGAGCGGTGGCGCCAACTCCGGCGGTACCCAAGAGGGGGGCGATTCGGGAGGCTCCGAAGGCGGGCCCGGGGGCGCATCGGGGGAGCTCGGCGGAGCACCGACGGCAGAGGGCGGTGGCCCCATCGCGAGTGGCGGCAGTACCGTGGCGAGCGGGGGCAGTTCCGCAAGTCTCGGGGGAGGACCGAGCCTCGGGGGCTCGGTATCCATGGGCGGCTCGGTATCCACGGGCGGCTCGGTGGCCGGCGCAACATCGAGTGGCGGCGCCGCCGTCGAGCTACCGTCTTGCTCCGTGAACGAGCCGTCCGCTTGCGACGTCATAGCAGACTCCTGGTGCGATCAGCAGACGGGGAAGTGTACTTGCGCCACGGACATGCTGATCTGCGATGCGCGTTGCACGTACAAGTGGGATTCGGACAACTGCGGGGACTGTGGCGTCACCTGCACGGGAGGTGCGTGGTGTAATCGAGAAGCGGGCGGATGCATCACCTCGAACTAGCAGCACCCCTGCTCCGGCACCGAGACCAACGCGGCAGCAAAGCAGCCCCCGAGCAAACGTGAGTCGTCATGGGACACCGTGCAAACCTCCTCATCATTGAAGGCCCCACGCCTGAAGTCTATTACTCGCAGTGGCGCGCCAACACCCTGGATTCCGACCTGTTCTGGGGCCCACAGCACGCGACGGCCTTCATCAGAAGCCAGGCGCCGCAACACGATGGACTCAAGTTGCTGGCGAACGAATGGACGGAAGGTGGGGCGGTCGTGGACCACCGGAGCAGAGTCCTTCTTTGGTATGGTGGCGAGGACATTCGCGTACACGTCCCGCGCCGTAGGCTGCACCTCTCCCTGATGGGTGGCCTCTGGCCCGGCTGGGACATCAGATGGGCCAGAGAGGGGGTCGCCGATATCGCAGATTACGTCGGCGTGCCGCGTGTGGCAGTCCTCACTGCTGCTTCAGCTCAGAGCACGGACGCCGAGTGGGTCTTCGAGCCCGCGCAGGATCCTGCCTGGCTCTCTACCATCGTCTCGATGCGCCGCGACGGGCAAGTGCGGTACGCAGTCACGGATGCGAGTGCTGCCGAGCTGCTCGACCTGGGACAGTCTCTGCTGAGCGCGACCGAGCGAAATGCCGTGCGCAACAGCTTGCGCTGGCGCGACGTCGCTCGCGAATTCCCCACAGGCGGTATCCACTTCGACCTGGATCAGCATCGGCTGTGCTTCTGGGTCGCTGAAGAGGCGCCAGCGCTCGAGGCGCGGGCGAAAGCGCACCTCGGCAACTGGACGATTGTGGATTGGGGGGACCGCTACGAGGCGCATGTCCTTGCTGGCGAAGGAGGGCTCGTCATCGAGGAGCCGGATCCGCAGGCCCTCGTCGGCGACCTGCAAGCCTACTTGCTCGGAAGCAGCTCGACCTTCTCTGAACCGGTGTCCAGCATCATCAACCGCTTTGAGGATAGCGACGGAATCATCGCCCCCAAGGACGCACGCGCCCGCTCGACCCTGCCGCCTCCTCATGAACGGAGGCGCCTACTCACCAGCGTGCTTCCGCCAGCATTGGTTCCCTGAGTCGGGGCCCCAAATGTGCGCGTCCCGAACGCCAGGGCTCCACCTGTCCCGAATCAATCGGCCCCCCGGTAGCACCAAGCCATCTCGAGTCACTGCTTTGGGCAGCTCGGCTGATCTACCTCTTGCATGGGAACGCGCTGCCGAGGATGCTCTCCCCCGTCATGGCTGAAGACTCGAAACGCTCCGGGAAGACCCAGCGCGGTGGCGAAGCCCGTCGCAAGCTCGCCTCAGGCACCGAGGCAGACGGCGGGGACAATGGCACCCGGGAGACCGAGGGGAGCCAAGCGGGTGACGCAGCGCCGCGTTCCGCGGGCTCGAATGTCCTTACTCCGCCAACGGCCGGCTCACCCAGTGAGGGAGAGGCAGAGAATGGGGGAGAGTCTGCCGTCAGCCGTCCGCCGGCTGGAGAGCGACCACGGCGAGAAGGCAGGGAGCCACCACCGAAGCTGACGGAGGACCAAATCAACTCTCCCCGCCGGCAGACGCTCGTGCTGCTGACGGTCGTATCCCTGACAACCATACTGCTCTGGGTGGCAGCCAAAGCCGCATGCAACATGCGCACGCAAGTAACCCGCCCGCGCAAGGTGACGGTGGAACAGATCGTGAGAAGCCCCAAGCACGCTGCCATCGAGCTCCAGCAGCGCTGGGCGAAGGCAGATTTCGAGGGGGCGAAGGAGCTTGCTGCTCCCGATGTCGACGCTCAGCTCACCAAGGAGGCGGAGGCCTGCGACACGGCATGCAGGACGAAGCGCCAGGCAGCCAGCGATGAGATCTTCAGCACGGCGTACGTCATCGAGCGCGATGACGACCTGAGCCGTGTATGGGTGCGGACCATTGGCATGCCTGAGGGTGAGCGAATGTACGTGCTCGAGGTGAAGCGGCCAGCCCCTGGACAACTCTATCAGGTCGTTGCTCGCCGCCGGGCCCGCGCTGACGAAAAGGCAACGCGCACGGTGCCAGCGGCGACCACAACCGCGCCGGCAGTGACGGAAAGCGACGCGGCGGTCAGCGGCACTGAGTCGGCCGGCTCCGCGGAGCCCCCCGAAAGCACCGAGAATCCTGCGGTCGGCACAGCGACACCTGCATCGGGGTCCGAAGATGCGAAGGATCGCGCCTCCGGCACGAGCACACCTCCGACAGCAGCTCCGTAGCGCGGTCGCAGCGTAGCAGGACGCCCCCGCCTTTGGCGCCGTCTCAACGAGTCTTGGCCAGCTCTTCGAGCCAAGCGTGCAACTGACCGCGACGAGGAACTCCATGGACCACTCGGGCGACTAGGCCCTGCGCGTCGATGAGGAGGAACGTGGGGACGGCCGAGACGTCGTACGCGCGGGAAAACGAGCCGTCGTCAAGGGCGACGGGGTAGTCGATGCCCCACTGGCGGGCCGCGACGCGCGCTTGTTCGGCGGTCTCATCAACGCTCACCCCGACAAAGCCGACGCGGTCGCGGTGCTGCGAAGCAAGGCTTGCAACCATCGGTGCCGCCTGACGGCAGCTACCGCACCAGCTGGCAAAGACCTCGATGAGCAGGGGCTCCCCGTGATAGTCAGAGAGCTGAATGGTGCCGCTTCCGTTCACACGAGGGAGTGTGAACGCCACCGCGGGTTGCCCTTCCGCCGGTCCTCCCCTTCTGCCCGAGAGGTGGGTCACCAGACCTGCCACCAGGAGAAAATAGAGCAAATAACGAACCCAAGCAGGCCAGCGTCCGCCCGTCGACCCCGATCGTCCGGAGCTGCCTCTGGAGGCGCCACCGTCGCGCGTGCTCATGGGGACAGCCATCGCCGCCCGGCTACGGCTCCAAGCACCGTCAGTAGAATAACGGTGCTCGCGTGCCCGACCCAAAGGTGGGCCAGAGCATGATCCGGACACGCGAACGCAGTGCCAACCGCGCCAGCGAGGCCTCCGCAGGCGCCCAGGGTCGCCCCACTCAGCCCAGGGCTAAAAGGATCGGTGCGGCGCCAAATCAGTATCATCGCTGTGGTCACCAGCCCTCCGAGGACGATGCTCTCGAGGGCGCAGAACAGAGCCGAACGAGCCGCCATCGGCGAGGCATCCGCCGCGCAGAACCCTACATCGCTCGTCACGAGCAGCGGTTGCAGCAAGGCCACCCCCAGCGCACCGAGGATCGCGGCTCGACGCCAGCGCCGTCCTATTCTTTTGCCGGGTGGCTTCGCCATCCCAGTCAGCAGAAGGCCTAGCTGCAGCAGTCCCCACCCAAGCCCCAGCACGACCGTCCACAACAGCGAGTGATCCGAGAGGTGTCCTGTCCACGCTATGCCGAGCAGCGTCAATACCATTGCCGCGCTCACGAGCGTCGAGAGAACGAGACGAAAGCGCAGCGAGCGAATCGTGCGCGGTTCCAAATGAGAGCCACAGCGCTCCAGGATTGCTTGGCTCACGGCCGATGACGGCAGCACCAAACGGCGCAAGAGCGGCGCCTGATCCACCGGAGGGATGCTCACGGCTGCGTCCCTCGGTTGTACGCCTCGAGCCTTTTGCGGAGCATGGCATAACCACGATGCACTCTGAGTTTGACGGCACTCGGCGTCGATTCGAGGACCTCCGCAGCCTCGGCGACGGAAAGGCCGGTGATCTTGGTAAGTTCGATGGCCTCTCGGTAAGCCATCGGCATCCGAACCAGCGCGAGCTCCATCGCCTCCGCTAGCTCGACTGGAACGGCATGCTCCTGCGGCACTTCGGGCATCGTCCCATCGGGACTCAGCTCTTCGGGACGGCTGCCTGCCGCTCGTCGGTAGTCGAAGAACGAACGCCGAGCAATCGCAAGAACCCACGGCAACACAGGAGCTCCCGCGAGATAGCTGTCTCGTGCCCGATGCATCTTGGTGAACGTGACCTGAAGCAGGTCCTCCGCGCGAGAGGGCTCCCTCGTCAGACGCACCAAGTACGTGAACAGGTGCGGCGACATCCGCCGGTAGAGCTCCTCGAACGCCGCTACACTTCCCGCCACGTACTCCTGCATCAGTTCCTCGAGAGAAGGTGTGGGCGGCACGGACGCAAGTCTAATCCCAGGTCCTGGCTTCTGGCCACAAGACAGCGGCAGGCGCGGCTTCGATGCACGCTCGCCGGGCCAGGCCGACCCGAAAAACGCACGACCGCCGCGCGACTGGTCATCGGGCGGCGGTACGGTCACGGCGGGCGCTTCCCCGCTCGGGGACTCAGATCAAAGACTTCAGATCGAGCATCTCCTCGACGTCGGGCATGAGGACGAGCTCTACCCGACGATTGCCTTGCCGCCCCCCCGCGGTCTCGTTCGACTCCACGGGATCCGTCTCGCCGTAGCCGGCGGCGTGGAGTCGCTCTGGGTTGAGACCTCCTCCGCCATCCTTCGCGTCGGTTGGGGCAATGAGGTAGAGCAGCACCTCGCGCGCTCTCATCAGGCTGAGACCCCAATTGTCTCCGAATCGCCCGCCCTTCAAGGGCATGTTGTCGGTATGCCCCGCGACCTGGAAGTACCGCTTCGCTAACTGGGAGTCCGTACGAATGACATCCGCGACCGTGCGCAGCACACCCTCGCCCTCGTCAGTGAGCTTGGCTTGTCCAGACGCGAAGAGCACGTCACCAGGCAGACGTATCACCATGCGATTGCGCCGGATCTCCACCTTCAAGCCAAGATCGGTCAACTTCTGCAGCTTCTTTCGAAGCAGCTCGAAGCGCGCCTTGATCTTCTCGAGTTGCTGCGCCCGAGCCATGTACTCTTCGAGAGCCTTCTGGGTCTGATCCAGATCGGCCGCCAGGCGCGCTCTCTCCGTCCCTTCCTGCTGGAGCTGGGCGTGTAGGGAGTCGACATTGAAGCCCATCTTCCGCAGCTGGTTCTCCAGCTCCGCGACCCGCTTCTGAGTCGCCTCGAGCGCCTTCTGCGTCTCCTGATGGGCCGCTTGCTCCTGCTCGTACTTCTTGTCGAGCGCGCCGTAGCGTCCAAGTTGGGCCTGCCACTGCTGCTCGGAGTACCCACAGCCCACGACAAGCATCGCGAGAAGGGCAACCAATGCGCGTTTCATCGAAGACTTACCTCCTGGCTCGAAACAATCACGCCCGCGGGAACTTGGCCGCGCGGTCTGAGCGCCAAGGTCTCGCGCCCGAGCCTGCGCGTCAAGCAACTTGATGCTCCAACCGACAGAGCCCCACCCCTGTAGTCCGCAATCCTGACCCTGCTCGACCACGGAGGAAGCGCCAGGACTTGCTGGACGGCCGACAGCCGGTCTGCGTTCTCCTTGCCGTCGACTCACTCGCGCTTCCCTCGCGCACGAAGGGAAGCGGGGGCGACCCGAAAGCCGCCCTCGACCATGGCTCCAAGTTCGACGCTTCACCGCCGCAACGTGACGGCTAGCTCGTCCGACTCAAAGCTCCCAACCCGTCCACACGCCATACACCCAATCGGTGTCATCGGTGAAAGCGCCGAGGCCGGAACCCGAGACGGACGAACCCGGACCGTCGCTGTCCATGCAATCGCCGACATCAAAGTCAGGTTCGTCGGTGGTGTTGCCCTCACCTTCCAGGAACCAGGCCTCGTCGTCGAAGCCAGCATCGTTGTTGTCTTCGCCGCTCTCATCACGAGCGAGGGCCTCGGCAACGATGATAGAGTTCTCGATCGTCACATCGCCGTCATGGTCGCTGCCGTCCTCGAAATCCTCGTCGCGCACGTCGACACCGATAGGGAAGCCCAGCACCACGGCGTTCTCGATGCTGCCCCTAATGCCACGCCGGAGCACCATACCGAACTGCGCGCTCTCACCCGAGCACATCGTGGCGTTCCTCACGTTCACGATGGTATCTATCGATCCATCGGTGTCGGTACTCCCATCCCATTCGAATCCGCTGGGATCGCCGCTAAGGGCAGCACCATGGCGCCCGAAGAGATACTCCAGGCTACCCTGGTAGCCATCGTCCGTGTCGAACATATCGTCGCCGGGGTTCTCACAGATGAGATGATCGGCATCCACAGTACCACCAAACCACTCGAAGCAGTCATCCAAGGTATTGGCAACCATGACGTGGCTGATCGTGGTCCCCGCGCCCACGCTACCAAGGCTGAGTCCATTGATCTCATTGCCGTCCCCGAGGTCGACACCGGAGTACTCGATCTTCACGTACCTCAGCACCCCGCTGTCGTCATCGGGGTCCGGATCCACGTCGCCGTGCTGGTTCAGCGCGTCGTCAGCCATGCCTTCGATCAAGACATTGGCACCTGCGGCATTGGGTGCACGACCCAGAATGACAAGGCCGCCCCAATCCCCCGGTTCCGCGTCGACGCCAGCGACGGCCGTGTTGGAGCTCGTGAAGAGGATTGGAGCGTCAGCATCACCGTCCGCGACGATCCGGCCTCCACGCGACACAACGAGGGTACCCAGCGTGGAGCCGTCCCCCTCGATGCGCGTACACGGCGGGACGGTGAGAGTAGCGCCATCGAGGACGTGCACGATGCCTTCAATGACGTAGTAGTTGGAGGCGTCTAGGCTCATGTCCTGGTCGATGTCTTCATCGATGACCACCTTTTCACGCCCTTCCCGACTGAGGTCACAGTCGGCAACGGAACCGTCACCCGCGGTGCCGTTCTCGGAACCCGCAGCCCCATTCCCGCTACCCCCCGTGCCGGTGTTGCCGCCACCAGCCTCCCCATTGGCCCCGGCGTGACCGCCGCCGTCACTGTCGTCACTGCAAGCCATAACGCCGATTGGAAGCACCGCCCAAAGCAGCGCCAGAGTCAACCTAGGAATAATAACCATAATTACTTCTCCTTAACGAGTTGATGCGCACCTTGGCACACTCCCGTGAAAGAACGATTGTCGCTGCGCAACATGACCGTGACGTCCCGAAAGCGGACTGATCCGCATCTCCCATCGACGGCACGGGACTGGCTTCAGAGGCTGTAACCGGCCCCCACGGAAATGGCTGTACCAGACGTATACTCCTCCCGCACGTTATTGCCTTCACGGTCCTTGCCCTGAGTCACCAGGTATTTCGCGTTGAGCACGTTGTCCACGCCAACCTTCACTGTCACTCGCTCGCTCACGCGCTGCGAGGCGACCAGGTCGACAACGTGCCTCGGATGAAGGTAGGCGTCGGGGATTCCGCTGGTACCGACCTCGACGAGCTGCCGACCTTGGACATTATAGAGGATCCGCGCCGCAGTCCCGCTTGTCGTGTTGTCGTAGTCCAAGGCGAGATTGATGACCCAGGGCGCTTGGTTGACCATAGGTCTCTCCAGGCTGGTCAGAGTGGTGAAGCCGGTCTGCTCGACCTCGACGCGCGATCTGGCCAGGGTCAGGTTCCCCACGGCCGTGAAGAACTTCAACACGTCGTCGACGAAGGCGAGCTCCTTTCGAACTTCGAGCTCCACGCCATAGAGGTGGGCGCCCGGCGAGTTCCTGAAGCTGCGAATTGGGTTCGAACCGCCCGCGTCGAGCAGCGTCAGCTCGATGGGATCCTCGAAATGCTTGTAGAAGAGGCTGACCGCGGCGACCTCGCGCATGGTGGGGAAATATTCGAACCGCAGGTCGGCGTTGGTGATCTGAGTGAGCGTCAGATCGGGATTTCCGACGGTCGAGCGCCCTCCGAAGTTGTCGTTGAAGGCGAAAGGCGCAAGCTCCCTGAGCTGAGGTCGCGCGAGGGTGCGGGAACCCGCCAATCGAATCTTGGCGTGCTCTGTCGCCGAGTACACGAGCGAGAGAGAGGGCAGCAGGTCGGTACTGCTCAGGGACGCCTCCCCAGGATCGGTTCCGGAGCCGAAGCTCCACGGCTCGATGGTTTGGCGCGTGTACTCGATGCGCTCCCCGACAATGGCGCGAAACCTTGGGACGACTTCGATATCCGCCATGACGTAGCCCGCGAAAACGTCCAGGTCGGCCGTGTATCCATCACTCCGCTGGGTTCTCTCCTCCATGCGGAGGTCGCCACTCTCGAGTGCCTCATCGGTGAAGATGGAATCGACACAACCTTGATCGAGCTCCGGCCCGGCGCAACTGAAGCGCGCCGTCTGACCCGGCCGCGCCGAGAGGTTGAAGCGCCGAGCATTGAACTCGCGGTCCTTGACGCTGGCTAGGGATCCGAACTTCAACTTGGCCTTGTCCTCGGGGAGCAGGGGCTGAGTCCAGTCGAGGGTGCCTACGATTCCCCGCTCGTCTTGTTCGGCGAAGAAGTGGCGGCCGGAATCCGACGTGTTGAGGAACTCGAGCTCGCCATCCTCCTGACGCGCAAACGCGATATCCCTCGTATCGGGCTCATCGCGTTCGGCGACGGAGTAAAGACCGCTCCAGTCGAGCCTCCCTTCGTCGAGGGCTTTGAACACGTGTTCGCCCGACAGCTTGAGCGCCGAAAGGGCCCGGGCAGCGAACTGAAGTCGCGAACCGGTCACATACCTGGATCGCTCCTCGCTCCTGCCTCGAAAGAGCTCGACCTCATCATCCGCAATCTGGCTGCGCAAAGTGACGAGGCGAAGTGTATGCCCTGCTGCCAGCTGATAGGCGAGGCTCCCGAATGCTCCCCACTGAACGGTTTCGGTGGACTGTGTCACATCGTACTCGAAGAGTGGCTCGTAGCCACGGGGATCGGTGACACTCGCTCGGAACTCCCTTTCCGTCTTCTCGATGGTGTCCCAGCCCCGCTTGTAGCTCAGTGCGGCGATCGCTCCGAGCTTCTGGTCCCCCGCGAGCTTCCACCCGTTGCCGATCACCGCGTTGACGCCAAAGTCGGGCGGCGTGAAAACACCCTCCCTGAACCCGAATGAGCTGTTGAGCAGCTTGCCTTCCTCGGCCAACTGTTCCCGCGTCAGGACAGTTCCGTCTGGTTGTTCGCCAGCCACCCGTGGGTAGTCTCTCGATATTCCGCTAGGGAGCCCGCGCGAGGAGTCGAACCCGAGCCAGTCGGTACCGCTGCCGCTGTAGTGGAGACGGTCGCGAAATGTACTCTCGGTATTGAAGCCAATGGAGGCGCCAGCGCCAAAGACGAACTCGTCGGGGATCGCTCGGGTGTGTACCTGCACGGACCCGCCAGCGAAGTCTCCTGGCACGTCCGGGGTAAATGTCTTGATGAGATTGACGGAGTCCAGGACGTCTGCTGGAAAGATGTCCAGCGGAACAGCTGCTCGATCGGGTTCGGGGCTGGGCAGCGGCGCGCCGTCAAAGAGGGCATTACTATAGCGTTCCCCGAGACCGCGAACATAGACGAAGCGCCCCCCAATGACGGTTGCCCCCACGACGCGCTGCGCTGCCTGCGCAGCCGTGCTATCGCCGGCCTTCGAGATCTCGTGCCGGCCTACGCTGTCACCGACGGACGCCGAACGCTGACGCGCAAGGGTCTGGCCCTCGAGGTTCGCCTTCTCTGCTTCGGCGACGACGTCGATGGCCTCCCCCATGTCCTCCGCCTCCACCACGAGGCTGTGTTCCACGACTCCCCCGACCACAACTGTCACGCCATCGAGCCGTGTAGGCCGGTGCATGGGGGCGAAGAAGCGCAGACTATATGTTCCCGGTGGAAGCTCCAGGCGAAACCTGCCGTCGATATCGGTAACGGCCTGGTGTTCGGTCCCTACCACCGCCACCGTCGCATCGAAGAGCGGTTCGCGATACTCCGAATCCCTGAGGACACCCCACACGACGCCCTTCCCCGCTGGCGGTGGCGACTTCAGCTCCTCGACGGGTGTTGCTTCGGCTACCCCCTCCTCGTCCCCGAACTCTGCCTCGTAGAGTGCCTCGTACTCGTCCTCGGCTGGGTCCTCCTGTGAAGCCTCCCCTGAGGGCTCGTCCCGCTCGTTCCCATCGCTCGCTCCAGGGGCGGTTGGTGCGCCGTCTCCATCCGGATTCGTTGGCGTTTCCCCCGTTGGCTCAGTGCCCCCTGGATCGTCCTCCTGAGCGTAGACCTCGACGGTGGAAAGCACGAGGGACAAGCAGGGTAGCAGGGGCAGAATGAGGCGTGTCTTTCGCATGGATCTCTTGGGAACATTCAGCGGGAGAGAGGAAGCTCGGTCCGCTCGATCGTTGTCACCGAGCGAACTTGGCAGAGTGGAACACTGGGCTTGCGGCGGTCGAGCAGAGCCAGGGTGTGGCCCCTGGAACGGGCGAATGCCGCCCAAACCGCCCAGCTCCGGGTGAGGAGACCTCGGCAGGCCCCTCAGTGTGCGACCTTTTGGGTGAGCATGGCTATCGACCGAGCGCCACCAGCGCGGGCCCTGTCGAGAACATCCACAGCTTTGCCGTAAGGGAGCTCGTCGTGTGCGTCAAAGTACAGCACCTTCTGTTCCTTGGCGGCCAGCATCCTCGGCAGCCGTCTCCCAATATCGCTGGGTGCGAGGACCGCCTTATTGACTCGGACGACACCATCCTTATCCACTGTCATCACGAGGGGCTCGTTCTTCTTGCTCTTATCGACATCGGCTTCCTTGTCTTCGTCCTCGCTCTCCTTCGGCAGGTTCAGCCAGAAGGTCTTCGTCATGAGCGGAACGACGACCATGAAGATGATGAGCACCACCAGCGTCACGTCGACCAAGGGGGTCACGTTCACATGTGGCGTTATGCTACCCTTCTTGCCACCGCCCAAATTCATTCCCATGATTAGAACTACCTTTCGGCGCCCGGCGGCTTTCGCTCGATCACCTTGAGAGAAACCCCCTTAAATCCGATACTCTGCAGATCAGCAAACGTTTCGCGGACCTTCTTGTACGGCAGCCTGCCATCCGTGAGCAGAAGCAGATTTCGTTCTTCGTCTTCCTCATGCAGGCGCCGCAAGCGCTCCGCTAGCGTGTTCGACTTAACGCGCTCCCTATCTACCAGAACAATTCCGTTGTATGCCATCGCCACCTCAATGGGATTCATGTCCTTCGGTTTAGGATCTGGCATAAGGATCTCTGGCAGCTCCACATGCTCGCCCTCATTGAGTGCTGGCGCGATGACCATGAAGATGATCAACAACACGAGGACGACGTCCACGAGCGGAGTCACGTTCATGTCGGGTTCAGGGCTGTACTTCCCGACCCTCGTTTGTGCAGTGAAAGCCATAATGCTCCGTGGGACCTGGACCGCCAAGAATCAGGCCGCTGCCGTCCGCGACGCTCTTTTCTCGTGTTTGCGACCATACTGGCGCTGCATCTCGTCCAGCAACTCGCCCGCGGCTCGCGCGAGTGCCAGCTCGATGGAGTTCACCCGTGCCGTGAGGTAATTGAAGAACAGCACGGCAGGAATGGCCACCATGAGACCAAAGGCAGTTTCGATGAGTGCCTCCGCGATGCCCGCCGACACAGCTCCCAAGCCGCCGGAGCCGGTTGCTGCGATGCCCTGAAATGCGCCAATGATGCCCACGACCGTGCCGAGAAGGCCGACGAAGGGCGCCACCGAACCGACCGAGGCCAATACGCCCAAACCGCGGCGCAGGTCGGCGCCGAGGGCTTCGCGTCGCCTCTCAGACTCGTTTCGCGCAAGCTCCACCGGAGTCATGCCCCCTTCGAGATCCTCGTAGGCCCGCAGGTAGCGCTCGGTGGTTGCCTCAAAGAGACGCGCCAGGGTCGAGCCCTTGTGCTTCTTGGCACGCTCGACGACCTCTTCGACCTTCCAGTCATCAAGGAGCTTCGCGGCTTCCGCGGCGAAGGCGCGTGATTCTTTCGCTGACTTACGGAACGTCAGGACGCGCTCGACGACGACCCCCACGCTGGCGATGGCCATGATGACCAACACGCCTGCAATAGCGAGCGCGAGGCCGCTCATTTGGGAGAATATGTGAACGAGATCAAATGACATTATCTACTACTCCTACTTGAGTATTATTCGAGAGACGTTCGCTACAGCAGCGAGCTGCCGTCTGGATCGGGACTCAGGTCTTGAGACGAAAGCGAAATGGCCGCGCCTGGAAGACCATGACAGGCGCGCCGTCAAGTATCGCTGGCGTACAGGTGGCACTGCGAACGGCCGCCTCGCTGACTTCCCGCAGCTCAGCAGGCCCGCGCATTGCCCTCACACCTCGTACTTCGCCTGTCTCCGTGACGACGAAACGGACGATGACGGTCCCTTCGATGCCCTGCGCCTTGGCTCCGGGCGGGTAGTTCGCGGCGGGAATGGTGCATACGGGCTGACTCATGTTCTCCGTGACCCGAACTGGGGCAGCCGGCTTCGGCTTCGGCTTCACCTCGACGACTGGCTTCGGCGGCGGGGCTACCGCCTTCGCCACGATCGGCTTGGGCGCTTCAGGTTCGGGCGCCCCGGCGTACATATACGGATCGCCGCTGTCATAGGGGTTGTTCTGGGTCGGCTCGACCTCCTCGGGTGCATCGTCCGGGACTTCGACCGGCACGGTCAACCGCTTCAAGGTGGCCTTTGGCTCTACCGGCGGCGGTGCAGCCGCTGGCTCCGGTTCGGGCTCTGGCTCTGCGACCTCTGGAAGCGTTGCCAGCTCGACGCTGCGAACCTGCTCATCCTCCAACTCATTCCTGGCACCGCCAGAGGCCGTGAGGGAGACGAAAGTCGCGACGAGCACGACGCTCGCCACACCGACGCCGTAGCCCATGACGAGGCGGCGTGTGCGCAGCGAGTCGTGCCCCGTTTGGGTCCACGTATCGAAGTCCATTGAATGGGAGGGAGCTTGTAGGCCATTCGTGACAGCCACGTGGCGCTGCAGCAAAATGCCGGCGAACGCCCAGAATACTTCACCGAACACTCACCGTTTCCGCGCCGAATCAAGGTTCATTCGTCACGCGAGGCGCTGGCTAGCGGAACACGCACAGGGGTGCACTGCGACGAGAGTTCCGCGACCTGCCACCCACACGTCACCGGAGGGTCACACCCGTTGGGTATTGCCATTCCACTGGCATGGCAAGAATTCTCGTGATCGAGGACGAGAGCGACATTCGCACGGTGCTCGAGTACAACCTCAAACTGGCTGGACACGAGGTCCTGCAAGCGGCCCTGGGCAGAGACGGACTCCAGCTCGCGCGGGAGCACCGGCCCGACCTGGTGCTTCTCGATCTGATGCTCCCCGACGTCGCTGGCACGGAGGTGTGCCGCATCCTGCGTGACGAGGAGGGGACACGCAAGACGCCCATCGTCATGGTCACGGCGAAGGGAGAGGAGATCGACCGTGTCGTGGGGTTCGAGCTCGGTGCGGACGACTATGTGTCGAAACCGTTCAGTATGCGCGAGTTGCTGCTGCGGGTCCGAGCAGTATTGAGGCGTCAAGAAATCCCGGCACCCACGAACGGCCACTTGCACTTCGGGTGCCTCCGTGTCGACCGCGATGCCCATCGCGTCTGGGTGACGGAAGAAGAGATCGAGCTCACGGCGATCGAGTTCCGCTTGCTGATCACGCTCTACGAGCGCCGCAACCGCGTTCAGTCGCGCACGGCACTGCTGGATCACGTGTGGGGGATCGATACGAAGATTTCGACGAGGACGGTCGACGCTCACGTGAAGCGCTTGCGCGAGAAGCTCGGTCCTGCGCGAGACTACATCGAGACGGTGCGCGGCGTCGGGTATCGGTTCGCCGACTCGACGGAGCTCGCCAACTGAGCGTTCGTGCTGCTCGTGAGTCGCCTTCCGGCAGCTGCGACGGCCCCCGATGTCACTGCAGCGCGACGACGGCATCGACGAGGAGCGACGCCGCCATACCGACCAAGAGCACGCCGCTCAGTACGTCGAAGAGCTTGGCGTGACGACGCGCAATCCCCGAGCCGAGGCGCCCCAGCAGCAGTAGGCCCGGCAGGGTTCCCAAACCGAAGGCGAGCATCAGGGTCGCGCCCGCCACTGACCCGTTGACCGACAAGACCCTCCCGAAGGCCGCATAGGTGAGCCCACACGGCAGGAAGCCCAGGAGCGCGCCGAAAAGAATCAGCGACCCGCCGCCACCCCGCTGCATCGCGCTGAGCTGAACGCGCCGAAAACCTGGCAAACGCGCCGGAGAAACGGTGGCCATCCAGCGCGGTTCCTTGGCCACCCCGAGGCGGACCAGCCCAAAGAACACGAGCACGAGAGCAGCGGCGAGTGAGAAGATGAGCTGCACCCGCGCCACCGCAGCCGGGGTGGTGGCTGCGGCTCCGCCTGCTGCCCGGAGCAGAGCCCCGGCCCCTCCGATGACGGCTCCGGTTAGTGTATAGGTGCTCACCCGCCCAAGGTGATAAAGAAAGTGAGGACGCAGTGAACCGTAGCCGCTGGGCAATGCCAGCACCAATGGTCCACACATACCAGCACAATGCCCAATGCCGACGATGCCTAGACCGAACATGGAAACCACGTCGAGGGAAGCGGCCACTGTTGGGTCAGTAGCAGACCCGCCGCGAAGCGAAGGTGGCGGGGCCCATTCCCCCTCAATAACGGGCACCTGGCCGATTCCGGGGCGACCTGGCGCGCAGGCAGGCCGCACAGGCAGGAGGACGCGCCGGGGCTCGTGGGCGCGGGTTGCGACGTCGCTCGCCCTCATGCTGGGGTGCAGCTGCCAAACGGATCCGGTTCCCCGTACGCGTCCTTCCGTTGGAGCTCCAGCGGCAGAGCCCATGCCCACGAGCCACCAACCAGAGGCCGCGGTGCGAGCGTCACCGGCGCGTCAGCGGCTCACCCCTGACGGGAGGCTGCGCCCGTCGCCGGGGGATCGCTGCCCAGTGTGCGCAATGAGCATCGACGACGGCAAGAAGCTCGCCTCTGCGATCGAGCTGCAAGACGGTGCAGCGTATTACTTCTGCGGAACGAGCTGCCTTCTCAAGGCCTACCTTCGGCCAGACGTGCACCTTCACGTCGCGAAGCAGGATGTGAAGCGCGTCATGACCCGCGACTACTTCAGCGGCAGCCCTTTGGACGCTTCTGCCGCGATTTGGGTGGCGGGTTCCGACGTCGTGGGACCCATGGGGCCAGCCATCGTGCCCTTGGCCAGTGAAGCCGACGCTAGTGTATTCAAGGCACGGCACGGAGGCAGCCGCGAGTTCCGACTAGAGCAGCTGAGTCCCGAGCTGTGGGACGCTTTGCAAAGCGCTCGAGGCAAGCAGTGAGTCGCGAGCAGGCGCGCCCCTATCTGCCGCACACGGAGGCTCCATTGTACCGGGGGAGGCGGACCATTGCCACGGCAGCCGGATTGACGCTGCTCGCGTGGTTCGCCATCATCCTGCGCCTGACGCTATCTGCTCAGGATGGCGCAGACGTGCCAGCTCTCGGTGAGTTTGCCCGTCTCGCTTGGTTTGGGGCAAGGCATGCAGCCGGAGCTCCTCGCTACCTGCATCCTGGGGTGGATCCGCGGTACGTTCCCAGCTTGCCGCCTGAAGCGGTATCGCATGAATGATGCGGGGCGATTGAACCTGCTCTGGTGGGCTGGCAGGGAGATCCTGCGCCGCCCCGGGCACAGTGGCTTCGTCGGAGCGTGCCTCGCAGCAGTCACTGCCGTCGTTGCAGTGCCCCTGCTCTACACGCAGGCGGTCACGGAAACGGCGCGCGAGCTCCTCGCCGCAGGCCCTGCCATGGTGGTGCGGCAGGTGACCCCACTCGGCTGGCGCCCCCTGCCGGCGGAGGAGGCCGTGGCTCGGGCGCTCGCCGTGGTAGGCGTCACGCAAGCGACCCCGAGAATCTGGGGTATCGTGGGTGTAGGCAGGTCCACGACGACGGTCGTAGCCTTGTCGCCGGGCGACGCCGACGCTGCCCCACGAGCCCGCGCCCTTGGCCTCTCTGGAGCAGCCGCGATGGAGCCACCTCGTCGCGGCGAGGCAATCGTCGGCGAGGCTCTCGGCATATCCCCTGGCGAATCGCTGCAGCTGCGTGGGGTGTCGACTGCACGGTACCGGGTCCGGCAGGTGCTCGGACCGACCGCCAGCACCGCAACACGCAATCTGGTTTTCCTTCACGCCGACGACGCTCGAAGGCTCCTGGGACTCGGTGTCGACCACGCCAGCGATCTCGCGGTCAGCGTCTACCATCCTGCAGAGGTAGACGCCATGCTGCCCGACCTTAGCGAGGCCTTCCCTTTCCCGGTTCGCATCACGACGCGAACTGAAGAACTCGATCGCTATGCCGGCGAGGCTGCGAGGGGCGGTGGTTTGGCAGCGCTCATGACCGTGCCCGCCCTGCTGGGATTGGCGCTGGTGGTACTCGCCGTAGCCCAGGAGGCTCGTTCGAACCGCCGCGAGGTGGCGCTGCTCAAGGCTCTCGGCTGGACGACACGAGACGTCGCGGCGCTGCATCTCCTCAGCGCCTCGCTCATCGCGGTCCCCTCGACTGCCATCGGGCTCGCGCTCGCGGTCTTCGTCACGTTTACACCAAGCGCTGCTGGCCTTGGCGAGGTGCTGCTCGGGGTGGCCATACCGCCGCTCACCCTCACCCCCAGTGGGGCCAGCCTCGTGCTCCTCGAAGTCTTGGCGCTCGTGGTCGTCCCCTATTGCTTGGCGCACTTGCTTCCCGTCCTGCGCCAGACGGCGACGTCCATCGGCCACCTCTTCATCCAGGAGCCGCCGTGACGTTGGTTTCCGCCGAAGCACGAGGCGGCTTCGGGCTTCAGTGCCTCAACGTCTCCCTCGTACGGCAGCTGGCCGACGGCAGCTCGCGCCTCGTGCTGCGCGACGTCCAGCTCGACGCACGACCTGGAGCAAGCGTACTCCTCATGGGCGCCACCGGCTCCGGCAAGACAACGCTCCTGCAGGTGCTTGCGGGGCTCGTCCGGCCCACGGCGGGCGAGGTCGTCGCCCACGGCGAGCCAGTGAGCCGCTACACGTCCGAGCACCGGGACCGCTGGCGCCGGTCCGTCGGCTTCGCTTTCCAGCGTGCAGAGCTCCTCGATGATCTCACCGCCGCGGAGAACGTGTTGCTCCCTTGGATCCCCCGCGGAGGAAGCCCGCGTGCGCTATGGCAACGCTGCCGCGATGCACTGGGGCGTGTCCATGCTGACCACCTCCAGGATCGCGTCGCACGAGAGCTCTCCGTCGGTGAAAAGCAGCGCGTGGCGCTGGCCCGCGCCCTCGTCGCTGAGCCGCGCTATCTTCTGCTGGACGAGCCTACCGCGAACCAGGACGGTGCCGCCGTGGAAATGGTGGAACAGGTGATCATCGAGGAGGCAGCCCGTGGCGCCGTGGTCGTCGTCGCATCCCACGATCCGCGCCTCGGCGCGCGCCGTCCGTTCCCTCAGCAGTATCGGCTGGAGGCAGGTCAGCTCACTGCTCAGACCAGCAGCTCAGCGGCGGATTCGCGCAGTGAGCCGCTGAGCGGGCTGCGATGATCAGCCATCCAGTAGTTCTGGCCATATTGGTCATCGACCTCTGCAGCGTCCTATTGCTGTTGGGCGCCGCGACCGTCGCGACGCAGGTGTTGACCCGCTGGACTCCCGCATCGGCGAGCAAGGCACAGTTGCTGCTCGAGTCGCGATTCGAAACCGCCACGCTGCTAACGCGCTGGGGAACGAGCTGCTTCGCTGGAGCAACCTTGTTGATGCTCGTTGGCATCAGCTCGGTGCTGCCAGCAGCCATACCTGGCGCCATGTGCGGCACCGGCGTGCTGGAGGCCGCTGGAGACCTCGCTCCCCGTGCCCTGGTACTCCGAGCCATCGCGCTGTTCGCGCTGGCCGCTGTTCACGTCGTGGAGCGGGTGAACCGACCCTATCCCCTGTCGCCCTTGGTGCTGCCCTTGGCCAAGGCGATCCTCGTAGCGCTTCCGCTCGTACTGCTCGCCATCACGGAGGGCATGCGAGCCCTGACCCGCATCGACGCGAGCACTCCTGCCTCCTGCTGCGCGCTCGTCTACGAGCGGGCCGGAGCTGGACTTACCTCCGAGCTTGCCACGGGCAGCATGGCTGGGATGCTCGCGGGTGCTTCCGGGTGCGTGGTCCTCGGCTGCGGCCTGCTCCTCACGCGTCGGCGCGCGGCCCACCCGCGCCCCGTCGCGCTACTCGGTGCCGGGGCGGCGCTCGTCTACGTGCTCGCCGGGACAACCGCGTTGACGCGCTGGCTCGCGCCGTATCACTACGGGGTCCTGGCGCATCAGTGCCCGTGGTGCCTCTTCCTTTGGGAGCACCGTGCCGTCGGATTCCCTCTTTTCGCGAGCCTCGCCTGGACCGCCTACGAGGGATTGTCGGCAGTCCTCGCCATGGAATTGGCAGCCCGCCACCCAGAGGTCGCGCAGGCCGCGGCACGTCGCACCCGCAGCGCAGGAGCCCGCCTCGTCCTTTCGGTGGCCGGCTTCAGCATTCTCGCCGTGACGCCGGCCCTCCACTACCGCCTTACGCACGGAGTGTGGATGCACGGAGCGCCATGAATGACCGCTTGCCTATACCTCTGGCCCCGTGAGGGAGAGCGAACCGTCGAGAACCTCCATGAAGGTCCGAGGCATGCTGGTTCGTACACGCCCCAGGTACTGAATGGCCTCAGCGCTGGATGCCAAGGCTGAACGCTCCACGCGCTGTCGCGTATTCGGATCCAGTGAAACCACGGGAGCTGCGCTCGACGGCACTTCCTCGACGTGTTCCTTCGACGCGGACACAAGCGGCGGAGCTGGTACACCCGCTTCCGCCTCTTCCAGCTCGCCGTGCGTCGATGGGGGGGGCCGCTGGGAGGACGTCGCCGTGCTCGGCACCGAGACCGGCGCGGCAGCAGGTGCTTGCTCGGCAGTCGCAGCGGACCCGCTCGGGGGAAGGGTGGCCAGATCGTGTTCGGCTGGTTCCGCGAGGTCGCTGCCTGGCAGGAGGCTCGTGTCCGGCAGCGAGGGAGGTGGCACGTCATCGAGCTCGAGCTCGGCGTCGAAAGGCTCCTCCAACTCCACCGTCGGGGCGTAGCGTTCCGCGACGGCGTGCAAGTCACCGCCAGATGCCAGGCCCAGATCGTCACCGTCATCGACGTGCAGGGTGTCCTCCCCCTGAGGGGACGTCCCGACGACGGGCGGGTGCTGGTGCTGAACCGGTGGGAGCGTCGGAAGGGGCACAGCGACGTCGGAGAAGGCTTCATCCATGCTGGATGGCACCATTCCGGGGCGGTCCGACGGAACGTTGTCCGCTTGCTGCGACGCGGATGGCTGCTCCAGCGCTTCGGGCGACAGACTGGCACCCATGATGAGGTCGCTGTCGTCTATCTCGATGTCATCCTCGTCGATCTCGGCAACCTGGGGCGGAGGCGGAGCCTGCTGGGCGGAGAGCATGCGCGGGAGCGCCGCGTTACGCTGGACACGCTCCAGCAATCCTTCCAGCCTCGCGATCCGCTGTTCCGTATTCATTGAGCCCCCTGACCTGCGTGTAGCCGCATCACAGCGTCGCCCCACGAAACCCCATCTGCAAACCAGCGCCGGACCGTGTCGGCAGCTGCGGGCGCCAGCACGGCAAACCGCGCCGTGGAATCGCTGCGGCCCAGGCCCACAACGCCCAAGTCTCGGGAAGCCGAGCGCTGCAGGGCGCCAGCAATCACAGCCTCACCGAGTGGGTCGCCCTCTGGCCCGAGCGGCGAGTCCTCGACACATACGACCAGCACCTTCCCCCATCGTTCGAACGCGAGGCTTCCGAGACCAGCGAGGGCCCATTCTCCGCCGAGGTGGGCCAACCAGGCCTCCACGCTGCTGCTCGAAGCCTCGATTCCGAGCCGTTCGGCCACGCGGGCACCGAGCTCCGTGCCCCAGCGCCGGCCAAAGTCGACCAGGGCGTCCGGTCCGGCCTCCTTGCAGAGACCTACGAGCACCTCCGACGGGACCACCAAGCGCGGGGATGCGCCGCGAAGTTGGACTACGCCCCGACCGAGGTCGATCTGGAGCATTCCTGCGGGGTCGAACTGTGGTTCTGCCATGTGGCTCCGACTTGGTGCGCTTCAATACGCCGCTGAGGCGCAACAGTATAGCGGTGCTGTCCAGTTCGGTGTCAAATCCCGGGGTATGGCTCGCCCACACCGCCACAGAGCAAACTACCGTGGCTGGCTTGCCACGCTGGCCACTCTCGCGAGCCTGTGCGCAGCGATCGCCCCCAGTCCGGCTGGGGCTCAGGGCCTGCTGCTCCCTCCACCGCCGCCTCCGCAGCCGGCGGCGCCGATGGATCCGTCCCTGCCGAAAGGACCTATGCGCCCGGCCGGAAAACGGCCCCTTGGCCTGGAGCTACGAGCCTGCTCGTTCACCCATCCAGTCTGTGTCGAGCCCGAAGCGCACCGACTCGTGCCAGCGGCCATGGAAACACTGCGGGCACTGGAGCTCGCGTATTCGCGCCTCACGGGCGCTCTCGATCTGCCGCGGCCCCGCCTGCCGCGACCCGGAAGTGGGGAGGGCCTCCTGGCGCTGGTGGAGGAAAGCCTCGGCGAAACGACCGTCGAGGTCCTTCCTGCCGACCTCGGTCTCGGCGTGTTCGATACGAGCAGCGCCGTATGTCGCATTCGGCCGGTGCGCGGCATGGCACTGGAGCGTGCCAGTAGTCTGTGCGTGGGAGAGGCCATCGCTCTCCGCCTCGATCCGGGGATGAGTCCACACCTGCGTCGTGCTTACGCCACCTACCTCTGGTGGCTGACGGGCTCTCCCACGGCGAAAGACTGGAGGGGGGTCGCCCAGTTCCAAGAGACGCCGCACGCGGCAGCCCTGGGGAGGGAGCGCAGCCGCACCAGCGAAGGAGCCGCTCTCTTCTTCGAGTTCTTCGAAGGCCTCTCGGAAGGGACGGGGAACGGGAGCACTGCCACGGCCTTGGTGGCGCGAGCAGCGAGCTCCACACCCGCGGAGTCGCCCCAGTGGCACAACGAGCCAGACGTCGTCGACGTCCTGCGGAGCACGCTGGACGGGACAGCGCTACCGTGGCCAAGGCTGCTCGGCGCGTTCTCGCGCAGCAGGGTCTTGCTGGGCCTGCCTGGGTACTCCCGTCCAGGTACGCTCATGCTTTTCGACGCCGCGTGGTCACGTCCTACCTTCGATTGGCAGCTTCAGGCAAGCACGCTCCCCCGCCGCCTGCTCGTCACGGGCATGGAGCCTACAGGGTCTACGTTCCTTCGGCTCGAGATCGATGCGCCCTTCGCGCCCGGCGAGGCCATCGCCGTCAGCGCCGAGTGCGAGGGTCCCTCCCCTTTCGTTTGGGAGATCCTCAAGCTACAGCGAGACGGGAGGCCGCATATCGTGGTGCCTGTCGCTTTTCGCGAGCACTCCAGAACGGTGGAGCGCACCATCTCGGAGCTGCAGGATACGCGCGTGGTTCTGATCGCCGGCACCAGCGCAGGCGGCCTGGGTCGGGCCCTCCCCTTCGATCCGGATATCTGGCCCTACGAGCCTCGTGCCTGCGCCGTTTCGCTAGCGCGCCTCACGCCTGCCAGTCACCGCTCGCGTGGCGGAGCGCCCGGAACGGACGTCAGAGCTCCTTAGTGCAGCGCCTCGAGAAGCTCTTCGACAAGGGCGCGTGCCTCAGACAGGTGCTCCTCGGAGTATCCGATGAGCACCCGGCGGATCACTCCTCGATGATCGACGACATAAAACGCGGGAAGCCTCCACGCCCGGTAGCTTACCGTCGCAGCCTGGTCGGGGTCCAAGGTGATTGGGTAGGGGATCCGCAGCTGGGTTGCCGTTTGCCGCGCTTCTTGCGCGCTGTCGGTCGTCACGGCAACGATGGTAAAGCCGCGCTCCGCGAGCTCGTCATGGAGGCGCGAAAGAACCCGTAGCGCCACCTGGCACCGTAGGCACCGCGTCGCCCAGAAGGCAATGATGGCCACCTTCCCGCGCAGCCCTTCGGTCGCGCCAGCTGGCAAACCGGGAGGGGTGCGGAGTCCTTCGAGGGTTGGCGCCGCCTTTCCAACGAAACGCAGCTCCATGACTCGCTCGAAGGACGGTCGCTCCTCGACGCTCACTCGCACCAGGCGTCGGGAGCCGCGTCGAACGAGGCCGATACCGACGCTCTGCCCCGGTGCCAGCCCGGCGACAAGAGTCGAGGCGCGGGAGGGTGCGGAGACGGTCGACCCAGCAATGGAGAGCAGTTCGTCCCCAACGCAAACCCCCGCCACGGCGGCCGGCGATCCGGGGGTCACGTCGTGGACAAGGGTCGCCGGGGGTTCCGGCGAGTCTTTCGCAGCAATCTCGATGCCGAGCCATCCCGGAGCACCCTCGGGTTCGATGGGCACACCCCGACCCGTCGACGGGGCGTCGACACATGCCGTCGTAGACCATGCCGCGCGAGCCACCGGCACCGGCGCATCCGTGGTCGCGCATCCCAAGGGGGCAACCAGCACTAGGAGCCCATCAAGCCACCGGTAGACGACCTCCGCGCGCACGTTCAGAGTGCTAGCATCCTCGGCCGTGGCACTCGGGCGAATCGGTTGGCTCCTCTTCTCACAGCTCGCGATCGGCGTCGCGTCCTGCCAATCGGAACGGGGTCCCAGCGCGGCCCCCCATTCACCGCTTCCCATGGGATCATCGACCGCCCAAGCCTCGGAGGCTCCCCGTCCGCAGTGGCCGCGGCTTACCGTGGCCCAGGGCTGGCCCGCAGAGAGTCCACCAGGCGTTTCCCTCGGGCATGGCACCGGCGACCTGCTCATCGAGGTGCGTGCCTCCCCCGAGGTGCGCCCACTGTATAGCCGGCTCATCCGTGGCGCCGTGGCCCCGGAAGGCGCAGCGCTCGTCGCTGAGCACTCGAGGCGTCTGCACGGCGAACGCTCGTCGAGCGCGCCACCGGGCCAGCCCACTCCGCAACTCTACGCCATGGAGAAGCATGCGAACCAGTGGCGGTTCTTCGTGGTCGATGCAACCGGGGCGGTTCTCGCCTCCCCGACGGGCTGTGCGGGATGCCATCAGATGGCCCTGACAGACTACATGTTCGGCGTGGGCACCGAAGCCGCAGTCGAAGCCCGAATGCCTGCGGAATGAACGGCACCGGAGCGGCGTTCCTAGCACCACAGTCAGATCCCACGGCGGAGCCGCCCACAAATACACGAAGACCCGACGGGTGGTTGTCCCGCCGGGTCGAGGAAGCATCGCCAATCGAGGCGGCAAGAGATCCGATTCTATCCAGGGCGGTGGCCAGATGGCCAACAAGGAACTGCTAAGCTAAGGGCGCCAGAAGCAAGGAATGGATTAAGCGGTAAGCAAAGTTGGTCGCCAGTAAGGAAGCACCCGATGAGCTGCCGGCGGGGGGCCGCCGAGAGAGCATCGATCAATGCGATGCTGGGGGACTAAGCACGCTGCGTGCCAGCGGGCGAAGGTCGGAGGGTTTGTCTTCGCATTACAGACATTTAGTTACCGCCAGAAGCTCCACTCCACGCCACCGGAGGCTTTTGGCGCCCACAAACCCTGGCATTCGAGTCATACCCGCCACCGGCGATTGCAACAATTTACGGATTTCCGCAGCCTCTGGTCATGATCGATGTGCCAGAGCCATCTCCAGGGCAGAGGCCATGTCAGTCAGCGGGGCCGAGCAGCCCGTGTACAGCTCGAACTGTCGCGCAGCTTGATGGAGAAGCATGCGACCGCCGCCAATTACCGGCTGGCCGACGGCTCTGCATCGTCGGACGAGGGCTGACTCGAGGGGGCGGTACACGACGTCCATGACTAGCAGCCCGGCCGCGCACTCCGCGGGCTGCCATGGGAACTCTCCATGACCGGTCATGCCCGCACTCGAGGCGTTGATGAGGATATCGAAGCTCGCCACCCCTCCGAGGGCATCGAGGCCCGAGCTCTCGACCCTCGCCCCAGACCCATAGGAGGCGAGGAGCTCGCTGGCGAGACTGCCGGCGCGCTCCGGACTTCGATTCGCGATATGGAGCACACGCGCTCCAGCCTCCAGAACGCCATGGGCAACGGCTCGAGCCGCGCCGCCAGCGCCGACGAGCAGGATCCTTGCGCCGGCCAACGTGCGGCACTCCTCGAGAGCCGCGACCGCACCGGCTGCGTCCGTGTTGTAGCCGACGAGGGTACCCTCCTCATTCACCACCGTGTTGACGGCTCCGACACGTTGGGCCAGACCATCCAGACGGTCAAGAAACGACAGAACCTGCTGCTTGTACGGCATAGAGATCCCGAAGCCCCGGATGCCGAGCGCCCGCATGCCCCGGAGCGCACCCTCGAGATCCCCTTGGATCCCAAAGGGAATGTAGGCGAAGTCCAAACCGAGCGCCGCGTAGGCTGCTCTGTGCATCAGAGCTCCGGTGCTCACCGGATGGAGAGACAGGGAACCGCAAAGCGTCGTAACGCCGGGGAAGCACTGCATGGGCGCAGCGTACTCGTCTGGACGATTTCTTCCATTGACATCCCCACGAGCATGCTATGAATCGCCCTCGCTTGCGCCCGTAGCTCAGCTGGATAGAGCATCGGTCTACGGAACCGAGGGTCGGAGGTTCGAATCCTCCTGGGCGCGCTGAAGAAACCGGCGGAATTTCTGCCGGTTTCTCACTTTGTGCTGTGGGCTCGGATGGCCCCTCCTGGGCTCCTCTTCCCGCCCTTCGTCGTGCCACGCGCGCACCAGCGGCGCCGAGGAGCACACCGCTCACACAGTCGAGGTCGCTCCTCCGAAGTCCATCGACCTCTCCGCTGGCCACCGGATTCGGCCTTGCCTGTTCGTCAGAGGCTCAGCGCGGTCTCGTGAAGCACCCTATCTATCACTCAAAGGTTTCCCGTCGAGAGCCCAAGCGCTTGACGGCATCCGGCTCCGCCCGTACCGATGCTGTCAGCATGAACCGCTGAGTGACTAACGTGAAGAACACGGCACGAAAACCTCCCGATAGTACCCAAACACTTCACGATATCATTGGCCGGAAGACCCCGCCTCAGCCTTGGACCGAAGCCGAGAACATCCCATGGAATGAGCCCGAGTTTAGTCGACGCATGCTCATGGAGCACCTGTCGCAGCAACACGACCTTGCTAGTCGGCGAGAGAGCGTCATCGACACTCACATAGAGTTCATACTGAAACAGCTTGAAGCGACACGAACAGCTCGCATCATCGACCTCGCCTGTGGACCGGGGCTCTACTTGCATAGACTCGCTCGGCTTGGGCACCACGGCGTCGGGATCGACTTCTCACCCGCGTCGATAGAATACGCGCGGGATGTGGCGAAGCGCGAAGGGTTGGATTGTAACTTCCTGCACGCGGATCTGCGCGAGGCAACCTTCGACGGGGAGTTCGAAGCTTGCTTGCTCCTGTTCGGACAGATCAACGTCTTCAGGCGGGAGCAAGCGCTCGATATCCTGGCCAAGGCGTACAGCTGCCTGGCACCAGATGGGATCCTTATCCTTGAACCGCAGCAGCCATCGGTAATCCGGGGGGGAGGCGACACGATCACCGACTGGGTCGCAGTCCCTCGCGGACTATTTGCCGACCACCCGCACCTTCTGCTGTATGAGCGGTTCTGGGATGAGTCCTCGCGCACTGCTACGGATCGGTGGTACACGGTGGATGCCCAAAGCTCGACGGTACAGCGGTACGCGATGTCCACCTGCAGCTATTCGCCAGATGAGCTCATGGGGCACCTGCGGTCCGTCGGATTCAGGGATGTGGTTGTGCATCCCTCGCTGGGAGGCGAAATCGACGAGGGAGCGCTGTCTCTCTTCGCCCTGGTGGCTACGAAGTAGGATTGCCGGCATCGGACTCAGAGCGGAGGGTGACCTGGTGCTCGGCGAGAGCGGGGTCAGCTGGCAAGCATGCCCGGCTGCCGCAGCGCTCAGGTCCCACGATCTCTTGATTGTTGACCCGATGCGCCGTTTCGCTCCGTGCAGACGGACACAGTCGAGGAAGCCATGCGGCTCGTCGACGAAGTCTCGTTCACGCGCCGGGCCTGTACGACCCTTTCCGTCCGAGTGCTCGATCTTGGCCGATGTGAGCGTATCCACGACCGCAAATACCATCCCGTCTGCGCTCAGATCGTCGCAAGGGTGAGCAAAGCAGTGGCAAGTGCGGTCAGGACGGGACAGAGGCGAAGCCCTTTGTTGTCGGCACGTCTTCAGCCACGTGGCCAGCATCAAGTTACGCATCCGACGACCGTCAAGGACAGTCGAGTGTCCTCAACAAGCCTCCCGGTACCTGACCTACGCGCTCTCTTTCGGCAAGAGTCCGTCGAACTGCTGGCTCTTGCTGAACGGGCGATACTGGTCCTCGAACAGAACCCCTCTGAAGCCGAATCGTGCAACGAGCTCTTTCGCGCCATCCACACCGTGAAGAGCTCCGCCGGGCTTTCGGTAAGCGTCCGGTAGAGCCCATCTTTTCGGGCGCGGAGTGGGTGTGCAGAGTGGGTGCCGGAGACGAAAGCGATGGCAATACCCAGACAGGACGCGACCCGAGACCGGTGGACCGCACCGCGGGGT
>JAEWRL010000205.1 GCA_023398955.1 Pseudomonadota bacterium
GACAGGAGTCCTCGCGCTATGAGCGCTTGGTTCCGCAGGCGAGCCGCTACTTGTCGGACGTACTGGGGCTGCACCTCTCTCTGGAAGGCGACAGACTCCGCTTCAGCGTCGGCGATGCGGTGGTGCCCGGGCTAGACGAGCTGGCAGGCAAGCTGCGCCGGCTCATGGATGATGCCGAGCGACGCGCGGAGGAGCTCGAGCTAGCGCTAGAAGAGGAACAGCAGCGCCGCGAAGAGGAGCAGCAGCGCCGCGAAGACGCCGAGCGGCGGCTCGAAGCAGCCATGGCCGAGCTCGAGCGGCTGCGTGGCAGATCCTAAGGGCCTGCGGGACTACATAGCCAAAAAGCTGGAGTCAGCGCTACCGCCTCACGCCCGCGCGCAAGGAGCTGCGACGTCAGGGCGGCATGGCAAGGTGACGGTCAACAGCTCCAGTTGAGTTTCCGCCAACCCCACCTTGATCGCCTGACGTTGGACTGGAGGGCAAGCGCTCAAGCGCTAGACGCTCGGGCTCCCTTCGTGAGAGGATGGCCCCAAATGTCAGCGGAACGATATACCTTCGGGAGCTGTGAGGACCCTCTGCCATCACAAGGAGAGAAGGCATGACCCTCGCGGCGCTGGAGCACCCAAATCTGTCCTTCTTCTGGACCGCCCCCGTGACGGACACGGGTGAGATCACGACCGAGGATCCCTTGGGGCTCGACTACCTGGCGCAACAGGTCGGGCTCCTCCTGCTCCCCACCCTGACGACCCGCTCGACCCGCGCGCAGGCCTACGCGACGGTGCTCTACGGGCTGTCGCTGGCCAAACGCGCCGTGGAGCACTACGGCTATCCGAACACCGAAGAGAGGAAGCGTGAGCTCTTCGAGCGCTGGGAGCGCTTCTGGGCCCTGGCAACCCTCGAGTTCCGGGGTGGAGAGCTCCCTCGGGGCGACTGGGACGCCATGCGCGGCGTCCGCGGCGCGCGGGCGGCGTGGAAACCGACGGGCGACCTGCCCCTCGACTTCGCCCTCATCTCCCGCCAGCAGGAGCTGGGGAACCTCGGTGCTTACCTGGCGCCGTTGCGCCGCGCGGGTCTCGTCGTGGACGGAGGAGTACGCCCGACGCCCGCGGCCGACGAGATCCTGGAGGGGTTCTGGGACGAACCGGGCAGCAACAAGCGCGTCAGCCAATACGAGGCGTACTCGCTCGCCGCGCTCGACCTGGGCCAAAAGCGGATAGCTCGGAAGCACGGAACCCTCACGCTGGCCAAGCTTGGGGAACGGAGCCGCCTCCTCTCGCTCATCGAGCTTCGGCGCGAGCCCCAGCAGAAGCGCCTGTACTCGGCCCTCTTCGGACCGGCCCGTGACAAGAACACGCTCGCCGTGGCCCAGCTCGTCGAGGCCGCTGCCAAGGCCAACATCGTGGAGCCGCGGGGGATCCTCACTGCCGCCATCGAGGGGGACCTCGATACCGCGGTTCCAGCCGTTGGTGAGCAGCCCCTCCGAGAGCTGCTCGTTACGTCCCGCGCCTTCGGGGATTTCATGAAGGAGCTCACCGCGGCCTTCGACAGGGTGTACGCGACAATCCATGGGGGAGGTTGGAGAGTGCCGCGCCATGAGGTCACCGCCCGAGCCTTCAGCCCGGATCACCTCGGGGCCGTGCAAGAGGCCTCGAAGCGCCTCATCGACGCCCCCTCGGCGGCCGAGATCCGGAGCTTCCCGATGCACGGCGCCCCTTGCCTACGGCTGGCGGAGAGCCTTGCGACTGCCGATCCCGAAGCGGCGCTGAGGCTCTTGCTCGGCTACCACGCCAGCGTTCAAGGGAAGCGGCTGCGGGGAGCCGGGTGGATCCATGACGAAGGAGAGAAGCTCGTGCTCCACGTCACTTCCTATACGCCGCGCCCCGATACCCCACGATTTCCCTCGTTCAAGCTGGATGCCGTGCGCACCCTGCTAACGGACATGGGCAGGCTCCCCTTCCGGAGCGATCTGACGCCCGCGGAGGTGGAACCGTGAACATGCAGATCCAGGAACGCCGGCTCGTCGATGAGCTCCTGACCTCCGAGGAACCCTGCCACGGCGCCGTCTTCTGCTCGTACACCTTCGACCCCGCCTACTTCGAGGATCATGTCCTGCGGGGCGTGTTGCGGCTGAGCGGGGATCCCGAAGAGGACGCGGTCCGCTACCATAGTGAAGCTCGCCGTGCGCTCAAGGAGACTCCCGTTGCCTGCTTCATCGATGCCTCCGTGCGCCAGCCGGGGCACAGGCTGCCCTATGACTTGCACCTCGTCCGGTGGGGAACCTTTCATCCGAAGGTCTTCCTCCTCGTGTACGACACCGAGGCGCGCCTCGCCGTCGGCTCGGGCAACCTCACCAAGGCCGGGCTCGAACAGAACACGGAGCTGTTCTTCTCGCGGCGCTTGCGTTACGACAGGGCGGAGGACGTGGCGCTCCTGCGGGAGGTCGACGCCTTCCTCGGGAGCTGCCAGAAGCTCGCAGGGGCGGCGGGAGCAGCGAGAGCAGCGGGAACTGCGCTGGACCGCGTGCGCTCGGCCCTTGCCGATCGGCTGCGCGGCGCGCCGGAGCTGGGAGCGGGCCAGTCGCGGGACGTGCGCTTCGTGGACTCCTTCGCGGGCGGGCTCATCCACCAGCTGGACGGGGAACTCCACCCTCAGGCGAAGATCACGCGCGTCGGCGTGCTCGCTCCCTTCTTCGAGCAGGACGACCTGGCCGCCGCGGCGGACGAGGACGGGATGCGAGCGCTCCTGGCGAAGGTGCTTGCCCTGCGCCCGACGAAGGACGCGGTGCTCGATCTCGGGGTGCCCTGGGACGACGCGCCGGTGGCCGCGCCGGCTTCCGCCAACTTGCCGGCGCTCGACGAAGGCACGGGCCGGCTTTGGGCATGGCGCTGGGGCGAGGAAGCGGAAGGCAAGGCTGTCGAGCGCGTGGAGTACTTCACCCTAAAGGCGTGCAAGGCAAGGCGCATCGAGGCGACGCGCGCCGATGGTAGCAGCTGCCGCTTCGAGCGCGAGGAGTGCCAAGCCGCCATCGCCGATCGGCAATTCTGGCCCGTCGCGAAGCTCACGGTGCATGCCCCCGAGACGATCCTGAAGCGGATCGCCAAGGAGCACGAGGTGTGCCTCTGGCTCCACCCGACGACCGCGCTGGCGTCAAACAAGGCCGTGCGCCGGCCCCTGCACGCCAAGGCGGTCTTGGTGACGGCGGCGTATCGCGGGCGCTTCACTACCCACGCCCTGATTGGCTCCGCGAACGCATCGGGCGCAGCGCTCGCGCGAGGCGTCGGGGAAGGGGGCAACGTCGAAGCCTGCGTGCTCTGCCGCTTCGAGGGCGAGGTCACCCTCCGTGATCTCCTGCCATCCCTCGTGTGCGCCCCCCTCGAGGGAATCGAGTGGGGCGAGCGGGAGGCCATCGAGCGAGGGACGGATCTCTCGGCGTGGATCGACGAGGTGATGCACGACGCCGCCGCGCACACCCTGAGCGTCACCTGGTGCAGCGACGGCCCAGCTCCCCTGCAGGCCTGGGAGCTCCGGTACCTCGAGCGGTGCCTCGCCAGCGCGGAGGGAGTACCGGCGGCCCCCGCGACAATCGAGGGGTTCGAACTCGGGGCTGCCAGCGCCGAGGTCACGTTCCTGTCCGGGGGCGGCGAGTGGCAGGTGCCCATCCGGGTCCTCGACCTCGCCGCGCTCCCGATGGATCCGCTCCTGCAGCAGCTCGGGCTGGGGGAGCTCCTGGCGCTCCTCGGTCGGCGCCTGGGGAGTGAGCGCCTCGCCACCCTGCGCGCCCAGCGTGGTCCGGCGGGGGTCGCCAGCGTCCTGGATGTCCTATTCGGGGAAGGGTTCGGCCCTCCCGATGTCTTCAAGGCATGGTGGGGAGCCGTCGAGGACTTGAAGCTGGCAGCCACCGTCGGCGCCTTCCGCGAGCGACTGCAGGGTTCGGTGGGTGTGCTCAGCGCTTGGCAGCAGTTGCGTGAGGTGAGCGAGGACGTGCTGTCGCGTGACGAGGTCTGGGTGTACGGCTGCGAGCTGCACCGGGAGCTCGAAGCGCTGGAGCAGGAGCTTCCCCCGAGCGCCGACACCCGCGCGAAACGCGAGCTCCTCGGGTGCGCGCTCACCGAACTCGAGGAGGAGCTCGGCCATCTGGCGCGCCACACGAACGGCAGTCCCTGGCTGGGGGAGGTCGCGAAGTTCTATGGAATGGGAGGAACCGGAGGCGTGGAAGTGGAAGAAGCGCGAGGGATGGAAGAAACGGGTGGCACCCATGACTGAGCGCGACACCGAGTGGCTCCGCAGCATCCTGAACCTCCACGCCCAGGCCGGCGATGGCTCGACAGTGCCCGTCCGCGACGTCGAGCGTCAAGAACAGACGGTGCTCCGTGCCCTGAAGCTGCTGGACGAGCAGCCCGGGGTGGTGCTCGCCGACGAGGTTGGCATGGGCAAGACCTACGAGGCGCTCGGCGTGATCGCCGCCCGTACTCACGACAAGCCCGCCACGCGCACCCTGATCCTCACGCCGGGGCCGGACCTCAATCAGAAGTGGACGAAGGACATCGGGGCCTTCGGAGACAAAGAGCGCCCAATGTACACGGGCTTTCGCGACAACTTCAAGGCAGCAACGACCCTGGGGGAGCTCGTCGAACGACTGCGCGAGGCTCCTGTCGTCGAAGGCCCGCGCGATGAGGGCCAACCCGACTCTCGCATCGTCGTGGCACCGGTGAGCGTCTTCGCTGGGAGCCGCGCGAAGGCCGATCGGGAATATCTCCTCTCGGCATGGGCAGACAGCAGGAAGCTCGCCGGCAACCAGGTCGCCGCGGTGTTTCGCAAGTACTGCGATGGGGGCTCGCAGCGGGTGCGACCCGAAGAGCTGAGATTTCTCGACACGTTCGAGTGGAAGGTGATGAGGTCAGCCCTCAAGAAAGGGTTAGCGAAACACCGAGCTGCGGCTCGCTGCTCCCTCGATGGCCTGTTCGAAGCTGAAGGCTACGACGGCTTCTCGGACCGGCGCGCCGTGGATGCGGCGCTCGCCGACCTGCGCTTTCGAGTGATCGGCGGGCTGGTACCCCCCCTCGAGCTGCTCGTCATCGACGAAGCCCACAAACTCAAGAACCCAGACTCCCTGCGGGCGACGGGGGTGCGCACCGTGTTCGAGAAGCGGTTCGAGAAGGCCCTGTTTCTGACCGCGACGCCCTTCCAGCTCACCGTCAAGGAGCTGAAGGAGGTTTTCGCGCTCTTCGCCCTGGCGCGCAGCGCCCCTCCCGACATGGAGGAACGCGCCCAGGCGCTCCTCGCCGCCGTGGACGAGTACACCCAGGCCTACGACACCCTGGAGCGCGACTGGAGGCGCCTCGATGGCGGCGGAGCGGCCGACTTCGCGGAGTGGTTCGAGCGCGATCCGGAGCTCTTGGGTGAGCCCGAAGACCCCACGCTGCGCGTCGTCGTCTGCCACGCGCGGGCCCTCCTCAGGCTCAAGCGCGAGCGCGTCGAGCCGGGCCTTCGTGGCTGGATGATCCGCAGCTTGCGCGAAGAGAAGCGCAGCTACCGACGAGCCACGCGCACGAAGCTGGGACACGGCGGCAGCGGCAGTGGAGGGGTTCCCTTCCTCCTCTACGAGCGTTTCATCGCGGAGCTTTTCCGAACCAAGGCGCGGACCCACAAGGCCGCGGTGCAGATCAACATGGTCTCCTCCTTCGGCGCCGCGCGGGAGGGGGCTTTGCTCTCGGACGAGGTCCGGTCCTCCCTCGAGCCCACCGCCGAGGAGTATCGAGAATTGCTCCGGAAGGTGGTCGGCCACCTCCGCGACGAGCGCGGGGGACACCCGAAGGTGAGCCACGTCGTCCGCGACGCCCTCGACGCTGCGGAGAGGGGCGAGAAGACGCTCATCTTCTGTGCGCGCAGGAGGACGCTGCAGGAGCTGAAGCGGGAGATCGAAGACGTCTGGAACGACAAGCTGCTCCAGGTATGGCGCCGCGTCTACCTGGACGCCAAAGCCACGGACATCTTCGACACGACCGAAGACGAGTCGCGGAAGCGTGGGAGGCATTCCCAGCTCCAAGGGCGCTTTCAAAGTGGGCGCGATGCCCTCTACCTTGCCCTGCGCGAGCGCTATGTGGCAACGCTGCTCGACGCGAGCGACTTCGCCGAGGCGCACCTGGCCGAGATCGTAGAGAGCGCTAACGAGATCCTGGCGGGGCTTCGGGTTCCGACGCTCCATGCGGAGCGAATGGACTGGTCGCTGGTGAAGCGCTGCGTCGAGCAGGCAACGGCCAGCGCCCTGCAGAATGCTGGGCTCGCCGGTGAAGTGGAGCCCGAGCACCTCGAGCGGTTCCTGCGACCAAACTACGTTCTGCTGGGTTTCGATCTGAAGAACGACGAACTGGAGAGTGCTTCGGTAGGAGAGCACACTCCCACCTGGAAGATCCGCGAAAGAGACGCCCAGCTCGTCATCGCAAAACATGGTCTCTGGTCGTACCTGAAGTCGCCGATTCACGGCATCCCCCACGAGCTCCGGGTGAGCACCGTGGAGCGCCTCGCGGGCTACCTTGTCTCGCGCCACGTCCCCTTCCTCCCGGAGCTGCTGGCTTACGCCAAGGCGGAGGGCGTCGATGTGGAGAGCATCGAGTCCCGGACCTTGCTTCCGGTGGTCGACCGATTCTGGACCAGCCCGGCGGGGCGCCCATGGTGCGACCTCGTGCGCCGGTTCCTCGTGTACGCGGGCAAGCTCACCGGGGAGCGACGAGAGGCGGTCGTCAAGGACGTGCTCCAGGCTGGGGCCATCGTGCGCCATACAGCGGACGGGGAGAGCCGCGAGAAGCTGCGGGAGGCCTTCAACACGCCGCTGTATCCCATGATCCTCGTCGCCAACGAGGTCATGCAGGAGGGGCTCGACCTGCACCACCACTGCCGCAGGGTCGTCCACCACGACCTCGCCTGGAACCCCGCGCAGCTGGAGCAACGGGTGGGCCGTGTGGACCGCCTGGGCTCCCTGGTCCAGCGCGAGCGCGCGAAGGGCGAGGACGCCAAACTAGAGATCACACTGCCGCTGATCGCCAAGACCATCGACGAACGGCTGGAGCGCACGGTGCGGATGCGCGAGCGGTGGCTGGAGTTCCTGCTCGGGGCGGAGCCGAGGTTCGAGGAGTACGGGCTCGCTGACGAACCGGTGCAGGCATTGCCGGAAGAGTTCGCGAAGGCGCTGAGGGTGGAGTTAGGGCCGTGAGGGGGGGCAATGGCTTCAGCGGCGCCTTTCCAGTGATCCACGGGTTGGCGCTTTCGTGATCCAGAGCGCCCTGCGTAAGTGGGCATCGAGGCGCTGGCGGTCCGCGCGTTGGTGATCCACCCAGGGCTCGGCGCGCGGGTTTCTTTGAGCAGTGGGTGGGGTGTCCCTAGTCCCTGCCGGTCGGCATGACTCGAAGGTGTTCTGTCCCACCCGGCAGGAGCTCCAGGACGCGCTCTCGCTGAGCTACCGAGATCACTTCCGCAAGGCCTACCTGCTGCCCGCGGTCGACGCTGGCCTCATCGAAATGGCCCGCCCGGACAAGCCTAACAGCCGAACGCAGCGCTACCGACTCACGCTCGCGGGCAAGGAGCTGCGACGTCGGCGCGGTATGAGAAGGTGAGGGTCACCCGCTGCAATCGAGTGGGTTCTTGGCCGTGGAGGAGCAGGGCGGCTCGGGGCCGCGATAGGCCATTGGCATTGTCGTAGCTGATGCACGGAAACCATCATGCCGCCCAGAGCAGCTCAGCATCGTACATCATTACGAATCGATCAGCGGTTACCAACGTGAGCTTCTCGGCTTGTGCTTGGGCGACGAGGACCCGATCGAACGGATCACGATGATGATCGGGAAGCTCCGCTCCGATGAGTATCGAGGAGCAGGCCGCATCAGTCGCCTCCGCCCTCGAAGTGGCGCTGCAGCTCACTCGGCAGGGGGGCGTCGAAATCGTCAGCGATCCAGATCTTGCCCCGCAGGAGGCCCAGCTCCCGTTTCTGGAGCGACGGGTCTGGAGGCGGACCGGCTTCTTCGATCGTGACCCTCACAAGCTTTCCTTCGAAGGCATCCAGCTCCGAAAGGGTGAGAGTCTTGTCCGAGACACGGGCTCGAATCTTGAGAAGCTGTGCCATGATGCGGCTCGAGTCTAGCATGTCCCGGCGGCTCGACACCGCTCGTGAGTGTAGCCCCCGACTGGGCACTTCGGGTGACGGTGCACCACCCCGGGCTGCTCGTCCAGCAGCTCCATGCGAAGCGAATGGACTGGTCGCTAGTGAAGCGCTGCGTCGAGCAGGCAACGGAGCGCAGCAATAGGAGAGCACACCCCCACCTGGACGATCAGCGAAGGAGACGCCCAGCTCGTCATCGCAAAACATGGTCTCTGGTCGTACCTGAAGTCGCCGATTCACGGCATCCCCCCCGAGCTCCGGGTGAGCACCGTGGAGCGCCTCGCGCGCCATCTTGTCTCGAGCTACGTCCCCCTCCCGGAGCTGCTGGCTTACGCCAAGGCGGAGGGCGAGGGGCTCGACCTGCACCACCACTGCCGCAGGGTCGTCCACCACGACCTCGCCTGGAACCCCGCGCAGCTGGAGCAACGGGTGGGCCGCGTCGACCGCCTGGGCTCTCTGGTCCAGCGCCAGCGCGCGAAGGGCAGGGACGCCAAGCTGGAGATCGTCTTGCCGCTGATCGCCAAGACCATCGACGAACGGCTGGAGCGCACGGTGCGGATGCGACAGCGGTGGCTCGAGTTCCTGCTCGGGGCGGAGCCGAGGTTCGAGGAGTACGGGCTGGCGGACGAACCGGTGCAGCCATTGCCGGAAGGGTTCGCCAAGGCGCTGAGGGTGGAGTTGGGGCCGTGAAGCGCCCTGCGGCCTGCCGTCGAACTATTGTAAGTGGATGGCCACGGTCTCCGCGATCATTGGTCGCTGCTGGCAAGACGGCCCTCGGACGGTGTCATGGCTAAGCGGGTTGCCGTTGCTTGATGGCTCGCCAGCACGAGGAGAACCACCCCGGTCTCTGCTGGGCATCGAAAGCTTCGCAATCATGGCCGCCGTGCAGCGCTCCGCGACGTTGACGTTCGGGGCCCGGACGAGGGCCGCCGTCTACGCGGGTGATTTGATGTGGGCTGGACGGACGGACTGCCAGACGCATCATCTACGTCGGACTTGTGCTATGGGGACGCTCGACCAATGACTCTGGCAATCCTCTCCGCAGGTGCCTCACCGCGCAGGTCCGCGGCTCGACTGAATCGCGCTAAGGACAATCACGTGGACGTATACTTCTCCGCAGACGTTGAGACTGATGGTCCGATTCCCGGGCCCTTCTCGATGTTGTCTTTCGCCTTGGTGTACGCGGGCAAGTTTGACGGTGAGACATTCAAGCGACCGCCCAACTACGAACAGCGGTTCTACCGAGAGCTTCGCCCGATCTCCCACGAGTTCGAGCCCGAAGCACTTCAAGTCAATGGGTTGGATCGAGATCGCCTGTTGCGGGAAGGGGGACTCCCCGAACAGGTCATGACCGAGGCGTCCGAGTGGATCAAGGATGTGGCCGGCGAGGGTTGTCCAGCATTGGTGGCGTATCCGCTGAGCTTCGACTGGACTTGGCTGTACTGGTACTTCGTTCGATTTTGTGCCTCCGGATCCCCTTTCAACCATTCACGGTGTTTCGACATAAAGACCGCATTTGCGGTCAAGGCGCACCTACCGGTGTCAGCCGCGAGCCGCTCACGATTGGATCCGGGTTTGAGGTCGAGGCACAAACACACTCACCATGCTGTCGACGATGCAATCGAACAGGCAGAGATCTTCGCCAACGTGTTCGAATGGGAGGGTGTGAGTGGCCACGGTACTTGAACAGCGACGGCTGGAGACGAACCGACGCGTGGCCGACCTTCGCTCGTCATTGGCGAAGGCGGATGAGATCTGCACTGGCAAGGCCTGCACCTACATGACGGGGTCGTTCGCCAGAGGGGAGGCCCACATTCATAGTGACCTAGATCTCTTCATCCTCGGCCAGGAAACCAGCCAAGGCGGGATCATCACGCGATCTCTTGCGAAGCTTGACGAAATTCGGCTGAAAGCCAGCTTGATCGAAGCAACGAGACTGCACAGCATTCCGGACTTCTCAGGCGACGGTGAGTTTCTGGTTCACTACAGCGTGGCCCAGTTGAAGAAACACCTTGGCACGCCAGGAGACGACGCAACGAACACGTTTACTGCTCGGCTCCTGTTGTTGTTGGAGAGTCGGCCGCTCGTTGGGGATGAACAGCTGTACACGACTGCGGTGTCGGATATCGTGGCTGTCTACTGGAGAGACTACGCCGACCATTCCAGCGAGTTCGTTCCGGCCTTCCTCGCCAACGATATCCTACGTTTCTGGCGCACCCTCTGCGTGAACTACGAAGCACGGACGCAGACGGAACCGGAAGAGAAGAAGGCCAAGAGGAAACTCAAGAACTACAAGCTGAAGTATAGTCGGCTTCTGACTTGCTACTCAGCACTCCTCTACCTTCTTCGAGTTCATGTCCAGGACCGAACCGTGACTCCCGAACGCGCCTGTGAAATGGTGCGGCTGATGCCCACGCAAAGACTCGAATGGTTGATGAATGACCACCCTGATGTGTCGGACGACGTAGCTCACTTGCTCACCCTCTACGAGGAGTTCCTCGCCTCTACGGACGTTCCAGAACAGGAGCTGGTCTCACGATTCATGGACAAGCAGGAATCTGCCCAGCGGTTTCGTGCAGCGAAAGAGTTCGGGGACGCAGTCGCTGAGTTGCTCGACAGGGTCGGAGCCGGGAGTGCGTTGAGACGCCTCCTCTTCGTCTAGCTCTCCACCCGCGATCAGCGAACGTCAGCGACCCGTAGAAGGCCCGCAGACGAGCGGGTCGACAACCTGCTGCTAAAGGTACGAGGGTCGGGGAACGCCCTGCGTTGGACCATTGGCCCGTCGCTTTCATTCCCAAACCACCTCCTTCAGTCTCTCTTGTTCGTGGCTCAGTTCCCCCTTGGCGCAGCGGAGACGCCATTCCCAGAAGTCTCGGAAGGTCGCTTCCTGCTCATCGGCACGGCCCTTCTCCGCAGCTTCAACGGCATCGGTGTAGATCGAGGGCACCTCTCCCGGGGCCGAGACAAAGGACCGTCTGCCCGTTTCCGCGATTTCCCAGTAGACATGCTCTCGCTCGGCTTTCGTGGCGAGGCGGGCAGCCTCAATGGCAGCGCGGGCAATCTGCCGCCACGCCGCAGAACCCACACCGTAGAAGCAGGCTGCTCGTGCCAGTGATCGGACGTCTTTCAGGTTGCTCTCCGCTTCGAGCCGCGTTGCCAGCAGACGTGGAGCGATCAAGCCCTGCGGGTCCAGGCGTGCTAGAAGCTTGGGAATCCAGTGGCGAGCGATCGCCGACCGGGTGAGCATGGTAACAAGCGTTTCGATTGCACCCTGAACCGCAGGGTCGTCCGCGTTTGCAATGTCCACTGGCTCAACAAGGGGCAAGAGCTGGGAAGGAGAGTCGACCCCGTGCCGATCGGCCGTCTCATGGAGGGTCAGGCGGGTCTCTACTGCGTCCACGATGCCAGGCGTGGAAACTCTTCCCAGTCTCTTCACGATCTTGCTCAGATGCCAAGACCGGCCATCCTTGAGGCATCCGAGATCTGAGGTCGCGACAAGTCGGGTCCAAAGCCACTGGAGTAGGTCAGGCGGAAGCTCGGCGCCTCCGCTGGAGTGGACAACAGCCTGCACCTGTTTCACTAGCTGTGCCGTCGCGGCTTGGCGCACTTCTCGACTCGTTCCGTCAAGTACTGCTGCGAGTCGCGTTTTCAGATCCGGCCAGTCATGTCTCCAACCCCACATCGTGCAGGCGAGGAAATCAGGAACGGCATTCGCATCCACGAACAGCCGCTGGTGATCGCGAACCAAGGCACTCTCGGCGGCACAATCGACCAGCGCTGCGTCGCCGTGGTAGCGCCCGTCGTACAGGAGCTTCAGGAGGTCCAGGCTCTTGTCGGGTAGCCCTTGGTTGAGGAACTCCTGGACGAGCTGTGCCGCGCTGTCTCCGTTCCGACGGCGGACAGTGAGCACCCACGAGCTGATTCCGCTCATCGCGAACTGGTAGGCGGCCGATTCGCGGGGCTCGGCCTGGAAGCTCTGCATCAGAAACGTGCGAACGGATTCGTGCTCAACAGCGAGCCATCCGAGCGCACTTGCGACGAAGAAGACACGCCGCACGTCCTCCTGTCCAAGGAAGTCAGTTGCTTCAGCCACGAAGCGCCTGATCGCGCCAGGCTCCGCATTCGCGAGGTTTGCTGCAGTTCGCTCGACATTTCGCTCCGTCTCTTCCCGAGCATCCCAGTCGATCAGACTCTCGATGCGCTTCACCGTGGAATGCGAGAAGTAGAGTTCTTCAAGCGCCGCCGCCAACGCGCCCAACTCTTCTTCCTTTTCAAACTCGGCATGCCAGTCCCAAACCTCCCGCGCAGCACGCAGCTCGCGCGGGCTCAGCCCTCGTTGGCTGATCACCTGCTTTGCCCACTCCAGGTCGTTGCGAAGTCGTTCGGTCAGTTGCCTGCTCGCTTCGCCATGCTCTTCGGAAAGCTGCCCTTTGGCGTAGTTGGCCTGCTGATGCGCTCTCGACACCATGTTCCACAGGGCGGTCTTTGTCGCTTCGTCGAGCGCTTCGCCGGGCTGCTGGAGAATCGATCGAATCCTGGCGAGAACACTCTCCCCCGCCACCACGTTGGGATGGCAGGAATGCAGGACCTGCATGCCCATATGCATAGTCGGCCCATCGCTCCAGCTTTGGTGGCGCAGGACGTCACAGAGTGGCTTGACGAACGAGTGCAGGGCCTTGAGCGTCTCAGGTCCCGCGCCGTTCACCGCCAGATTGTCCAGCACGCGCAGTACCACGTTCCCGGCGGCTTCACCGAACTCACGGCAGTAGGAGGGACCGTTCTCCAGGAGCTTGCGGATGACGCTGTCCGCGCGTTTTCCGTCGTTTGGCAGACCGTACCTGAGCGTTGGGCTGATACGGGCCTCCTCGATGGTCAAAGCGAAGAGTTCCTCCAGGAGCATCTCGCTTTCTTCGTCGCTGAGAAGGCCATGGGCCACCTGGCTGTGAGCGTGAGACAGCGCCAGGACGACGTCGTCCTGCGAGTAGGTGCGGGTTCCCCAGAGGTGCTCGACAGTTTCGTCTTCGGCCGGCTCAAGCCGTAGACGGCGAAGAAGCTCAGTGGTTTGCCCCGGGTAGTAGGGGCCCACTCCGCCGACCCTCTCGAGGAGCGCAATGCGCTGCGAAGGGGTCATTCTCGTTAGCGTCGAGTCGAGGGCATCGAAGAGCGGCTGACCAAGATTGATGGCTTCGTCAGTGCTGCGGAGCAGGAGGTCAGTTCGTGCAACAGCGGCAAGCACTCGCTCCTCTCGTTGGCCCGCCGTGCCGTCACTGAGTGCCTTCGACAGCTCGGCGATGAGTTTGCCCGCCGCAGACGACGGCACATACCGATGCTCTCCGAAGTCCCGTTCCTCACAGAGCCAGTCCCGAACGATGAAGTCGCGGAGCACGTCAGGCTTCACATCGACCAACCTGTCTCGTGCTCCCCATCTGCGCAGCAATCGAGCGGATACAAGCCGCTGAAGCAAACGCTGAACGGCCCCGGTCTCGCCTATGCCACAGCGATTCGCGAGGTCTTCGATCTGAAGATCGTCCTCACGGTTGATCGGACCAAGCAGTGCAACCCATTGCAGAACACGGGTGAGAGCGTCTCTGTCGTTGCCTTTGCGGATAGCTTCGTCGAGATAGGTGCGACACAGACCGCCGGCCGTGTGCGGGAGTTTCGCCAATGTCCCCTCTTCCTCGAGAAGGTGAACTGCCAGACAGATCCAGATCGGGTACCCGTCGAATCTGCGGGCAAGTGTATTCGCCCTCCTCTGTCGCCAGCCGTCAGGGGCATCCGCCAGCGTGCCCTTCTCGAACAGCTTGCAGCACATGTCGACGCACTCGCTGGTAGGGAGAGGCTTCAGCGGCAGCTCTTCAACCAGGTGCTTGCGTTTCGGATGTTGAAGCGCGCCCACAATGAGCTCGTTCGATGAACGGACAGCAATCGCAACCTTCCACTGCTGAGCCCTTCCAACCCGAGGTCCCAACTGCTCCTGAAGACGACGAATCAGGCGTTCGTCATCTGGGTCATCGATGCACAGGAGGGTTCGTCGTTCAGGAACCACTGCCTCGAACCAAGTGCTCGATGCCTCCAGACTGTGGGTGTTCGCCCAAAGCACTTGCCACTCGCCGGTTGCCGCCACTCGATTCGCGGCTTCAAGGAGGAAGCGGGTCTTGCCAGTACCTCCAGCGGCATGGACCAAGAGGCGGACCTTGTTTCCCTTCAGGAAGTCGTCGAACGCTTTCAGGTCGGAGTCACGCCCAACGTACGGGGCGAGTTCGGCGCGGCGGGTGAAGGGGTCATCATCGGCGACCCGGTGGCATGCCTCGGGAGGCGAAAGGAAGACGCGGTTCTCGTTCTCGAAGAAGGTACGGTCCACCTCTGGATGCTTGTCGAGGTACCCATCAAGTGTGGCTTCCTCCCAGTATGCCGCGGTGAGTCCGAGGCTGTTGAACTGGGGGACGATCTCGGTTTTCCAGGTCTGCTCATCCGTCGGGTTGAAGGTGGCGTTGGTGACCAGCACCCAGTGAGTCACCCCCTGCCACTGGTCATGGCGCGCGCTTCCAACCTTCTGATACTCGGCGATCTTTGTCACCTCTGCCTTTGCATCGGAGATGGCTTTGGCAGCGGTTGGGGAGACGTGGTGCTTGGCCTGGTACACCGTCTTGCCGTCGCCGGAGCGGGCGTCCTGGCCGCCGTCCCGTCCTCGTCGACCAAAGAGCTTGGCCGCGGAATCCTCGAAGAAGAGGAGCGTCGTTGCCAGTGCTTCGAAAGTCTCGCCCGAGCGAATAGCTCCCCAGTTTCGCGTCGCCCTGGTCACACCTGCCGCCTTTCGAGGAAGCAGGACGCATGTTCCCGTTCTTGTCGTCTACTCCTGACCATCTCCAGCTCCCCCTCGCAACGCAGCAAGCTTCAGCAGCGCCGCCGTCATCGCCACGGCCAAGTCAGCGCCCATCATCGGCGTCCCCGGGCTGATGTGAAGTGTCAGCTGGAGCTGGTCCCGTCCGCGCTGGCCGCTGCCCGCTGACTCATCACCCTGAGCGGCACGGAGGTCCGTGTTTCCGACCCAGCCAACGAGCGCCCTGACCATGACCGGGAACAGTAACAGAATGTACGCCCAGCGGAAGAACCCTTGCGGCCCGGGCGTCGGGTTTTCCCGGGAAGCCACAACAAACCTGGGCCAGCGCGCGTCACCGATCGCGGCGGCCCTGGTCGAGGCCGCGCCCCCGGGCGACCGACGACGGGATGCTGGCTGTTCCCTTCCCACCCTGGTCAAGGAGCAGTCTGGACGATAGACTCTCCTGGTCATGTCACAGCCTGCACCAGTATGGGTGATCGACCCCGAGGACCCGCGGGCACCGCCCCGCGAGATCTGGGC
>JAEWRL010000219.1 GCA_023398955.1 Pseudomonadota bacterium
CAGTTGAAGTCGAAGCATGCTGCGCTCCCTGGAGCATGCCTCAAGCACCATGGAAAAGTTTTCGGCGTACAGCGCCGGGCACGGGCACGGGCACGGGCACGGGCACGCATTCAGGGACAGGCCCTAGGGATTCGCGTCACCGACCTCTGCCGTGAAACTGACGACCGCTGCGCTTCCGCCCACCGAGGCAAGCGGATTCCACGGCGGGGCGACCGCGCCAAGCGTCGACCCGTTGTCGATGACGAGGACGTACTTGCCTGGCGCCGCGGTCACTCGTTGGGGGCTGTCGATAGACGCTGGAATGGTCCAACTGGCGACGGGCGCCTGCAGCGGAGCGCTCAGGGGAAGCCCACGCTGAACACTCTCCCGCCAAGTATCCGCGGCCTGCCTCGTGAAGAGAGCCGCATCGACGGCAGGGCCCTGAACTCGAAATCGAAAGTAAAGGGCTTGGCCGGCGCGAGGTACCTCCAGGGGGCCGATGAAGTCCACCTGGTTCGCTCGGATCTCGGTCGTCTCGTTGAAGAAGACGAAGCGCCGACTCCCGCTCGTGTCGAATGGTCTCGCAGGGCGCGCTGGCGGCGACAGGTGTCCGAGCGCGAACTCGTTGCCTTGGTCCGTATGAATCACCGTGAACCCCTCTCCCAGACGGCTCGACATCAACTCGCCGCCGAAAGCCTGGGCGAGAAACGCCCCGGGGTTGCGGCTTGCCCAGTCCACCAACGGGTTCTCCACCGACGCCAGCTGGAAGTCTGGTCCTTCCGTCACGGATGATGGGCTCGCCCAGAGATACATGGCCTCCTCCGCCATTTGGAAATCCATACGGTACTCCACCCCCGCGCTCGCCTCGAACCCGACACGCCCCGCCACGGGGAACCAGCTGTAGCCGGTCCCGGCGAAGTGGAGCCGTATCGTATGCCGCTGGCCGTCGACTTCGTAGCGGCAGGTTTTTGGGAAGAAGCGCCCTTGCGTGTTGCCTGGCGAGCTCCGAAGCGGAACGCTCGAATCGAGGACGTGCGGGCAGATCTGCGGGGCACCGAAGTTGGTGAACAACCACCACCGAAGCCCCGGGTTTGCGTTGACTGTGTCGCGAAGGCTGGGACAGCCCAGCGCGAGGAGTGCCATGGCAACGGACCAGCGGCGCGCGTCCGCCAGGGGCCCATTGCCTCGCCGTATCCCGTTCCGGGATGACATGGCTCGCATCATGCCCTGCGCCTAGTGTGGTCCGTCTCCCCAGGGCCGTCCTTAAGGAGAGCGGTCTCCACGACCGCCGCGGCCGCCTCAATGAGCCCCGCCGCGGCATTCAGCGCTGGGACGCGCAGCAGGCTCAGCCCCAGGGATTCAGCGTAGGCTCGCGCCTCCACGTCCAGGTCGAAGAGCGTCTCGACGTGGTCCGCCAGAAACCCGAGCGGCGCGAGTACAACGCCGCATTCCCCGCTTTCGGCGAGTGCTTCCAGGGTTGCAGTGAGACTGGGACCAATCCAGTCCCCGCCGTCCGCTCCCTGACTCTGGTACGCGACGAGCGCGGGGCGTCCCAAGAGCTGCGCGACCGCCTGCGCAGAGGCACGCACCTCTTCGTCGTAGCGGTCTCCGCTCCGAATGACGGCCGTGGGCAGGCTATGGGCGCTGAGAACGAGGGGCGCCGTGTCGACGAGTTCGCCCGCGTGCTGACGAATCCAATCAACGTGAGCGCGAACGAGCAGCGGGTGCTGTCCCCAGGGCTCGACCTCGACGAGCCCTGGGCATCGCAACTCACGGGCCGCGAGGCTGGCGGCGACCTCGCGCACGACCGCCGTGTACACCGCAACACTGTAGGGCGCGACCGGAAGCACGACGAGCCTCTCGACCCCATCATCAATGGCCTGTCGGAGCGCTGTTTCGACGAAAGGCTCCGAGAAACGCATCCCCATGTAGGCGCGCATTCCGAGGCGGTGCCCGAGTGCGCGGGCCTGCTCCCGGGTGATGGCGAGCAGAGGTGACCCGCCAATCCGCTGATAGCGCTCCCGCAGCTCCCGAACCAAGCCCTGGGATGGCGGACGACCGCGACGAATGCGCTCGAGGAATGCCGGGAGCTGCTCGAGGTCCGTCACGCTGCCGTGAGCCACGAGAAGTACCGCCTGCTTGTCGAGGGCGCTCATGCGTCGACAAGGTAGGGCACTCTGCGCCCCCTACGCCAGTGCAAGCTTGCTGACGGATTACACAAAACGCGGCGCCACCTAGCGAGATCGCTCTACAATGTCACCACGACATGTCCCCGCGCATCACTCCAGCAGAGGCACTTGTCAGCTTGGGTCGCCTCGGCGATCCGGCCGACCGCGCCGCTTCATGGCGTCAGGCCATTGCCGCGCTCGGACCGGGGGTCCGCATCTCGGGCCCCCCGCCGCTCGAGAGCGTGGAGCCAGCGCAACTCGTGGGCTCGACGCGAATTGCCTTGGCTTCGGGCTTGGTGGATGAGCTCGACTGGATTGCGCCAGGCCGCGCCGCGGTCGCTTTGTACGAGCTCATGTCTGCCTTGCCCCAGAGCGTCGAGAAGCGGGAGCTCGGGCGACGCGTCTTCGCCAGGCTGTACGAGGGGACTGCCTCGACGTTTGCGATGGTAGCCACGCGCATGGCCTACGGGGCGGCACGATCACTGGAGGTGCCAACCCTGGCGGCGCGCCTGGGCCTTTTGTTCGACATGCCCATCGGATCCAGCGTGTCCGCTGACCCGTTGGCATTGGCGTTGGTCTCCCGCAGCGAGACCTTTCAACGTTGGGTGGTGCGAGCCGTCACGGGAACCCTCCCCGCGCGCCGCTTGGCCGCCAAGCTGCTCGAGCGTGCAGCACGGGAAGCGTTGACCCGAGCTCAACATGGAGACCACCACCCTCAGTCAGTGCTGTTGGCGGCACCCGTGGAGCCCCACCTCGCACAATTATTGACCGACCGAGAGCCGCTCGTGTGGCGACACGCGGCCATCGCGCGAGGGCTGCTAGCTGGTAGCGATCGCGGCATCCGTGAGGACGTCGAGCTCGCCCTGGATCCCCGTCTGTCTCCTACCGAGTGGCGGCGCGCAACCGTGTCGCTGGTTGCGCTTGCCAGCGTTGATCCAGAGACGGCCCTACAGCAGTGCCGATCGATCGTCGCGGGCTCGCTCGCCAACGCCGACCCAGGGCTCCTGGCGGTGATGCCTCTTGGGCTGCCGCCCGTCATCGAGGCGGAGCCCGAAGCCGCCGAGGAGCTTCTCGGCATCATCTGTCGCAGCGCCCGGCTCGACGTGATCGAGAGCGTGGCCGATGTGCTTTCGGATTGCGTGCTCCCTCAGTTCGGGGTGGCAGCATCGGAGCGGATCCAAGAAACGATTCGAAAAAACCTCGAGCAGGCGGACTCTGCGACGCGCAGCCTGCTCGAGCGGGCTGCGCTGCGGCTGGTGGATCGGTCCCAGGCGGGGAGCCTGGAGGCCGAGGTCCTTACCGCCCTTGGTAGCTATGAGTCCAAGGGCGCCAAGGCTGCCCACGATCACGCCCTCGTTGTGCTCGGAGACGCCCAAGAGCGCCTGGACGAGCTCTGCACGTTGGATGCTTCGGAAGATGGCTCCCTGTCACGGTTGGTCGCCTTACTGGGCGATCTCGACTCGGCGGCACTACAGCGCGCCCGTCTGTCGCAGCTGCTGCTACTCAGCCGGCGTCCGAATGATTCCGACGCGTCAGTACCGCTCATGGAGAGCATCTACGAGCGCTTGGGGAGCTGGTTGCTCCGAGCTGAGGCCGCACCTGCGCGCGAAGGCCCCGCCGCACTGTTGAGCCGTCAGCGACGCTTGCTGGCGCTATTGCACCTCGTTGACCTCGAGGGAGCTCGGAACGAGAGCGATGATGCTCCGGGACGCGTCAAGGAGCGCGTGCGACGAGCCGTCCAGCTGCTGCTTCGGGAGTTAGGAGCAGCTCCTGAACCCGAGTTGCTTCGCATTCTGTGCGCCGCCGCAGCGCGTTCCTTGGATGCCACGGTACGAGAGGGAATCGCCGAACCGAGCGATGTCCTGTTGGCCGTGGTGCATAGAGTTCACGAGCCCGCGCGCATTGCCGCCATCGCTGACGCTTCGACAAACCCCGAGGTCCGCCGCATGCTCGGGGGTTACGCTTCCTTCCTGGGCACCCTGGCCACGGAGCGCCCCCCTGAAAGTGGCGCGCCTCCGGGCAGCGCCAGTCGCCCCGAGGAGGCAATCCTGGCTCGCCAAATGCTGCGCCTCAGCCACGCGCTCGGGTCCGGCGGAACCCTTCGAGGGGAGTCGTTGCGGGTCGTTCTCTTGAAGCTCGGAAAATCGCTCGAGGTCCTCGCGCTCGCCCGCGGCCTGAGCGAAATCGTCGAAGCCTCCGGGGCCTCCGGGCCGAGCGTCATTGGCGAACTGGAAGGAGCAACGAACGCCTTTCTGGAGCTTCTCCGAGGCGCCGTTCGGCGAGTCCTCGACGAGGCCGCCGCTGCGCTGTCATCCGTAGAGCACGGACCCTCACTCGCAGTCCTAGTAGAGAGAGCTGTGAGCGATGGTGTTCGCCTCGATTCGCGACAGATGGCTCTGGCCCTCCGTGGCCTCACGCGCGGGCTGCCCGACCCGTTCGCACGGACCGTTGGTCGGGTCGCTAAACGGATACACGGGCTGCCTGTGCGGGGAGCGAGCGACACCTTCGCGATACCCCTCGAGAAGCGTCGCACTCCCCTCCCCGATTGGCTCCTGCCCCGGCGCACGATCGGTGGCTTCTACGTCGTGCGGGCTCTCGGTACCGGCGGGGTGAGCACTGTGTTCGTGGCGCGCCGCGTCGAAGAGCGGAACGACGCGCAAGCCGAGCTGTTCGCCCTGAAGGTTCCCGAGTACGACGCAAGCACGGCACGTAGTCTCTCCGAGGCAGAGTTCATGCAGATGTTCCGAGAGGAGGCCGGTGCGCTGCTTTCCCTTCCGCAGCATCCAAACCTGGCGGGGTTCGTGACTTTCGATCTGGGCGCGCGCCCGAAGCCCATTCTCGTCATGGAGCTCATTTCTGGAGTAGGCCTAGACCGCCTTGTCAGGAGTCGTGGATTGACCACGGGAGCAGCCTTTGCATACCTGGATGGAATCCTGGGCGGGCTCACGGCGATGCATGGCGCAGGCTTGGGACACCTCGACCTCAAGCCCTCCAATGTGATAATCCGCGAGAACGAGGTTCCGGTACTCGTCGACTTCGGGCTTGCGGGACGTCAGCTGCGGCCCGGCTGCGGGACGCTCGACTACTGTGCTCCCGAGGTGCTGGGGGTTACCCCGCCCGATCATACCCCGGCCCCACAGGCGGCCGACATCTACGCCTTCGGCTCGATGGCCTTCGAGGTGCTGACCGCGACGCACCTCTTCGATGGCGACGACGAGGTGGCGCTGGTCACCCACCACGTCTCCCACGACGGATGGCCCGAAGGGTTGGTAAGGCTTGTGCACACTGCACCGTTCACCGAACTGGCCACACTGCTTGCAGCTTGTCTCCGTCGCGACCCTCGGGACCGTCCGACTGCCGCCATGGTACGCAAAGCCCTGAAGCCCGTTGGAGAAAGCCTGCAGGCCGAGCGCTGGCCGGTGGCGGCAGGCGTGACCGGTGCCAGCATTCCGGCATGAGCATGCCGCGAGAGGGGGGCCCTGGTCCGCGACGAGATTGCCTCTGGGCCAAGCCGTCCCGGGCCAACGCTTTGATGCGGTGTCGCCGCGCGCTCCTCGGACTGGCATTCTTCGGCATGTCTCTCTCCAGCTGCCGCGAGCGGCAGGCTGGGGAACTGCGGGTCGTGCTTGGGCCGGGCACGGAGATGCAACCCGCGTTCACCGTGGAAACCGCGCTCGCCGAATTCGTGGGTCTCGGACCGGAAGGCAGCGAGCTGCGCCTGTCTCTGGCGAGCTATTCGGGTTTGGATTGCCAGGGGTTCTCTCCACCCGCGCCAGGTGAGTACTTGGTATCGGTTACGGTATGGGTGCCGGCTGGTCAAACGATCCGCGCGGGAGAGTACCCATGGTCCGGCGCGGGACAGCAGTCCGGCGAAGTCACGGGTGCAACAGGACCATCGCGCGCCGTACCCATAGTCCGTTCATCGAGAGGGAACCACGAGATCTTCCCCGGAGGTCACCTGGAGCTCACGGAAGTGGAGCTCGCCCCCTATGGCGCGGTCGCCGGGTTGCTCGCGTTCGAGTACCCGGGCAACGCCTCGGCGCCCGCGACGGCCATCATGGGCCGCTTCAAGGCGCGCCTGTGCAGGTTCGCACCCGCCCAACCCGACCCAGCCTGACAATCCGCGAGGCGAGGTGGGGGCGGCGCGAGCGTCGGCGTTTGGTCGCTGATCATTGCCAGGGTCCGACTCCGGGACTAGCGTGCGGGCGTCATGATGGTGTCGGACCTCCCAGCTCGCGTTCTTTGGCTCTGCTTATGGGGCGCGTCCGCCGCGCTCTCCGCCGGGTGCGGCGAGGAGGATGACGGACAAGTGCGATTGGATCCGCCGGAGCTCCGCATCGACTCGTTGGCCCTGAGCGGCATCGAGCACTGGACCCGCGCCAACGGAGGGACGGCTGAGCTGTCCCTGGGCTGCGCGCAGGAACCGCTGACCGTGACCGTTGGACCATCGAAGTCCCCTTATCGCCTTGGAGGCTGGGAGCTCAGGCCGCCAGGTGGGTGCGGCTCGGACCGAAGCTGCGGGTTCCTGGTCCTCGTGGTGGATGCGGGTGGCGACAAGTACGAAGTGCCCGCAGCGCGCCGCTTCATCGAAATGCCCGCGGAGGCTCTACCCGAATCGAGCGGAGCCATCCTTCGCGTCGAGCTTCGCAGCGACACGGGTGAGCCCGTCGAAGGGGAACAGGGCCCCGTAGCGGACGAGGTCGCCTTTCTGGTCACGCCAAAGACCGACTGCGAAGTGAACCCAGCCGCTACGGGTGGATGAAGATCACCGTCCCCTTCAGCGGCAAGAGTGCTCCGTGCCAACCAACGGGCACCGCCGGATCAGTGAAATAGAAGACCCTGCGCGCGTCCTCCGGCGACAGATTCAGGCAGCCGTGGCTCTTTGGAGTCCCAAAACGGTCGTGCCAATACGCACCGTGAAGGGCGTACCCTTCCTTATCGAAGTACTGCACGTAAGGAACGTCCCGTAGCTCGAACTCCTCCCCGACCTCATCGGAGCTCATCGTCGCTGTGACATGCTTCGTGTGTATGCGGAAGATGCCGCGCTTGGTGGCAGTCGTGTGCTCAGGATCCTCGAGCCCTGCCTCACCGCTGGAGATGAGCGTCACATAGACTGGCTCCTCGCCCTCGTAGAGCATCAGGGTTTGCTTGCTGAGATTGACGTCAATCCATTTCTCGCCCCTCGTGCCCCATGCAGGCATGCGTTTCGCTGGCTCAATGCGCGACGCATGCAGGTCGCTCACCCATTGGCGTTCTTTGGTCTCATAGTGTAGACGCCCATCGAAGAACTGCTGTTTTCCGGTTAGAGGAATGGGCTGACGGTGCGGCGCAGCGCCAGCGTCGATGAGGCGGTTCGTAGTGCGCTGGTGGATGAAGAACCGCGCGTCCGCGCGTCGGATGATCGCGAAGGGGAACTCCACGTCCTTGCCGATCACGAAGCCGTGGAAGCCCGATCCCCGAATCGGCCGAAGTCGATCCGTGGGCATGAGCGTCATGTCCGTCGTGACGCCGTAGCGCCGTCCACCATGAAGGAAGGTATGGAGGAAGGCGTACCCGGCGCGCGGCTTCATCGTGCCCAAGGTGAGGGCCTCGGGTTGTGTCCTGAGGGCTGGACGCGGCAGTGTTCTTCCCGCTTGAAGGAACCACGGAACAGGGTCTGACCGTCCTTCACGCCAAGCGATCTCCGGTGAAATCAAGGATCCCGTCCCCCCCACCCATACCTCCTGCGCATAGGACGCGCCAATCTCACCACGGGCGCGCAACCAGCGCTCCATCCGGGCATCATGCCCCGGCTCCTCTTTCCGGACCTCCTCTGCCGAGGGCAGACGAGTATAGATGGGTCCAGGATTGCGGACGGTCCCGTAGACATACGGGAGCTTCCAGGTGGAATCAGGAGGATACTCTCGCGTTGCCCGCACCACCGGATCGCTGGCATCCAGCGTCGCTTTGGTGCCGACGCAGACGTAACCCCGAGGTTCGACTGGGTACCAGCCACCTGCACACCCCGAGCGCCCGACTGGTTCGGGTTCGGTCGGCGAGGAAGCTCCAGCACGGAGGTAGCCGAGGCGCCGCGCGCTGGCGTCGGGCCGCTCCCGGACCCAAACCCGCATCGCGCGCGCGTACACTCGCGGTCTCCCCGCCGCGACGAGCGATACAGCGAACGGGTGGTTGACCCCGTCGAGGGTGACGGGAGGCAAGCCTTGCACGGCGTCGACGTTGCCAGGGGACGCTGCCGGCTGCGACCCGCTGGGCATCGGGGTCGCAGATGTAATCTCCGGGACAGCCACGTCCCTGGGCACCGGGGAGCCCGCGCTGGGGGCATCGTCACAGGCGCACCCGAGCGACACGCCGAGCACGAGATTCACGAGGGGAAACGCAGCTTTCATCGAGTTCTTCGAGAGGTCGGCAGACGCTCGACCAGAATCCTCCGGGAAGTCAAGAAAACTGCCAGAGTGGACATTGGGCCGCTCGCGACTTCCGGCTGGCAACCAGGCCACACGCGCTATAACAGGCCAACATGCAAGCTGAACCGAACGCCGTTCCAGGAAGGCTTCGCGTGTTGTGACAGTCCCCAGTCGTATCTCATCGATGAACGGAAGGTCTTCGTCCGGGGGTAGCAGACGATGGGTCGGTCGGCTCGGCTACGATTCTTTCATCTTGCTGAGTCCGCCTTTCTTTGGGCTGGGGCTCTTGGCTGCCGCTGCGCCGGGTCCCATCAGTGCCGCGCGGCTCGGGGTCGCCGCTCTCTGTCTTGGGGTCGCGATGCTACCCATCGTGCGCCGCTGGGCGAGAACCGTGCGCTATGACGGAGCAACCCTCAGGCGCGGCTTCCGTCGTCACGCCCCATCGCGCGTTAGCGCCATTGAGCTTGGTGAAAGTGGGGTACGCTACGCGGCGCGTCCCTATCGCGCGTGGCTCGTTCTCGAAGATGAGCGCTGGCTCTTGGCCGACGGCGAAGACCCTGCGGCGGTCGTCTGCGAGGTACTGCTCCTCTCGCGGCGGCTGAAGGTACCTGTCCGCGCCGCGTGGGGACTTCCCAGTTCGGCGACACTCATGCTCTTCGCGGACGCCCACTGCAGCAGTGTTGCGTCTCCGGAGGCACCCTCACTCACCACCACGGCGTTCTGGTATGGTCAGCCTCAGTTGCGGCAGAGCTGGGTGGCAGTCGTCATAGCGGGCATCGGGACCTGCGCCGTCGCCCTCGGAGTGCTGACTCGGCGGGCCATCGAAGGCAGCCCCGTACCGGTGGCGAGCTGGGTCCTGTCGCTGTCGCTGATTCCCCTCTTCGTAGTGCTCGCGCGGGCTACGTTGCGCAGCAGCTGGAGCGCACGGGTGGGCGCGGCGCTGGAGATCTGGCGCGGTCAAGAGTCGCGGGGACCGTGCTTCCTGAGGACAGCCCTCGGTCGGCTGAAAGGCGTCTACCTGGTCCGCGCGGGCGATCTGCAGCACCTGCTGCTCGTTCACGACGACGGCCACTGCACCGCGATTCCTGCGCAGGGTCCCGACGCTGAACGTTTGACGCGGGCGTTTGGCGGCGCGGAGTCATAGGCCATCCGCTGAGGAGTATCGCCCATCCCAACCCTCGAGCGGGGTGCGAGTTGAAGACCGTGCCCTCATGGCGCGGCGGTGAGAACGGCTCGCAGGCTCGTCTCTAGCTGCCTCTCGGCGTCGGCGACGAGTAGGGAAGATTGTGCCTGGATCTCCACTTCGAGCGAGCCGTCATGCCGCAAAACTGCTCGCACCGGCGTCCCAATGCTGCGGTACGGCGAGAGAAGCAGGCCGCGACGAACACGATCGAGATCCTCCGGGGTGGGTTCGCGCGGGGGGCGGAGGCTCACGATGACGCTGGCCGTGTTCTCCGCTCGGGTCACGAGCACCGCGTGGTCGTGAAGGAGCCTGTTCGGAAGGAAGACGGTGGTGCCCTCCGGCGACCGAAGGTGTACGCCGGTCAGCCCAATCTCCCGCACGGTGCCTGTGTACTCGGCCACGACGATGCGGTCTCCCGGCTTGAAGCGCCCGCGAAAGGCCAGTCCGACCCCCACCGCCAAGCTCTCGAGTGAGCCCCGCAGGGTCGCCAGCGCCACCGCTGCAAACACCACCATGGCGGCGCCGGAAAGCACCGGAGCAACGGTGACGAACCGCCGCAGCACCACATACAGCAGCACAAGAGCCAGCAGCAGCTTGATGAACACCAGCCAACGGCCGAGCTTCCGCTCGACGTCGAAGCCCAGACGCCACATGCCGTGCACGAACGCCCCCACTCCCTCGGCAGCCAGCAAAGCAACGACCCCATAGACGAACAAGAGCAGCAGCTCGTCCAGGCCCAGCAGGGAGGGGATCCGAGCCGCCTCCTCTGCCAGTCTTTCGCCTAGCGGCAGGACGGATCCCTCTCGCTCCAAGGATGGGGGGGCGGTCGAGGAACACGCCAGCGTCGAAAACGCCGCAGGGAGGGAAAACGGCCACGCCCTCGTTCGCCCTCGGCAGCACAGCGATCCAGAGGGGGTCATGAGCGCACCTGGAAGACACGCAGGCCCTGGAGCACAGTGGGGCGGAGCTGGATGGGTATCCTTGCAGGATCGCGTTCGGCGGCCCCACCTTCCACCAATCCCGCAGCTCTGAGAAATGCCAAGCGTCGCACCACATCTGTGCGCGCGAATCCCAGAAGCTGGACCAAACGGCTCTGGCGCAGCGGGCCGAAGCGCAACAGCTGGGTGAGCACCGCCTGATCCCGTGGCTCGAGCCAGCCCACGAATGGAAGTGCCGCGCGAAGCAGGCGCTGGACGGTGACTTCGATCGAATCGTCAGGGCCCAAGACTATGGACTGAAGCCATAGAGAAAGAGCCCGAGAGAGATTTCCATCGCTCAGGCCCGCCAGAACGCGCCACGTCACTTCTTGATCGGTCAGCCCGGGGATGCGGTTGCGAACGGCGCTGAGCGGCGCTGTGCCGTGACGCAGAGTGCGCCCGCTCATCCTGTGGCGCTCGTCGATGACGGCGCGAAGCCCTGGTGCAGACAACGGTTCGAGGCGCACGAGGAGCCCGAAGGCGTGGGCAAGTGGCGCAACCTCCTGAAACAGGGCAAAGGCGGTCGCCTCGACAGAGACCACCCAGAATGCGGTGCCCGCAGTCCTGACCACCAGGTCGAGGAAGCGCTCCAGCTCGGTCATGCCGGACAAATCGGGAGCAAACCACTGCTCCAGGTCGTCCACGATGATTGTGGTCCTGACAGTAGTCAAGGACTTGGCTATCGCGCCGACCGTCGGGCGTGTCGCGAGGCTGACGCCGAGCGCCGCCAGCAATCCGAGGTCGCGCCGCCACTGCAGCGTCTCGGGGCGAATCACGCGGGGCGCGGAGAGCTCCAGTTTGCACTGATTGAGCAGCGATGTGCGGCCCGTACCATGCGCACCGACGATCAATGCAGACGCCACTCCGCCTTCGAGCCAGGAGCGCTCCGTCGCGATGACTGCCTCGAGCTCGCGGCGGTAGGCGACGAAGAGCCGAGGGCCGACCAAGGGTTCCAAGCTGAAGAGCTTCGCGTAGGCGCCCGGGACGCGCGCGTGAGTCGTGTGGCGAACGACGTGTTCGTGAAGGCTAACGGCATCGAGGTGCGCCTTTCGATACCGGCTGAGCAAATCTCGGGAGAGATCGCTCTTGCCGACCCGATGCACGGTCGCGCCCAGGGCTTCCCTCCAGGCGTGCAACAGTGCACGGAAGCGTTGGAGCCCCGCCTGAACGCTCCGAACGGCAACCCGCCGTGCCGTGCCATCCCGTGCCTGTGCTGGTTCAAGGAGTGCGGCACCCAGTCTCTCGAACGCCGCCTCCACGCGCGGAGGGATTGCGGTAGCTGCCAATGAATGCGCCTCGTTCAGGGTCTCTGCCTGTTCGGCGAGACGTCCAGCAGCGCGCCCCAACGCGTCACCCACCGCCACCGCGACGTCCGCATCCGGCTCCCCTTCCAGCTGCTCGAGCGCATAGACCGCGATCTCCTCGGCCTCCCGAAGCCGCTGTGTGGTAGTGACCATCGCCACCGCGACGCGACGCACGTCCTCCTCTATCGCGGGAAGCAGCTCCTTCAGCAACGTCTCCTGCCACAGAGCAGCAGCCGTCAACGCCACCGATGGTACCCGCTCCGGCGTTGCCTGTGCGGCGAGGATCCGTGCATCAGCGACAAGCATCCGCTGAGGCAAGGACTCGATGGCGCGTCGCACATCGAGCGCGACGCGGTGCGTCGAGACACCGCTGCGGAACCGGGCCGCGTTGCGCTCCAGGTCGGCCCACACCGCTTCGCTGAACGCTTCCCTCACGTTTGATTGCAGCGCCTCTCGACTCGCAGCGGGCTCGGGCGAGGCTACGAGTCGTTGGCGAATGGACAAGAGCTTGCCCTCCACGCCGCGTAGCGCGGCCGCCGAGGCTTGAACCGACGACTCGATGGGCTGGATCACCGACTCTGCGAGCGAGACCCGCGTCGCCCTCCGTGTTCCACCAACCAGAGCAGCCAAATGGACTGCATTCCGCGCGGCCTGCAGGGCGGCAGCCCAAGCCTCCGATTCTCGCGCAACGCCGAGGAGGAGCTCTCGGACCTCCGCTTCGGTGGATGAGTAGCGGATGGACGACAGCGGAAGAGAGGGGGCGCCGGCATCCTCCAGAAGGCCAATGAAGCCTTGAATCCCAAGAACCCGCGCCCGCTCCATGTCGCGCGCTGAACTATCCAGTAGCTCCTCGAAACGGACGACGATCGAGTGCAGCGCCTCGGCGGGGGAAAGGTGACCGAGCGCTACCCGCTGCAGGTCCGCGAGGACCGCTGCTTCGGCGAGGTTGGCGCGCCGGAGCACCTCCAACTGAGCACGGACGAACCGCGCCTCGATCGAAACCCGCGCGCAGGTGGCGACGGGGACCATACGCACGTTGGTCGACTTCAGCGCACGCTCGACACGCAGCCATCGCCGCTTCCAGCGCACGTTGGCGCGCTCCGCCACGACGTGCTCGTAGTGGCGCGGAAGGTAGGGCAGAGCTCGGGCTTCCGGCAAATGCCGCAGCTCCTGGCGCGTCCTCCGAAAGAGCTCATGGACGAACTCGCTCCTGTCATGGCAGAGAGCAGTCGGTCCTGCCGCGCTCCATGCGGCCATGTTCTCCAGGGGATCGAGAGTTCGCTCGTTCAAGACTGGTTCGAGCTCCGTCGTGAGCCCATGAGCCCACGGCACCAGCTGGTCCTCCACCAGAGCGCGATTGGCGACATCCACCGCCTCGGCAACGCGACCCGCGTAGGTGGCAATACGGCGGTCTTGAGTCGCCGCCAATACCTCCTCCAAGCGGGTCTGGACAGGAGGTCCGGCGGCATCCCGCTCGCTGTGCGGCGGGAGAGGTTCGGCGGAGGGTCTGGGCTCGGCCCCCTGAACCTCGCCGGCTCTCCGAAGTGCGAGGCGCAGCGTGATCGGCCCGACGAGGAGATTCACGGCGACCGTGGCCATGCCGAGCGTCAACAGCGTGTCACTCAGCGACGGCAGTTGCGTTGCCGCTATCCCGACGAGCCCAAGGGTCACTCCGGCTTGGGGCAGGTAACCAAGCCATGCGCCGCGCCGTACCGCCTGCGATTCCCCGCCGAGAGCCCCGCCGACCCTCCCGGCGACATAATAGACGCTGGCGCGCGCTGCCGCTATGAGCACGGCGAGGGGCAGCACCTCGGAGGTGCGCCCGAGGTCGATCCCGGCGCCAGCGTTGGTGAAGAAGACGACGAACACCGGCAACGCGACAAGTTGCACGGGCCGCATCAGATCGTGCTCGTGACGCGAGAAGTTCCTGACGAAAAAGCCCGCCGTGATGAATACGAGCAGCAACTCCAGGTGAAGTGCGCGGCTGACTTCCGCAACCACCAGGATCATGGCGGCAACGAAGAGAAGCATCTCGGCCTTGACGTAGCGGAGATACAGGATGAGCAGGACGCCGAGCACCGAGCCGATGCCAATGGAAGCCCCCAACTCGGACGCCACCTTCAGCATGATGGCGTGACCACCCGCGACTGCAGCTCCGACGAGTCCTTGCGCGACCGCCAGGGAAAGTGCCAGCGCGACCACCACGACGAGGTCCTTGAGCACCGCAGCCCCGAGCACCAGGTCGCTCAATCGTCCCTTGGCGCGCACCTCGGCAGTCACGGCCAGCGCGATGGCCGGTGATGTCCCGATGGAGAGAGTGCCAAAAACCAGGGCGACGGCCAGTATGGTAGCTGGCGAGTCCAATGACAGTGACCCGACGAGCAGCTCCCAGATGTATACGGTCCCCCCCACGACGACGACGCCGAGCAGAACCTTGATGGCGATGGTGCCGAGGAGTGTCTTCCAAAGCCGAGTGATCTGACGAGCGTCGAGCTCGAGTCCGGCTGCCGTCGCGATGAGGCCGAGCGCCAAGGTATTGAACATCCGCATCTCGTCAACGACCCCTCGCGAAAGGATGTCGGCGACGGACGGGCCCAGCAGAGTGCCGGTGACGATGTATCCCGTGACCCGGGGCAGGCTCAGCAGTGTCCCCATCTCTGCCACCGTGAAGGCAGCCAGGAGCACGAACCCGATCGCGGCGAGGGTCATTGGATCGGTGGCAGTCGCCGACTCGGCTTTGAGCGCGCTGACCCCGAGCATCACAGCGAGCAGCACGAGCAAGACGCCAACCCGTCTCATGGGCATCCCTCCTTTCGCCAGGTCATCGTCTCCAACACTCCGGGGTAAAGACCGCAAGCAACGCGAAGATCTCGAGGCGCCCGGCGATCATGCAGAAGATGAGCACGAGCTTACCAATGCCGGGCACCACCTCGAAGTTCTGCGTGGGCCCCACCTGGCCCAGTCCGGGACCCACGCTGGATAGGCACGCGACCACGGCGGACATGGCGCTCTGGATATCGAAACCAAGACCCACGAGAACGGTAGACGCAGCGATGAACAACAGGAAATACGCACAGATGTAGACCGCGATCTGGTGGAGCACCCCGCTGTCGACGGCGGAGCCCCCGAGGCGCACGACGAAGACGCGGTTCGGACTTACGGCAGCCGACAACTCCTTGATGGTCAGCTTGAGGGCGGCGAACACCCGTGATGCCTTCAATCCTCCCGCCGTCGAACCAGCGCAGGCCCCCATGAACATCGCCACAAACAGGACCCACCGCGCGATGTCAGGATAGCTGTCAAAGTCCTCAGTCATGAACCCCGTCGTCGTCGTGACGGCCGCGGTTTGAAACGCGGCATACCGAAGCGCCGTCAATGCGTCGGGGTGCCGGTCCAGGATTGCGAGGAAGACGACGCCGATGAGGAGCGCGTTGACGAAGAGGAAGAAGCGGATCTCGTAGTTACGTACGAGCTCCAGAGGCTTACCCCGAAGCGCCGCGTAGTATAGCCCGAAGTTCAATCCACTGAGTATCATGAAGACGAAGACGATCCAATCGATCAGGGCGCTCTCGAAGTAGCCGATACTAGCGCTCCGAGAGGAGAACCCGCCCGTTCCCAAAGTGGACATTGCGTGGCAGCAGGCGTCGAACCAAGACATCCCAGCGAGCCATAGCAACACACCGCAAGCGACCGTGAGCGTCGCGTAGACCCACCACAGCACGAGCGCCGTTTGGCGAATCCGCGGACGCAAACCCTCGGTGATTGGCCCTGGAACCTCGGTACGAAACAGGTGCCGAGCGCCGACCCCGAAGTGCGGAAACACGGCGACGAAGAGCACCACGACGCCCATCCCACCAAGCCAATGCATGAGGCACCGCCAGAGATTCGTAGCGCGGCTCAGACCATCGACGTCGCTCACGACAGTGGCACCCGTCGTGGTGAAGCCGCTCACCGACTCGAAGAGCGCGGACATCGGGTTGGTGATGGCGCCCTCGACGATCAGCGGCAAAGCTCCGAACACGCCTAGGCCGATCCACGTCAAGGCGACGACGCCAAGGGCATCTTTTCGGTGGAGGGTGGCCGTGGCGCCCCGCCCCAAGTAGCGAAGCCCCGCCGCGGCCAGCCCGGCCATGATGCTGCTTCCCCCGTAAGCGATGGCCCCTCGCCAATTGCCATCGACCGTAGCGAGCACGGCGGGAATGGCGACGAAGACGGCCAACAGGGCCAGGAGAGCGCCCGTGAGGCGAGCGACGACACGCAGGTTCATCGCCTACCCTCCCAGCTTCCGAATGGCCCGCTGAAGCTGTCGAGCAGCGTGGGGCAATGCCGCCAGAATAACGATATCGCGACGCGCCAGAGGGGTTTCTGCACGCCAAGGTATCGATAAGCCCTTCCGCACGAGCGCCACGAACTCCGCTTGCGGCGGCAGCGGCAGGTCCGCGACGCGCAGCCCCTGAGGAAGCTCACCAGGAAGCAGGATCTCCAAGAGCTCGTGCCGAGACCCTGTCAGGGACTCACGTCCGAGGATGCCGGCACCCGGCAGGCCGCGTCGTATCACCTGCAGCAGGGCGTCGTGAGCGCCGGCCGTGCCACGAACACCGAGGTGAGCATAGACGTCCGCGTAACCGGGACGGTGAACGAGCGCGAAGACATCGGGGACGCCCAGGTCGCGCATCATCAAAGCGCTCATGAGGTTCACCTCGTCGGCACGGGTAGCACTGACGGCAACGTCCGCCGCTTCGGCGTGTTCGTCCTGGAGGATGGCGATCGATGTACCATCCCCGTGCACCACGTTGACACGGTCCAAAGCTCGGGCCAGGTCCTCGCACCGACGTGAATCATGATCCACGATCATTACCCGCTCACAGAAGAGCGCGAGGCGCTCCGCGACCTGCGAGCCCACGTCCCCACCGCCGACCACTATCGCGCGCTTTCTGTCCCCGGGTCCCCGCAGCTCCGCTGCCGCAGCAAGAACGTGATGTGGCCTCCCAGCGAGTAGCAACGCGTCGTCGTCTTCGAGTCGGTCGACGGCAGAGGGGTGGCGAAGGATACCATCCCGCACCACGCCAGCAATCGCGGCGGGCGTGCCCGTGTCGATGGTGCGCGGGGCACGCCCGAGGGCACGGCGGCATCGATTCACGGACAGAGATGCAACCTGCACCGAGTTGCCTGCGAAGTGTCCGACGTACTCGGTGTCGAGGTGTACGACGAGCCTCACGAGCTCGTCCGCCACCAAGCGCGACGCGCAGAGGATTTGCTGCACGCCCAGCACGCCCTGCTCGACTCCCGCGGTCGTCTCGAAGAACGCCGGGTCGTCGACGCGTGCCGTCGTGCGGCGCGCACCGAGGCTCGACGCGAGCCCTGCAGCCACGACGTTCGTCTCATCGGTGCCTGTCACCGCGACGACCAGCGCTGCATCCGATACCCCAGCGCTTCTCAGGACGGAACGGTGTGTCACGTCGCCGCGCAGCGTCAAGACGTCAGCCCGCTCGTCGGCTTCTCGGAGGGCCTCGGGATCGCAATCGACGAGCACCACGTCGTGACCGATCCTGGATAACTCGTGCGCGACGAATCGACCAACGTCCCCTGCCCCCAGGATTACGACTTTCATGGGCGCTCCTCCGCGGCGCGGAGGGAACTGCTTCCCATCTTTCCCTCCTCCTCGCTCGACGGGCTGGGGGCTCTGTCGGTCTCACCAGCGTCGGCCAGGACACGGCTGAGGATGCGATCGCTGAATAGATCGCACGCGAATACCCCCACCAGCACGGTCGTGAGCACGATGGGCGCGTGGTCCGGTCGCCACAGTGCATCATTTAACCCAATAGCGATCGCCATGGTACCTTGAGAGAGAAAGGCGCGGCCGAGCCGGATGCCACGGGGGCCTTCCTGCATGAATAGCCGCGCCATGAGTGGCGTCACCAGCGCACCGCCAAGGATCCTTACGGCAACGTAAGCCCCAGGAAGGAGCCAAAGCCAACCGCTCGTCGGAAGCCAATGCGCGCCAGCGAAGATGGTGATGAGGACGAAGAGTGGATGCTGAAGGCGGTCCAGGTGCTCGCGAACCCGCTCGGCCCGATTGGAAGTGGCGGCAACGGTGATGCCGGCCAGCAGATTTATGAACAGCGGCGAGATTTCGAGAGCCACCCCTACCCCGGATGCGAAGGTGACGAGCCCGATGGTCGCGAGGAACACCCGTCCGGGATCCTCTTCCCGGCCGATGAAGAGCGTGAACAAGAGACCAATCACTATGGCAGCGCCGGCCGACGTGACCGCCCACTCCACGACAGTGAGGCGAAGCGCCGACTCGACCGACGCGGCGCGCATCGAAGACAACGTGAGCCCGAAGATGATGACGCTGACGTTCTGTGCCACCGCGCTGCCCGTGAGGGCGAAGCGCGTGACCCTCCCGCTCGCTCGGCTGGCTTCGCAGACTCGCGCCACGAGCGCCGTCGAGACGGTGCCAGCAACACAACCGAGTACGAGGGCCGTCCACATGGCATCGCTTGAAAAGTGAAGCTCGACGACGTACCCGGCGACTCGAAGCACGGGTCTGGAGACGACGAACCCGGCCCTCGGGGAATCGGTGAGCCACTCGACGAGCGGCAGCAAACAAGCTGCCGATATCGCGATGACTCCCAGAACGCTCCCAACTCCGGCAGCAGCGCTGCTAGCGTCGCCCAAGGCGCGCCGCGTGCGTAGCCCCAGCACGAAGCCCGCCAAACCGAGCAGCAACGAGATGAACGGTTCGAACGCCTGGAGCGCCTCGGCGCTCAGAAGATTCCACGTGAACTGGGGGCCGATGAGTACACCGACGAGGACGTACTCCGTTCCGGAGAGTGTGACAAAGCGGGCTGCTGAACGCGTGAGAATGCGACCAACCGCGAAGCTGAAGATCACGACGAGCACCAAGAGCAGGCTCAAGCTCATCGGGCGCCTCCCGAGTCGGCTGCTGGTGCTCTCGGGCGGTTGGGAGAGCTCACGCCAGCATCGCCCTGGGTCGACCGCGGGCTGTCCATCGATCCGGATCCGGCGCCATCCCGCACCCTCACCGCGGGCGCCGACTGCTGAGCGTCGGGCGGTCGGGTCGTCGCCGTGCTGGCGGGAGCGCCGCCGTGGAGCTGCCCCGCGTCGGGACGCTGAGCTCGGGAGGCTGCGTCCGGGTTCTCCGCCGGATTGGGCTGCTCCTCGTGCACCGCGGTCCTCGGCTCCCACCGCTGAGGGGCGCGATCGGCAGCGCTGCGCTCGCCGCCCGGCTGATTCATGGCCCACGCGGACGAGGGGCGGCTGGCTACCGCGGCACCGTGACGTGAGATGACCGCGACCGTCGCGTCGCCCGCGACTACCTGCAGTCCCCAGTCGGCGGCAAGCTGTGGCAGCTGGACCATCGCCAGGTGACGATAGATGCGCTCTGCGAGACCCGGCTCGAGTCGCTGCTGCCCGCGGAGAGCAATGAAGACGGCACCCTCATCCCCCACATGCAGAGCGCTTCCCGGAAACGCGACCGGAGTGAGCTGTCCCGCAGACATGCTGGACCCTCCGCATGACTCCGCCGCCCCGAAGAAGTGGCCCTCCACATCCCGCACCAGCAGCCCGGCAGTCACAGCCGCCTCCGGCGAGACGGTCCCCGATATCGACTGTTTCGGTGCCAAGTCGGCGCTGGGGTCCTGGGTTGCGGCAGCCTGTCCCGGCGCTGGTTCGTCACCGGATTGCCGGAAGTGTTCCTGCCCCTCCTCGTCCCCGGAAGCCGGCGAATCCGCTCCATCCGAGCCCGTTGCGTGCACAGCGTCGGCCACCGCATTCACAGACGCAGCGGTAGCAGCCGCGGCCTCCGGCTCGGCGCCATCTCGTTGCTCCGTGGACGCAGCGGTCGTGGGAGACGCACCAACCCGCCCAGCACCCACATCGCGAGCGCCGCCTGCACCTGGAGCGGCTCGCGGTGTAGATTGCGCTCGAGGCGGCTCTAGCCCGTGGCTGCCAGCCGCCCCGAGGCGCGGAGACGTAAGCGGGCCATCCCACCAGCTCTCCCCCAGCTGCAGCGGAGGTTCAGCGAACGCCTCGCTGCTACCTGGCGAGACGACCGGCGCCCAGGGGTATTGCGCCATGCCCAGCGTGCCCGCGAGCCTCGTGGCGCCGTCGCTCACAACGAGCCCCCCACCGCGCCGGGCAATGGCGACGGCGAGCTCGACAGGGCTTTCTAGGGCGGTCACAGCGACCACACCGCCCAAGGCGCCAGACGGACCCAAGACCAGTGCGTCACATTGCGGGTCAGCACTGCCGGCGCGGGGTGCAGCCCCCATTGTTACAGGAACCCCCGGGCTCCTTTCGAAGTGCACCATACCGCGAGCCAGGGAGGCGAGTGCGTCGTTATCAGCCACGAGCCCCTGCGTGGCGCCGCGAACGGCGCTCAGCGCCACCGCAAGCGCCACGGGTTCGTACTGGGCCGGTCCAAGCACCGCGAGCACAACTACTCCCTTCGGCGCGACTACGGGGCCCGGGTCCCGTGGCGTAGGCTTCGGGGTGGGGCCTTGCTCTGTCGCCATGCTGACCGGTGCGCCATGGCCGACCTTGGCGCTGCGCGCGGGGGCCACCGGCACTGCAGGGTTGGCTCGACGTTCATCGGCTGCCCTCTCGCGGCGAATGCGGCACCCAACGAGAGGGATGATGAACAACAGCAGCGCCGCTAAAACCCGCACTGGCAGCCGGACGCACGGCACGGCGATGCGGCGGTCGCGGGCAATGTCATCTCGTCTTGCTGCCATGGAACGGAGTGGATGCCCCCCGGTACCCTCGAGCTCGCGGGTTCGGGGCGGGATCCAACGTCAGCCGTACCATCAAGCGGAGCACGGTTGAAGATCCGAGGGCTCAGTGGCGTTCAGCAATTGCCGAGGTGCACCTACACACACACCCTTCCGGCGGCGCTCGCCTGCGCTGCCCCCCAACGCCGGCAAGCTGTTGGAACCACCCGACCCCACGGCTACATCGGCCCGCCCGCCCGGATGCCGAGAGTCCTGGTGGGCCCACGGATTCTGCGTTACGTCCCCCGCATTGCCTATGAAACGAGCCCCCCTCTTGCTCATCGTTCTTTGCCCGGTGCTCGGTCTCACTGCCTGCGACGATAACAAGCCCAAACCGGAGGCAACGACGTCCGCTGCGTCCGCCCCGGTCGCATACCCCTCCCCCGCTGCCGCCGAAACGCCGACTCCACCGGTGGAGCCCAAGGGGCCTCCCGAGGCTCTGAACGTCCTGCTCATCACTGTCGATGCGCTGCGCAACGACATGCCCTGGACCGGGTATGAGCGCCAGATCGCCCCCAATCTCAGCGAACTTGCCAAGAAGGGGGCGCTCTACACGAATCACTACACACTGGCTAGCTACACGGCCAAGAGCGTCGCCGGAATGCTGTCGAGCCGTTACCCGTCCACCCTGTACCGCAATGGGGTTTTCTTCACGACCTATTCAAAGGCCAACCTCTTCTTTCCGGAGCTCCTCCAGGAAGCGGGGGTCCGCACGCTCGCCTGGCATTCCCACATGTATTTCGGTCGCGGCAAGGGGTTCGATCAGGGATTCGACATTTGGGAGCTCGTCCCAGGCATCACCTTCGATCCGCAGACCGACAATCATGTAACCAGCCCCAAGACGACGGAGCTTGCCATCGAGCTACTGTCCAAGCCCGAGAACACGGGCAAGCAGTTCTTCGCCTGGACGCACTACACCGATCCCCACGACGTCTATGTGATCCATGAAGAGTCGCCGGACTTCGGCAAGAAGAATCGCGATCGGTACGACTCGGAGGTGTTCTACACGGACCTCTGGATTGGGAAGCTCCTCGATTGGGCATCGAAGCAGTCGTGGTGGGAGAAGACGGCCCTCATCATCAGCTCCGACCACGGCGAGGCGTTCGGCGAGCATGGCATGTATCGCCATGCGTTCCATGTCTGGGATGTCCTCACGCGGGTGCCGCTGATCATCAATGCCCCGGGAGTAAAGCCTATGCGCATCGACGAGCCGCGCTCGCAGATCGACCTGGCCCCAACGATTCTCGAGCTGATGGGCCTCAAGGCTCCGGATGATTTCACGGGCAAGAGCCTGGTGAAGGAGATCTACGGCGTGGAGGAGCCACGAGATAGGCAGCCCATCATCCTGGACCTACCAGAGGACACGAACAACCCTCAAAGGCGCGCCATCATTCAGGACGACTACAAACTCATCGTGTATGGGAAGGGCTGGACGAAACTCTTGTTCAACTTGAAGGAGGACCCGGGTGAAGAAAAGGATCTCTCCAAGGAGCAGCCGGAGGTACTCGAGAAGATGGTTGCACTCTATGAGAAAACCTTCTCTGAGCTCCCGCTCGTCGAGCCCTATGGCGGCTCGAAACTGACAAGTGGGCGGGTTGCCAACGGCCCGATGAGACCGCCCACACCCCCTTCGCGCCCAGACGCCAGCTCCGCCAAGGAGCGTGGCGCCTCGACCTCGGCCAAGTCCGACGAGTGATCTCCCCAGCGCGCCGCTGCGTGCCAGCGCGCCGCGTTAGTCGATCACCGCCGCGAGGTCCTGCGCGAGCTGCTCCCCGGTGCTCCGCAGCACCGAGCCAAACCAGCGGGATGTGGCGCTCCTGGCCCAGTACTTCACCTCCGCGCCTTCATCGGCGCGGTACAGCTCCACAAAGCCCAGCGATTTGGAAGCCCCACGGTACTCGACTCGAAAGATGCGCTGTGCGGAAGCCGGAAGCTTCTCTTCGAACTCAGCGATACGCAAACGGGACAGCTTGCTGACCCAGTTCCCGGCGGTCTCGTCGGGGGCGGAGCTGCCAGCACGAGACCAGCCGTCAACCTTGTCCGGCATACGGATCAAGCTCGCTTTCCCCTCTGGTGCGATGATATCGACGGAACGGATGGCCTCCTTGTCCAGGTTGAAAAGCTCGCGCTCCGAGAGTCGACTATCAGGGTACTCGAGGAGCCTCACGACCTCGCCAGCGATGGCGTAGACGCGCCCGCTTTCCGGTGCCAGGACGTAGTAGTCGCCCCCGCCCGGCGTCATACCACCGATGGTCAGGCGTCGCTCGGCCCCAGCGGACTTCACGGTGAGCTCACCCTTCGGTTCGTCGAGAGCGAACTCCCCGTAGCGGTCCCTGCCGACGGGGCCGATGGCCCTTACAGCCGCCAGCGGCGCCAGCGCCTCGCGGAGCTTTTCACATCCGCTTACCGAGACATACCTCCTAGCGACCAACTCGCCCGCGGCGTCTGCCGGGGATTCGCCGGTCGGCGCCGCGTCGGAGTCGTCGCGCCTATCGCGCGATGTTGCCCGCTTTCTCTCGGAGGACACGACGCAGTACAGCCCGACCTCGTCAGCTCGGACATCCACGTCCACCTTTCCCGTGTCGGATGAGAAGCTGACGCTCTGCACCCGGGTCGCGTCGCCGCCCCAGATCTCGACGCCCTGCGGCGCCCCATCGTCGTCGTCGCCATCTCCGGCCCAAGTCGCGTAGGCCAGGCCTGCGATCACGATCAGCAATCCTCCGTGGAGTCCCAATGACCTCATTGCCTTCATCGCTTGCCTCCGCGTCGCCTGCGCCCGCGCGCCAGGACGCCCGCACCGAGCACCAGGGCGGGAGCCCCGAATATCGTAGAATAGAACCACCACATATCGCCGGCCCGAGTGTGCTCGATGGGGACATCCTTCTCGTTGCTGATGGCGCCCGAGAAGCTCTCCTCACCACCCAGCCAGCGCACGACGTCTGCGAGGAGGTACTGCTGGCCCGCAGCTCGCCCCAAGACGAAGTCGCTCAGCCCATCGGCGTCGGCGAGCACGAACACCCGCGTCTCGTCGACGGCAGTGCCGCCTCCCTTGTCGTCCGTACTGGGCTCCTGGCCCGACGCCTCGCCCCCCTGTACCGGCGCGGAATAGGCGGCCGCTACGTTGAACGACCGCTGAGCCTCGTCGCCGTCCTTCTCGAAATCGCCGTCTGCGTCGCGGAACACGTCCGACATCGTCCGGATCGCAAAGTCTGGCTTGGTACCCTTGGTGCCGGGAACTGCCGCAAGACTACCAGCGCCGAACAGCCCAATGGCAGCGCCTCGGTTCGCGTTGCGGCTCAACGTGGAAACCGACGCGTGAGAGGAGAACCGATTCGTGACAAGCAGCAAGCGATCGGATTGATTGAAGCGCCGCTGCAGATGGTTCGTCTCGCTCGCCAGCAGCACCGGATCGAACTGCACGTGGGCAATGGCCGCCAATCGCTCCAGCGAGTCAAGGAACGGATCGGTCACGCTTGCTGGCGACGAGGACGGCTCTTGCCCCGCTTCCCCCCCATCGCGATCGCCTGGGACTTCGAGTGAGGCGTTGTCCGTCGAGGCGCCGGTACCGGCCCCGGCCGCAGCCTGAGCGGGTGTCGCTGGCCGGCCATCACTGCCCAAGGCTTCACTGCCGATCAGCGCTGACGCCGACACGCGCCGGTCGGGATCCAAGGCGAGCAGCAGTTTCCCGCCCCCTGCCGCGTAGCGCTCCAGAGTCGTCATCTCCTCCGGCGCGAAGGGCCGTGACGGACCTAGGACGAGCACAATCGTCGCGTCATCAGGCACCTCGCGGCCCAAGCCTTCGGTCAATCCGAGGTCCTTGGCGCGGTACCCCAGCGCGTCGAGGACCTTCTTGAGTATCGTCGTCGAATTCTCCTCGCCCTCGCCACCCTCGGCGCGATCGTTCAGCTCGCCGTGGCCAACCGTGAGATAGGCGACGCGGGCGGAGCGTGCCACCCGAAGCAGGTGCTTCTGCACCGTCTCATCTAGGGTCTTGAGGGTTGGCTTTGCGTCCTGGAGCTCGCTTCCAATGTAGAAGGACGCCTCAGCCTCGCCCTTCACGAGCACCACCGTTCCATCGCGGGATACCCGATACTTCCGCGCCATTTTTGGTGCAAGGAGGCGATCATGGCTCTCGACCTTGAGCTTCCCGCCCGATGCTTTCGCGAGCTCACCAAGGTATCCCAAGACCTCCGTACGTACCTCATTCACCGCCGGAAAGAATGCGTGAGCGACGACCGGTTGCTCTAGAGACTGCGCAATGCGCCGGGTAGCCTCACCGGGACGAGACGTCTTGAAGTACGAGTAATCGACCTTCCAGCCTTGTGCCCCGACCACGTACACGAGCAGAGCTGCGTAGCTGACAGCCAGGGCCAAGACGGACCCCGCGAGCAAGGCCGTGCTCACCCGACCCAGCTCGGGGCGGAGCGAGCGACGCATGGGGCGCAGCGCCGTTTCGCCGAAGACTAGCGGGATGACGCTCAGGCCAAGGAGGATCACCCACACGGTGGTCCAGAGCCCCCCCAGTTGCTCAACGCGTTCGTGGTCTGCCCCACCATCGCTGAGCCGGGGCAGGAGCCAATGCTCGCCCGCAAAGTGCATCGCCAGCGAGCAAAGCCCCAGCACGGAAAGCAAACCGAGCCAACGCTCGACACGCCTCCCCGCGGCAGGGCCTGACCCGAAACCGGTGACGAGCCGCGCCAGCGCAGCTACCGATACCGCGCCAACTCCCACCCCGGTCACGATCCATCGCGCTGGGGTATCGCTCCCGAGGACGCGCTCACCGAAGTAGACCAAGACGAACCCCGCAAGGTACGTCGGGAGCACCCATGCGGCCGCTCCTAGCTCTGTGTGCTGCCGCGCCGTCGCCGAGGAGGTCCTCATACTCTGGCCGTCCTGTTCGGCCCGCCTTGTTCCGGTCGTCATCACCGCCACCTCCGAGCTTCGAGCAGGCGCCAGGCCGCGAGCAAGAAAAGGTACGTGACCGCCAGATAGTAAGCCACGTGTCGACCTTCCAAGACCCCGTTCATGAACGGGTGCTGGTTGTTGTGGTGTAGCGCCATGGCCGACAGAATCTCCTTGAGAGGTGGCTCGCTGGCTCGAGCGACCGCCCAGAACAAGAGCATCACGGCGTGGATCGCAGCGGCAATGATGCCAGCAACGACAGGCGATCGCACCAGGGCGGACGAGAAGACACCAATCGCGGTCGAGGCCGCCCCGAGAAGCAACAGCCCCAGGTAACCTACCAGGACATGGCCGACGCTCACCTTCCCGTTGACGAAGATCATGGCCGGCATGTAGGCCGTCAGGAGCGTCAAGAGCACGATCATGCCGTAAGCGGAGAGGTACTTGCCAAGCACCACCTCTCGCTCGCGGATTGGCGACGTGTTGAGCAGCGTGAAGGTCCCAGTCTGGCGTTCCTCCGCGATCACCCGCATGCTGAGCAGCACCGCAGCGACCATCAGCACACCGCTCGTGTTGTAGAAGAACTGGAAGAGGACTTCTGCTGAGAGCAGGCGTTGACTGAGTCCGAACCAGTAGAACAGCAGGCCATCGACGAGCAGTACGCCCGCGATGACGGACATGCCTAGGGGTGATCGGAAGTATGCCAGCGACTCCCGGCGTGCGATGAGTAGAGTCCTATTCATGGACCTGTCTCCGAAACGTGATCGGGGTCGGGCTCGTTCGACGGGCGAGACGAGCCGTCCGGCTTCTCAGGGATGCGCGCGGAGGCAGGTCGCGCCCCCGCGAGTTCGATGAAGATGCTCTCGAGCTCGCGTTCGCGGAGCCGGAGCTCCAGCAAGCCACAGCCAGCCTCGACGACGGCCTTGACGAGCTGTTCGCGAACGTCGCTCACGGCGACGATCCGGAAGCTGCTGACGGCGGCACCTGGCTCCGTGGCTGGCAGCACCTCGACGGCTTGAACCCCGCCCACTGCCCCGAGCAGGTCACGAACCTCCGACTCGGACCGCTCGCCGGGGAGCCGCACCGAGAGTTCCACGTGTCGGCCGCGAACCAGTTGTTCGGAGAGCGACCGCTCGCTGCCCACGGCCACGATCTCTCCGTCCCTCAAGACGAGCAGCGTGTCACAGGTCTCGCTAATCTCCGTGAGGATATGGCTCGAGATGACAACGGTGTGCTCGCCCCGCAAGTTGCGAACGAGCCGGCGCATTTCGACGATTTGGACGGGATCGAGGCCGGAGATGGGCTCGTCCAGGAGGACCAATGCTGGCTTGTGCACGATCGCTTGTGCGATACCCACCCGCTGCTTGAAGCCATGCGAAAGCGACGCGATGGGCTCCTCAGCGAGCGCTCCCACCTCCGTCAGCTCGCAAACCTCTTCCACACGAGTCCGCGCCGGCTTCCCCGCCAGTCCCCGTAGCCGAGCCGCGAAGAGGAGGTACTCTCTCACCGTCATCTCGCCGTAGAGCGGAGGCGTATCCGGCAGGTAGCCAATCTTTGCCCGAACCTCGTCCTGATCGGTGGCGAGATCGACCCCCGCTACGCGGACGGAGCCGCTCGTTGGCAGCAGGTCGCACGCGAGGATGCGGAGCGTTGTCGTTTTTCCCGCACCGTTGAGTCCCAGGAGACCGACAATCTCTCCTGGCTCTACCGAGAAGGTGATCGGGCCCAGGGCTCGCTTCGCCCCGTAGTACTTATATAGCTCTGTGACTTCTATCACGGTTGCCCCCATGGCAGGTGCCGCCGCTGTGGCGCGATGGGCAACTGCCGGTTAGCACAAGTTGGCGCCGCGTTGACCCCTGCGGCTCGGAAAATATTCCCGACCTCGGGGGACTCACGGCCTCGGCGAGCGTCCATGCGTGCTAGCCTCGCCCTATCGCGCGCCCTTGCCCTCCCCCAGTCGACCTCTCGGACGGTCCAGGCTCTGCGCCGCGCCGCTTGCCGATGGTGCCTGCCGGGGCCCTGCAGCACGTTTCGGCAGGCGCGCCGGGTCTCCGCTCGGTCACGAGCGCTCGCACCGTGATCCAGCGGGAAACCCAAGCCCTCGGCTTCCTCGCGGTGGCCTTCACGCCAGCGACTCCGCTGATCGAAGATGGTGTGCGGCTGCAGCACTGGCTCGAGCGGGGCTATCACGGGACCATGAGCTACCTCGCTGCAGGGCCGCGGGACGTGCCTCGGAAACTGCTGCCCGGCTGTCGGACGATCGTCAGCGTCGCTTTTCCTTGCGCCCAAGGCCCCACCCCGGACCAAGCGCTGCCGGCTCCGGCAGGGCGGATGGCGCGTTACGCTCACGGCGACGACTACCATCTCGCCATGAAAGAGCGCCTTCGGTCCCTGGCAGACCGACTGGCCCATCATCTAAGTTGCTCAGTCCTGGCTCGCGCTTGTGTCGACACCGCCCCCCTGTTGGAACGGGCGGTGGCCGAGCGCGCGGGACTCGGGTTCGTGGGCAAGAACACGCTCCTGATCGTCCCCGGTCGTGGCAGCTTCTTGTTGCTCGGCGAGCTCCTCGTAGACCTCGAGCTCGCACCCGGAGAGCCGCTCCGAAAACGCTGCGGGGCTTGCACGCGTTGCCTGGACGAGTGTCCCACCCAGGCCTTCGTGGGTCCCTATGTCCTGGATGCTCGCCGGTGCATTTCGTACCTTACCATCGAGCACAAAGGGGCGATTCCCCGAGAGCTGCGCTCCAAGCTCTCGGATTGGGTCTTCGGATGTGATCTCTGTCAGACTACGTGCCCATTCAATCACGGGTCCGCGGCATCCCCTGCTGCGCTGGGCAGCCCCCCCGTCGAGACTCTTCCACCCCTCGATGTACTCTTGAATCTAGGGTCCAGCGCCTACAAGCGGCTGGTGAAGAACAAGGCCCTTGCACGGGTCAGTCGCGCCCAGCTCGCTCGCAACGCCGCCGTCGCGCTGGGGAACCAGGGCTCGCTCACGGCAGTGCCAGCGCTTTGCCGAGCAGTAGAGACCCACTCGAGCGGTCTCGTTCGCGGGCACGCAGCTTGGGCACTTGGAGCACTGCGGGCGATGGACGCAAAAGCACTGCTGCGCCGAACAGCAGCCGAAGATCCGGACCCCGAGGTGCGGCATGAATGCTGCCTCGCTCTGAACGATCTGGAGGCGTGACACTTCGTGGGATGCGGTTCAGTGGAAGGTGTATGCCTGAAAATCATCGGGCTGTCGTGGGAACAGGGGCGTTCCTACCACCATGCTCAAGAGCGCCGTGGCGACCTCGGGGAACTCCTTAGCAACACTGACGGTGTCCGAAGCGGGTGACATCAGATCATAGAGCTCTGGAATGGCGGACTCGAACGGAACCACGATCTTCCAGCGCCCTGTTTCGTCGATGAGCCCGACTCTGGATATGGTGAGCTTCGAAGTAGCTCCCATCACCAGCGGGTGACGGCGCAACGGCCGATCTGGAACCAGATAGGTGATGAGGTCCTCGCCGTGGTAGCTGTCGAGTGGAGGATCGTCCAACAGGTAGCGGGCCAGAGTTGGTGCGACGTCCACGACGCTGACGCGCTCCTCGACGAGGTGCGGACCGAGTCCCGGGACCTTGAGCGCGAGCGGCACCCTGATGAGCTCTTCCCAAAGAAACACGGAGTGGACCATGAACCCCTCTCTGCCCAGAGACTCCCCGTGATCGCTCACGAAGAGCACGATGGTATCATCGGAGAGTCCAAGCCGATCCAGCTCACCGAGCAAGCGCCCGAACTGCTCATCGAGGAGCCGCGCCACGATGCGGTAGCGCCAGGGCTGCTGCCCCGGGACGTCCTGAGTGCCAAGGCCCAGCCGCTGTGCCTGCTGCTTGAGGTAGCCTTCGTGCAGCTCTTGCCAGGCATGCTGATCGTAGTTGAATACCCAAACGAAGAAGGGCGCGCCCGGGTTGCTCTCCAACCACTCCACCGTGGTATCCGCCAGGGCGCTCGCCGTGGGTTGGTCGGCACCGTACCCCCAAACCTTCTTCGACGGGGCATGGTCCGCGACGGTCAGGGTCTCATCGAAGCGAAACTGAGGCAGATGGGTCTTCAGGAAGGCAGCAGCAGAGTCGGAGATGGCCAACATTCGTTTCATGCCTGCGGCCTGAGCGAGGTCAAGAAGACCGCTTCCGTGAGCTACGCTGAAGTCGTAGTTTCCTCCGTTGAGCCCGGGGAGGGCACGTATCGTGTCGGATCCCGAAGAGTAGGCGTTGGGGAAGCTGACGTTGTCGGCGGCAAAGCCCGTGACGTTGGGCATCACCTCGGGATCCGTGGCTGTGTCGGCACGCAGGGTGTCCACGTAATACACGAGCACGTTCATCGGACGACGCGGCCCACGCAATGCACGCGCCGCGTCGGCGAGACCGGCAGGCTCATGCCAGGCTTCGTCCCACCGGGGGCTCCGACCAGCCTCGATGAGATTGTAGCGGACGCGCAAGGATTCGATGCGCGCCATCTCGACACCCTTTGTCGCTGCCCCATACTCCGCGTAAGCTTCGGCGATCGCCAACCTCCGCAGCATGCGCCCGACATACACCTCCTCTTGCCAGGCGAAGGTCAGCTCATCGTCGATGCGCGCCCGAGACGACTCTTCGATCAGGCCATGTCCAGCGCCGAGGCCCGCGGCCGCGGTTACACCCCACGCGAGGCAGGCTGTGGTCCTCGGGCGCGTCGCCGCCGAGATCCTCAGCAGGATGGTGAAGACGGCGACTAGCAAGACCGCAGCGACTACCTCTAGGAGCACGTGCAGACTGGCATAGAGCCCGACGAACAGCGTCAGATCGGCCCGAATGACGACGACCGCCACGACAGCGAACACGGTGGCGACCGCGACCGGTAGCTTGTAGCGCTGCTCATCGACGTGACGCAGCGCACGAGCAGATAACCACAGGACCCCCAGTGCCGCAGCACAGAGGACAGCAACAATCGCGTAGGGACCCCACGCGGCGTAGTGAGTGTTGCGAATCCTGGCGCCACTGAAGGTCGGGATGGCTACCTGCCATGCAGCCAATCCAGTCCAGGCAGAGTACCAAAGGGCAGAGAAGACCTGAGCGAGCACTGGACCGCGCGGTCGAACGAGCCGCGTGAACGCCCGCTCGGCGCCGACCAGCACCAGCACCAGCCCTGCCACGATGAGCGCCGCAGCGGAGTACAAGCTGACGATAGCCTCCAATGCTCCCCGCCCCACTCCAAGCAGCGGGAGAGTGCGAACACTAGCGTCGGCTGCAACGAAGACCGCCCCGGTGATTACAGCAGCCGTGCCAAGGATACCAGGCCACGTCAGCAGGTGAAATGAACGCAACGGACTGCCATGCTCCACGTAGGTTGCCGCGACATCGGGGCGGCCGAACTCTGCAGCGCCCACGCCACCCACGCCAGCCGAATGCGACTGTAACCGGCATGGGCTCCTTGGCCGACCTTTCCTGAAAGCATCCAGGGCATCCCCTCGAACGGCGGCGAGACCCACTCCCCGTCGCGCTCAAAGACACTATGGGTCTCGGCAGTGATCTCGGTCCCCGAAGAGATGGCAAGAGAGGGTGCGCGAGAGCCATCGTTCAGGGCCTCTGCCCGTCAGCTGGCTCTGGTGCTGCTCATGGTATCCATGGGCGCCCTATTCCTTGCCGCCATCGTCGCCCACCTCATCACGCATGGCGGGGGGCACCGGGGACAGAGGACCGAGCTGCCCCTTTGGTGGGCGCTGGGCGGCGGGACCGTCCTGGTAGCATGTGCCAGTCTTTGTCTGCATCTGGCTTGCCGAGCGATGCCGAGAAACGCCCTGTCGGCTGCGGGCCGGTACTTGGACGGGGCGTTCCTGGCCGGAGCTGGCTTCCTTCTCGTGCAAGGCTGGGGCTGGTTCGTTCTAGCCACTCGTGTCGACGCGACGAGCCCGGCCGCGCTTACAGCACTCACGTTCTACATGCTGACAGGTCTGCACGCGGCGCACGTACTTGGTGGCCTGGTCCCCCTTGCCGTCGTGGCCGTCCGGGCGCGCCGCGCCGCCTACTCGAGCTCTCTTTGGGAACCGATAGCCCTCTGTGCGTTATACTGGCATTTCATCGCGGCTGTGTGGCTCGTCCTGGTGACGGTGATCCTGCTCGTCTGAAGCTTGCCGTCATGCGCCGCGATCCAAAGGAGACAGGAAGCGGCCCAATCTAACCGCCTGCTTGACGGCCGCAGCCACCGCTCTGAGCCTCACTCACGCCTCGGGCGGAGGGCGCTTCTCGGAGGCAGAGCTGACCTGCTGGAGCACCTCGTGCCGAGCGGAGGCCTGCGTCACCTGGAAGGATTCCTGGGCGAGAGTGCGCCCATCCTCGGTGCTCACGATCGCGGTCCAGTCACCAGGCGTTCCGATGTGGCGCGTCAGCGCCCACGTTCGCCAGCGCTGTTGCTCGCCCGGCACCCGAAGTCGCACATGGCCGACAGAATGCCCTTCACCATCGAAGCGCACGACGATCGTCTTCTCCTCGGGAGCTTCATTGCGAAGCTCGACGAAGGCATACGTGGGTTGCCCATCTGCTTCGATGGCGGTCGGAGCAGCTGGCTCCCGACCTTCGATTCCACGGGTGACCACTACCCGCCGCACCTCGAGCTGAGCGGACTTTGCCGCGTCGGGTGGCGATGAAGGTGCCGAGCCTTGATGGGGCGACGGCTGCGCGATCGGTGGGGCGCTCCGTGCCGCCGTCCCCGAGGCTGACTCCGAAACCTTGGTAGCCGGCCTCGATGCCGGTCCCGCCACGGCATCGTCGCGGCGCACCTCGAGATGGCTCAGGGTAGCCGCCCCGAACAGACCCACGCCAAGCGCACCTGCCGCGAAGCCTGCGGTCGCCACGAGTATCCAGCGAATTCTGATTCTTCGGTCCATATTCCTGCTTCCTCCAGGGCGCGTCGGCCCGCACCGGAACCAGAGTACGAGCAAGTCCTGGACCGTCACAAAAAACGGCGGAATTTATCGCGAAGCACAGCGGGACGACCCCTTCGGCCGCGGGAGCAGGGACACACAAGTGCGGCGTGTCATCCACACGGCAAAGAGCCGTCCCCCCTGCCTGCTAGCCCTGGCTTCCAGCTGCTTCTTTGGCCGCCGCGTCAGTCAGGAGTGACGCGACGCTCTTCGCAAATTTCGCTGGATTCGGCAGCGGAGAACCCTCAGCGAGGAGCGCCTGATCGTACACGAGCTCGATCCACTCGGCGACACGCTCCTTCGCGGTATCCTTGCCCATGAGCGCAGTGAGGTTGCCGAGGAGAGGGTGTTCGAGATTCAACTCGAGGATGCGTCGTGTGGGCGGCACGTCCATCTTCTGGGCACGCATGAGCAGCTCCACGTGCGGCGGTATCCCGCCTTCGGGCGTCACGAGGCACGCGGGCGAGTCCGTGAGCCTCGTCGAGACCCGCACCTCTGCGACCTTGTCTCCCAGAGCCTCCTTGAAGCGCTCGAGGACGGGCTTTGCCTCGACCTGCGTCTCGGACTCCGCCTTGTCCGTCTCCGAGGAAAGCTCCGCTTCCATCACGTTCACCAGCTTCTTGCCCTCGAACTCCTTCACGACACCGACAACGAACGGGTCGACAGGCTCGGTCATGAGGAGCACCTCGAAGCCGCGCTTTCGCACGGACTCCAGGTGCGGACCACTCTCGATCACATGACGCGAGACTCCCGTCGCGTAATAGATGACCTCCTGGTCGCCCTTCATGCGCGTCACGTACTCGGAGAGGGATACGAGCCCCACCTGCGTGGAGCTCTCGTAGCGCAGGAGCGGCAGCAGCTTGTCCTTGTACTGGGGCTCGAAGTGCAGTCCCTCTTTGAGGACGCTGCCAAACGCCTGCCAGAAGGTAACGTAGTCGTCGTGGCGTTCGCTGGCTATCTCGCTCAGGAGGTCGAGGACTTGACTGACCACCTGCTTCTTGATCGTGCGCACCGCGCGCGAATCCTGCAGCGTTTCCCTGGACACGTTCAGCGGCAGGTCCTCAGAGTCGACGACACCCTTCACGAACCGAAGCCAACGCGGAACGAGGTCCTCACAGTTGTCCATCACGAACACCCGACGAACATGGAGGCGGACGCCGTGCCGCTTCTCCTCGTTGTCCGCGAACAAGCCAAATGGCTGATGACGGGGCACATAGAGCAGGCCCGCGAACATCTGCGTTCCCTCGATGTGGAAGTGGCGCCAACCGAGTGGCGGCTCCCAATCGTGCCCGAGATGCTTATAGAAGTCCTCGTACTGTTCCTTGGAGACGTCTTTCGGGGAGCGCTGCCAGAGGGCACTGGCCTGGTTGATGGTCTCGAGCTCCGTCTTCGGCTCCTCTCCCTCCTGGGCCGCAGGCTTTTCAGCGAGCAGCTCGATCTTGTGGCTAACGAAGTCGCTGTAGCGACGTATCAGCTCACGCAGCCGCCACCCGTCCAAGAGCCCCTTCTCCTCCTCCTTGAGGTGCAAGATGACGCTCGTTCCATGCTCTTCCCGCTCCGCGGGCTCGACGGTGAAGCTTTGCTTTCCATCGGAGCGCCAGCGATGCGCTTCACCTTGCCCCGCGGCGCGGCTGACCACCTCCACGCTATCTGCCACCAAGAACGCGCTGTAGAACCCGACACCGAACTGCCCGATCAAGCGCAGCTCGGCCTCGGCCGACTTGGCGTCCTTCAGCTGGCGAAGAAACTCTTTCGAGCCGGACCAGGCAATCGTGCCCAGGCTCTTGGCGAGCTCGTCGGCAGTCATTCCGATCCCGTTGTCCCAAATTGTCAGGGTGCCGGCCTCGCTGTCGGGCAGTAAGCGGATCGTCGGGGTGTGCCCGCTCTCCAACAAATCGGGCTGTTGCAGCGCGCGAAAGCGCAGCCGGTCTAGTGCATCGCTCGCGTTGGACACCAACTCTCGGAGGAAGATCTCCTTGTGGCTGTACAGGGAGTTGATCACCAGCGAAAGGACTTGACTGACTTCGGCCTGGAACTCGAGTGTCTTGCTCTCTGTCATGACATGTACCGTTGGCGGCCGCTCCAGCGCGGGCGCGACGCGCAGAGTGCGCACTCGGCGGCCCGTGTCAAGCCGACGGCGCTGGATTACCGCTCGCTTGCCGCACAGGACCTCCACTTACTGCTCCGAGCTGACCCCGAAGCCGATGTCACTACGCTGGCGGCCGCTCACGCAGGGCACGGGAAGGTCGCAGCTTGAAGACACGGTAGAGATAGGCGAGCGCGGGGAAGAGGAGCAAAGACCCTATCCCGATGCCGACGACGAGCCATGGAAGCACCTCAGCGACACTCCCCGCGGTCGTGATGGAAACGTCGGGGATGATGAAGTGCCATTGCATGGCGAGACCCCAGCCGAAGACGACACAGGCAACCTGCACCGCGGCGCTGAAGCGCGCCCATCCAAACCTGCGCTTGAGGAGGAGCGCCATCGTAGAAATGGCAGCCGCAGCCGTCGCCGCCTGTATGGGCCACGTCCAAGGGGAGCGTGCCAGAGCGGCGAAGAACTCGGGAGCATTCGATGAGGCTCGCCAGAACACCAACCCTGCGAGGATGCCAGCAAGCACTTCGCTGACCAATGCTCGCCGCCGAAAGTCCTCCGAGAGCTCTCCAGTGGTCTCGGCCGCCAGGTAGACGGCCGCAAGCATGGCGGAGAGAGCAAGGACGAAGCCGCCGAGTAGCAAGGCGAAGACAGTCGTCCAGCCGGCAAGGAAGCCGGTGGTAACGATGCCATCTTCCACCCGGATGTCTCCACTGGAGACGGCCGCAACGACGGTTCCCAGCATGACGGGTGTCGCGAGGCTCGCGATGGCGAATACCACTCCCCAGCGGGACCGAACCTCTTCCGTGTGAATCCCGTAGGCATGAAACACGAACCCCGCGCCTCGCAGAACCAATCCCACGAGGGCCAACGAGATGGGGATATGGAGGGCAATGCTCAGAGCCGCGAAGGCTCGCGGGAAGGCCGAGAACATTACGACGATAATGAAGATCAGCCAGACGTGATTTGCCTCCCAAATGGGAGCCAGCGCCTCATGAACCGCTTCCTGCTGCGCTTTGCGACGAGGTCCGGAAGCAATGATTGACCATAGGCCTGCGCCCAGATCGGCTCCCCCCGTCAACACGTAGAGCACCAGGGCAAGCCCCATCACTCCCCAGAGAAGCTCTGCCCAGGGCGAAAGGCCGGAAGCCATCATGCCTCGACCTCCTCGCTGATGCGGTCATCGACGGGGGCGCTCAGGACGTGCCTCCACAGGAGCAGCACCACGACGAACCCGAGCAGCAAGTAGAGCAACACTGTGCCGACCAGCGGCACCACCAGGTGTGGCATGGGGGTCACCGAATCCCTCACTCGCAGGACTCCATGAATGATCCAGGGTTGCCTTCCGAGCTCCGTGACGCACCAGCCAGCCTCGAGCGCGATGAGGCCGAGGGGCGCGGCGGCACAACACGCTAGTAAGAACCACCTATGGCTTGCTGGATCACGGCGACGCAACAACAAAAAGCCAAGCCAGATGGATATCCCCAGCATCAAGGTCCCGCTAGCCACCATCACCTGGAAAGCGAGATGCGTGAGCAGCACTGGCGGCCAGTCCTCGCGGGGTACCTTGTCGAGACCTTCGACCTCAGCATCGGGATCTCCTTTCGCCAGGATGCTGAGCAATAGCGGGACCTCGATGCCGAAACGAACCTGCTGAGCTTCCGTATCTGGCAGGCCCCCGAGGAGCAGCGGGGCGCGGCTGCGCGTGGAGAAAAGGGCCTCCGCAGCGGCGAGTTTCGTCGGCTGGTACTCGGCCAGGTGCTTCGCAGAGAGGTCACCGGTGACGACCATCAGGGGAGCGCTCACGAGTACGACGGGCAAGACTATGCGAAACGCAGCCCTGTGGAACTCGCTCCGCGGAGTCTTCAGGAGCCTCCAGGCGTGGATGCCAAGGACAGCAAAGCCCACGCTCGCGTAGGCAGCAATGGCCATATGCGTCGCCTGGGTGGGAAATGCCGGAGTGAAGAAGGCTTTGACGAGATCCACGCTCACCAGGCTACCGTCATCAGCGAGCTCGAACCCCTGCGGGGTATTCATCCACGAGTTGACGGCCACGACGAACACGCCGCTCGCGAGGCCACTTCCCGCTACGACGAGACCGCTCACTAGATGCATGCGCGGGGAGACACGATTCCATCCGTATAGGTAAACACCGAGCGCGATCGCTTCGAGAAAGAAGGCGAAACCTTCGAGGCTGAACGGCATTCCGATCAGCGGTCCAGCTTCAGCCATGAATCGCGGCCAGAGGAGGCCTAGCTCGAAGCTCAGCACCGTGCCCGAGACGGCACCAACAGCGAACAGGATGGCGGTGCCCTTCGCCCAACGCATGGCAAGCTCCCGGTAGACGACGCGTCGCGTGCGAAGGAAACGCCACTCCGCGAGCACGAGCAGCCACGGCATCGCCATGCCAGCAACGGCAAATAGGATATGAAACCCAAGGGAAATTGCCATCTGGAGGCGGGCGGCGAGGAGGTCTTCCATCGAAGGCTCGGGTGGCGGGAGTAAAGGGAAGATGATTGGACGGTGACGGCAGCCTGGAGCTCGCTCAGGGAAAAGGACCAGCTGGACCGCCGGTTCCAGGATGAGCGTCGCCTCTCGAGGCCTCTCGGACTGCGCGTTACTCCGGCGAAGTCGGTGGACGGCGCAGAATGCTAGCCGCGCCGGGCAATGAATGGAATGATCCGACGCGCGTCCCATAGTCAACCGCGCACATGGGTGCAGTACACATGGAGAACTGGATCGTGCCCGAAGCCAAAACCCTAGGCCGAACACTCGGAGCCCTGGCGGCTCTCCTCGCACCAAGTTACGCGGCTGCTGACGCGGCACCCGCACCAGCAGCTCCGGTCTCGGAAGCGGAGCCGGCGCTGGCGACTCCCTCCGAGTCGGCGGTCGTCAGTCCTGCCCCGGCTGGCGACTCGGAGACGGCCGGCTACGCTGCCGACAGGGAGCCGGACCCTGCAACTGGATCCCCAGAAGAACTGCCGCCGCAACGAGGTTCCATGGCGTTTGCGATCCCGGATGCCACGGCTCCGGTGGCCCGGAGCTTCCACGTTCACGATGGGTTCTATGTCCGCGTGAACACCGGGATCGGGTGGGTTGGCAGCACCTGGACAGCACAGGGCGTCCCCGACACCGATGCTGGCGGCACATCGCTGGCCCTGGACCTCCTGTTGGGCGGTTCCCCAAGCCGTGGTGTCGCCATCGGAGGGGCGGTACTCGGTCACGTGATGCTCGCGACGGACGTCGAGGTCGGCGGAGAAGAGTCAGACGACGAGGCGCTCAATCTGCTCATGGTGGGGCCCTTCATCGACGGATTCCCTAACCCAACGGGGGGCTGGCACGTGGGCGGCTCCATAGGGCTCGCCCGCGCCCGCTTCTCCGACCTGAAAGGCTGGGGCTTGGGCGGGGCAGCATGGGCCGGCTACGACGCATGGGTGGGAGACGAGTGGTCGGTCGGTGGCCTGGCTCGCCTCATGCTCGTGCGCACCAGCGCCGAGGCAGAAGAGTCCGGGGTCAGCAGCGACACGGACGCGACGGCAACGAGCTTCACGCTGGGGTTCACGGCTCTCTTTCACTAGGTGAAGCGTTTCGGTCGAATCGCGATGCGCTTTGAGAAGCCCAACTCGAACACGAACGCTCGGACGTCCACCGAATCAGCATTGAGTTCGCGGCGCTCGCTGAGCAGATGGTGAGTGCCCTCCCCAGAGGCCACGCGTACCTGGCAGACCAACTCCCGCGAGCCGCCGACTCCATCCCTCTGCACTCGCGGAGGGAGCTGGCGAGTTCGCTACTGCCGACAAGGCGCACTTCTAGCCGATTCGCACGTCGTTCAGCGACCGAATCCGCCGCCATCATCGACGCACTCGCAATACTCGAACTCGCCGATGAGCCGCTCCGAACTCGCGCCCGAGGTCTTCTGCGGCGCATCGTCGCCATGCTCACCGCCATGGTCTTGAAGACTCCGGGCTCGGGCTCGAATCCCTCCCCTGAAGACACTCTCTAGTCGCGCAGTCGTGGCTCTGCCCGCGAGCCGCCGGCAGACAAACAAACAACCGGTCACCCGTTCTTGGACAACCAAGGCGCTTCGGGACGGCGGAGGGCGTGCGTGATGGGTGGTCGGTCACCTTGACGCGCCGGCGAAACGCGCGATGAAGTGCGCTGAGCACTGGTGTCCGCGGTCAGTGGTGTCGCGGTGCCGCTTGCCATGTGCCCGTCGCGGCGGTCGCAGGTAGCGAGAACCGGTGCACGGCAACCCGAAAAGAGAAGCATATGTCAGCCAAACTGCAATTGAAGCCAGGCGTCATCAACGGCGCCGCGCTCCTCGAACTCTACGACTACTGCAAGCGTGCCGAGTGCGCACTCCCAGCTGTCAACGTGATCGGATCTAACAGCACGAACGCCGCGCTGTTGGCGGCCAAGGAGGCCAAGAGCCCTATCATCGTCCAAGTGTCGAGCGGCGGCGCCCAGTTCTATGCGGGCAAGTTCGTCGACAACTCGAATCACCAAGCATCGATTGCCGGCGCGGTAGCGTGTGCACTGCACGTTCGCACGGTTGCGGAGGCGTATGGGGTGCCCGTCGTACTGCACAGTGATCATGCCGCAAAGACTCTCCTCCCGTGGGTCGACGGCATGATTGCCAAGAGCGAGGAGTACTTCGAGAAGCACAACGAGCCGCTGTTCAGCTCCCATATGCTGGACCTGTCGGAGGAGCCACTGGAGGAGAACCTGGAGATCTCACGCAAGACGCTGGCCCGAATGGCCAAGGTGGGGCTCGCGCTGGAGATTGAGCTTGGTGTCACGGGCGGCGAAGAGGACGGCGTCGACAATACGGGAGTCGACAATGCCAAGCTCTACACTCAACCTGCCGAGGTCCTCGCTGCGTATGATGCGCTGAAGCCCTTGGGCGCCTTCACGGTAGCCGCGTCCTTCGGCAATACGCACGGGGTTTACAAGCCGGGCAACGTGGTGCTGAGGCCCGACATCCTCAAGAACTCGCAAGACGTCATCCGTGCCGAACGAAAGACTTCTGAAAAACCTGTCAGCTTCGTCTTCCATGGTGGCTCGGGCTCCAGCCAGGGGGAGATACGCGAGGCGGTCTCCTACGGCGTCGTGAAGATGAACATCGACACGGATACCCAATGGGCATTCACTCAGCCCGTGAAGAAGTACATGGACGAGAAGGACGCTTATCTCAAATCGCAGCTCGGCAACCCGGAGGGCGCCGACAAGCCCAACAAGAAACAGATTGACCCGAGGGCATGGCTGGCTCTTGGAGAGAAAGGCATGGCCGCCCGGCTCGTTCAGGCGTTCAAGGACCTCAACTCGTTCGACAAGTTCCAGCTTTAGTCCCCTAGGGGGGGGAAGGCGCTGCGCTGACCGGAGCGAGGGGTAGACGCAGCCGAAAGGAGCGCCCTTCACCTTGATCACCGCCCAGGGTGAGGGTCCCGCCCATTCGGGTGACCGCATGCCTCAGGAGTGGCAGTCCCAGGCCGCTGGCGCCGCTGCCGCCTGTCGTCAGCTTCGGCTCGAACACCTCATGTCGCTCCGTCAGGGACAGAGCGGGCCCGTTATCGCGAACAGTGATGCGCGCCTCGCTGGCCGTGCGGTAGATCCGAAGCGCGATCTCTGGTGCTGCAACGGTGCGGGTGGCCGCGACTGCCTCCTGGATGAGCCCACCGAGCACCTGCTCCACCACATTCCGACTCGCCATCGCGATGACACCAGCATCCCCCGCTACGCTAACCCGCGTGCGACCGACTGGGGCCAAACCCGCGACGTGCTGCGCCAGTTCCAAGAGAGGCACGGGTTCGCTCGCTGGCGGCGCGCCCCGGACCAGCGTCGAGACCGTCTCCCACAGCTCCCGAATACGACGCAACGCCAAGTAGGTGTCCTCGATAACGCTCCGCCTCTCTTCGAAGCTGAGCCGCGGAACCGCCCGAGAATCGGCATCACGAAGGTACTCGACGTTGGCCAAAGCTACTGCCAGCGGGTTACGAATCTCGTGCCCCATCGCGGACAGGATGCTCTCTACGACCGGAGCCGCCACATTTGACCGCTCACGGGCACGAAGCTCCATCAACGCACGCACCTGCGAGCGCCAGCGTCGAGCACGGTCTAGCGCGCCAACGACGCTCGCCGGCTGGAGTGGACGTGATAGGACCAGAAGGACCCCAGCATCGAGGAGTGCCGCGCTGTTCGACCCGGCGGTGCTCATGCCGATCGCGACTCTCCCCTCGTCCACCCTCGTCCACCGCGCGACCCATTCGGCCGAGCCGGGTACGGCGTCGTCGACGAACACCTGAGTGGGGACGAAGTCGAGGCTCTCGACCTCGGAAACCGTCCGCGCCGGGACCACCAGGGTGTCTTCCGCCAACAATCGTTCGAAGACGTCGGGCAAGTCGGGGCCTGGCGAGCACAGGAAGAGCACGCTGCGGTCGGCGAGCTGTAAGAGACCGCTGTCCGCCTCCTCGTCACCGAGGCCCGAACACCCGGTTGGGTCATTCGCGAGCAGTGTCGTCATCGCGTTCGCGCCTCATTGAACGTCTGGCGCCATCCAATGTTTAGCGCTCCCTCCGACACCTTCAACGCCGCCCGGCGGAGTGATCTCGGAGGTCGTCCACCGCCCGACCCAGCCTGGCGACCAGGCCAGCGACCAAGGGGCCGGTAGAGAATACATCATCACCGCGGACGATGGAGATCCTGCCAGACCGAGCGGCCTGAAGCGGCGACAGCCGAAGCCAGGGACCCCGCAGCGCGCGATCGGGCGGATCAGTTGGCTTGGCCAGAATGATCACTGCCCAGGGATCGACTCTCAGCAAATCCTCGACGGTGAGAGTCGGAACTCCTGAAACAGACTCGCGCACGGCGTTGCTGGCGCCGGCTGCCTCTAGGGCAGCGCCGTGGACCGAATTACGCCGGGCAAAGTAGACGCGGGTCAGGTTCGGATCGCTCCCCACCACGAGCAGCACGTCGTGGACGGCAGGAGGAAGCCGCGGAGCCAGGATGCGCGCAAACTCGGCCGCTGCGCGCTCGGCTTCTGGGAGGCGTTTCAGCGCACGGCCGATCTCAATGATGCCCTTCTCCACGTCCGTCCGATCGAGCCAACGAATTGCCAGCGTCGGAGCGAGGTGACCCAGGCGCGTCGTGTCCGAGAGCCCTGCCTCGGTCAGTATGAGGCTCGGCTGCGCGCGCGCGATCGTCTCGTAGTTCGGCGCGATCGCCGTCCCCGCTCGCGGCACGTCCTTCTTGTCTGCCGTCTCCTGGCAGAAATCGCTCATAGCCACCACGTATTCGCCCACACCGAGCGCCACGAGTGTCTCGGTCAGCGGTGGAGACAAGGAAACCAGGGCCGTTCCCGCCGGCTGCGCTAGGGCTGCGCCCGCGCTATCACCTGTGCCCCGAGCGGCACGCACGCTTACGCCGATTCCGATCATCAGGGCCGCAATACTCACGACCCAGGGCCAAATCGCCAACCCGCGCCGCCCCACCGAGCTACTCCCCGCCCGCTACGAGCGTACGGCTGCTCGCCCACGACAGCAGGACGTGCTCGCCCGCTGGAAATGCGCCGTGCAGCTCGGCGGAGCGCGCCAGCTGGCTCGTGTTCACGAGGGCAAACTGACCTGGCTCGGCACTGGGTCGCGCAACATCAATCAGTAGCTCGTGCCCCCCCTCCGTCTGATACTTCAGCAACAAGCGGCCATCGGATAGAACGTCAAACCGGCTGCTGCTGGCCTGCACGGAAGAGACGTCATCGCGTCCTTGCAGGTCGAGCACCCCTTCGATGCCATCGGCAGCGTTGCGCAACGCCGTCAGAGGAACTGCGTAAACACGCGGGCCTTCAGCGGAGTAGCCCCCCACGAAGACCGTATTCCGGTCTGGGGCGAGAGCCACGCTACCGCTGAAAACGCCAAACCCGGTGGCCACGGGCGCCGATATCAAGACGCCACCCAAGCGGCGCACCCAGTACAGGGCAGCCTGCTGGCGCCCGCCGAACTCGGAGGTGGCCAGAAGCCAGGCGTCCTGTTCCACGGCGACAAGATCGTGATTGGCCGCCGCTTCAATGGAAAGACTGGCTGTCTCGGGGCCGATCAGGACGAGCCTCCCTGGAAATCCTGCCGCGCCCGTTGTGTAGCCCAGCGCAACGCCAACCCCGTACAGGCCCTCTGCCAGCACCGCGAAGTCGCTAGGATACACGGGATCAGCGGAAAACACCGTATGCTGTCCCACTACCTGTGACTCGGGGCGTGTCATCGTTGCCTCGATGAGCCAGCGCCTCAGCTCGAGAACGGACCCTACCGGCACGGGGGTGCTCGTCAGTTCGTAAGCCACAACTCTGCCAGAAGTGGGTTCCCGCCCCGTGTCCACTACCGAGCCATCACCGCAGACGCGGGCAACGAGCCTTACGCCATGCGCCAGGCCTTCAGCGATACTGGCCAGATCCGATCGGTCGTCACAATCATCCACGCACACACCCAGGAGGCAGACCTCGCTCTCCCGACACGAGACCGCACAACCACTGTCGTCCTCGGCAGCGGTGCCCGCTGTCCCCGCCGCTGCCGCGCCCGAGCCGGAATCTGCCATTGGGGCACCCGCTGCCCCCGCGACCGGAACGGCTTCGCTCGTGTTCGAACGGTCGTCCCCATCGCCGCAACCTGTTGCAGGGAGCCAGGCCAAGGCGCCGGCGAGTAGAGCGCCTAGCCATCGGGGCGCCACTCGAGCGAGCTCTGCTGCCGTCGCGCGTGAACCATGAATCATTCAGGTAAGGCTCCCAAGCTCGTTTGCAGGGCCAACGTCGAAGCGAGGCCGCGACTCACCCTGTGGTGCCCAATACTACACGATGATCGCCGGCGGTTCCCATTCCACCCACACGGCGTCGACCTGCTCCTCGACCGTCAAGCTCGCCAGCCGACTTCCGACGCACGGGCCTGCCACACAGCAACCGCTGGCCGGCTCGAAGAGCGCGCCGTGATTTTTGCAGTAAATCATCTGAAGCTCCGGCGCGAAGAACCGCTGGTCCCCGAGATCGAGGTCGACGTTCCAGTGCGGGCAACGGTTCAGGTACCCCCGCAAACGGCCTTCGAAGCGCAGCAGAAACGCCTGTTCTTGCAGGCCAGCGATGGGAATGAAGAAGGCAAGGGTCTCCCCTTCTGCCAGGTTTCGGGCTGCATCCAGGCGGATTCTTGTAGTTTGGCGCACGGGTCGATGGGTGGCAAAAGGGTGAGGAGGAGAGGGGCCGCGGCCAAGCGCCCTTGGCGCCGATCCGTCGCGCGGGTCTTCGCGGATAGCCCGCATTCTAACTTGCACCAGCCGTCCTCGCGGGCCATTCAAGTTGTCCGGAAAGTTAGAAACGGGCCCGCCATGCATCTTGCTTATGAGTCGACGCTGCCCCAGCGACCCTTGGGTCGCCGTATTCTCTCCAGGCTCTTTCACGCCGCCGTCGGCGCCGCCCTGCTTGTCGCGCCAGTGGCCTGCGGCGACGGGGACGAAGACCCTGCTCTACACTGCGACCGCCCCGAGGACCAGGTGGAGTACGTGTATGCGGCAATGCGCGAGTACTACCTGTGGGCAGACGCCATGCCCGAGGTCGACCTCGCCGACTATGAGTCGCCCCAGGCCCTCCTGAATGCCGTGCGCTACGAGCACGATCGCTGGTCCGCGGTGTTCCCTGCCCCAGAGCTGAAAGACTTTTACGCCGGACGTTCCATTGGCCTCGGCTTTCGCATGATGCGTGTCGCAGACCAGGACGGCTCCACCAGGCTCCGGGTCGCGCTCGTATACGAGGATTCTCCAGCCATGCGGGCTGGACTCCAGCGCGGCATGACGCTGCTCGAGATCAACGGGAAGACGATCGAAGCCATCGACGCGGAGCAGCTGTGGGGCACGATCCTGGGTCCTGACGAAGTGGGCGTTCAGGCCGCCCTCCGCGTCGCCGAGGTAGACGGAACTGAGCGCGTGATCACGGCGACGAAGGCAGAACTCACCCGCACGAGCGTGTTTCTGACGGAGGTCGTGCCAGTGGGCGACTTGCGCGTCGGCTACATCATGTTCGAGCAGTTCATCAATCCCTCGCAGGCGGCCCTACAAGTGGCCTTCGAGGAGTTGAAAGCCGAGCAGGCAACGGACCTGGTGCTCGACCTCCGCTACAACACCGGCGGCCTCCTGGATGTAACCCGTTATCTGGCCAGCCTGATAGCGGGCCCTGAGCACGAGGAAGATGTCTTTCTGCGCTTCGACTACAACGAACGCCAGCAACGCCTGAACCAGATAATGACCTTCGGCAGCTACACGGAGAGCATTGGTTTCGACCGCGCGGCGTTCCTCGTTAGCGGGAATACGGCGTCAGCGAGCGAAGCCCTCATCAATGGGCTTCGTCCTTACATGGACGTGCACCTCGTCGGTTTCAACACGCTCGGGAAGCCCGTGGGCTCCCATGGCTTCGACTTCTGCGAAATGACGCTGCAGCCAATCACCTTCGCCTTGAACAACGTTCATCGCGAGGGCAGCTACTTCCAGGGTCTGCCGCCAGACTGCAGCATGGACGACGACCTCGACCATCAACTCGGCGACCCCGCGGAGGCGCGGTTCGCTGCTGCTATCTCCTGGTTGCGAGGTGAGCCGTGTCCGGATCTGGTGCCCAACGCTAGCGGAGCGCTGGCGCTACCCAATCGCACCCTGCCCGTGGAAAAGCTCGTCCAGGGTCCCGGCGTGGCAGGCTACTACGGCGTGTTCTAGGCCGCGAGGGGGAAGAGCGCGGCGGCGTTCGTATCGGTCACCTCTTCGACCGCTTCGAGAGGCACGCCCTTCAGCGCCGCGATCGTCGCGGCTACCCGTGCCACGTGCCAGGGGCGCACCTGCTCGCGACTGATGCCGTCCATCGGGATTGCTGGGCAGTCCGTCTCGAGGACGAACGACTCGAGGGGCAACTGTTCGATGAGCCTCCGAACCCGCTTGGCACCCGGCCGGGTCGCTCCGCCACCTACACCCAACAGGAACCCGAGGCGCAAGGCTACCCGAGCCTGCTCCGCGGAGCCGGTAAACGCATGAAAAACGCCACGCACGCCAGGATGGCGCTTCAGCACTTCGAGCAGTGGCTCTACCGCGTGCCGGCTGTGGAGTGACACGGGCAGTCCAAGTCGATTGGCGAACTCCAACTGAGCCTCCAGGACCGCTCGCTGCCGGTCGAGGGTGGGAACATTGGCGCTTCGGTACAGGTCGAGTCCTATTTCTCCCACGGCGCTGGCGCCCGGCTGCTCGATGTGCTCGAGGATCGGATCCAAGGGCTCCTCGGCGAACCAAGGATGCAGTCCGAAGGCAACGCCAACGCGCGGTGCCGCGTAGCGGAGAGCAGCCACCTCCCGACAAGACTCGGCATGGTAGCCACAAGAGAGCAGCGTCACCCCCCGGTCGATGGCGGCGCTCGCCTCTTCATACGGCGCATCGAGGTCGGTCAGGTGACAATGGGTGTCGAACACCTGAGCAATCTAACCCGGCGAAGCCGAAAACGACGAGGGCCTTCACGATTGCACCCACTTCACGCACGGATACGCCAGCGCGGCCTACGGAGCGGCGCCTTGTGGGCCCCGTCCGCGCACGCGATGCGCGATTCCTGCGCGCCGTGATCCGTCCCCTCACGTGCCGCATAGCGTCCGCACAGGCGCGGCCCCCGCCCTTCCCGGGGCCACTTCGGCCGCCGGGGCTTCCGAGAGAGAGCCGCCGTCGGGCGGAAGTCGCCCCGGATGTCACGGGAACCGCGCAGATTTCGCGCGTTCGAGTCTCTGGTCAGACATCGCAAGCTCCACTAATAAGGCAGCTCTCGTTCAATTCCTTCGTCTTCGGCAAGGGCGGACCGTTCTCGTGACGTCCCCGCCCCGCTGGAACCCCAACCCCTGAGGCTTTCCATGGTTCACTCCGTCGTGCTGGTCAAGCAAGTGCCGGACACGGCCAACATCACCGGCAAGGTGATGAACGACGACGGCACCGTCAACCGCGCCAAGCTCCCCGCGATCTTCAACATCGAGGATCGGGTAGCTCTGGAGATGGCGCTGCGCGTTCGCGACCAGTATGGCGGCTCCGTCACAGCATTGACGATGGGACCACCCAGGGCAACCGACGTGCTCCGAGAGTGCCTGTTCATGGGTGCAGATGACGCCTGCTTGGTGAGCGATCGGAAGTTTGCCGGCGCCGACACCTTGGCTACCTCCTACGTCCTTTCGAAGGCCATCGAGAGCCTTGGCCACTTCGACTTGGTGTTTGCTGGGCGTCAGGCGATCGATGGGGATACGGCCCAGGTAGGCCCACAGACTGCGCAGAAGCTAGGGCTGCCACAGATCACGTATGCCGAGCAGGTCCTCGGACTCCAGGATGGACGGTTGATCGTGCGCCGCCACATAGATGGGGGCTATGAGGTGCTCGAGTCATCGCTGCCAGCGCTCGTCACGGTGATCAAGGACGCCTGCGAGCCGCGGCCATTCAGCGCAAAGCGAGTCATGGCCAAGAAGGGCGCCTGCTCGCTGAGCGAGCTCGAGAAGCTGGTCGAAGACAACTCGCTTCTCTATCTCGACCGACTGGTCGACGAGTACAAGAGCCGCGATCTGTTCATCAACACCCTCACGGCGGATGACCTGGATGTCGACCCCCAGCGGTGTGGATTGAAGGGATCCCCTACACGCGTCTACAAGATCGAGTCCGTAGTGCTCGCGGGGCGTGACCGGCAGAACGTGCCAGCGACCTCCCAAGGGCTCACGGAGTTGGTCGACGCCCTTGCTCGAGATCACATCTTCGCTTGACGCCAGAGAGTCACTGAAATGGACCAGCAGAACACCGACGTCTGGGTATTCATCGAGCAGCGCGACGGCCAACCCGCGGATGTTAGCCTAGAGCTCTTGTCCAAAGGGCGAAAGCTGGCGGACGCGATGGGCGGCAACCTTCGCGCGCTCGTCCTCGCTGCAGACGCACAACCAATCGCCGAGCAGTGCTTTCAGTTCGGATGCGACGAGGCGTTGGCCATCTCTCATCCGGCTCTGACCCATTACCGAAGCTTGCCCTACTCCCGCATCGTCTCGGGTCTCGTGAGCGAGCGGAGGCCGCGGGTCATGCTGTTCGGCGCTACCGTCATCGGGCGAGACCTCGCACCGAGCGTGGCTTCGGCCACTCAGAGCGGCCTGACGGCAGACTGCACCGACCTCCGCGTCGCGGACGTCACCTACCTGCGTAAGGAGTACCCGCGGCTCCTCTTGCAGATACGTCCGGCCTTCGGCGGCAACATCCTCGCGACGATCATCACGCCCGATACGGCCACGCAGATGGCCACGGTGCGCGAGGGGGTGATGGAGCTGTCCACGGTCGCGGAGCCCGCGCCCGTCCGTATCACGCACCTGCATTACGAACCGGATCCGCACGACGAGCTGGTTCGGATCATCGAGCGTCATCGCGAGGAGAGCCGGGTCAACCTGAAGACGGCCCCCATCATCGTGGCTGGCGGCTACGGCCTTGGAACACGTGGCAACTTTACCCTCGTGACCACGCTGGCTCGTGTGCTGGGCGCTGAGGTCGCTGGGACTCGTGCTGCCGTCGACGCAGGCTTCATTCCCCCCGAGCGCCAGGTGGGGCAAACGGGGGTCACGGTGCGCCCGAAGCTCTACATCGCCGTGGGCATCTCCGGCGCCATTCAGCATCGAGCGGGGATGCAGGAAGCGAACAAGATCGTAGCCATCAACACGGATCCCGAAGCGCCCATCTTCGACGTCGCCCATTACGGCATCGTGGGTGACGCGACCGAGGTCATTCCTCGCCTCATCGACGCCTACAAGCAGAGGCTCAAGTAGGAGACCCAATGCCGAACTTCTTCTCCGACAATCCGGACGTACTCTTCCATTTCAATAAGCTCGCCCTCGATGAGATCGTGACCCTTGGGGAGGACGATTTCTCCTATTCCAAGGAGTATCCCCACGCCCCGGCGAATGTCGCGGACGCCATGGAGAACTACCGTCGCGTGCTCGCGATCGTCGGCGACTTGGCTGGGAACAAGATCGCAGAGCGCGCTGCCATGGTCGACGCCGAGGGCGCCCAGTTCTCGGACGGCAAGGTCACCTACGCGAAGGGAACCCGACAGAACCTGGACGAACTGGCGCAAGCGGACCTGATGGGAATGATCCTGCCGTACAAGTACGGCGGCCTGAATTTCCCGTTCACCGTATACACGATGGCCGTCGAGGTCGTGTCGCGAGCCGATGCCTCGCTCATGAATATCTTCGGCCTCCAGGACATCGCGGACTGCATCCACAAATTCGGTGATGAAGCTCAGCACCGCGAGTTCCTGCCCGGCTTCTGTCGTGGCGAGTACACCGGGGCAATGGCACTGACGGAACCCGATGCAGGCAGCGACCTTCAGGCCTGTAAGTTGCAGGCCTATCAGACCGAGACCGGTGAATGGCGTCTGCGAGGCGTCAAGCGGTTCATCACCAACGGGAACGGTGAGGTCCTCCTGGTGCTGGCGCGCTCGGAAGCTGGCTCAAAGGATGGGCGGGGCCTCAGCATGTTCGTGTGTCATGGCGACGATACGGTCGTGGTGCGACGCATCGAGCACAAGCTTGGTATCAAAGGCTCCCCAACCTGCGAGCTCCAGTTCAACGACACCCCCGCCCAGCTCGTGGGCAAACGGAAGGTGGGGCTCATCAAGTACGTGCTCGATCTCATGTACCGGGCGCGGATGGGCGTCGCGTCTCAGGCCCTTGGCATTGCACAGCAGGCCTATGAGGAGGCCCTGAAGTATGCGCGCGAGCGCGAACAGTTCGGGAAGCCCATTTACGACATCCCGGTCGTATCGAACATGCTGATCGAGATGCGGGTATCCCTCGAAGCGTGCCGTACACTCTTCTACTACGCAGGCTCGTACGTCGACATCAAGGAGAAGCTCGAGCTGAAGGCGCAGAGGTTGAAAGGTGCGGGCCTATCGAGCACGGACGTGACGGCGCGCCTCCGCGAGATCACGAAGATGGCAGGTCTCCTCACGCCTCTCACCAAGTACATCGTCACGGAAGCTTCGAATCGCATTACCTACGACGCACTCCAAATCCACGGTGGAGCGGGCTATATGCGCGAGTTCAAGGTCGAGCAGCTGGCTCGGGATGCGCGCATCACGAACATCTACGAAGGGACCTCCCAACTGCAGATCGTGGCCGCCGCAGGAGGCGTCACCAACGACGTTCTTGCGGATTTCTTCGCCGAACGGGGAGCCAAGGACTACAAGGGCGCCGTCGCCTCGCTGGCCAGCCACCTGCGTGAGGCCCGAGAGATCTTCCTCGAGTGTCGGCGCTACGTCGCGGAACGTAAGGATCCCACCTTCCAGGAGGTCACTGCCAAGCCCCTCGTCGAACTCTACGGCTCGACGCTCATTGGGTACCTGCTACTCGACGACGCCGCCCTCGAGCCACGCAAGGTCTTCATCGCGAACCGCTACATCCTGACGGCGCTCTCGGATGCCAAGAAGAACGCCGAAGCCATCAAGAACGGATCATTCGCGGACCTGCTGCACGCGGACAAGATACTCGTCTGAGCGAGGCCTCGTCGGATGCTCCGAATCTCAAAGGAGGGTCAGCAGCAACACTGCAAGCAGCGGGATGAGGGCTCCAGCAGCGCACAGAAGCCCTCCCCTGCCCCTCAGGCCACGGGGTCCGCGGACGATGAGGATACCCGACAGGGTCAGGAATACGAGTGAAAGCGCGTAGGCGTCAGCAACATACGTCCACCAGCGACGGCCCTCGTTGAGGTGGAGAAAGTTCAGCTGGCGAAGCAGCGGCCGGTCCTTGCGGATCGTGCGCGTCGCGAGTCCGGTGCGAACGTCGTAGCTCACGTGATCGCGGTCTCCCGCGGTGAAGTGTACCGCCAGCTCGAAGCGAGTGCGCCAGAGGGTATTGTGGGGCGGCGCCGGGATCCCCAATCGTTGCCCGATTGCCTTGGCGAGCAGGGCTTCCTCGGCAGAGGTAACTGCTGCAGGGTTTGACGCCAACAGGCGTCTCCGCGCGGGATCGGCTGGCGTCAGCAGTGCCACGGGACTGCCGAGTCGCTGCTGCGTCACGACCGTCGCCCGATTGTAGTCCCAGTCGGAGGCATGGTTCACCGCCAGCCCACTGACAGCATAGGTCAAGGTCAGTGCCGCGCACACGTACCCGACATCGCGGTGCCAGTGGCGAAGCAAGCGGCGAAAGCCCGGAGCCCGGGCGTGCGCCTGAGCGCTGCAGTGAGGCTCAGCCGTCATCGGGGCAGCCGCTAGATGAACTCAGCACCGAACGCGCGCAAGACTATTTGCCGTCCTGGCGCACCCGACCCATGCGCGTGTTGGAGCCCGTGCTCCGCCTCGTAGTGACGTCGCGCAGAAGCCGGCACCTCGACGAGTTCGACCCTTCCTTCAGCGCGCGCCTTGCGTCCGACGGAGCCCGGGGGAACCAGGAAGGTCGGGACCGTAAGAACCCGTATGTGGCTTCCGTCCCGGGCGCCCTCGGGTTGAACCGAGAACCACGCCCGGCGGTGGTGGCACATGGCCGAGACGTCGCCCTCGACGCGCACGGTCTTCCCCTGATAACTTGAGGGGTCGTTCAGGAGCGCCGCGATCGACACGAGAGGCGCCGAGCCAATGGCAGTACCCACTACGCTGACGCGGGCCCCGTTGCTTGGATGCCGGCGCTCGAGGACCGTGGCGTCCGCGCTCCTGACCTCCGCACCACACCCGCAGCCCGCACCCGACTTCTCGTCTCCGCACCCGCTCGGCGCTGGCTGCCCTTGGCTTGTCGCGAACTCCGCGGCCGCCCCACGTGCACGAGATTCGACCCCATGGTTCCGAGTATCACACGACGCACAGGTCAGCAGGGAGAGGAGGCAACCGTAAGCCCAAGTTCTTGTCATCGTTGGGCGCAAGAGTAGCGGGACTCGACGGGCTCCGCAAAAGCCTCAGCTCGACCTTTGCTGGGCCCATGCAACGCGGGTGCGGTAGCCCCCAATATCCCGAGATCCAAGTTCGATCTATCCGTCCGGACCACGGGACGTTGGTACTTAGTACTACCAGTCACAGTGTGGACGCTGATATTCGCGGCACCGCCCTAGGGTCAAGCGCCAATGGAATGCTGCGAGCGGTGGCAAGTAAGATCAAGGCAAGCCCGGCAGGCTTCGGGCAGGCTCCCCAAGGACACCGCTACGCAGGAGGATCGAATGTCGCGCCCTATGAGATTCGCTTTCGCGGGAACTGCACTGGCGTCATTGCTTGCGATGGTGGCCTGCGGCGATAGTGACGGTCCCGAGGACGGAGGCGCTGCCGGTTCCCCTGGCGCAGCTGGTTTCTATGGAGCTGCAGGTGCTGCGGGTGCTCACCAGGCTGGCGCTGGTGGGGAGGCCGGGACACCACCGACACCGGGTGCCGGCGCTGCTGGCGCGGCAGGGAGCCCCGCCACGGCAGGTGGCCCCGGTGAGATGGGCGGCGCTGCAGGAGCCGCGAATGGAACGGGTGGTACGACCATCCCCGACGACGTGCCAAACTATGAAGCATGGGCCAGCTCGGCTCATGCGGACGCGACAGCCGAAGCTTTCCGCCACTGGGACACAGAGGGTGGTGTCCCAACCAGCTGCGCCAAGTGTCACAGTGGCGCCGGCTTCGAGGACTACATCGGCGCTGACGGGTCGGCCCCGGACAAGGTCGACGCGGCGGCACCCATTGATCGCACAGTAGACTGCCAAGCGTGCCACAATGAGGCCGCCAACGAGCTCTCTGCCGTCACCTTCCCCTCGGGGGTGGTGATCAGCGGTCTGGGAGGCGAGGCCCGCTGCATGACATGCCACCAAGGCCGTGAGTCCACGGTCAGCGTCGACGCTCGCATCGACGCCGCGGACCTCGACACCGATGACACCGTCAGTGACCCGGATGGCGCCAGTCCGCTCGGTTTCGCGAACATCCACTACTACGCGGCAGCCGCCACCCTCTACGCGGGCGAGGTCATGGGAGGCTACCAGTACGACGGGCAGGTCTATGATCACCGATTCCGGCACGCCCCCGGATACGAAACGTGCATCGACTGTCACGACTCGCACAGCCTCGAGGTGCGCGTAGAGGAGTGTGCCGACTGCCATGACGGCGTGTCCGCAGTAGAAGACCTGCGCGATGTTCGCATGATCGCCTCACTCAACCAAGACTATGACGGTGACGGCGATACGACGGAGGGCATCTACTACGAGCTCGAAGGCCTGCGGCTCAAGCTCTTCGAGGCAATCCAAGCCTACGGCGCCGAGCAGGGAGCACCGATCTGCTACGATAGCCACAATCACCCGTACTTCTTCGGAGACACGGACGAAGACGGCACCTGCGCCGCAGAAGAGGCCGTACGTGGCAACGCATATGCATCGTGGACGGCACGGCTCCTTCGCGCCGCCTACAACTTCCAGACGGCCACCAAGGATCGCGGTGCGTTCGCCCACAACGCCAAGTACATCTTTCAGATCCTCTTTGACTCCATCACGGACCTGAACGCGGTTCTCGATGGATCCGTCGACATGAGCGCGGCCGTGCGCAATGACACTGGCCACTTCAATGGGAGCGGCGAGGCCGCCCGGCATTGGGACGCCGATGCAGCGGTGAGCGCGAGCTGCTCGAAGTGTCATGCTGGTTCGGAGGGGCTCGATTTCTACCTGACCTATGGCGTCGGCAAGACGGTCGAGGAACAGGACAATGGCCTCGACTGCGCCACCTGTCACGTTTCCTTCGGCGACGAGTTCGCCGTGCGACAGGTAGATAGCGTGACCTTCCCGAGCGGCGCCGTCATCAGCGATATGGGCGACAACGGCCTCTGTACGACCTGCCACAGTGGGCGCGCCTCGGGCGATGACGTCAAGGCCGCCTTCGCCAACGGCGGCAGCCCCACACGCTTCATCAACGTGCACTACAATCCCGGCGGCGCCATGTTGCTCGGGACGTTGTCGGGGGTTGGCTACGAGTTCGACGGGATGTCGTACTCGGGCGTCCTCGACCACGCCGGGGGCACCGCGTGCGCGGCCTGTCACGCCCCCACAGCCACCAACCACAGCTTCAAACCCGAGGACACCTTCGAGAACGCAACTTGTGGCGGGTGCCACGGCAACTTCGATTCCTTCGAAGCAATCCGCCCCGCTGACGTTCCCGACGTGGACGGCGACGGCAGCACGGACGAGACGATGGCCGCAGAGCTCGAAGGCCTTGCAGAGGCGCTGCTCGGGACGATGTTTGGGGTCTCCTGGACCACGGGGACACCGCTGTGCTACGGCGACCAGTATCCCTACTTCTTGGTGCAGTCCGAGGGGGGCTTCGGCGGCGAATGTGATGAGGCGGCGCTCGAAGCGGGCACGGCCTTCACAGACTGGACGGAGCCACTCCTCGCTGCCGCCTTCAACTACCAACTGGTCAAGAAGGACCATGGCGCGTGGGCCCACAACTTCGACTATGCGGCGCAGTTGCTGATAGACAGCATGGCGGGTCTCGAAGCAGACGTGAGCGGCTTCACTCGTCCCGAGATTGAGTAAGCGCACAGCGCCAGCCCGCCTGGACTGGCACGAATCTGTTCGCTGGGCCGGACGACTGAGGGAGCTCTACATGAGTTCGCTGGAGCGCTGGACTAGCCATGGGCGAGCCACTATGCGGGAGGGTCCATGAGCGGTTCGCCTCATCCTGCACCCCCCGACCCAACCCAGCGGCTCAGCGAAGAGCTGCGCATCCCGGCCCCGGCGATCCGCAAAGTGGTGACGCTGCTGAGTGACGGCGCCACCGTCCCCTTCCTGGCCCGGTACCGCAAGGAGGCGACTGGCGGTCTCGACGAGGTGCAGATTCGCGAGGTCGCAGAACGCCACGCCTACTTGGTCGACCTCGAGAAGAGGCGTGAGACAGTTCTGGGTGAGATCGAGAAGCAAGGAAAGCTCACGCCAGACCTGCGGCGCGACGTCCTCGCTGCCAAGACGAAGGCGGAGCTCGAGGACGTCTACCTTCCGTACAAGCCAAAGCGGCGGACGCGCGCCACCATCGCGAGGGAGCGCGGGCTCGAGCCTTTGGCAGACCTCATCGCAAGTCAGCCAAAAACCGGAGATCCTGCAAGTTTGGCCGCGTGCTACGTGGCTCGAGACGCGGGAATCGCGGATGTCGATGCAGCGTTGGCCGGGGCCCGGGACATCATTGCGGAGCGGGTCGCCGAAGACGCCGAGCTTCGCAGGGCCGCACGAGCCAGCTTCCTAGAGCGAGGCACCATCTGCGTAACCAAGACTCGGGAGTACGCGGACAAGCCCACCAAATTCGACACTTACAGCAGCTTTGAGCAGAGCGTCCGCGCCATTCCTTCCCACCGGTTCCTCGCCATACGCCGCGGAGAATCGCAAGGCGTGCTGCGCGTCGCGCTTTCGGTCGACACAGACCCCCTACTGGATCTCGCAGAGCGGCGAGCGCACGTGAGCTCCCGCTCCCCCTTCGCGAAGCAGCTATCGCTGGCCATTCGGGACGCCATCACACGGCTCTTGTTGCCCAGTGCAGAGGTCGACGTGCGCGTGGAGCTGAAACTTAGCGCCGACCGAGCCGCGATGGACGTGTTTGCCGCCAACTTGAGGGAGCTGCTGCTATCGCCACCCTTCGGCTCGCGGCGGGTGCTCGGCATCGATCCCGGACAGCGCACAGGCTGCAAATGTGTCGTCGTCGACGAGACGGGAAAGCTGCTTGCCCGCGAGACGCTCTTTCTCGTCCAAGGAGCTCAGGCCATCGAGCGGAGCCGCCGCTGCATCGAGGCGCTCTGCCGCGAGCATCGAGTGCAGGCCGTCGGTGTCGGCAACGGCACTCATGGGCGGGAAACCGAGCAGTTCGTCCGGGCAGTGCTCAGGGAGGAGGGACTCACGGAGGTCCTTTGCGTATCGGTGAACGAGTCGGGAGCGAGCGTCTACTCCGCGAGCGACGTGGCTCGCGAGGAGTTCCCTGACCTGGACGTGTCCCTGCGGGGCGCCATCAGCATTGCCAGACGACTCCAGGATCCCCTGGCTGAACTGGTGAAGATTGACCCAAAGAGCATCGGCGTTGGACAGTATCAGCATGACGTGCACCAGCAGCTTCTCGCGAAGAAGCTCGATGATGTGGTCGAGAGCTGCGTCAACAGCGTTGGTGTCGAGCTGAATACAGCCAGTGCACCGCTTCTCGCGCGAGTGGCTGGCCTCGGTCCCGCCGTGGCGAAGAAGATAGTCCACCATCGGGACGCACACGGCGCCTTCCGCGGCAGACGGGACCTACTCGCAGTCCCAGGCCTTGGCCCGAAGACGTTCGAGCAAGCGGCTGGCTTCTTGCGCATCCGTGACGCGAGCAACCCCCTCGATGCAAGCTCGGTGCACCCTGAGCGCTACTTGCTCGTGGAGCAAATGGCGAGGGACCTTGGTGTCGGCGTCGCCACCCTCGTGGGGAACCCGGCGCTCGTCGATAAGGTGGATCGCGCGCGCTACGTAGGCAGCGAGGTGGGTCAGTTCACCCTGGACGACATCATCGACGAGCTGAAGAAGCCTGGTCGAGACCCACGTGCCACCTTCGACGCTCCAAGTTTTCGAGACGATGTGCGCAGCCTCGATGACGTCCAGCCTGGCATGGAGCTTGAGGGTGTGGTGACGAACGTAACGGCCTTTGGCGCATTCGTCGACGTCGGGGTCCATCAGGACGGGCTCGTGCACGTCTCCGAGCTTGCGGACCGCTTCGTCAAGGACCCAGGCAGCGTCGTGAAAGTGGGGGACAGGGTCAAGGCTCGGGTGCTACAGGTCGATCGGGAGCGCGGGCGCATCTCCTTGTCGCTGCGTTCGGGCGCGCGTCCTGATGCAGGCGCCACCGTCAAGGAACCGGTCAGACAGCAAAGCCGCACGCAGGATCGAAAGCGCGGCAGCGTGGATGGCAGTGGCCGACACTCCCGTGCGGGCACGGCAGACCAGTTTCGTTTCACCCCCTTCTCGAAGCTGAAGCGCTGAAAGGCCGAATCACCGAACGGAGAACGCTTTACTGCGGCAGCACAAGAATCCTGCGAGTGTGAACTCGTCCCTGGCCCGGTTCAGTCTGCCGAGAAAAGCACAGGGCGCCGCCATTCCAATTCCCGGACGCGACCGTTATTCGTGACCCAGATCCGCCGTTCGTGAACACCAATGGTGGTGAGCGGCATGGCTACGGATAGGTCACGGGAGGCGGGTGCTGAAGATGTGGGTCTCGCATGCCGTTCGCAGCGTGCGAGACCCATCTGCCCGGGAGGGAGCTCGAGTCACGCTTCCCGTACCCTGGCTCGGCCCTCCTGGCTCGAGTATGGCCAATGGGTCCTCGTGAAGCGCGAAGTCCGCTTTGGACGCGTCCAGGGCGAGCTTCGCCACAGTGCTCGAACGGTCTTCGAGGTCATCGTTTGCAGCGACGGCACGCGTTACCTGGTGCCTTTGGAGGACCTCAGCCGAGCTCTTCGCCCCCTGGCGGGGTTCGCGATGGCTGAGCGGATGCTGCGGTGCCTCTCCAGCCGCACCTCAGAGATTGGCCTGACCATCGCTGCCCTCAGAATGGAACTGCAGGGGCTCCAGTGCGGCGAGTGTCCACCGGACGTGGCTGCATCCTTGTTGCGCGGGTGCTATCGAAACCAATCCCTTCGAAGTGGTGAAACCAAACAGCAGTACCTGGTCCTCGAGAGACTGGTGCTGACGGAGATCGCCCTGGCCTGTGGTCTCGAGCACGACGCTTTGCGACGAAACGTGCGCGCAGCGCACGGAATAGTGACGTAGGCACGCTGTAAGCCTGAGCGTTAGTCGGACGTGCCCGCCCGCGCCCATGACATAGCCACCACGCCACCAGTGGCCGCGCCTTGCCCCGCAGCGCCTCCCTCCAGAGACTCGCGGAAGGCCCCCGCCCCCGCGTCCGCTGCAGGTCTCCCGGAGAAACCACCTCGTCCCCCGCTGGCCTCCGGTGCAGCTCCACCAGCTGATTGCACATCGATCGCGCCACCGCCGCCCCGGAGCTCGGCGTCGCTGGGCGCCGTCAAGCTACAACCCAACCAGCCCACCGCTACGAGCAGGACGACTGAGAATCGCGGCCCACCACGCTTTCGCATGGCCGAAGCCGTACCAGCAGAGTGTCCGCTTGTCGACCAGGGGAGACCCGCGTCCGGGGGTGATTCGGGGATTGCCAGGCGCGGAGTCCTCAACGATAAGGTGTGGCCGCTCATGGTGGAATTGGACCAATCAGTTGCCGTAACTGCCGAGACCTGGCTCCGACTCAGGCACAGGAGCACCAAGGGATTCCATCTTGGTGCGGTGGGGCTGCTCATTGTTCGGGCGGCCGCCGCCGAAGCTCCTGCCTCGCCTGACGCTGAGCCAAGCAACGACACGTCTACCGTCGAGGCGCGCGTGGTGCGCACCCAACCGTCGGCCGACACTTGCGTGAGCGCCCACGAGCGGGGCGTCGACTTCGCTGATGCCGGCAGGCTCCTGGACGCCCGCAACAAGTTCAGCGTCTGCGTCTCCGGAACGTGTCCGGCCGTGATACGCGATGAATGCGCGAGCGAGCTCTCAAAGCTGCGAAGCAGGATCCCGAGCGTGGTCTTCGTAGCCAAGAATGAAGCCGGTCGCGACATCACGGACGTTACGGTCAAGTTGGACGGGAAACTCTTGGCCAACAGTCTCACCAGCCGCGCGATTCCCCTTGAGCCAGGCCCTTACGAGTTCCACTTCACGTCCCGAGAGGGGGCCACGGCGACCCGGGTGATCCTCCTGCGGGAGGGGGAACAGCAGCGCCGAGTGCGAGTGGAGTTTCCCGGGAGCGCGCCGATGCCCGCTCCGCTCGAGGCGCCTCCAGTCCAACGCTCGTCGCCGTGGACCCCCCCGGTTGTGATCTCGACGGTGGTGGGGACGCTCGGCCTCGTCTCGTTCGGCTATTTCGCTTTGGCAGGGACATCGCTCGAGGGTTGTGCGCCCCATTGCACCGCGGAGGAGGTCAGTGCCCTGCGGCTCGACTATGCGATGGCTGATCTGTCCCTCCTCGTGGGCTTGGCGGGGATCACCACGGCGGTCATCCTTTACGAGTCGCCTAGTGATGACGTATCTGCCCACGTCTCGCCACGACGTAATGGCATCACACTTCAAACGGCCTGGCGCTTCTAGGGAGTGTCTCAAAGGAGGGATTCGAGCCCGAGCCCAGGGCACGGAGGTGCCCGGAGCCCGGGCCCGAGCCCCAGATCTTCAAGACCTTGGCGGTGAGCACGGCGGCGATGACGCAGCAGAAGGGCGCGAGTTCGGAGCGCCTCATCGGCGAGTTCGAGTACTGCGAGTGCGTCGATGATGGCAGGGGATTCGGTCGCTGAGGGACGCGCGAATCGGTAGAAGCGCGTCTTGTCGGCAGCAGCGAACTCGCCAGCTCCCTCCGCCATGTTCAGAGGAATGGAGCTGGCGGCTTGCCGGAGTTGAACACCAGAAACGATTCCGCGAGCTTCTCAAAACGCATCTCGATCCGACGGAAGCGCTCCAGTTGCAGGAACACGTTCTCCACGAGATGCCGCTCTCGATACAGGTACCGGTCGATTGCGGGCGCCCGTCCGCAACACCCAGAGCATGGCCTCAACCGTCGCTCGATGTGGCTTCGCATTTCGACCGCCAGTCCTCGTCGCCGGTGGCAACAACGATTCGAGCTTCGACCGCTGCCAGTCACCCAGCCTGATCAGCCGCGACGGACGGCGCTCGCACTCGCCGCCTCACCTCAGAAGCACTCTGGCTTGAAGCGCTTCCGACCCTTGGCGTCCAGCACGTAGGGAGGATCGCAGCCAGGCTTCGCTGATGCTGTTCGCTTGGGTCGCGCCCAGGACCGCGCCGTGGCGTCCGCGCTCGCCCCGCTGGCCCCCTGGTCCGGCGCTAACCCAGCCGCTGACTCCTCAGTGCGGGCGGGCGACTCGGTGTCCATTGAACCACCGCGCGGCCCCCATGCTGTCGTATCGACGGGCACGGCACTGGCAAGTCGCACCAGACCAGACTCGAGCTGGAGTACAGGTCCCTGGCTGGGAAGGAGGACCAGAATGACGATTCCCAGAAGGGCGACGGCACCCAGCCCCCACCAAACCGCCGGTGTTCCCTCGTGCCGTGTCAGCGCTGTTGGCGGCGTCGACCGGGTAGTGGCAGCAGCATGGACCGTATCGCCCGATCCGGTAGCTTCCGATGTCTGGGTTGCCCTCTCGAGCGCCGCGGCCGGGTGCTCTCCTTCCCCCGTGTCCAGTCGCAGTTCGGGCGGCGGGAGCGCGCGAACGCTGGGCGGGGCCTCCGCCGCGAGCAGGATTCGCTCCACAGACCGACGAACCTCCTCAAGGTCGAAATCCTGCGCCGATTCGATATCGGCGAGCATGCGAGCCCGGATCTCCAGCTCCTCTCCCGCTGTCGACTGGACCCAGCGGGCAACGTCCAGCTGACTGGCAGCGGGCAGCGCTTCGGATACTGCCTCCGCCATCTCGAGGGCCGTCTGATACCGCTCCGAGGGGTCTGGAGCCAGCCCGCGCTTCAATACCAAATCGACGGTCTCGGGAATCGAAGGGCGAAAGTGGCGAACGGAGGGGACCTCCCCCTTCATGACCGCCTGGACGGTTGCCCCGGGGGACTCTCGTGTGAAGAGCCGCTTCCGCGTGAGGGATTCCCAGAGCATGACTGAGACGGAGAAGACATCGACACGTCGATCAAACTCTTTCCCGTCGAGTTGCTCGGGTGACATGTAGCTGAGTTTCCCCTTGAAACGCCCCTCACCAGTCGTGTGGAGGACGCTCTGGGCCTTCGCAACACCAAAGTCGATCACCCGCGCCATGCCCTGGGCATCCACCATCACGTTGTGAGGCGTCGCGTCACGGTGCACGATGCCGAGCGGCTGCCCGTCTTCACCTCGCGTGTCGTGCGCCGTGTGTAGGCCGAGGAGGGTCTGAATGACGAGTGCTGCCACGATCGGGGGATCGGGAGGCTCCTTCTGGTCAACCAACAGACGTGAGAAGGATTGCCCGTGCACGTACTCCATCACGAGAAACACCTCGTGATCCTGAAGGACGACGTCCAATGTCGGCACCACGTTCGGGTGGCGGATTCGACCCGTGATGCGCGCCTCGTCCAGCAACATGCGCACGAAGTCGGGAGAATCCGCGAACTGAGCGTGGAGTCGCTTCATCGCCACGGTGCGTGTGAAACCCGCCGGTCCGACGAGACGAGCGAAGTGGACGGTGGCCATCCCACCCGACGCGAAGGCGTCGAAAAGCAGGTAGCGGCCCAGCGTGCGGCCGCGGCCAGTCGGCGCCTCAGACTCCATGGCTGCTGAGCTTAGCCGATCCGCGCGAGATCGCAGGGGATTCGTTCCGCCGCCACCTTGTGCGCTAAAGGTGGACTTTTTCGTTCGTCGGCCACTCAGATCGTCGGCCTAGAGGTCAGGATCGCGGCGATAGCTACTTGGGCTCGGAGTCCAGTCCGAGCAGGGACTCTCGCAGGCTCTCGAGCTCCTCCCAGCGCGTGTATGCCGTCTGGAGCCTGGCGCGCGCCTGCTCGAGTTCGGCATTCAACGCCGCAGCGCGGTGGCCACCCTCTGCGTATAGGCTCGGATCGCCCATGCGGGTGGTCAGGTCCGTCACCAGCTGTTCCATGGCCTCGATGCGCTCCGGGAGCTCGCTGAGCTCGCGCGAGTCCTTCTGGGAAAGCCGCCGTGGCTTTGCTGCACGAACCTGGCGTGCCCCCTGCGGCGCTGGCGGCGCGGCGCTCGCGGTACCCGGAGCGAAGCGGGCCTGTTTCTCCGCTCGCAGCCGCTTGTACGTCGTGTAATTCCCTTCGTGCAGGGTAACGGAGTTGTCGCGGTCGAACGCCAGAATCGCCGTCGCGACGCGGTCGAGGAACCAGCGATCGTGAGTGACGACGACAGCCGTCACGTTTCTGTCGAGGAGCAGCGACTCCAATGCCCCTAGGGTTTCCACGTCGAGATCGTTGGTGGGCTCGTCGAGAAGGATCAGGTTCATTGGCTCCTTCAGCACCTTCGCGAGGGCGGCGCGCGCGTGCTCACCTCCAGAGAGAGAGCTGATCGGCTGCCGTTGCTGGTCCACGTCAAAGCCGAAACGCAGGAGGTAACTTCGAGGTTCTACCGTTTCGCCTCCCAGGTCCACCTTCGCCTGATCCCCGAGGACGCCCTCTATGACGGACTTCTCCGCATCCAGCCCGCTGCGTCCCTGATCGAAATAGGCGACCCGAGTATTCTGGCCCCAGGTGACGCTCCCTCCGAGGGGAGCCAGCTCGCCGAGAAGAGTGCGGAGGAGGGTCGTCTTCCCGCTGCCGTTGGGTCCAAGGACGCCGATGCGCGCACCCGAGCGCAGGCTCACGTCCAGAGGCCCGAACAGACGCTGTCCCCCCACGCCACCGACCAGGTCGCGAAGATCCAGGATGGTCTTGCCGCTGCGGGTGAGCTCGACATGAAACGACGCCGAACGAGTCGTCTCCGGCGGACGCCGTGCCTGCGCGTGCTCGGCGCGATCGATGCGAGCCTTCTGCTTGGTGGTGCGGGCCTTGGGTTGGCGCCTCAGCCACTCCAGCTCGGTGCGCAGGAAGTTTCGACGGTTCTGCTCAGTGCGCTGCTGCAGCACTTCCCTCTCCGCTTTCTGCTCGAGGTACCGCTCGTACCCGCCCTCGTAGCTGTAGATCTTGCCACGGGAGAGCTCCAGGGTTCGGGTCGAGACACGGTCGAGCAAGTACCGATCGTGAGTGATCAGCAGGATGCCGCCGACGTGCTGCTCGATGAGGTACTCCTCCAGCCACTCGACCGTCTCAGCATCGAGGTGGTTCGTCGGTTCGTCGAGCACCGCAAGATCGGGCCGGGTCAGGAGTAAACGGGCGAGAGCTATCCGGCGCAGCTCGCCCCCGCTCAGGGTGTCGACACGCTGCTCGGGCGCAAGGATCCCCAGCTGCTGGAGCATGGCCCTGACGTGGTGTTCGAAGTCCCAGCCACCGAGTAGCTCGACCTCGTCGGCAGCCTGCTGCAACTTCGTCGCAGCGACGTGAACGTTGGCGCCGGAGCCAAGTGCCTCGCTCGCCCTCGCGTGGCGCTCGACGGCCTGTTGCCAGCTGCGCAGGGCAGTCGCGGCGGCCTCGAAGGCGGTTGGGTTGCCGGAAAAAGCGGGAACTTGGGGAAGATACTCGACGACCGTATCCCGGCGACGCATTACCACACCCCGGTCAGCAGGCTCGAGCCCAGCCAGAATTCGCGCGAGCGTGCTCTTGCCGCTTCCGTTACGCCCGAGGAGACCGACGCGCTCACCCGTCCGGATCGTCACCGACACGTCGTCCAAGAGGGTTCGAGCACCAAAGGATTTAAAGAGGCTCTTTGCGTCGAGAATGGGCAAGCTGGCCAGACTCTAATGGGGGAGTGCCTCGCAAACAATTGGCAAGGGGACGGCCCGCGCACCAAGCCACCTTCCTCCCCTGTCCGCATCCCTGGCCGGAAGCCCGTCTGCTCGCGCGTCGAGCTCGTTGCGGCGCGCCATGTCACCCTTCGCGGATGCCGAGAGACCCTCTCGAAGAGGCGATGAGCGAGGAGCGCAGGCGTCGGTATCAGCTGCCGCTCCTAGGGCTTGCCCTAGTTGCCACCTACGCTGCCAGTCGCTTCGAGCCAACGCGGGAACTCGGCGGCTACGCGGTGGCACTCGGCATCCCTGTGGTGGCCGGAGCCTCGAGCCTGGTCGCCGTCCGACACAGCCAAAACGCTCTCCGACTTCTTGCGGTCGTCGTGGCTTTGCTGCTGGTAGCCACCACCGAGAGTCACATCGCCCCTGCCCTGTGGTCATCCTTGGACGCCGAGCTTCCACGCGCACCCGCGTGGCTCCTGGTACTGACAGGCGCTGGCGCCGTCACGGTGGACGTGTGGGCGGCACGCGCGGGAATCCGCCCGTATACGGCTGCTTGGGCGGGATTGGCACTCGTGCTGGCAGCCTACCTCCCGGGCCGTGTCGAAACCGGACGGGTCTTCGACTTCGTCTTCGCGGGCGCGCTCTTCGCCATGTTCCTCGGTGGGGGCACCGGCTTACTGCTGGCGGCGATGGGTCGCAGGCTCACCATGGGCCGGGCTCCGCGCCATTAAGCCCCACCGTCGCGGTCCAGCACTCTGCTGTGGGACCAATGACTCTGGGGTTGTCAGACCACCGGTGCCACCTCGAAGATCCAGCGCTTCTGGCGAATCTTGGCGTTCGCGCTTGCGACGCCGTACCGGTAGGGCTACGTCCTACATGTTTAACCAGGTGAAGGCAGTTGGAAACGGAAGATCGTTGCGGCACAGGACGGGCGTCGAGCGGGGAGCCTCCCTTTCCTGGAAGAATCCTCGGCGAGCGCTTCGAGCTCGAGCAACTCGTGGGTCGCTCGGGGCTCGGCTCGACCTGGCGTGCGCGTGATCTATCGACGAAGAAGCTGTGCCTGGTGCGCGTGGGGGACGGATCCGAGGCCCATCTCTCGACGTTGGCAAGGGTGTTTCGTCGGGAGGCGGAAGCATCGGCCAACGTGCGGAGCGAACACGTCTTGCGCATCTTGGACCAGGGAGACTGCACCGGGTACCCGTTCATCGCCGAGGAGCTGCTCATTGGGGAGACCCTTCAGCAACGGGTCTCCCATACCGGTTCGCTACCCCCCGCGACGGTGCTCCAGTACGTGGCCGAGACCGCGGACGCGCTGGAGCAGGCCCATCGGGCAGGCATTGTGCACGGAGCGCTTGCTCCAGAGCTGCTGTTTCTGGCACGAAGCAGCGGGCGAGACATCGTGAAGTTGCGGGGATTCGGGAGCGACGCACACAGGGGGAGGATCGATCCATCAGAGTCGGGACACCCTGCGACGAGCTTCTGCACGAGCCCAGAAGTGGTGCGCGGAGGCAACCCCAATAAGGGCTCGGACCTTTGGTCTCTCGCCATGCTCGCGACCTACGCCTTGACAGGCAAACCTCCCCTCGAGGCGAAGAGCCCAACGGGAACCGTAGTCGAAGTCAGAACCTCGATCATCGACCGCCAGTGGTTGGCTTCCGTCCTGCCTCCGGCAGTGGCCGACTGGGCGTCGCGAGCCCTCGGCAACGGAGCGGGCGCTCGCTATGGTTCAGCCACGGAGCTCACCCTAGGGTTGGCCGAAGCGCTGGGTATGCGCACGCCCCTGGTCCCCGGGAGTGTGCCACCATCCTCCGCGCCCGCCCGCATGGCGGCACCGCTGACGAACGCTTGGGCCGGCAGGGACCTGGAGCACGCTCGAGAACGGGGCCACCACCATTCACCGGTTCCAAGTCGCCCGTCGCAGCTGCGTTTGACGTCGAATGGGCCACGGCCGCTGCCAGCCGCCAGCGAGGCGGATCGCCCCACCCCAGTCCCTGCCTTCAAGCGCACCATGGTGGGGATGGGCAGTCCCACGCCTCCCGCGATGGATGCCGGCTCCTCAGGGTCCCGCACCCTGCGGGGCATGGCTGCCGTGGACTCTCAGCCGCCAGTTCCGAGCGGCGCGAACTTCGGTCGGACAATGCTGGGCATGAGCGGCCTCCCACCGCACAAAACCGTCCTCGGCGTCGGCTCAGGTCGCCCCGAAGCCAAAGCGAGCGACGTGGGTGACTACTCAGTGTCACGGCCAACGACTCGCAGCAAGACCATGGTCGGCGTCGGCGCTGGCGTCCGGGTGCCTGCGGCCGCTCCCTCCAACGCCGTGCTCGGCTCCGGGCAGGAGCAGGGTCTTCCCATCCAGAAAAGACTTGGGCGCACATTCGTCGGACTGGGCGATCATCGCTCCGCGTCGGCGCACGTGACGGAAGGGCGCGCCTTTCATCCAATAGAAGCCACTCCTCCGTTCACCATGGGAGCAGGGGGCACGAACGGAATGCACGGCGGCCCGCCTCGGCCAGCGGGTGCCCCGGCCTTCTTCGTGCCCCGACAATCGACGTTGCTGGGGGTCGGGCTCGACGATGCGGCGCAGGTGGAGGCCGCCCGAGCGAACGATCGCGCGCGACGCAGCTCTGCTCCTCCAGGCCCACGTGCGGTTGGCGGGAGCCTGCCGCCGTCAGGACACGCGACGGAGGGCGGGACGGATCCGAGGGATCATAGTGCAGCGCCTCCCGAGAGCGGGGGGCCCGTGACAACCCTCAAGCCGGCCTCCAGCAGTCGCCCACCAGCGGCGAGCAACGCCCCTGGCGGCGCCGCAGCGGCCGTGCCCGCGCCCCGCGAAGCAGGTGGAGAGACCCTCTCGGGCTTACTTGACCCAGAGCCAGAAGGCCGACCGGCCAGTGGAAAAAGCTCAGGAAGACAGTTCGAGTTGCCCTCACAAAGCGGGGTCGCAGAGGCCTCTGATACAGACGCCGAGTCGGCGTCCGCCGCACCAGCGAGCGTTGTGGGTTACGCGGATCAGGTTCGCCGCCGCCAGCGTCTGTTGATCGCCGTCGTCGTGAGCGTCGTTGTGTCGATGCTGCTGTTGCTCATTCTCGCGTTGGCACTTCAGCCGAAAAACCCTCCCGTGGAACAGCCGGCAGAAGCCTCGCCGTCCAAGGGCGTCGAAATGGTGTCCCCGGAGACCACGGTTCCTAGTGACGCCTCGGTAAGGCCCCGGGGTACGGACACACCGGTCCTCGGTCGCTGGCACAACCAGCCTGCCAGCACAGAAGCGCCAGAAGTGCCCAGTCAGCAGTTCGGCCCCAGTGAGAGTCGACAAAGCCCTTCGGCTTCGCAGCGCGATGCTCAGCCGTCGCGGGACACAGGTGCTATCGCTCCTTCTCCCGCGCGGGAGCGTTCGACCGCCCCAGCGGGCGCGCAGCGTCGGAGTTCGGTCGCGCCCAGCTCGGCCCATCGGTCATCCGCCGACGGATATGGCATCTAGGTCGCTCCACGGCTGCCATTGGCGCATGGATCCCCTATCCCGCGGGCGCGTTCATCTGCGCGCGCCAGTGGACCTACTTCGCCTCGTCCCGGCGCCGCGCATGTTCTAGCAAGAGGTTGGAAACCGGCAGCGAGATCTCAGCCTGCCCTTCCACCTCTTGATTGACAAACTCGAAGCGCCCGGCGGTTACGTCCAGCAGCGCGAAGACCGCTTCGAGCGGCCCCTCGATACCCCCTTCCTCCATGATGGCGCGGACAATTTGGCCGTCACGCAGATCCAAGCGACCATTCACCTCAGGGCCAATGCGCAGGACACCCGATCGACGTTCCACTTCGAGGAAGGCAAGGACGCTCTGCAGGCTCACCTGTGACAGGTCGCCCCGAAGTGCGTTGCGTTCTGCATCGCTTTCTGAGGCCTGGATCTGAGCCGCTCGCAACACGGCTCGGTCCACCCGGGAAACGACGTCCTCCGGCTCCACTGGCTTGGTGAGGTAATCGTCTACCCCGAGGCGGTATCCGACCAGTCGGTCATGCTCGCTCGACAAGGACGTGAGAAACAGCACGGGAACGCGCGCCAGAGCGGGACGTGAGCGCAGCTGCCGGACCATCTGCCAGCCGTCCATCCTTGGCATCTGAACGTCCGTGAGGACGACATCTGGAGTCTGCTTCAGGCACAGCGCGAGTCCTCCGAGTCCGTCGCCCGCGCTGCGCACAGCATCTCCTCGAGCCACGAATCCGCTCGCGGCGCGTTGAGCCATCTTCGGATCGTCGTCGACGACCACCACGTCCAATCTTCGGGTGGCCGCCTGAGCCTCGAGCTCACTCGCGTCCGGCGCCGAGTTGACGATGAACCACTCGAGGCGTTTCCTCACCCGCTCGTCGGGATCAATGAACCTCAGCCCCATTCCCTCGGCCTTACCGTCCGAACCGTCGCGAACATAGACGACCACGCAAGGGACCTGGACGTCCCCTTCACCGTCGGGGAGGTGAATCGCGAGGTCGAGCTGGCTTCCCTTCGTCAGGAGGCGGCGCGTCCGTAGGAACAGGCCCCCGCGCGACAGGTTTGCGCTGTAGGCAACGACGAGCTCATCGACGCTTCGAAAGCGGATGGCGAAACGGGTGGAAACTCGCAGTTCCCGGGCTTTCATAGAGGTCGGCAAGACCTGTCCCTGTTCGTCGTGTGACAGCAACGCCCAGGCGCCAGCTCCCGGGTGCCTGCCGGCTGTCACGTGAGCTGGTGAGAGCCCTTGTCCATACGGCCTCCGCCCGCGGCGGATAATGGCGCCTCCGCCAAATAGGCCCAGTACTTGGGTTCCGGCACAGCAGATGCACCGCCCGGCGGGGCACGGCCCGTTAATCGCATACCACGGCATGCAAGGGTGGGGCTCACACGGGCCGCGGGGCACGTCCACCGAACGGCCGACGAGCCACACAAATCCCGAAGGTGCGGGGCACCGAGAAATCTTGGCGTAATCCACGGAAAAGGGCCACAATCCCGCGCCACGCCGAGTGGTCTGAAGTACCGTTACGCGCTCGATGCGTCTTGGGTTCTGGCGCACATGTCCAGCTCGATCCATTGAATCGCCCCCGTAGACACTCTGAGAGCGTATCGCCGCCGGTCTTGCCGTCTGAAGCACGATCGGCTTTGTGGAAGTAGAGGTAGCCCTTGGGACCAAAGAGGTCGGACCGAACCAATAAGGCCACGAGCTCGCGAGCTCTGCGAAATCCGGAATACCCTCCAGAGTCCATGCCCGCACAGTCGAGCGCTCCGAATAGCTGGAGGGATGCCCCGCGCAACGGCGCGTCGAGCGGCTCGGTGCCCCCGCCCTCCGCCTACGAGGATCGCGAGCAGTCGTTCGGGCACAGTGACGATCCTGTCCGTATCTACCTTCGCAAAATGGGTAGCGTGGCGCTCCTGACGAGGGAGCGAGAGGTGGAGATCGCCAAGCGCATCGAGGCTGGTGAGAACCAAGTATTCGATGCTGTCTACGGCAGCCCTCTCGCCGCCAGCGAATTGCTCAAGCTCGGCGAGCGCCTAGCGAAACGCAAGGTGAGCATCCAGGAAATCGTGCACTGCAGCGATGAGGAGGAGGATACGTTCGATGCAGAGGAGGCTGAGCGTAAGTTGACGCGCATCCTCGACAAGCTCCGTCGCGCGGAGGGCAAGCGCGTCACCCTGCGCGATCAGAAGAAGGACGCCGATCCATCGCGGTTGAAGAAGCTGACGAGGGATCAGCGAGCGACCGAGAAAGAGATCTCCGAGCTCTTGCGAAGCATGAACATCAGCAAGACAGCCCTCCACGGCGTCGCGAGAAGCCTCAAGGAACGCTACGCTCGTATGACTCGGGGCATCGAAGTGACAGAGGATGCACGCGAGGAACTGGATCCCAACGATCTTCGAGCCACCTATGACGCGATTTGTCGGGGCGAGCGCAAGGCATCGCGCGCCAAGTCGGAGCTCATAGAAGCAAACCTGCGCCTCGTGGTTTCGATCGCCAAACGCTACACGAATCGCGGTTTGCAATTCTTGGACTTGATTCAGGAAGGCAACATCGGACTGATGAAAGCCGTGGACAAGTTCGAGTACCGCCGCGGCTATAAGTTCAGCACCTATGGAACCTGGTGGATTCGCCAGGCCGTGACGCGTGCGATCGCGGATCAAGCGCGGACGATTCGTATTCCTGTCCACATGATCGAAACCACGAACAAAGTGGTGCGCACGTCGCGCCAGCTAGTGCAAGAGCTGGGGCGGGAGCCAACGCCGGAGGAGATCGCGGCGAAGATGGAGCTTCCCCTCGATCAGGTCCGAAAGGTGCTCAAGCTCGCGAAGGAGCCGATCAGTCTCGATACCCCCATTGGTGAGGACGGCGACAGTTTCCTTGGCGACTTCATCGAGGACAAGAACACGGTCAATCCAGCTGATGCCGTGGTCCAGATGAATCTCTCTTCGCAAACTCGAAAGGTGCTCAAGACCCTGACTCCCCGTGAAGAGAAGGTGTTGCGCATGCGTTTTGGCATTGGGGAGAAGAGCGACCACACACTGGAAGAGGTGGGTCAGGATTTCGACGTGACCCGGGAGCGCATCCGCCAGATCGAAGCCAAGGCGCTGCGCAAGCTGCAGCATCCGAGCCGCTCACGTGAGCTGAAGAGCTTCATTTGAGAATGGGCGGCGACTCCCGCCGCCCCCTCTCGCGAAGGCAACGACGACGCTGCGGCCAATCGGCAGCACCACGCGAGGGAAGTGCTCTGAGCGGGACGGCGGACTATGACGCGCTGCGTCTCTTCCGCACCCGAACCTGGACGCCGGCTAACCCGGAGGCCGCTTCGCGCCGCTAAGGCAAATCGAGCCGGAGCGGCTCAGTCGCCGTTTCCGGGAGCGCATGACGAGGGGGGGCGCTCATGACGCGCGCCATCGGGAGCGCCTGAGGCTTTTTTCCCACCAGCTCCAACTCTTTGCAGCGTCTCCACGAACACCGACTAGACTGCTGCCTCATGCAGCTGGCCTCTGCCACGGAACTCGAGTCCGTTCATCGTTTCCATATTCCCGTCATGGGCATCGGATTCACTCTCGATACGCCGCTCAAGGTCGCTCCGTACGGCCTCTCTTCGGTGATTTCGCTCGTTGACGATGTGCTCGTGGAACAGCTCCGGCAGTACTACAGCGAGAAGCGTGGGGAGGCGTTTCAGCCGATCCTCGACGAAGAAGGCGACGCAAGAGCCAAGCGGGTCACAGCCTATTTGAATCTGCTCGATCGCATGACCCGTGAAGCGTTCACCAGCGTACGCACTTCGAAGCTGGACGATCCCAAGGGTATTCGTCGCTACTGTGAACTCCTCCCGGACGACGCCCCCCTGAAGCACCTCTACCGCCGGGTGGCGGCGCTGCCACCAGGACCAGAGCGGTCCGCGTTGGAGCTCGAGCTCCGCGGCCGCCTCGTGATGGGATCCATTGATGCCAACATCATGACCAAGCTCGACCGTTCCGTGGATTCCAGGGGTGAGGCCAAGCCCGAGGGGGAATCAGACGCGGTCGCAGCCCTTCGCGGCTTCTCGGCGAGCACCGTCGAAGGAGCCATGATCCTGTCCGCAGGAATGAATCCCCGTCTCTTTGCAGTGTTCGGCCAGTACGCCGATTACTTCCCGCAGGGAGGCAAGCCGCCAAGGAAGCGGGTGATCATCAAGGTGTCGGATTTCCGCTCGGCGCAGGTGCAAGGTCGCTTCCTCGCTCGGCGTGGTGTTTGGCCTTACGAGTTCCGCATCGAATCGGGATTGAACTGCGGGGGCCATGCCTTCCCCACTGATGGGTACCTCTTGGGGCCGATACTCGAGGAGTTCAAAGCGAATCGTGCAAAGCTGCAGAGTGAGCTCTTTGCGGCCTACCAGAAGGCGCTGAAGGCACGGGGGGACACCCAGATTGAGGAGCCAAGGGTGCGCGTCACCGTGCAGGGGGGCATCGGCACACCCTCCGAGGACGCACTGTTGCGCGACCACTACGGCGTGGACGGTACTGGTTGGGGGTCGCCGTTCCTCCTCGTTCCCGAGGTGACCAACGTGAGCCGGGATTCGCTCGACAAACTGAAGGTTCCCGGCAAGGACCGGGTAGTGCTGACATGGTCGTCGCCGCTGGGCATCCCCTTTTGGAGCCTGAAGGATAGTGGAAGCGACCTCGCGCGGCGCGCCCGCATCCAGGCGGGTCGTCCAGGGAGCGCGTGTCCAAAGGGTTACCTCGCCTTCAGCCTGGAGTATGGAAAGGTGCCCCTGTGCACCGCTGCGCGCGGCTACCAGAGGCGGGTCCTCGCGGAGCTAGAGGCTTCGGACGCTTGGACCACGGAACGTGTCCGTGAACGACTCATGGAACCACAGTGCATCTGTCACGATCTGGGTGGCTGTCTCAAGCTCAAGCTCAATATCGAGCAGGATGTGACTCCCGCAATTTGCCCTGGCCCGAACATTGGCTATTTTGCGGGAGAGCACTCACTCGAAGACATGGTGGGTCACATTTACGGCCGCACCAACCTCCTCGCTGACCCTTCGCGGCCGCACCAGTTCATCAATGAGCTGAAGCTCTACGTCGACTTCCTGCGCGATCGAGCGAGCGAGGTCGGGACTCCCCTCGAGGGCAAGAAGCCAGAAGCTCTGCGCAAGTATCGCGACAACCTGCGGGACGGAATCGCCTACTACCGCGGGCTGGTGCCCGTGCTCCCAGCGAGCGAGCATGAGGCCTTCCTGGCCGGTCTCGCCGAACAAGAGATGGCGCTCGATGCCGTCTACATCGCGGACACGCAGTCGAACTCCGTGCCCGGCCAGGTAAGCGCCGCCGTTTCAGCAGCGGGCGCGGCCTAAGGGAGCGATCCAGAACCGGAGCAACCGGCGCTTGTCTCGTGCCGATGAGTCCCCTTTCTCGCGACAAATGCGCAGAGAGGAGACTCATCGTGGCTCGTTTGGGTGTGTTTGCTTGCTGCTTGGCCCAGGTCGGCGCGTGTGCCTGTCATGGCCCGACGCCATCGAGTACGGTCCGACAGGCGCTGCCCGGTTCGCCCCTGCTGAGTGAAGTGGCCGTCGATCCACCAGAAGGCGATAGTTCCTTGGCCTTCATCGAGGTGCTCGGGCCGAGCGGGAACTCGCTCGATGGTTTCCACGTCGTTGCCGTGGAGGGCGGCTCGAACGGGCACCCGGGTCGCCTGAACCTCAGTCTCGATCTCGGGCAGGCCTGCAACGGGGAGTGCTCGGTTGGCCAGAACGGGCTATTCCTCATGGCAGCTGCAGCCGGGGTCACCGCGAGCGATCCGACGACGACGACGGGGAGCGCGTTGGAAGGGATCGAGATGGAGAACGGCAGCATCTCGGTACTACTCGTCGAATGCGAGAACGGACTCCCTGTGACGAGCGTCGATCCAGATGACGACGGAATGCTGGACTTGCCGCCGCACTGCGTCCTCGTCGATGGGCTCGGATGGGCCGTGGATCGAGCCGACCGCTGCTACGGCGCATGCCTACCCACCCAGCTCGCGCCTGCAGCAGCGACGCGGCTGCGAGGCGAACTCACGCCCCTCGACGCCGCGGCGTGGCATTGGGGCCAGCTCGAAGCGGGCGAGCGGTCCTGGGCCTACGTTGGAGGGGGGGGTCTGGTGACCCCGGGAGCCGAGAACTGGGGACTCGATGTAGGGCCGTCGCAAGGGACATCGAGCGGCGACGTTGCGGGGTCAACCAGTGGCTCCGGAGTACTGCTCGGCGAGGCGGGGCTCGACAGTGGTAATTCGGGCTGGCAGCCATCCCTCGTGTCTTCGGCTGGCACGGTCACGGCTGGAGCCGCAGGTTCGCGAGCCACAGCAGCAGCACTCCGCCGACCATCACAGGCGTCCGGCTGCGGACTAGGGCGCGCAGCCAGCGACGGCCGTGCGTCGGCAGCCACTGCGGCAGCTCTGGTGCTGCTCGCCGGCTTTCGTGGGCGCCAACGCTCGCGGAGATCGACTGACTCAGAGTCAGGCCTCAAGAGCGCTAACACCTGAGTTGCCGCAAATCGCTCCAAACCTGCTCCGGCGTGGCGTACCGGTACTGTTCGTGCCGTCGGAGCATCCCTGCGATGATGCTTCCAACCGGGGTTCCGAGGGATTCGGCACGCTGCCGCGGAACTCCCGCCCGTATCTGTTCGACGATGGAATCGTAACCCCCCGAGACATCGAGAGCAGGGCCCCCCGTATGCAGCTCGAACAGAAGAAGGCCCAGCTGGTACAGGTCACTCTGCTTGGTCGTGTAGCCTCCCGCGGCGACCTCCGGGGACATGATCCGATGGTGAACCACGCCGGGACGCACGCCTCTCTGGCCGTAGAGCTCGAGCGCTATGCCGAGGTCGCTCAGCTTGAACACCAGCGGATCCCCTTGGACGACGAGCACGTTCCCCGCGTGCAGATCATTGTGCACAAGCTCGCTGTCGTTCAGATACTGGACGGCAAAGAGCAGTTGTCGCGCTACGTCGATGACCAAGCGATCCGTAAAAGGCTGCCCCATCATCCCCTCCAATGTGTGGTCGCAGCGCTCGAGCACGAGGTGGAAGCGCCTCTCCAGCTCGAAGTAATCGTGCACGTAGACGATGTTGGGATGACGAAGCCGGTAAAGTCGCTCTGCCTCGCTCAGCCACTCGGCGCGGACCACCTCATAGGGTCGGTCTGCGGGCGTCAGTATCTTTATCGCATACGGTTGGTCGAAACGTCCGATCGCTTCGTAGGTCGCGCCGAAGCGTCCGGAGCCTAGGCAACTGCCCAGCCAATAGGTGCGGCCGCGTGGACAATGGAGTATGGTCCCCGGCGGCACGGAGACGGCTGGCAGAGAAGGCGGGGAACGCATCGAGTGAGATTTTACCCCGAGCGCCTTGCACTCGGCTTGCTCTTTGGCTAAACCGGCGGGCCCAAAGGGAATCAGAATGAGCAATCGCGCGATTTGGAATGTTCGTCAGCGTCACGAGTGGCTTCGTACACCGCTCAAGGGTAAGCACTTGAAGCGGCGCAAGCGCATGCGCATCGGCCTCCAGGCCGCCTTGGAGCGCAAGGGGCTCCTGCCGCTTGCAGATGAAGCCAAGCCCGCCTGAGCGGCTCCGTACTGAAAAGTAGTGCGCGGCGGCTGACTCTCGGTGAGGCGCCGGACCAGGTTGCTGGTCAGTGTGGTCGCTTCCCCAGCAGCGATAGCCAAAGGGGCGCACCTGCCAGTAGGAGCCATTCGCCGGCCAGGGCACCACTCGCAACGGCATGGAGTCCGACGAGCATCCCTGCCGCGGTCAGCGCAACCGATGCGGCCCGGCGAGGAACTCCCAGGCGAACTGCTGCCCAGACTGGGATCACGATCGCAATGGGCGCAAATGTAGCCAGAGCAACCTGGTGGAGGCGATTTGCTGGCCGCGAGCTCGCTGCCCGGGCAGATTCAAGCTTGAGCGACCCGTCCGGGTAAACGGTCACACTTTCCGAGGGAGCATTCCAGCTTCCGTCGGCGCCCCTGACCCAATCCAACGGCGAAGCGGCGCTCGGGAAAAGCGAACGAAGGTCGACCCAGGGGCTTTGCAGCAGGAGCAGCCCGCCCACGCAGAGAAGCCAGCCCGCAACCATAGCGCCCATGGCGCCCTGTGTCGGCGGTACACCAAGCGCCGCAAGCGCTCTCTCCTCGCCTCGCCCTCGCCCTCTTGCCACGACGAACCCCACGGCGAGAGCAGTAATCCCGGGGCAGAAAGCGGCCATGCGAGCGAGACGCAGAGCACCTGAGCTATCGTCCTCGTCCGTCAGCAGTACCAGGACGAGCACCGCGCTCGCTAGCGCCACGAAGCATCGCCCCGTCCTGGCGGCCTGCCGAATCGCGTACGGATGCAGGGGATACATTGCCTGTTTCGACCTACCAGCCGTTACTCTGGACCGATCTGTGCTCATGTCGTCATCAGCGTCCTAAGGCAGTTTTCAAGGGGCGCTTCGGCGGGTAGCCTCCGTCGCGCAACAGGACCAACAATCGATGGACTTCGTTTCTCAATACGTCGAGGGCTTGGGAAGCCTCCTACCTTCGCTTCTCGCCGCTTCGGACTTCTTCTGGAACCACCCCATCTTCGCAAAGGACCAGTGGGAAGTCATCACTCGCTTCGTCCGCATGGTGCTCGCCCTGGGTGGAGCCGGTCTGCTCATCTATGAGGTGCGCGCCCGCAGACTGAGGCAACCCATACCCGAACGCACCCGACGGCGCGCCGCAATCCTCCTGACGGGGTTGGCGTTCCTGACGTACTTCGACTTCTTCAATCCGAACGTCCGCTACTCGGAGTACTACCACCGGCATGAGTTCTATCACTACTACCTAGGGTCTAAGTACAACGACGAGCTCGGTTACACTCGCCTCTACGAGTGCACCGCAATCGCCGAGAACGAGCTCGGGCATGGGCAGCAGCTGCGCAAACGCGAGCTCCGGGATTTGCGCGTCAACCTGATCAAGCCAATCCCCGACACTTACGTCTTCAGCAACCCGGAGCAGTGCAAGCAGCACTTCAAGACAGAACGCTGGGACGCATTCAAGCAGGACGTCAATTGGTTCTATACCAGTGCGCGCGGGACGTACTGGGAGAACATGCTCAAGGACCACGGCTACAACCCGCCACCAGTCTGGACGATGACAGGCAAGTTCTTTGCCAACTTCGCCCCTGCCGGCGACAGCTTCTTCAAGCTATTGGCAGCCATGGACGTGGCGCTCAACCTAGGGATGCTGCTTGTCCTCGGTTGGGGCTTCGGGTGGCGTGTGATGGCCGTCGGGGCAATTTTCTGGGGTTGCAACGGACCGGCGAATTTCTACTGGACCGGCGGCGCGTTCTTGCGCCAGGACTGGCTCTTCCTTCTCGTCGCGGCCACCGCGCTTGCCCGTCGCCGAAGGTTTGCGCTGGCGGGCGCTGCGTTGACGTGGTCTGCCCTACTACGTGTCTTCCCGCTCATCCTTTTCGCCGGATGGGGAATCATCATCGCCATCGAGGCGATGCGCCGCTGGCGCGGTCAAAAAGAGGTCGAACCGGAGGCAGAAGACAAGCCACGCTGGCATCCCATGTTCTGGATGCACCCTGACCATCGTCGCTTGGTGATGGGCTGCCTCTTGGCGACGGCGGTCCTGGTTCCAACGAGCATCGCCGCAACCGGCCTCGACGCTTATCGGGACTTCTACGAGCACATCTCTGTGCACAAGAACACGCCGCTGACCAACACCATGGGTCTCGAGACCATGGTGGTTCACACTTGGGATGGGCGGATGCACGTCGCCCGGAATGACAGCCTTGACGATCCCTTTCAAGAGTGGAAGCAAGGGCGGTTGGATCGCTTCCAGGAACGGAAGCCTGTCTTCTTCGCGATCATCGCGGCCACTGGACTGTGGATGATCTGGGCTCTGCGTCGAACCAAGCTCTTGTGGGTGGGCCCACCCGTGAGCCTTCTGCTCGCGATGTCGTTGACGAACCTGACTTGTTATTACTATTCCATGTTCATCATTGGCGCGGTCATCGTCGCCTCACGGCCAACGCTCGGACCAGCGTACCTCGCCGCGAGCGGTGCCAGCCAGGTAGTACTGGCCAACTACTACTGGGTCGACGACAAGTTCACGGCAATGTCGTGGCTGTTCTATCTCATAGGGCTCATGATCCTGTACGTGTACTCGCGTCCTTTCTCGATCGCGCGGCTCGTTGCCTGGTGGGAGAACCGGCCGGAGCCTCGAAGCCGGGCGGAGGAAGCGCGCCTGGCCAAGAGTCGCGTGGACCCGACATCGCGGCCCTCTGTCAAGGCCCGGGCAAGTGGAGTGTTGACCGGGCCGTAGTGGCAGCAAACCAGCCCGCGTCTGCGCGGTCTTCCATATGCCAACCCTGGCCTCGTCAGCGTCGCCGCAGTCGACCGAGGCCGGGGGGAACCGGGTCAAGGGCGAGTTCAACGAAACCGTCGCGGACCCGCAGGGATTTCACAGCGATTCGTTCGAGAATCGGCGCAAGCCAGCGCCTCTTCTCCAACGCGGCACGAACCGTGGATTGCCTCAACAGCTCCAGGGTTATGGTCTCGCCTTCGGCCTCCACGATCATTCGGGGGCGCGTCGGCATGTGCGCGAGGAGCGTCGCAGGCCGACTCACATCCAGCGCCCCAGAGCGGACCAAGGCGGCGACCGGTGACATCACCTTTTCGTCGAGCACCTGTAGCTCGACCCGTGCAATACGCACTGTCACCCTCAGGGATTCTGCCCCGAGCACGACCTTCTCGACAGAGACGGTCGCGCCAATTCGCAACGGCGTTTCCATCACTTCGGCGGTTGCCAGGATTCGAAGGCCGGGGGGCGCTTCTCGTATGGCAATATCCTTCACCTTGTCCGAACCGAGGCGTGCGGCGCCCCAGCGGAAAGCCTCGACGGGCACGAGAACGCGAAGGGAAAGGGCACCACGCAAGATGCGCCAACCGTCGGCGGGACGCCGCCGAAGGTGCCCAGCGGTGTCGCGGAGGATTGTCTTGATGCTCTTCATCGGGGAGGCGCAGTATACATGCGAGACGACGAGGTAATTGCTCGATGCGACAACTGAAGCTGGCTGGACTGACGGTGCGCCTGAGTGGTGGAGAAGATGGCCTCGGGGGTGGCGACGGACCGCTCCTGCTGCTGATGCACGGCTACGGTGCCCCGGGGGATGATTTGGTGGCCATTGGCGAGAGTCTCCGGCTTCCCAGAAGCGTCCGGTTGGCGTTCCCCGAGGCCCCCCTCTCCCTGAGCGGAAACGGTGATGGCTGGCGTGCGCCCTTCGATCCAAGGGCTTGGTGGCAAATCGACGTTCCTCAGCTCCAGGTTTGGACTGCCACCGGCCAGCACGCTCGACTGCGAGACAGCTATCCGGTGGGACTCGACCAGGCCCGAAAGCACGTCATCGAACTGCTCGACGCCCTTCAGGAAGAGCTCGACGTCTCCTCGCAGCAAATCGCGATTGGAGGCTTTTCCCAGGGCGCAATTCTCGCTTGCGATGTCGTACTCCACGAGCCCCGCCCCTTTGCGGGGGTCATAGTCCTGAGCGGGAGCCTCGTCGGCGGTGAGCGCTGGGCCAAACTGTTTGAGGCGCGCCGCGGCACGAGGGTCTTCCAAAGCCATGGAACCGAGGATCCCATTCTCCCGTATTCGCTGGCTGAAGACCTACACGACCTCTGGCACACCTCGGGGTGGGAAGGCGAATTCATCGCATTCCCGGGAGGCCATGGCATCGGACCAAGGGCCATGCAGGGACTCGACGGTTTCTTGACCGAGCTCTTGGGCTCGTGACACGGGCAGCCGTGCTCCACTAAGTTCAGGTCCGCGGAAGTTCGTACCCAGTCGAGTGGCACCCAAGCCCGAGCCCGGATCCAAGCAATCGACGTCGCAGCGCGGCGTGGTTGGTCGACGAGGCAGGCTCGACCTTTCGGCAGCTGGCAGCAATCGACGCCCCTAAATCGTAAGCACCGCGGCACCCGTGAAGCGCCCATGGCGAAGATCCTCCAGGGCGCGGTTCGCTTCGCACAGGGGGTAGACATTCGCTTCGGTGCGCACCGGGATTCGCGGAGCGAGGCTAAGAAAATCGGCGCCGTCGCGTCGCGTCGCGTTCGCCACCGAAACCACGGCGCGCTCGCCCCAGAGCAACTCATACGGGAAGCTGGGGATGGCTGACATGTGAATACCTGCGCAAACGACGCGCCCACCTGGCGCGATCGCCTTGAGAGCGAAGGGTACGAGACCACCGTCCGGAGCGAAGATGATGACCGCGTCCAGGAGCTCGGGAGGAGTCTCCTCGGAGCTACCTACCCAATCCACTCCCATCGACCTCGCAAACTGCTGGCGAGTGGTATCCCCCGACCTAGTAAAGGCGAATACCTTTCGTCCCTGATATCGTGCCACTTGGGTGATGATATGCGCGGAAGCGCCAAACCCGATGAGTCCGATCTTGGCCGGATCCCCGGCGAGCCTCAGGGCGCGATGTCCAATCAATCCGGCGCAGAGAAGGGGCGCAACCTCACGGTCTCCATAAGACCCGGGCAACAACAGAACAAACCTCGCGTCGACGGCGATGTACTCAGCGTAGCCCCCCTGGAGGTGATACCCCGTGAACAGCGCGGCCGAACAAAGGTTCTCTCGCCCCTTGAGACACGGCGGGCAAGTGCGACATGACCGGCCGAGCCAAGGCACACCGACACGTTGCCCGACGATGATTCCATCGACGCCCGATCCGACCCGCTCCACGGTCCCTACCACCTGATGCCCCATGATCAGGGGGAAGGTGGCCTCCGACAGCTCCCCGTCCAGAACGTGCAGATCCGTCCGGCAGACGCCGCAACACCGCACCCGCACCAGCAGCTGCCCCGCTGCCACTCTAGGGACGGGTACAGCGAGTTCTCGGAGTCGTTGCCTCGGCGCTTCGAGCACCATGGCCTGCATCATGGCGATCCCACCTCTCTGGCAGACATGCTAGCCCAGGAAGCGACCTCGACGCGAGAGACGCGAGCCCGCACCAGCAGTTCGCTTGCCCGTCCTCACCAAAACGCGCGGCAAAGCCGGGCGTCCGGCGGACCGCTTTTTCTGGGGTGAGCGCTGGTGGCAGATGCCGCTAGCCGAATAGGTGCTAGGGGCGAAGTCTTTTGGACGAGCGCCCCTGCGAGGGCAACCACACGGAAACCGACGCCAGCGTGACAGAACCGAATCCCCAAACATCGACGATGACTCCCGACAGTGAGATGCAGCGCATCGTGGAGGAAGAGGAGAAGTGCTTGGCGCGAGTCTTGGCACACGCCGAGCACTTGCGGACCCGCAAGCCTGAAGTTCCCGTGTTCAACGAGCACACGGACTATGACGTCCAGCTCCTGGCTCTACGCGACGAGATTGCGACGGCGAGGATGGAGGACGTCCCACCCCTCATCGAGCAGATGGAGCGGCTGCAGGGGCTCGCCTCCCGACGCCGCGAGGTAGCGCAGGGCTTCGTGGATGCTCGCTCCCCTTATTTCGGGCGGCTCGTGCTCGAGGAAGCGGGTCGCCGTCGCGAAGTACTCATCGGCAGGAGCACTTATCTCGACACAGGTTCCTCTCTGCGCATCGTGGACTGGCGTGACGCGCCGGTCAGCCGCCTCTTCTATCGTTACGAGGAGGGCGATGATTACGTCGAGGTCTTTGGCGAGCGGGAGGTCGAGGGCGTGGTCGTGGTGCGCAGAAGCCTCGTCATCATCGAGGGGCAGTTACGGCGCATCGCGTGTCCACAGGGACAATTCGCGCGGCAGCGCGACGGGGGTTGGCGTCGGCTCCAAGCCGCCACCACCCAATTGTACGGCGGACAGGGCAGTGCGGCCCGCGCCGAGCAGCACCACCGGCTTGGACAGCTCGGGGTCGGTGACGGCGCGGGAGCTAGCGACGACAAGCATCTTCGGGAGATCACGGCGCTCATCGACCGCCGGCAGTTCGAGCTCATCACGAGCCCTGATTCGGGCCTCGTCGTCATCCAAGGCGGCGCGGGAAGCGGAAAGACGACTATTGGCCTGCATCGGCTTGCTTACCTCGCGTTCCAGGACCCCCAGCGGTTCAGGCCCGACAAGGTGTTGGTCGTCGTGTTCAACGATGCCCTCGCCCGTTACATCTCGCAGGTACTTCCTGCCCTCGAGATCAATGGGGTGGCCATTCGGACTTACGAGAGCTGGGCGAGCCGCGTGCGAGAAACACACCTTCCGGGTCTACCCAAGCGCTATCACCCCGACACGCCGGTGGGCGTGACAAGGCTCAAGAAGCACCCTGCAATGCTCAAGGCGATCGACGCACTCGTGGACGCCATGACACAAAGGGTCGAAGGAGAAGTCGAAAGGCTTGGCAGCACCTACCTCGAGCCGGCACACTGCGCGACTCTCGTGGGAGCCTGGCGGTCAACAGCAGGTCGTCCCCTCGCCCAGCGCTTCTACGCCTTGCCGGAGCGGGCGCGACGCGCGCTGGATTTGCCGTTGGACGTTCGCGTCGGCATCGAGCGCATCGCGAGGGACGGAGTACGACATGCTCGCGACGTTGTTGGCCGATTTGCAGAGCTCGTCACTGATAGCGCCTCACTCGGTGCCGCATTCGCAAGCCACGGCTCGACTGCGATGTCGGTTGGAGACCTCGAACGCGCCGTAGCGTGGTGCTCCGCCAGAGCATCTGAGCTCGTGCAGTACCTGGAGAATGACGAGACGGACGGCGCCGAGCGAGGACGCGGCGGCGAGCAGCGAGGCAGCGAGCGGTCGTCGGGAAAGCGCGAATCACGGATCGGAAGCCGCAAGGATGTCAATCGGGAATGGACCGAGATCGGCAGAGAGCGGCACGAGGACGACGACGTCGAGTTGGAGCTCCGGCACGGTGTGGACGGCGCCGCAATCGAAGCAGACGCCATGCTGGATCGGGAAGACGACACGTTGCTGTTGCGCCTGCACCAGCGCCTCGTCGGCCCCCTCATGAGGGGAACCAAGGGCAAGGAGCCGCTCGTTTACGAACATGTCTTCGTCGACGAGGCGCAAGATCTCAGTCCCGTCGAGCTGGCGGTCGTGCTCGACACGGTCAGCAAGGCCAAGAGCGTAACGCTGGCCGGGGACGTAGCCCAGCGGCTCTATATGGACAATGGATTCACGGACTGGAACGGCGTGCTCGGAGAGCTTGGCTTCGAGCATGTCGAGATTGAACCGTTACGGATCAGCTATCGTTCTACGGCACCGATTATCGATTTCGCGAAGGCGGTCCTTGGGCCATTGGCGCCGAAGGAACAGGGTCAGGCAATTCGTGACGGTGCCCCGGTGGAGCTGTTCGGCTTCGGTCACACTGGAGACGCGGTCGGATTCCTTGCGGAGCGATTGCGAGATCTTCTCCATAGCGAGCCCCGCTGCAGCGTGGCAGTCATCACTCGGTACCCCGAACAAGCGGACATGTACTATGAAGGGCTGCGCAAGGGCGACGTCCCTTACCTGCGCCGCATCGCGGAACAGGACTTCCCGTTCAAGCCAGGCGTCGATGTGACCGACGCGCGCCAAGTAAAGGGGCTGGAGTTCGACTACGTGATTCTCGCCGAGATCACCGGGTCTTCGTTCCCCAGAGACGATGAGGCTCGCCATCTGCTCCACATCGCGGCAACCCGAGCAGCTCACCAGCTATGGGTTCTGAGCTCTGGCACACCCAGCGAGCTGCTGCCCAAGGAGCTCCTCGAGCGCAGCTTGTGACGCGGAGCCAAAGGGCGGACCTGTGAGTATTACAGGTCGGCCCACCCACCTGTAATCGTTGAACCCTGGACTCGTTGACCATAGCTCGGGGTTCATGGTGAAAGTGGCCATGGGACGTCCTTGGTGGCTGTTGCTGCTCGCCGTGTGCATTGGCTGCGCGCGTCACGCGCCTTCGATGGAGCCCCGCGTGCCGCCGCAAGGTTCGACTTCCATACCGCAGTCTCGGCCTGGGGACGACGGGGAAGAAGGCAGCTTCAATCCAGGGACGCGAGTACGGCGCGGGCAGGCAACAAGGTCGCATGGAGAAGGCTCCCAGCTGGTGCTGTTCGGTCTCCGCAACGCCGATCGAACGCCCCTGTCCCTGGATGAGCTGGCGGCGGAGCTCGCTAAGACGGAGCTGATCTGTATAGGGGAAAGACACTCGAACCCACACCATCAGCAGGTGCAGCTGGAGCTCCTGAGAGCGCTGCTCGACCGGGCGCGCGCCAGCGGTCGTGAAGTCGGCATTGGGTTCGAGATGCTGGCAGTGCATCACCAGAAGTATCTGGATCGCTTTGCCGCCGGAAAAATGTCGCTGCGGGAGCTGCCGGCGGCCACGGCATGGCAAGAGACTTGGGGGTTCCCGTTCGAGTACTACCGTCCCCTGTTTAGGGAAGCGCACCGGCGTGGCGCAGCATTGCTAGCCTTGAATGCAGCAAGCTCCCTGGTGGAAGCAGTGGCCGCGCGAGGCACAGCTGGTCTTGACAGGGATAGACGGCGCAAACTCCCTGACATCGACTTCGCCAACGAGCAACACAGAGCCTTCTTCGAAGAGAGCATGCGCAACCATCCTCCGACCGGGCACCGCATGTCCCACCTCTACGAAGCTCAGCTGGTTTGGGACGAAACGATGGCCGCTACAGCGGCAGCGTGGATTAGTGAACGGCGGCCTCTGCGCCAGCTGGTCGTCGTGGCTGGCGCAGAGCACTGCCGAAACCCCGCTATCCCTGGACGGGTGCAGCGCCGCTTGGCGGGTGTCCGAACCGCCAGCGCTCAGCCGCAGCTCGCAGGCGATGGCGAGTCCGCCCAACCCGAGCCAGGCTACGATTTCACTCTGGTGCTAGCATCCGAACCGGCGCCGCTCCCTGTTCCCGGCAGCTAGGCAGCGGCGCCCTCGCGGCGCGCTACGGTGCGGTTGGGACTTCAATCACCGGCAGCTGATGACCGGCAAAGCTACGGAAGGTGTTCCTCCCACAGAAAGGGCAAAGCCACGCGACGTCCAGGCCCGTGCGCGAGCTGCTCGTCCGATGCGCCGGAGCATTCTCTCGCCGACCGGTCCGTGGCCACACCGCGTCTCCGGCGATCACGCAACCGCCGGCATCAAGCCGAGCTTCTAGTTGTGCCTGACACTCGCAGCGTGTCGAGATGATGAGTTCCTTCACGATACGTCCTCCAACCGTGGTTTCTCGCCGTGCGGCGTCCGCTCGCGCCTTGTCGCGGATAGCCTAGGCCTAGTGGCCGCACGTAAATCATGCCGGGATCTGGTTTCTGGCCTCCCCTCAAACGGCTGTCAACACGTGCTGTTCGGCATCAACGCTTAAGCTCCTTTTGCCTTTGCGCGAGTGAAAGTTGGCGCTATGCTGCGCGTCGTTGTTGCGGGACTAGCTCAGTTGGTAGAGCACAAGCTTCCCAAGCTTGGGGTCGCGAGTTCGAACCTCGTGTCCCGCTCCAGAAACGCCGGGTCAGGGGGTTCGGCAGCAGTGGACGGCGCAGGTCTCTGGATAGGACCAACCAGCACGCCAGCCATCGATGAGTCCTGGGCTTCGGCGCGAGAATTGGTCATCCCGGATCTGGCGCGCACAATCGCAGGAAAGAAGCCTGCGAATCAAGGTGTGGGGCTACTCTGAGGGACCGGGGCCGAGCCTCGGCCCGAGCACTGCTTGCAAGACGCCGATGAGCTTGTCTACGGTGTACGGCTTGTCCAGGTAGTCCACGACGTTGGGCGCACCTGCGATCTCGGCAGCCAAGTCGTCGGAGGGATAGCCGCTCGAGAGCAGCACTGGGAGATTGGGCGCCAACCGCCGGAGCCTGGACAGAATGCTGGCCGTATCCTCTCCGGGAAGATTGACGTCGAGCAACACTGCATCGAAGACCCCTTCACCCACTGCGCGAAGCGCTGCCTCTCCGGTGGTCACTGCGGTGGCGCGGTAGCCGCACTGTTGCAGAAGACCTCCCATCAGTGAGGCGAGACGCTGCTCGTCGTCGCAGATGAGTACGTGCGCAGGCATACCCGCTCCGACGTTCACGTTGTACGCACCCTCCGTCAAGTTATCGCGCCTCCGAAACCCTCTACGCAGCTAGAGTTCAACTTCACTTGCCACTTTGCAAGGAATTCCTGACACGCAGCGTTGGCCAACGGGAAGACTCGGCACGTCCCTCGCCGTGGCATGCTGTAAATTGGCCGACTAACGGGTTTACTATGTTCGACACTGGGGCGTGGCGACTACTAGCGTCGGGCTTCGCCGCGCGTCAAGCCGCCGGCGCAGTGCGGGATCTCACGACGGTCCCGCACTGCGCTTCACGCTTGCTCCCCCAGCAACTCAGGCCCCTCTCTTGGGCGCGCGCGGCTGAGCTTCCGTGGTATGAGAACGCGCCGAGGTCCGGGAGGCCGCGGCCTTCCAGTGGCGATGAGCACTCCGAGCCGGCTGCACTTGTTGCGATGAATCCCCGATCCGTACCCTCCCCCACCCTCCTGAGCGGTGCGCTTTGTGCGGCTGAAGGCCTTCGGTTCATTCTCAGGACCCGAGCGACCTGGCCGTGGGCGGCAGCACCGATCGTCGCGTTCATGGGGCTGGTCGCGGCAATCTTCCTTGCGCTCGAGAGTGCCATCCTGGGTTGGAGCGACCCGTATCTCGCGCAACTATCCGTCACGCTGGGCGCCTGGGGCCGGGTCCTCCTCGAGTGGCTCGCGCGTGCGCTCGTGGGCATGATGGCGATTTGGGCAGCGGTGGTGCTGGCGCCGCCGCTCGTCGCTCCCGCGATCGAGCATCTCGTCACCCTTCAGGAGCGCGAGCTCAAGACTCCCTCTCGGCGACCGCGCGGGTTCCTTCGCGAGTTTTGGGACGGGCTCGTGGCCCAAAGTATTGCCTTCTGCGTGATTTCTCCCGCGCTCCTGGCGCTCTGGTGCCTTGAGCTGGCCATACCCGTCACGGTCATCGTGGTCGTGCCTGCAAAGCTGCTCCTGCTCGGCCTGGGCCTCGCCTGGGCCCTCCTCGACTATCCGATGACACTCCGGGGGATGGGGGCGTGGTCGCGATGGACGGTGATCCGAAGATACCCGCGTGCAGTACTTGGCTTCGGGCTGGTCGTGGCCGCAGCATTTTGGTTCCCCTGCGGCGGCTTGGTCATGCTTCCGGCTGCTGCTGTCGGAGCGACTCGACTCTTGTGGACCATCCTTCTGGTGGGCCCAGACGGCCGGCCATCGCCGGAATGCTCCCAATGGCCAAGCTGTGAGCAGTCGTAGCGTTGCTCTCGCAAGCGAGACCGTGCCAAGAGCACTAGGGTACCGCTGAAGTGCACTCCATCGTCTATCTCTTCGTTCTCGTGCCGCTCGTCGAGCTCTGGCTCCTGGTGCTCCTCGCGGACTGGGTGGGCCTCACAGGCACCATTGTCATCGCCCTTGGTACTGGCGTCGTTGGAGGAGTTCTCGCGCGTTCGGAGGGGCTCAAGGTGTGGCGCGCCTGGAGGTCTGCCCTGCAGGAGATGAGGGCTCCGGAGGCAGGGCTCGCCGAGGGCTTGCTCATCCTCGTGGGCGGCGTGCTCTTGATTACTCCGGGAGTGCTCACGGATTTGTCCGGAGCGCTTTGTGTCATCCCGCCCTCGCGCCGGTGGCTTGGGCGCCGACTCACGCGGCGTTTCGCTGGAGCTTTCGTCGTCTCCGCGGCGACCCTCGACAACGGGCGGCGCCAACCCGTACAATCGACGAAATCCGTCCTGGACACGACGGGGCACATCGTCGACAGCTCTCGCGAGTGAAATCGAACGTCGCCGCGTCGTGACCGAGCTTGGAACCCCGATCGTCACCCTCGCCGGTGTGCTGCGCCGCTTGGGGCTGGCGAATCCATCGGGTTCGCGCTATGAGCGCACTCGCCGCTGGTCAGCGGCATGGGTCGATAGCTCAGTCGGTTAGAGCTGCGGATTTTTAATCCGTAGGTCCAGGGTTCGAGTCCCTGTCGACCCACCGAATTTACCCGGTTTTTGCCCCTTGTGACAGTTCCTGTGTCACTGAACAGGAGGCCGAGGGTTGCGCTTCTGAGCACCGAGGGCAGCTCGGGGAACACCGCTTCACCCGGCAAACATGTCGACGGCTCCGGCGGCCGCGCTGTTCAATGACAATGCCCAACGCCTCGACGAGCACGTCCAGGGCGTGATTCGGGTCATTCCCCCAGATAACGACGGCGAGTTCTGGGCAATGCGCGACCAGTTTCGCGATCTGGATGCGGTCAGGCGTAACGAGTAACCTCACGTGGCGATACTTCGCCCCCCCAACACGAACCCACGACTCCAGTGTACGGGACGTTGACGGCGTGAGGTTGTGTCGCTCGTGTACACTTCATAGCTTGCGCCCGCTTGTGTGCCCGGCGTAGAGGCATCGAGCAGCCTGAGCTTGTTGGTCGCCGTGATGACGCCCGACGGAATCAGAATGGAATTGCCAGTCCCGCGTGTTAGCGCAGCTCCGCCACGGAGTCGCCAAACAGACGCTCCAGTCGTGCGAGCATCTGATCATCGGGGGCGACTCGAAAGTCCTCGAGAGCGAGCAGGACCTCATCGCCTTCGGGCAACTGGATCAACAGGTCGACGAGGCATGTTCCGGGACAATCCTGCAACACCTGACGCAGCTGTCCCAGGGCTCCGCGCACCACACGCTCAGACTGCAGGCGCACTGTTACCCCACGCGTCGCCCTGAGTACGGCTGCAGCCAAGGGCTCGACCGAATCGACAAGGAGCGTCGGCTCTTTCTCGTCGTCCGGATCGTCGGTGACTGGAAAGCTCACCTTGCCCGAGAGCAGCACAGGGTCGCCGGTGGTCAGGAGCGGACCATAGGTTTCCAGGCGTTCTCCTCTGAGTTTGGCGCGAACGCGGCCGTGCACGTCCTCGATCTCGAAAAAGGCTGCCTTGCCTCCACTCCCTCCCTTGAAGAGTCGCTCCTGGTAGTTCTCCACCATGCCAGCGACGCTGGCAATGCTCCAAGGCTCGGCGGCGGCAAGACTCGAAGTGGGGGACGCATCGAGTCTCCCGAGCTTCCCACCGTAGCGGTGAAGCGGATGCCCGGAAACATAGCACCCAAGTGCCGCCTTCTCCCGGCGGAGCAGCATCAATCGATCCCATTCCTCGCATTGCGGGTACTCCTCTCCCAGTCGAGGCATCGCGCTCCCGTTCGGAGCGGCCTGATCGAAAATCCCAAAGAGAGTCGTCTGTCCCCGTTCCCGATCACGGCTCGCGCTACGCGAGCGCTCGAGCGCACGGTCCGCGGCAGCAAACGCACGGGCCCGGCTGACCCCCGCTTCTGCAAGCGGGCCGTCGAACGCTCCGCACTGTACCAGGGCCTCTAGGACCCCCTTGTTGAGTCGCTTACTGTCGACACGGGAAGCAAAATCGAAAAGGTCCCGAAACACTCCCCCTGAAGTCCGGGCCATGAAAACCGCATCGAGGGCGCTCTCTCCCACACCCCGAACAGCCCCCAATCCAAAGCGGATCTGCGGCCCGAACCGATCCTTGAGCTTGCCCGGACCGGTGCGAGGGCCATTCCCGCCAGGATGAGCATACACGACGGTAAAATCCATCTCGCTGAGGTTCACGTCGGGAGGCAAGACGCTCACGCCCCATGCCCGCGCCTCGGCGATGATCCGGACGACCTTCTCGATCTTGTCCTTGTCCGCCGTCATCAGCGCAGCGAAGAACTCGCTGGGATAGTGAGCCTTGAGGTAAGCAGTCTGGTAGGTAACTAGCGCATACGCGGCTGAGTGGCTCTTATTGAATCCGTAGGAAGCGAAGCCTTTCACTTCCTCGAAGATGGCAGCCGCTTGCTCGGCACTCACCCCGCGTTCGAGAGCCCCCTTGACGAAGAGCTCCTGCTGTCGGTCCATTTCTTCTACCTTTTTCTTGCCCATGGCACGACGAAGAAGGTCGGCACCGCCCAGGCTGTAGCCTGCAAGCTTCTGCGCAATCTGCATGACCTGTTCTTGGTAGACCGGAACTCCATAGGTAGGTCGCAGCACATCATCGACCAAGGGATGGAGCTTCCGAACGGGCTTCCTGCCGTGTTTGCCCCCGACAAAGTCATCGACCATGCCCGTTCCGAGCGGGCCCGGGCGGTAGAGCGCGACTGCGGCCACAACATCCTCGAAGCAGTCCGGCCTCAGCCCACGTAGCAGCTGCTGCATGCCCGAAGACTCCAGCTGGAACACCCCCGTCGTTTCCCCGGAGGATATCAGTGCGTATGTGGCTGGGTCATCCAGTCCAACCTCGCTGAGCTTCAACGACTTACCTCGACGGTCCGGGCGCGCGTTGACGAGACGCTCGGCGATGTCGATCACCGTGAGCGTCTTGAGGCCCAGGAAGTCGAACTTTACGAGCCCGGCAAGCTCTACGTCATCCTTGTCGTACTGAGTGACGATCGCTGCATCGCTCATGAAACAAGGAACATGGTCGTAGAGTGGCCCCTCGGAGATGACTACCCCGGCCGCGTGCATCCCGGCGTGGCGAGTCAGACCCTCGAGCTTCTTTGCCTGCTTCAATAGCTCTGCAACGCGAGGATCCGAGTCGTTGAGCTCGCGAAGCTTTGGTTCCACCTCCAAGGCCTCCTCGATGGTGCACGTCTTACCTTGTCCCTTATCCGGAATGAGGGACGCGATTCGCTGAGCCTCCGGAGCCGGGACGCCCATGGCCCTCGCGACATCTTTGATAACACTTCTGGCTTTGAGGTTTTGAAATGTCGCGATCTGCCCAACGCTCATCTTGCCATATTTACCCGACACGTAGTCGATAACCTCATCTCGACGTGCCATACAGAAGTCGACGTCGAAATCTGGCATACTGACCCGCTCCGGATTCAGAAACCTCTCGAAGAGAAGGTCATACGGAAGCGGATCGATTTCGGTGATACCCATCGCGTAAGCGACCAGAGACCCGGCACCGGACCCTCGCCCTGGCCCCACTGGGATCCGCTTTTCCTTGGCCTCTCGAATGAAGTCCCATACGATGAGGAAGTATCCTGGATACTGCATGCCAATGATGACATCGAGTTCACGATTTAAGCGCTCTCTGTACACTGCCGGATCGAAGGATTCCCCTCTGCATCGCATCACCTCGAGCCTCTCGGCCAGCCCGGCTTCCGCGACATGTCGGAAGTACCCGATCGTGTCATAGTCCGCTGGCACCTGGAAGTGCGGTAACATCGGCGTTCCGAGCTTCAGCTCCAGCCCTGAGCACATCTCCGCCACGTGGAGCGTGTTTCGCAGCGCTTCGGGATAGTCGCCCAAGCTGGCAGCCATCTCCTCCGCGCTTTTCAAGTACATCTGGTAGCTTCCGTGGTGAGCCGGCTCGGCCTCCGCATAGGTTCTACCGAGCCGCACGCACTCGAGATAGAGCTGAGCTTCGCCGTCATCTTGCCGAATGAAATGGACGTCATTGGTCGCGACCAACGGCAGCTCCATCGCGCGGGCCGCTTGGGCCAGGATGCGGCAAACGACGGGCTGCTCAGGTAGTCCATGATCCTGGAGCTCGACGAACAGGTGTCCCGGCTCGAACGCTTCCTTGAGTGGACCCAGCACACGGGGCGCAGCGGCTTCCCCGTGCTCCATCACCGCTTGTGCCGCAACGCCGCCCAAGCAACCTGTCAGCGCTATCAGGCCAGCGGTCGACTCGGCTACCTGCTCCATCGTGACGCTCGGGTGTGCCTCGCTAGCGCTCTCGAGGTGACCTCGCGATACCAGTCGAATGAGATTCTTATAACCCACTTGATTGGCCGCGAGCAGCACGAGATGATCCACGAGACCGCTGCCATCGCTCCGCAGAACGTTGAGCTCGCAGCCTAGTATCGGCGATATCCCGGCCTTCTTGCACGCTCGGTAGTGCCGGACGGCGCCAAACATGTTCGCGTGATCGGTCATCGCCAAGGCGGGCATGCCGAGCTCCACGCAACGCGACACGAGCGCCTCGACCTTGGCCGTGCTCGTAAGAAAAGAGAACTGCGTGTGTGCGTGCAGGTGAACGAACTCGGAAGCCATTACGCGCTAGCAGTACCTCGACCGGAGGGGAGCTGCAGCCTTTGCCATTAACCGGGATTTGTTCGCTGGCGCCCGACCGAGCGGCGGGCTGCGTGGCGGGCCAATGGGACGGACAGGCACGCGCGCGCAACACCCGTCAATTTGTGGAAACCGCGCACCGACTCAGCCCGTGAATTGAGTCCTCGGGCCCGGATCGTGTATGGTTCAAACGTCGATCAATGACGAGGAGGATCATCACCATGGTTCGTAAGCCAGGCCCCGCGCTCGCCCTTGCAGCGCTACTCGCCGCTCCAGCCTTTTTTGCCTGCCAAGCTTCCTTTCAAGCTGGCTCAGGTGCGAACCAGGCTCCCGCGCCGCCTCCACCGCCTCCACCGGCCGTCACCGCAGCACCTGCGCCAACTGCACAGCCAGCCCCTCAGACAAGCGGAACCGGAGGGGACGGAGCCGACACGGCAGCACCATCCAGCGACCAGGGCACTGGGGGAGGCACATCCAGTTCAGCCGACGAAGTGAAGGTGAAGCGCGGACAGGTGGAGGTGCCCGGCAACATCGTCTTCGAAACAGGCAAGGCCTCACTCCAGCCCGACAGCGGGAGCGAAGCTGTGCTCCAGCAGCTCAAAGATTTCTTGGACAAAAACCCGAAGATCACGCAGGTGCGGATCGAAGGCCACACGGACAACGTCGGCGACCCGGACGCCAACTTAGAGCTCTCGGGGCAGCGGTCGTTGACCGTCAAGAAGTGGCTGGTCGCAAAAGGCATCGCTGCGACCCGTCTCCTCGCGGTTGGGTTCGGTGAGCAGCGCCCCGTTGCTGACAATGCGACGGAGGAAGGCCGCGCTCAGAATCGACGGACCGAGTTTCACGTTGCCGAGATGTACGGAAAGAAGTACCTCGGGAAGAACCCGACGGGGGGCGGAAAGGTCTTCGAAGAGTAGCTGGTGCCGCAAGGCTGGTGGCGGCGCTCGAGGACCACCACTCGTCGTCGTCGCGCTCACATGCTATGCGGCGCTACATGCGTGGCCTGTTAGTCCTGGCGGCGGTGCTCTGCTTGAAAACCGTGGGGTGTCACTCGCGCCCCGACGATGTCCGGGATTGGACTCCCGCGGACCACCACCACCAAGCCCAGGAAGCGGCATCGCCTCCGCCGCCGTCCGCACGCTCCGCCCCGGAGTCGGCGCAGCCAGCAGCTGGCTCGGCGGAGCCGGACGACAACGTCACGCTCTCCACGTACAGCAGGCATTGCGCTCGCTGTCACGGCCCAAGCGGTCGAGGCGACGGTCCTGAGGGTATGATGGTGGGCGCGCCAAACCTCGCCGATCCAGCATGGCAGGCCGCGGCGACGGATGCGCAGATCGCTGCGATCATTCGCACCGGCAGGGGAAAGATGCCGGCGTTCGATCTTCCGGAGCAGACCGTCGAGAGGCTCATTGCCCTCGTGAGGAGCTTCTCGTTGCCCCGAGCGGCCTCCACCAGCACAGCTCCCACTCAACCGGGCGCGGCCGACCCGTCCCGCCCATGAGCATGCCTCGTCCATCATCCGGCTTTGATCGGCGCAGTCTTGCTCGCGCCCTGATCGTGGCCGGCGCGGTCGCGGCCGCCGTTCTCGTCATGCCAACGTTGCCGCGTGAAAACGTGCTCGTCCTGCGGCTTCCGCCCCAGAGCGGTCGCGTCTGTCGGCTTCGGATTGATTGGAGGAACACGCTCGAGAAGGACGTGGTCGGCGGCGTCTCGCTGGAAATACTGACCAGTCGACCCGCTCGGGTTAATTACTCGTTTCGCGCTCCACCTGGGGACTACCAGTTGACGGCCGCGATCCTGCGCCCAAGACGAAATATGGATTGCAAATCAGAGCTAGTCGCTTTGCCAATGCGGGACCACCGGGTCCGGCTGGAGGGCGGCACCACGAAAATCTCCTTCTCAGCAGACGCACATCCGTGATGAATCAACCCGCATCGTCCCGCCTACCCGTCTCGCCTACCGCCGGCACGGAGCGTTTCGGCGCATGGATTGGCGTGAGCGAGCACATGCGCGAGCTATTCTCGAGGCTCCGCGCCATTTCCAAGAGCCGGCAACCCATCGTCATCGAGGGAGAACTCGGGGTCGGCAAGCAGTCCCTGCTCCGCGAGGTGCACCATGCCACCTCCCCCGCTGATCGGCCGCTCGTTGTCGTCGGCTGCGGATCGACGCCAGCGCACTTGGCAGAAGCCGAGCTTTTCGGTGGAGGCGGAGGTGCGCCGGGGGCACTCCAACGGGCGGCGGGGGGTGACTTGCTTTTGTCGGACATTGCATTGCTCCCTCTCGCGGTGCAGACGGCACTCGCCGAGCGCTTCTCGGGTGCGGGCATCCTCCCCAGGCTCTTCGCGACCAGTCGACAATCTCTTGAGGAGGAATGTCGGCGCGGAAGGTTCGTGAAGCCGCTCTTCGATTTGGTAGCAAACCACCGGCACACGTTGCTCCCATTGCGCGCGCGTCGGGATGACATCATCCCACTTGCGATGCATTTCCTGGCCCTGTGCCAGTCGAGTAGTGACGAGCCCGTGGGCGACTTTGGGCTGAGTTCCGACCAGGTCGAGGCGCTCGTCAACCACGACTGGCCTGGAAACGCCAGGGAGTTGCGCAACGTTATCGAGCGTGCGGCAAAGCGAGGACGGGAGGGCACGCCAACCTTCCCCGTCACCCTCATTCCGCCGTCCGCCGGGAGCGGGGGTGCAGGCTGGTTCGATCCGCAGCTCAGCTATCGCGAGACGCGGGCGAAGTTCGAGTCCGATTTCGAGATGCGCTACGTTCGATGGCTCCTGGAGCGGCACTCGGGGAACATCAGCGCAGCGTCGAGGGAAGCTCGGATGGATCGGAAGTATCTGTACGACTTGGCGCGCAAGCACGGCCTGCGCGGACAGAAGAGTCGCTGATCGCGGGGGGACTCCGCGGGGGAGTGCGGTTCCAGCAGCACGCGGATTCCGCAGCCGAGCTGTTTTCGGAGCCTCCGGGGGCTAGTGTGTCCGCAGGGGCCGGGCGGCCATTCACTTACGGAACCACTTAAGGCTCTTGAACGGCGCCCGCTGCACGACTAACAGTTTTGTCCAGCGCTGGCGGGTGTGTTACTGTGTCCCACATTGGAGCACCTCATCCTTAGCGCGATGAATTCGTAGCGCATCCGAACAGGGTTGGTGCGCGGGATTCGAACAGGAGAACCGTCGAAAATGAAGTTCAACGTGTGGTACCTGCTGCTCGCCCTGCTCCCCGTTGTTTTGATGTTCAGTGGGGCCTTCGGCGCCCAGATTCTTGTGCTTGGCGTTACGCTCGGCATCTTTTTTGGTACCCTGTCTCTGCGTCGCCCCGAGCCGAGCGATGCCACAACCACGCATTCCGGACACTGACCACCACCACTCCGCCCCCGACGACCCGGCAAGGGTCTGCGAAGCTCGACACGACGGCATTTCGGCTCAAGGACATCCACGAGCTGACGCTCCACGACGTCGAGGCGGTCAAGGTCATCTTGCGTGGTGGGTCTGTCATCGACTGGCATCGAGTCCACTTTGCATCGCTCGATGAGGCAGCCAGGTTCGTCCTCAACCATGAGCTTGACCCGAAGAACGAGATAGACCGCCGATACCTCGAGCGGATTCAGCGAGAAGCAATCGAGTATCTACGGCGAAACTTCAAGTTCAGGATTCCGAAACCGGTTGCCGCCTCGCCTCTGGAAGAGCTGCTTCTGGCTGCGTCGGCCAAGGGCCACCGGCAGCTCTGCGCCTGCACGATCCTGAAAACCATGCAGATCATCAATCACATGGCGTGTCGGGAGCTGCTGTTCCGTTTGCCTGTCAGCGACCGGGATCTGTTCCACCTCGTCGAGGAGAAGGTCTATCGCGTCGTCGGAACGATGCTGAGCGAAGGGTTTCCCATCACTGAGTTCATCGGTGGGCGCAAGAACCTCGATTCAACCTATACGAAGCTACTCTCCAAAGCGGAGGCCACGGCTTCCGCACTCTACGACAAGCTGCGCTTTCGTATCGTGACGCGGACCCGCGACGACATCGTTCCTGTCCTCCTATATCTGACGGAGCGGCTCTTCCCGTTCAACTATGTGGTGCCGCGGCAGAGCACGAACACGATCTTCCACTTCAGAAGCTACTGCGACTCACATCCCCACTTGAAGTCCCTCGCAGAGCAGGTGGACGATATCGAAGACACGCTGACACCGGTGGACAATCGCTTCTCGGCACCAACCTACCGCGTGATCCAGTTCGTGACTGAGGTCCCCGTGCGCGTTCCCGAGCACCTCTTGGAGCTCTCGCCTCCGGGCTCTGAGGGGCTCGGACGCATCGTCTACATGCTGTGTGAGTTCCAACTGCTCGACGCGGAGAGCGAGGCCGCCAACGAATCGGGCGATGCAAGTCACGAGGAGTACAAGCGCCGACAGAGACTCGCTGTTTCCAGGCGTCTGCGTCTAGGCACACGCCGTTTTCTCACGAAGCCCCTGATCGACCGCTGAGCCGGACGATAGCAACGACTCTTCCGTTGCCACCACCGAGGTTCCGTGTCTTCCGAGCGCTGCGCGCCCCTTTCGCTTGGTCTCGCGAACTTGGGCGGCGATCCGGACACGCGGTCGGCCGCGCACTGGCGAAAGAAAAGGGGCCTCCCCGCTCAATTCACGCTGGATGAACGAAGGATCAAACGGTACGAAATCGCGCTATGTGGCTACATACCGCTCGCACCTCGCACATCGCCTCCAAGATCGTGGGCGTCCTCGTGGAGTCCAAGGACATCGAGACCGACTCCCGTCAGGAAGTGCAACTCGACGTCGAAGCGGTTCTGAATCAGTACATACGCGACGAACAGGCGATCAGCGAGAAGGCGCGGGACATGCTTGCGGCGCGTGGTCTTCCCTCGGGCGAACTCGGGAGAATCCGCAAGCTCGTAGCGGAGCAGCGCAAGGTAAAGATCGGCGAAGATGCGATCGACTACCTCCTCGACCAGTTGGTGGAGATGCTCATGCACTCGGCCAACGTCGACGAGGTCTATGCCCCTGACGTGGAGATGCGGCGCAAAATGCGGACCTTTCTCCGAGCGGAGATGGACGCCGATGTCCAGCTGCAAACTGAAGTCCGTCAACAGCTGCGGCACGTACGCGAAGGCACCAGTGTGTGGGAGGTGGAGTATCAGCGCATGATGCAGGACATCAGGCGCCGGAAGGGGCTCTGATCGGGCCGCGGGACTCGTGACCAGGATGGCTCAGGCGCGCGTTCGCGAGCGTAGGACGCGCTCGGTGATCATCATCCATATGCAATTTCTCCTCGATGAGAACCGTAACACTGGGGTGCCTGGATGGCCGTGAGCAGCATGACGGGGTACGGTTTCGGCTCCACAGGCCTGGGGCGCGGAATCCTCAGTGTCGAGGTCCGCTCTCTGAATCACCGGTTCCTCGACATACGCGTGCGCCTTCCCCCCGACCTGAGCGAACACGGCTTCTATTTGGAGCAGGCGCTGCGCGGTCGGCTCGAGCGCGGCCGCTTCGATGTGACGGTACGCTCCGAGGGGTGCACGGCCATGGCGCCCCGCTTGGACGTGGAGCGCGCAAGGGGCGTCTATGCCGCGCTCTGTGGGTTGCGTGACGAATTGGCCCCGGGCACCGAGGTTCCCGTGACGGTCCTCGCTTCGCTGCCAGAGCTCATGGCGGGATTGGGAAGCACCGACAGCGAGCAGGTGCGGCAAGCGCTCGACACCGCCATCGACACGGCGTTGAAGCACATGCACGCCATGCGGATCCGAGAGGGTGAGGCGCTCACGCGAGATCTGGAGGCGCTGCTCTCTGAGGCTGGAGCGCTGCACGCACGCATTGCCGCTCGCAGTGCCGGGGCGGTGGAGCAGCATCGCATCCGTCTTCGCGAGCGGCTGCAGCGGCTGCTCGCGGAGACCTCTCTCTGTCTCGATTCCGGTCGGCTCGAGACGGAAGTAGCCGTTTTGGCCGACCGCAGCGACGTTGCGGAGGAGCTGACACGCCTCCGCTGCCACTTCGACGAGTTCGCTCGTCTCCTGCAGGGAGGAAGTCCCGTGGGGCGCCGCCTTGACTTTCTTCTGCAGGAAATCGCAAGAGAGGCGAACACCATCGGTGCGAAGAGTGCCGACGCGGACCTTTCCCATCTGATCGTCGACCTGAGAAGTGTCGTCGAGCGAATGCGGGAGCAAGTACAGAATGTCGAATAGTGGACCACTTCTTCTGATCATTTCGTCGCCCTCGGGTGCCGGTAAGACGACCCTCACCCGCCGACTCCGCAGCGCGGTATCGGGTCTGGAGTTCAGCGTCTCCCATACGACGCGTCCGCCCCGTCAAGGCGAGAAGTCGGGTCGGGAGTACCACTTCCTGGGCAGGACAGCGTTCGAGCAGCTTATCGCCGAGGGCCATCTGCTGGAATGGGCGGAGGTCCATGGCAATCTCTATGGGACGAGTCGAGAGGAAGTCGCCAAGAACGCCCACGCCCGAGGAATCATCTTCGACGTGGACCACCAGGGCGCGCGCCAGATCAGGAGCGTCCGCCCCGATGCGGTAAGCGTCTTCCTGCTCCCGCCCGATATGGAAACGTTGCTGCAGCGCCTGCGAGGTCGCGCGAGCGACGACGAGGAAACCGTCCAACGCCGATTCCGGGCAGCCATCGGAGAGATCGCCCACTACGGTATGTTCGACTACGTCTTGGTCAACGACCAGCTGGAGGAAGCCGTCGGTCAACTCGTCGCCATCTTCCGTGCAGAAGAGTGTCGCCGCCGCAGATCGGCGCTTTTCGCAGAGAGACTGCTCGGAGCGAGCCGCTCTCTGTCGCCGACATCCTGAGGGCTCACCGCCGTGTTTCGCTCGGCGGGCTGAGCGCCAGCCCACGCCGTTGCGTGCACGGGCGGAGCCGTGCTACCTCCGCAGGATGAGTCAGATTCTGGGTGTTGTTGGTGGGAGCGGCATCTATCAGATGCTTGGTCTGGAGAGCATCGAGGAACACGCAATAGACACCCCGTACGGCCAACCTAGCGATTGCATCGTTAGTGGCACACTTGGGCATACGCGCCTCCTCTTTCTTCCGCGACATGGTCGACACCATCAACTCGCGCCCCATGAGATCAACTATCGCGCGAACGTGTGCGCCATGAAGAAGCTCGGCGCCACGGCGTTGATCAGCCTGGCCGCGGTGGGCTCGATGCGTGAGGATATCCGCCCCGGGGATGTCGTCATCGTAGACCAATACTTGGACTGGACGAGGCGTCGCGTTTCCACCTTCTTCGAAGACGGGGTTGTCGCTCATGTGAGTCTCGCCAACCCCGTGTGCCCCCTCCTCGCAGGGGCCGCTGCCGCTGCGGCCGAGCGCGCCGGCGCTCGGGTTCACCATGGGGGTACTTATCTTTGCATCGACGGCCCCCAGTTCTCGACGCGCGCCGAAAGCCTTCTCTACCGCAGCTGGGGAGTGTCCGTCATTGGGATGACCGCGATGCCGGAAGCCAAGCTCGCCCGCGAGGCCCAGCTTCCGTACTGCACGGTAGCCTTCAGCACCGACTACGACTGCTGGCATGAGACCGAGGAGGTCGTTTCGGTCAGCGCGGTTCTCGCTGTCTTGAAGCACAACGGGGAGCTCGCTCAGCGAACCCTCGTCGAGCTAGCCCATACCCTCCCGGACACTACCTCGAGCCCAGCCACGGCAGCGCTGAAGAACTCACTGATCACCCGCCTCGAAAATGTGACGCCCGAGGCACATCAAAGGATGGCGTGGCTCCTCCACGGGTGATGAGAAGCACCCTATCCCGACATGGTTTCTGCCGCAGACCGCCGTAGGCGATCAACGTGTCGCAGCGCTTCGCTTCCCGGACCCTCGCGAGCAGCGCTGCTCAACACCAAGAAAGCTCACTAGGCAGCGATCGTCGCCGCCGAACTCGAATCAACGGTTACTTCGCCGGTGGCGGCGCCGCCGAGCCGTTCCCGCTGGAGCTGGGCAAGCTCGAGGAGCTCCGCCTTCGTGACGAGGCCTGCATCCAGCGCCGCACACATGTAGCCGTCCAGGAAGCCTTGCGCTCGGCCAAGGCGATCGTAAGCGGCGCCTCCGTCCCGCAACCTTAGCACGTCAGCCAGCAGGCGTCGCAGGGTCTCGAGCATCTCAGCGCGAAGCGCATCACAGGCCATAGGGAGTCTCCTGGAGACAGCGCCGATCGTGGCGGTTGAGGAAGCCTACCGAGGCGGCACAGGGGGGCCAAGTTGTTCGCACCCAACCGTTCCCGGAAACCTGAAGGTCGCGCGGGGTTGGGCGGAGCCCCCCAGAAGTTCGCTAACGCGGCAGCCTTTCGTGCTGCGTGGGTTTGACCCCGCTGACATCGGCGATATCTTTCCGACAAGTCCGACAGGCGGACCGGTACTTGAGCAGGCCGCCATGGCGAGACGCTTCACGACAATGAAGTTGAACGTTTTCAAGTCGAAGATCCATCGAGCCACGGTGACCCACGCCGACCTTCAGTACGAGGGCAGCGTTACCATCGACCGCGATCTGATGGATGCTGCGCGTATCCACCAGTTCGAAGCGGTGCACCTGTGGAACATCACGCGCGGCAGCCGCCTGGTAACTTACGCAATCGAGGGACCGCGGGGCTCGGGTGCTGTGTGCGTGAACGGCGCTGCCGCACACCTCAACCAGCCAGGAGACCTAATCATCATCGCGACTTTCGCAGAGATGACGCCTGAAGAAGCCGCTGATTTCGCTCCTACGGTTGTCCGCGTGGACGGCAGGAACCAGCCGGTCGAGGATTCTCGGCCCGAGGTTGCGGGACCGGTGCTCCACTCGCCCTCCCACAACTGAGGACCAACGAAAGCTCGAGCGGGCTCGGGAAGCCCTGGCGAAGAACGTCCACTTCGGATATGCGAAGAGCCTTGCGTATGTCCGTCGTCTCATCCCCACTGCGTAGCATGCGCGATCTGGTGCTGTCGGAGTCCGGGCAAGACGCCGCATCGCAGGTTCGCCGAGCCCTGGAACAGGCCGCCATTACCAAGCGTGTGCTTTGGAATGCTGCAGATCCCTCCCCTGCCGCGGTATCACCGGACGGGGCCTCAACTGGAGCTGCCGCGGCGGACCTTGGGGATAAGGACCAGCAAGCCGCACCGGCGGTGCAGAAGCCTGACCCAGGCGCACGGCACAGTGAGGAGCCCGTCACGAGTGGCGTGCTGCGCCCGGAGGACGCGACAGGGATCCTGCTACGCGGTCCGAGAAGCACGGAAGAGCGACAGTTGCTTGCGCAGCTATTCGCCGTGGCGGTGAAGCGGGACTGGCCACAGCCGCGTGCGAGCCAGGTGGCGCTTGTGCGGCGAATGAGCTGGCTCGTACTCTGGACCAGGATCGACCCCTTTCCTTGGCTGGAAGAGGCCTTGGGGCCGGACGAACGCGGCGAACTCTGGAGCGCCACAGCCGAGCTGATTCTCGTCGAAAGGCGCCCCTCCGACGAAGGTCAGCTCCTGGAGGTGTTCTCGGCGGCTTGGCAGTTGGCCCAAGCGCGCTCTCCTGAGGGACGCCGCGCTGCATCGGAAGCCGCTGCACGTTCGGGTGACGAATGGATTGGCAGCATTGTGGCATCCGGAAAGGGAGTCCTCGCGCTCAGCGGGGAGCTGGCTCCAACGCCTCGCGGCCCAATTGCGACAACGCTCATGGCACTCACGTTCGTCCTCTTCATCAGCCGTTTCGTGCGCCTCGCGGGGCGGTGGGCTCTCGCCTATCGTCGACCAACGCGATTGAGGCTCGGGCCTGAAGGTCTGGAGATGGAACAAAGGACAGAGATGCTCGGGAGGGTCCTTCGAGAGCGCCGTGTTCTCTTCTCTCTAGATGCCTTGGCAAGGATCACACGAGAGACACGCTTCGCCAATCTTGGACTCTACGTCGGTCTGCTCGCCCTCGTTATCGGCACCTTCATCGGCTCGGGCCTGCTCGTGGACGGCGTTCAGGTCTCGGGCGGCTCCACGCCCCTCATAGCGCTCGGTCTGCTCTTCGTTCTTCTTGGGGTCGGCGCTGACGCCGCCATCGCGCTCTTTGACGGGCGTCGTCGCCAACACTGCAGACTTGTCGTCGAACCGCGGAACGGCCGAGCGCTATGTATCGCCCGCGTCGACCTGCAGGCAGCGGATGCCGTCCTCGAAGGTGTGAAGGCCCAGCTTGCACGAGCGGCAGTCGCGGCACCGAAGCTCGGCTGACATCCGCCACGCTGGAGGTAGCGTCCCCGCTGAGCTATTCCTCGGCCGATCGTCCACCGGTGGCCCCAGTCGGAACTGACGCTTCCGGTGCGGGAGCTGACACTGGTGAACTTCCAGCCTCAGCGTCCAACGGTGCGACGGAAGGAGCGCCGCTGGTCGGCCGCGGCGCAGAACGGCGACTCCTCCCGTCGGGCGTCAGCAGGCTTGCCCCAATCTCGAGGAGCTGCGCCAACTGGGCTGGAGTCGCCCGTACCGTTCCAACGATCTTGCTTCCCTCGGCGCGAAACACGGTGGGCTCGATGAACCGGTGCCGGCGGGCACCAAGCAAAGCGCCAAGAACGCCGAGGTCGAGCTGGGTGACAGCATCCAGAACCCGCGTAAGCTCCGTGGCGTTGGCCGCCGCGAGCTCCGCCGATTGATCCCGTAGAACGACCTCCGCACGCGCCCCGCCGTCAGAAGTGAGGGACACTTTTACCCGCGCCGAGTGGATCGTCCTAGGGAACTCGAAACGGGTGCCAAGGAGAACCCTCCATGGAGTTGCAATATGGGCTTCGAGCACCGTGTCGCCAGTACCCGCGGGGAATTCGAGCTTGCGTTGCTGCAGGGCGTGGGCCGCTGCGCTCGGTGGAACAACCATGACCACGTCGCTGTCCGGCAGAATCACGAAGGTGCGGTCGGCGCGGTCTGCCCGCGCAACGGCAGCAGGCACTCCGGCATCGAGCCAATGCCCTCCTGGGCTGCGTTCGACGAGGGCATGTACCGCAGCGCGGATGCGCTCGTCGTCCACACGATAGCGCATGACAGCAGCCACTTGGGAGGACTCGCGGAACTGCGGCCCCACGATGAGATATTCGTCGAAGTCGCGAATTGCATCCAATCCAGAAGGACCGAAGAAGTCTCTCCATTGGTACACGCGAGCCAAGAGTGTTCCCAGCACGGGCCCAAGCGGGTGCTGCCGGATGCGCGCCGCGTGAATCAGCAGCCGCACATTGGCGTTCGCATCGACGACCTCACCAGCCTCGCCGGACAGCGCCACCGGGTCGTCAATGCCGCCCTCCGCCCCTGCATCCAACGCGCGTTCCGTCCCGCCATCAGGGTCCCGCTCATTGGAATCCTTGCCTGCGTCCAAATCCTCCGAATCTGTTCCCGCATCGGGCAGACCACCGTCGGGCATTGCCTCATCGAGCCGAGTTGCCTCCGGAGCGGGCGGGGGAGGCTCCTCGGCCGCTGTCTCGGGATCACCCGGGGCTGCCTCGGGCGCAGGCTCCTCTCCCCCGGATTGAAGCAGCTCGATCGGAATCGCCTTAAGCTCACCGAGATCCTGAACGGGACCAGGCTTCGACTCGACCAGCGCAAGCAGGCCGAGAAGGGCCGACCACGGCGTGAGTGGCAAATGAACGAGGAGAGAGATAAAGAAAAGAAGGCCGAGACGCGCCCGCTCGGTGTCCCGCTGTCCACGCCACTGGGTTCCGAGAGCCACGCTGGCACCATAGCGTTACCCGCGTGCCGGCGCGAATCGGTACTATCGCGGGTGGCATGCACTTGGCAATACACTCGGCTGAGCAGTCAGTCTGGGCATCAGCCGAACCGATTCGACGACCGCTCTCTTCGATACTAAGCCCCAAGCGCACAGTGAGCTATGATTCGATCAAGATCTCCACGCACAGCCCCTTGCCGCGCCATTGGGTCCGGCCTCTTTTGTCAGCTCTTGGTGCTCTCGGCATTCGTGACGAGCTGCAATCTCTTCGAGGAAGATACACCGGACACGCCTTCGCCCGCTAGCACCGTCAGCGCTCGCGGCTCGGCCCCCTCGCCCGCCGCCGCTACATCGGCGGTGCCTGGCGAACTCGTCACCGCACCCGCGGTGGATGCAGGGTCACCCGAAGAGGCAGAACCTCCACCCCACCCCGGACCCTGGTTCGTCGTGACTTCCTTGGCCGCCTCGGTCTACCGCGCGCCCGAGTTCGACCGCAAGGGGCACCTCGGCTACGCGCGCAGCGGGGCGAAGATCCCCGTCAAGCCAGATGTCGTGTCAAAAGCGAAGTGCAGCGGGGGATGGTACGCCGTCGTCGACGGCGGGTACGTCTGCGGCAACCAAGGCACGGTCGATCCAAAAGACAACAGGCTCCGCTTCACAATGAAGCAGCCAGACCTCGAAGCTGTCCTTCCCTACCGTTATGCGCGCAACGCAAAGAACGGAACCCCGCTCTACCGCTCGATACCCTCGCGCGAACAGATGCTGCAGTATGAGCCCTACCTCGATCCCGGTCGCGCCCGGGCCGACGCCGGTGCCGATGCGGGTGCCCAGGACGCAGCGGACGCGGGCGCTGCTCCTCCTGCGGCCGTTGATGGTGGGGCGACGCGTGACCGGCTGCGCAGCAAGCTGGACGATGCTCTCGCGGACGCGGGCCTGGACTTTGCTACCGAAGACGAAGCCAAGACAGAGCCCGACACGCCATGGTGGCAGCAGGAAGACGCGCACGACCGTTTGCACGAAGTAACACTGGAACAACTCGAGTCGGAGGCGGACGGAATCCTCGCGAAGCGCATGGTGAAGGGCTTCTACGTTGCAGTCGACAAGACATTTCGTTGGAACGATCGCACCTGGTATAAAACAACGAAAGGCCTAGTTGCTCCGCAGGACCGCCTTGGAGGGGCGTCCGGCTCCGAGTTCTCGGGGGCGGAACTCGGACAGAAGCACGATCTGCCCATTGGATGGGTTCATGGGTGGCGGAAGTCGACCGCCGTTTATGAGATCGACGTGGAAAAACAAACCCTCAAAACGGTCGGAGAAGCCAAGCACTTCGAGCTCCTCGACCTCTCGGGGCGGACAACCGAGATCAGGGATCGGGTTTACCGCGAGCTGGACGACGGCAGATGGGTGCGCGCCGCGCACGTCCGCGTCACGAACCCTGGAAGCGCACCAACCGACCTGTCCCCTCGCGAGCGCTGGATCGACGTGAACCTCGCCGAGCAGACGCTCGTCGCGTTCGAAGGACAGACCCCGGTATTCGCCACCCTGGTGAGCACAGGTAGGTCCTCGCGAGTCAAGGCGAAGGATCATCGGACGCCCACCGGTGAATGGCGAGTCCGCGAGAAGCACCTCACCACAACCATGGACGGGGACGGGACAGCAGCCGGAGATCTGCCCTACAGCATCGAAGATGTACCTTATGTGATGTATTACTATCGCTCTTATGCGCTCCATGGTGCGTTCTGGCACAGAAACTATGGGATGGAGATGAGCCATGGATGCATCAACCTTGCCCCCTTGGACGCCAAGTGGCTCTTCTTCTTCGCCGGCCCCAAGCTGCCGCGAGGCTGGCACGCCGTTTGGTCAAGTGAGGAAGCCCCAGGAACACGGATCATCGTGCACGAGGGGCGGGCGAGCTGAGCAGCAGAGCGTCAAGCGCTCTCGAGCGTCCGGCGGGCCCATGCCCAGGGAGAAAGAGAAGGCACGGGCATTGGACTGGCCAGGGAGCCGTCATCGTGCGACTAAACAGCGACGCGAGCCGGGCCGTCATGGTAGCTAGGTGCCAGGCTCCGCCAGGACGGGCCACGAACCCACTGGTTTCGACCCACCTGGCTCATGCCCCAGCCATTCCTTACATTACTGCCGCTTGACTCACGAGCGGCGTCGGACCATCAAGCAGCGACGGAAATGGACCAGTTCTCCGCTCACCTCGATCGTGGATGGGACCTCGTGCAGCGCGGGGATTCGCGCGGCGCTGAGCTGTCGGCGCGCCGGGCCCTCGAGATCGATAGCCAATCCCCCGAAGCATATAACCTCCTCGGATACGTTTCTGCTCTCCAAGGGGACTTCGACGACGCCATCGAGAACTACCACCAGGCGATTGCGCTCGACGAAACGTACCTGGAGGCGATGCTGAACGCGGCGGAGGTGTGCATCCACCCCCTAGGTGAGTTCGACGAGGCAATACGGCTCTGTGAGCAGGCCCTCGATCTCGCCGAGAACGACGACGAGACCGTCGATGCGCTCCTGCTGTGCTTCGATGCACTCCTCGGCAAGGGCGACATGGACGCGGCGCGGGAGCTCTGCAAGCGTTTTCCAACGGGACCGTTTCAGAATCCGAACCATAGCTTCCTCGTGGGCCGTGCCTATTACGAGATTGGTGACGCAGAGCGCGCCGCGCCCCTGATCGAGACTTCCATCAAGACGACTCCCGAGAACTCTGAGGCTTTCTACTACCTCGGTCTTCTGCGCGACGATCAGGGCGATATCCCCGCGGCGACGCGTGCATTCCTGCGGTCACGGGAGTTGGATTTGGAGTTTCCACTGCCAGCTTGGTCCTTGTCCCGCGAAACCTTCGAAGTCACGGCTCGACGCGCCATCGAAGGCCTGAGCCACGAACTCCGTCAGTTCCTTCGCGATGATGAGGTCTATGTCGCCGACGTTCCCGGCGTGGAAGTTGTCGTGGACGGCGTAGATCCACGAGCAATCCTTCTGCTCGATGGCGTTCAGCCCGCGGACGAACGGGACCGCGGGTACGTTCGGCTGTTCATCTATCAGCGCAACGCAGAACGCCTCGCAGGAACCGTCGAACACATCCAGGGCGAGATTCTTGCCGCCCTCGAACGAGAGATCACCAACACTCTGCTCGAAGCCGAGCGTGACAAGGTGATGGATGCACGTCAGCTCAACTAGATGAACGAGCGGGGTCCTTGAGCGCTTGCGCCCGGGCTCCGGCGGCGCGAGCGCCAAGCTCCCACTCCCGCGGGTTCGATTTGGTTCCGGCTCCGCAGCGTCAAGGGTCAGCCGCCCCGCTTCTGCGCCATGCTGGCGAGCACCCTGCGTACTTCGCAGACGTGGGCATTGAGGGTTCGGCCATTCACGACGCTCACGAGCGAAGGCAGCCTACTGCGCTCTACCGACAAGCTCTCGAGCTATGGTCTCGAGCATCGCTCGTGCAGCAGTGAGGGGAAGCCCGCTCATGGACCGAATGGCATCCTCCGTAATGCTCTCAGCGCGCTGCCTGACCTCCTTGCACGCCCCCGTCGCGACGACGGTCTCACGCACAGCATCGAGCGGCTTCGAGTCCCCCGCGTGCACGCGCTGCACCTGTTGCAATAGTCCAGGCTCTCTCTGCACCGCGATCACGAGAGGCAGGGTGAGCTTGCCTTCTCGGAGGTCGGCAGCCATGCCCTTCCCCGACGACTCCCCCGCGTAATCAAGGACGTCATCTACGAGCTGGAAGGCAATCCCAAGTGCCTCCCCGAAGCCAGCGAGCCTTGTTTGGTCCGAACCGGTCGCGCCGCCGAGACGTGCTCCGCTTCGCGCTGCGAAAGCGAAGAGAGAGGCCGTCTTGCCTCGGAGGATAGAGTAATACGTCTGCTCGGAGAGATCGAGCTTCCGCCTCCCCTGGAGCTGGGTGACCTCCCCGTCGACGAGCAGCCGTATCGTCGTGATGAGATCGTCCATCAGGTCGGGGGCGGAATCCAGCGTGCGCCGTAGAGCATGCACGAGCAAAAGGTCCCCTGCCAAGACGCTGATGGCATTCCCGTACGCGAGCCTGGCTGTTTCTCTACCTCGCCGCACCATGCCCTCATCCATGACATCGTCGTGCAGAAGCGTCGCGTTGTGCAACAACTCGCTGACGAGGGCGATCTCACGCGTCGCCGGGGCTAGCGCGCCGAAGCAGCGCGCCGAGAGCAGCAGCATGGCGGGACGCACCCGCTTCCCACCCAAGGTAACGAGGTGGCGAGCTGCAGCGCTCGCTGGCGGGGCGCCATCCGATGCCGTGGCCGCGATGGCAGACTCAATCCATGCGAGATCGCCGTCGAGCAACTCCTGGATGGACTCGAGCCGGGCGCGCAACGCCGGGTCTGGCACATCGGCTGCCTGAACTTCGACCAGCGTCTGAACCGCTTCGCTTACACTCCGTTGCATCTTCGGCCCAACCGATACTTGCAATCAGCGGCCACGGCAACCTGCACGGTGAAGCCGAAGACTCTGCCGTCCGATTGACTCGGACGGGCAACGAGCGCTAGACCGCGACCATGCCTGGCTCCGACGCCACGAGGACCATCACCCGGGCAGAGCGAATCGGCCGTCGCGTCGGAGTGCTGTGCTTTGCTGTCATCGTTGGCGGGTGCACGCTGCTTTGGGCCACCCAGATCTTCCGTCAGGTCTGGGGAACGCCCGACGTCGTGAGCGTAGGTCCCTGCCGACCGGCCCTTGGAGGGCTCATCGCCGCGGTCCGGCGTGCCCGCGATGCGGCAGCTTCCACTCCGACTGGGGAACGTGTGGCACTCGCGCGCTTTCGCGCGGCGTTGAAGCCGGAATGGGATGACCGCCCAGAGGTGGAAATCCGCTGTTCCCGCGACCCCATGGCCCAGAAGGCCCTCGCAGAGATAGATCGCTTCCGCTACGCTGAAGAGCACTCCGTCCGCTACATGGCTGCGGACCTATCGAGACGTCGGCGGAACATTCAGCTGCTTGAGCGTTCGTTGGATGTCGCCACCTCCGGACCGGTGGAGGAACGCGGCAAGGACTGAGCAGAGGGGCTGGCGGGGTTCCTGAGCCCGGTCTAAGCTCCGCCCGCATTTCATGGAAGAGGCTGACCCCAACCACACCAGCAACCCACCGCCAACCTTTGCTGACCTTGCGCTCTCGGACGAGCTCAACCGCGCAATAGAAGACCTGGGTTACACGCATCCGACGCCAGTCCAGCGGGAGGTGTTCGATCCCGCCAAGCGGGGCCTGGACCTCGTTGTCCAGGCCAGAACAGGCACCGGTAAGACCGCGGCGTTCGGCATGCCGATCGTCGACGCTATCGTCCGGCGCGGCCAAGAGCACGTGCAGGCTCTGATCTTGTGCCCAACCCGCGAGCTTGCCCTCCAGGTCTCCCGGGAGCTCGAAGCCCTGGGCAAGTACCGCGGTATCAAGCCAGTGGCGATTTACGGAGGGGCACCCATGCCGCGCCAGGTGGAGCAGATTCGGGCGGGAGCGCAGGTTCTCGTGGGAACTCCAGGGCGTGTCCTCGATCACCTGCAGCGGGGCACATTGGACGTGAGTCAACTCCGGCTCTTCGTTCTGGACGAGAGCGACGAGATGCTCTCCATGGGCTTCTTGCCTCAGATCGACCAAATCCAACGCTACCTTCCGGAAGCCCGCCAGACTCTACTGTTCAGCGCGACGTTGCCGCCGGACATTCAACGGCTCGCCGAAACGAGGCTCCGCAATCCGGAGTTCCTGACACTAAGCGGCGACCACATCGGGGCATTGGAGATCACGCACCTGGTGTACTTGAGCCGAGGCGACAAGTTGGCCGAGCTCATTCAGGTGCTGGAAGTCGAGGATCCGGAGAGCGCAATCATATTCTGCAATACCCGTGACGAGACGAAGCGCGTCGCTGCCGCGCTTCAGCAACAGGGGTTCACCGCAGATTGGATGAACGCTGATCTGGCTCAGGGGGATCGGGAGAAGGTAATGGCCGCGACGCGGCAGGGCGAACTCCGCTTTCTCGTGTGCACAGACGTCGCCGCGCGGGGCATCGACATCTCTCACCTCACCCACGTCATCAACTTCGACTTTCCCGAAGCCTCCGAAAACTATGTGCACCGCACAGGTCGGACCGGCCGTGCCGGGCGCACCGGAACCGCCGTGTCCCTGATCGAGCCCAAGGACATCGGAAACCTCTACCTGACCCGACTGACCTACAAGATTCGAACGGTGGAACGTCAGCTTCCGACGGCCAGGGAGATCCGAACCCGTGCGGAGGCGGACCTCGTGGAGATGTTCGTTCAAGCGTTTGCCGATCGGGTCATCCATGGGGAGGATTCAGCCCTTGCGAAACGGCTACTGACTCACGAGATGGCCGAGCAGGTGGTCGCCGGTCTGCTCAGGGATCATCTTGGTGCGCGCCCGGAGGCCCAAGAAGAAGCGACTGCAGCGCGGCACTCGAAGCGGCCACGCGAAGCTGATGGTCACTCACCGGAGCCCCGGGAGGCTTCACCCACACGGAATGATAGGCCGTCGCGCGGAGTCGAATCTCGTGATAGGCGTCGCCCGAAAAGGGATGAAGCTCGCGACCTGCGTCGCCCGATGGGGGATGAGGCTCGCGGTCCGCGTCGCCCGATGGGGGTGCGCACCGACACCGAAGGTTCACGGCCGCGCACCGCAACGGAACCAGCGGACCCAGATAAGGCAAAGCCGGTAGCGGCGGTAGCACCTGAACAGGTGCCGCCAAGTACCCTGGACCTCGCTCGCCCGACACCGAGCGCCGACCCCGGTGCTGAGGAGGTTCCCTCTCGCGGCGGGAGCCCTCGGAGACGGCGTCCTTCGAAGACCGCCGACACCACGGGCGCCCGCGCGTTTTCCCCACATGAGCAGCTGTCACCAGCTGCTTACGTCGAAGAGTTTGAGTTCGGTTACACGGTCTCCGATTTCGACCCGCAGGCTCTGCGGGATGCGGAAGCAGACACCATCACGAAGGAGATTGCACCGTCCGATGATGGCACGGAAGCAGTCACGGGCCTGGTCGAGCTCTACGTCAATGTCGGGAAGAAAGACGGCGCCTCCGAAGCGGATTTCGAATCCTTGCTTGCCGCGAAGGCCGGTATCCTTCGCCACGACACCGGGTATATTCGCGTGCGAAATCGCCATACCTTCGTGGCCGTGCGGGAGGAGATTTTCGAGCGCGCCCAACGAGCGCTGGATGGCGCCGAGATCGCTGGCAAGTGTGCGGTCGCGGAGCCGGCGCGACCGCGGCTCTGACGCCGCCGATCGTTTGCACCACCCTCCGCGCGAGGACAGGCTAGGTGAATGCCTCAGCGGCGTGACGCACGGCAACGACTGAGAGATATCGAATGGGCGCTCCAGCAGCAGCTTGAGCCACGCGAGCTGGTGCGCATGCTGGAGAAGCTCCTTGCCGAGGCCGCTCCTGGGTCGACGGAAGAATCCTTCGCGACGTTGAAGCTCGCAGAGCTCTTGGTCGCCACTGAGCCGTGGAGGGCAGCGGTGCTGGCGAAGCGCTCGCTCGTCGCTGGCGAGCGGGCGCACGCTTGGGCTGTCCTCGGTCTCGCCCAGTCCGCATTGGGCCACTTCCGAGCATCAATCCGAGCCTACCGGCGGGCACTCTTGCTGGTTCCGGAGAATCCCTGGTACTGCCACAATCTAGGCCACCTCCTCGACGTAGCCTTCAACCGACCAAGCGACGCCTTGGTCTACTTGGAGCGAGCGTACGCTGGTCAACCCGCAGAGCCCGAGATCGCCAGCAGTCTCGCCCACGCCCTGGCGCGCACGGGTCAGGTCGAGCGGGCACGGGTTCTGCTGACACGCGCCACGGGATCCGATCAAATGGCGCGTGATTGGCTCGAGCGGTGGCGCGCGCCCAGGCGTTCTCCGATGGATGAGGCGAGCAATTCGCGCTTCGATTCGGTCGGCCCGTCCATCCGCAATCCAAGCCGAGGCTGACCTCGCACGCACGCGACAGCATCGGAACCGAGCTGAGCAGACCGAGCGCCGTGCTTGGGTTGGAGCCTCAGGTGACTACTAGCCATCGGGCGCGCTTCAGGGCTTTCCCATTGCGCGAGACCGCACTAACCATGCGGAGGATGCGAAAAGGAACGACTTGGGCTTTGCTTTGCACGGTCGCGGGGACGGTGACCAGCCCCGCCCTGGGCCAGCAGGGGGCGCCACCACCTGCTGACACAGACACAGCATTGGCTCCGCGCAGCGCAGCCGAGGCTCCCGGCGAAGTGAGTGCTTCGCGCGACGCGGGAGCGGCGATCGGTGTCCCCGTCCGAAGCGAATCAACGGATCCCCTGCTGGTGCCGCCGCCCGCTCCCGTGGACGTGCTGCGGTCCTGGCCCCAAGCGCTCGCGATGGTCCGAAGCCAGGCGACGTCGATCAACCGTTCTGCAGCCCGCATCCGCCTGGCACGCGCACAAGCCGACCAGGCCTTGGCTGGCGTGATGCCCACGTTGGCAGGCTCCGCAAACGTGAACCGACACCTGCTCTACGGGACCGGTCCCATTCCTCCCTACGACAGCTTTCCCCTGGACCAGGGGCCGATCCCCGACCCCGGCACGACATGGCAAGCGGGGCTCGAGCTGCGCATTCCACTCTTCGCACCACAGGCGTGGCATGAGCTCCAGACGGCTCGTGACGCCGTGGACACCGCGACCTTGGGCGCGCGGGAGGCAGAGCGACAGATTCTGGCCGGCTTGGCCGATTCGATCGTCGGCGTCGTGACCGCGGAACGTCTGTCCGAGGTCAGCCGAGTAGCCCTCGACTCCTCCTTGGCGACTCTCGAGCTGACTCGTCGGCGCGCGCGCTTCGGCGCTGCGACGGCACTCGACGTGCTCCGCGCGGAGCAGGAGGTCACTCGTTCACGGACGCAGGTCGTCGCTACCAACGAAAACGTACGCCAAGCCCGAGAATCGCTCGGGATGGTGCTGGGCACCCCAAGACCATGGGGCGTGACCCCCGCGATTCAGGTAGATGCTTTGGCCGGGGACATTGCCGCACTGTGCCAAGTCGAGCCCGCGGTGGGGCAACGTTCGGATGTGCGCTACGCGCGTTCACAGCGCGATTTGGTGCAACGCTCCATCGAGACGATCGACCGCGGCTATTGGCCTACCGTTGATGCGTCATCGACAATGGCCTACTGGTCGCGCGATACGAGCACTCCGAACCGACAGCAAGTCACCTGGACCATTGGTGCGGTACTGAATTGGCGCATCATTGATGGCGGGCTTCGACATGCCCAGCACCGCGCTCAGACGGCGCAGGTCTCTCTCGCGACGCAGGACCTGATTGACACTGAGCGGCAAGCGGCGCTCGAGATCGAGCAGTCCACACGAGCCATCGAGGTCGCGCAAGCTAATCTGCAGCAAGCCGCCCGCGCCAGCGAGCTCAGCGCAGAAACGCTGCGACTGGCGCGCATTGCTTTCGTGAATGGTACCGGAACCAGCTTCGAACTCGTCGAGGCCCAGCAGCAGCAACGGCAGGCAGAGATCGACCTCGCGGTTCGAGAGTTCCAGCTCATCCGCGCGCGCCTCGCCGCGCTCCTCGCAATGGCGAATTGTGATGTCTAGCCCGGCGCACGGTGATCGACGCGGGTCCCTCGACGGGGGAAACCGTTGCCGAAGCCGTCCTCCTAGCTTAGGCTCATCGGCCATGACGCTACAGTCGAAGGTGTTCACGGCGCTGGTGGTCACCACAGCCGGCTTGATAGCCTATTTGATCTGGTTCATCTTCCTGGAAGCACCGATTGCCCAGGCTGCAGCAGGGGGGCTCGCCCAGAAGATCTTCTACTTCCATGTGCCAGCGGCGTACTCCATGTACCTGAGTGGCGCAGTGTGCTTGGTCGGAAGCGCAGCCTATCTGGCCAGACCGACGGAGCGCTGGAACGCAGTGGCCCGGGCCGGCGCCGAGGTGGCAGTGCTGTTCGGGGTCTTGGTGTTGGTGAGCGGTCCCCTCTGGGCCAAGAAGGCTTGGGGGCTCTATTGGACATGGGATCCTCGCCTCACCACGTCTCTGCTCAGTGTACTGGTTTACGCGGCCATCGTAGTACTAAGGGCATTCACGGGAGACGGAGAGGCAGAACGCAAGTTCGCAGCGGCCTTCGGCGTAATCGGCACCTTCAATCTGCCCATTATTCACGCCTCGGTACGCCTGTGGGGTGGGAATCATCCTACGGTAATCACTCAAGGTGGGGGCGGCATTAGCCCCGCGATGGGACACGGCCTCCTGTATGGCTTTGTCGTGATGACACTTCTCGCCACGATGGCTCTCTGGATGCGTACGCGCATCGTTCTCGCCTTTGCACGTTTCCGCAGTCTTCATGAGAAGGCAATCACCCTCGGAGTGGAGGATTGAGCATGTCCCAACCCCAAACGACCGTAGCTGATAGGTCCACCGAGTTCGTCGCGACGACCGGCGGGGAAGAGACGACGAGCGCCGAGGTGTTGCTCGTCGCCGCGTACATCCTCATGTGGGCACTCGTGCTTGGCTTCGTGTGGATGTCCTGGAGACGCCAATCCAAGCTGGATACTCGCATCGACAATCTCGAAAAATTGCTGACAGCCCACCACCCGGACGGCTAGGGATCGACAGAGCCATGAGCGCAGCACATCTGCTGTATATCCCCGGAGCACTCCTGATTGGATTGATTCTAGGCTACGTCCTTGGCGCCCGTGCCGTACGGGAGGAACTCGGGCGCCAGCGCGATCGCGCAAAGCGCTGAGGCTCCGTGTCAATGGTCGACTTCGCTCTCAGCGATGAACAGCAGGCGCTCTGCGAGCTTGGTCAGCGCTTCTGCCGCGAGCGCATCCAACCAGTCGCGGCAGAGTGCGACGAGCAGGAGCACTTTCCAGACGAGCTCATCGAAGAGGCGCACGACTTGGGGCTTTTGCAAGCCTTGATCCCGGAGGAGTTCGGGGGCGCGGGCTTGGGACCGATAGAGCACGCGCTGCTCGTCGAATGCCTGGCTTATGGGTGTTGCGGGATCGAAGCAAGCTTGCTCGGGAGCTCTCTCGCCATCAGCGCGCTGAACCTTGTCGGCAGCGATGCGCAGCGTCGGGAGGTCTTTGGGGCGATGATCCGTGACCGTAGCCTCGTCGCATTTGCCGCCACCGAACCACAGGCGGGCTCCGACTTGGGTGGCATTCGCACCCGCTGCGCGGCCGATGCCGGCCAGTGGGTCCTCACCGGAGAGAAGGCGTGGATCACCAACGCGAGTCTCGCCGACTGGTTTGTCGTCTTTGCGACCTCTGACCCGGAACGGCGCCGCGACGGGCTTGCCGCCTTCCTCGTAGAGCGAAGCGCCGCGGGCGTAACAATTGGTCCCCCGGAGCGGAAGCTGGGGCAACGTGCAAGCGATACGGCGCCCTTGCACTTGGCCGATGTGCGGGTGCCAGCACACCGGGTGCTCGCGGCACCAGGGCATGGGTTCGCGCTAGCGACCGCCGTCTTCGACAGGACCCGTCCGGACATCGCGGCGATGGCAACTGCCCTCATGAGGCGGTGCCTCGACGAGAGCGTTGCTTATGCGAAGGAGCGACGCTCTTTCGGCAGGCCGATCCACGAGCACCAGCTCGTGGCGGAGATGCTCGCCAAGATGGCGATCGCCATGGAAGCGTCGCGGCTCCTTTACCTCCGTGCCGCGTGGGGCGCAGCGAGGGGCGTCCGCCCGAGCCTTTCGAGTCATGCAAAAGCGTTCACTGCGGACCAGGCGGTCGAGGTGGCATCCCTCGCCGTCCAGGTGCTCGGGGCAAACGGGTATAGCCGTAGCTACCCAGTGGAGAAGCTCTACCGCGACGCGAAGCTACTCCAGATCTTCGAAGGGACGAGCGAGATACAACGGATCATCATCGCAAGGCAGCTGATCAGCTCTGGCGTGTCGCGCATTCCCTGAGTGGGAGCGCTTCCGACAGAGCCTCGGCTCCACCTACCCTGGCGTTCGCAATCCTCTGCAGGCGAGCTGGGAGCGACACAGTTCCTGTGGCATTCTGTGCGCGGCAGGGTTGGTCGGCACCGTGGTGGAATGATCTCGAAATCGAGGAGGAGCTTTGGTTGGGCTGCCGCGGTGACCCTCGGTGCAGGAGTGAGCTTTGCCTGGAGCGCCTGGGCTCATCGGCACAGTGCGGTGTTCCCCTTGCAGGACCCACCGCGAGGCTATCTGCGGATTGGGGCCACTCCGGGGGACCTGGCGCTCGAGAATGACATGGCGACGGCCGTCGTACGAAAGAGTGACGGCGCCTTGATTGATTTCTGGCCGCATCTGCCAGAGTCGCCGAGCGCGGAGCAGCTGGGGAGCGAGACCCATGTGGACTCACTCTGGGACATGCACCCGGTCGTACGGGTAGATGGTATGCGGGTCCCGGTTTTCGCCGACCGCGTCGTGGTCCGGGAGGGGCAAGTCCTTAGCCATGGCCGGATAGAATTCCGAGGGCGGAGCATTGCCGTCACCACCAAGTACGCAATGAGCCTTGACACAGCCCGCGTGCTCGTCAGGACGGAGCTGTCCCTCGGGCAGGGAGCAGCACCTCTCCACGTGCGGCTGGGCGACATCGTGCGCTGGGGCAACGCACGGTACATCACAGCGGCGATCGGCAAGACCGGCGAGACCTACGCAGGATGGACGGAATGGATCGGCCGCCGTGGCGCTTCCGGTGATCTTCGGCTCCATTCAGAATCGGGCCCGATGTACGTCGAGTTTCGTCTTCAACACCACGGGATGGCCCCAGCGCTCCATGCAGTCTATCCGCTTCGCCGGCTGACACCGGCAACCCCCGTCGCCATCGATCGGTTCCTCGCCTTGGAGCCGCTGCCCCACCACCCCGGCGCTGAGTCGGCCCCGCTGGGCACATCCGAGCTTCACGTGGATATCGTGGACGAGGATAGCCGCCCGCTGCCAGCCAAGCTAACGCTCACCGGCATCGGTGGAACTCCGCATCCGTCGTTCGACGAGGACGGTGGACTAAGCGGCGCGGGACGCTTCGTGTGGACTGGCAATGGACACCTCTCCGTCCGAGTGCCCCCTGGGCGCTACCGAGCCTTCGTTACCGCAGGCCCCGAACGCATCGCGGCCGCGTGGGACCTTGAGCTTTCGGAGAAGCAGTTGCTCAGGCGAGAAGCACGGCTTGAACGCGTCGTGTTCGCGCCCGGCTGGATCAGTGCCGATCTTCACCTGCACCAGGCCCCTAGCGTAGATGCAGACGTCTCGCTGCCGAACCGCATCATCGCCATCGCTGCCGAAGGCGTACGCTATGCCGTGGCGAGCGACCACTTCACGGCCACGAATCTACAACCGACGGTGCAGGCGCTATTGGACCAGGGACGCCTCACGACGCCGCTACTGACGTCCGTTGGGATCGAGGTCAGCACGGAGGGCGAACGCTTTGGCCACTTCAATGTTTTCCCGGTTCACCCATCGGCAACGATAGACGCCGTGAACCAGACGCCTTCGTCCCTCTTCTCCGGGATGCGTCGAGCGGCACCCCGCGGCCTCATCCAAGTGAATCACCCTCGGCTTCCCGGCATGGGTTACTTCGAGCGGTATCGAATGGATCCCACGACGGGGCGGGTTCCCGCCAGGTTCCGCGACATCTACGTCAGTGACTTCGATGCGGTCGAGGTGTTCAATGGGTTCGATGGCAATCGCCCGGTGGTGGTCCGAAAGCTCATTGATGACTGGCTGCACCTCTTGGGTCTCGGGTTCCGCTACACGGCGACAGGGAACAGCGACTCCCACAAGCTCTTCTATGTCGATCCTGGCATGCCGCGAAACCTCGTCCATTGTGCCAGTGCTGCCTGCGATAGCGGGCACCCCGCGACCGCCGAGGCGGCCATCATCGAGGCTCTACGCAAGGGCCGTAGTATCGTCACCACCGGTCCCACACTGCTCGCCGAGGTACAGGGCAAAGGCCCCGGAGAGACGGTACGAGGCGCCGGAGCGCGAGTACCGGTGCGTATCGTACTCCAAGCTCCTGCCTGGATCGACGTTGACTGGGTGGAGGTGCGAGCGGGCAGCCGCAACCAGCTGCTGAGGTGGGTGCCCGTGCCGTCATCGAGCGATGGAGTGCGACTCGACACGACGGTCGATATCCCTATCGCGGGACACCGCTTCATCGTCGTGTACGCAGGAGGGGGCTCACCGCTGCCGAACGTGTTCCTGCAAGGCATTCGCCCCTTCGCGTTCACCAACCCGATCTGGTTTGAGCCGTGATGAAGGGCAGCCTCCCGGTGTCCTTCTCCGCTCGACTCCAGTAGCCGTCCGGCAGAGCCTGGCGCTTGGCCAAAGAGGTGCGCCGGCCGACCCGCACCAGCTATTCCGGTTCGAACCGCTTCCAGTTTCCGCTTTTCGCCACCTCGCGTTGCCGGTGCTTCGGCGGCAAGCTAGCGTTCGGCCGTGTTTGGCATCTCGTTCTTCGAGATCACTCTCGTGCTCATCGTGGCACTCATCGCCGTGGGGCCGACGCGGCTTCCGACGATGCTCCGCACATTGGGCCGCTGGGTGGGCACGGCACGGCGCCTCACGGCCCAGATTCGCGTGCAGACCGGGATCGACGACCTGCTCCGGGAAGAGGGCATCACCGGGGGGATTGATGAGCTCCGAAACGTCCTGCGAGGCGATCTGAGTCGCGTGAACCACTACCGGGGACGAGCAAGCGCACACCCCATCGCGGATCCTTACCTTGACTCGATGGCGTTCGATCCTACCCGCGAGTATCCAATCGAGGGAGCCGATGCGATGGGAGCCCTCCCCGACGATCTGGCGGAGGCGACGGGGTCCGTGAACACCGACGCCGAGTTCCGGCGCGTCTCGAGCGACCGGTCGTCATGACTATCGCCACCGACGAGAAGCCCATGACTTTCTGGGAGCACTTGGCCGAGCTCCGTACCCGCGTGATCCGCGCGCTCCTTGCGTTCACGGTGGGGTGCGCGGTCTCATGGGTCTTTCGCGAGACGCTCCTACTTTGGCTTACGGAACCGTTCGTCGCTGCATGGAAGGCGGGACGGGTCGGGGGCGAGGTTGCGCTGCACTTCAAAGCGCCAGCGGCGCTTTTCGTGACCTATATCAAACTCTGCATCCTAGGCGGGGCTATCTTCGCCATGCCCATCGTACTGTATCAATTCTGGGCATTCGTAGCACCAGGACTGTACTCCAGAGAGAAGCGTCTAGCGCTACCGTTCGTTATATCGTCGTGCGTGTTGTTCGGCACGGGCGCCTACTTCTGCTTCCGGATCGTAGCGCCCATCGCGTTCGAGTATCTGCTGGGCTTCAGCGGAGCCATAGGAGGAACTGCGTTCGAGATACGGCCTACAGTCATGGTCGACGAGTACCTCGAATTCGTGACACGCATCCTGGTGGCGTTTGGAGTCGTGTTCGAGCTACCCGTGCTCGTGTTCTTTCTCAGCATCGCCGGTATCATCAACCACCGTCACCTCATCCGCTTTGCACGCTATTTCGTCGTGCTCGCGTTCATCGTTGGGGCGGTGCTTACCCCTCCAGATCCCACGAGTCAGCTGCTCCTGGCCGTACCGTTGTGTTTGCTGTACGTGATATCGATCGGCATCGCTTTCGTCTTCGGCCGCCGCCCGAAGGTCGCCAGCCCTTAGTCTGAGCAGTCGGGACCTCGCCAATCCTGGCGGGAACTGGCGACCGACAGCGGGCGGGCAGCGATCAGTCGTTTGTCCGGTGCCGCGTGTCTTCCCCCCGCTTCCGGCGCCTTCGACTGAGGTTCCATTCAGAGCAGTTGCCCCGAGGACGGTCAACCCTCGCGCGCGTAGGGTTCGTTGCGAAGAATAGTCATGGCCCTATAGAGTTGCTCGAGCAGCACCAGGCGGGCCAGCCTGTGCGGCAGAGTCATTGATGAGAGGCTCAGTCTCGCGTGCGAAGCTCGAAGCACCTCACCCGACAACCCTTCGGCGCCTCCGATGGCGAACGTCAGGATGCCCTTACCCGTACTACCCCACCTTTCGACTCTGCGGGCAAAATCGGTCGAAGAATGGGCTTCGCCGGTCACGTCGAGGGCGACGAGGGATGAGCCAGGCGGAACCGCTCGCAATAGTCCGACGCTATCCCTTACCTCGATTTCGTCACATCGCACGTGACGGCGAATGCGCTTCCGGTAGTCATCTCCGAGTTCACGGAGGCCTCGCTCCTTCAGCCGCCCCTCCGCCAAGATCACGAACCTCACGGCTCGCTGGCAGGGCTCGACACCGGAACGCGCTTGGCGTCGAGCCAAAGGCCATCAATGTCGTAAAGTGCCCTCGCTTCCACGTGAAAAACGTGGACGACGACGTCGACGAAGTCGATGAGCACCCACTCGCCTCGCGTCAATCCTTCAATGCTGATGGCGCGATGCCCTTGTCGAGTCAGCTCGGCGTCCACGCTGCGGGCAAGCGTGGCTACATGACGGTCGCTATGGCCCGTCATGAGGACGAGGTAGTCGGCATAGTCGACCTTTCCGCGCACATCAATGATCTGGACGTCCAGCGCCTTCTTCTCCAGACCAGCACTGGCAGCCAGCAGGGCAATCTGACGAGCCTCTTCGGCACTGATTCTATGCGGGACCGCGTTATGGGGGCGATTGGGCTTCTTGAGTACTTCCACGCTACCTGTCACCAGCTGTCGAGTTCTTGCCGAGACACCCGACTCCTTGCGAAGATTGAACTGAGCCAGCCGTTTCGGCTGGGTAAAGCTGCTCTGCTATTGTAATCCAATGGCTGAGCGATGCACCACGCGACCCCTGTGTACCATCGACCGGTGCTGCGTGAAGCTTCGCTGTCTTGCAGTAGAGGCCTTCTTCCCGACACAGTCCCGTGTCGCGCGGAGACCGCACCGAATCGACCGACTGGCGGAATAAGGACCAGGGTTCCGGCGGCCAAGTGGGTATCGTGGACCAAAGGGCCAGCGCCAGCACTGTAGCGGGCCATCAGGCTCGATGCCAGCAGCGGTTTCCTCGGCATCGACCAGGCCACCGGGCGCGGAGTGCCCTGCCGCTCACGCCGCAACGTCGCCCGCGTGGGCAAGCTCGTCACGTTGCATTACCGGCCGCACGGCCAGTCCCACCTCAGACAGGGCGTGCCTAGCGTTCTGGAATCGACCCCGCCCTCGCCCGCCGAGCCCGCGGCACCCCCCGAGCCCGGGGGCGCCACATCCTGCCGCGGAATGACCGCACTTGCGCCCCCTCCCCCGCCGCTGCTCGTAGGTTCGGCCTCTACCCAATCGCCTACTGCCGCGGACGCGAACGGATCCACCTCCGCCCCACCCACGGAGCTGCCCGCATCCCAAGTGCCGACTGTTGCTGGCTCATACTCGGGCGGCGGCCCTTTCGGAGGAGGCGCACTCGAACACGCCGCGTGCACCGCCCAAAGTATACAAGGTAGCGCTCTCATCGCGCGGAGGAGAGCACCATGACAGCGCGCGGTCAATGCGCTGTCAATCGTCTCTCACAAACTGAGGGTTTCGTCCTCCTGTCGACCCGACGGGGTCAACCGGTCGAGCGCCGGCGGGCGAGCACGTGGCTTCGGAGAGCCCTCGAGCGGCGCGCCCGAAGACTGCTCGTCCACTCCCGGTTGAGGGTCTGCTGGACGGTCCGCTTTGGCATAGCGCCCGTGGCGCAGCGCGTAGGCTCCAACGGCTCCGGTGGCTGCGGCGACAGGTGCGTCGCTCTCCTGTTTTGGGACGACCTGTGGCGGAGCTGACTCGCATGCGAGAAGAAGCACGCTCGCCAGGAGGTTGCGCCCACGCCAGAGACCAGCAATGGCGCGGTGACTCGCTGGCTGAGTCACCAGAAGACGCTCCGCCGCTCCCTCAGGCCCTGCTGAAGGATATGCTGCACGCTCTGTCGCACCAGCCAGGCGCGGTGCGCGAGCTCATCATCGTTCGCCGGGCCCGCGGCGAACCTCATTGGCTCGGCGAAATGCAAACGGTACCGGGTGGGGAACGGCAACTGCCCGCCAGGGACCAGCCACTGTGGGAGGACGGGGACCGGAGGCAAGCCGATCAGCTTCGTGAGACGCTCCGCATTGGCAATATTGATGTACTGCTCCTCCGCGCCGATTACCGCCAGCGGAACGATGGGCGCGCCGGTCATACGCGCCACCTCGACGAACTCGGGGCTGAACGGTCTCAGCTGATACCGGTGACGATAAGGTTTGATCAGCCCCGCCACACCCTCGGGAAAGACGAGGACTGTCTCGCCCTGGTCGAGGAGCGCACGGAGCGCGCCGCGATCCATCGGCACGTGACCGAACCTTCCAAGCGCTGCCAGGAATGTTGGCATCCGATTGAGACGCGGATCGAGGGCGACCCGAAGTGCTCTTCCCGGAGTGACATCCAAGAGCAAAGCGCTCGCCACGATCAGCCCGTCGAGGGGGAGTTGTCCGGAGTGGTTTGCGACGAGGATGGCTGGCCCCTTCGGAAGATGGTCCATGCCGAAGCAAGCCGTCCGGAAATACAGGCGATGGAGAATCGCTCCCGCTCTCGCGATCAACCGAAAAGCCTCCACATGGAGACCGAAAGGGTCCAGCCCGCGGTAGCGCTTGGCGACGTGCCGGATTCGCTCGTCGAAGTCAGCACCGAAGGCGGCCCCGCGGATCCGTGACACGGCGGCACGCCCCCGTGTGGCCAAGGGCAGTGTCCGCGGGGGCAAAGATGGATTTGCTCGATGGCCGCTCCAGGCGACAGGGCTCAGGCGAACCATGGCCAACGACTCTAGGCCACCACCTCGACGTAGACCACCTGGGAGGCTGCAGGGCGGTGTCCGGACTGAAGGTTACGCGTCGACCGGCCACCCACCTTGAATCTAACCGGCGGACTTTGTCGGCGAGCGGCGATGACGCTACCCTGAGGCGTGATCGTTCCCCCGACTGTCAAACGCGGCGACACCGTCCGGGTGGTTGCGCCCTCGGGCCCGTTCGACCAATCCCTTTTTTGGCGCGGGATCAGTGTGCTGCATGAGCGCTACAGGGTGAGGTTTCGCGATGACATCCGAGCTCGGCAGGGCTTCCTAGCCGGTCCCGACGCGCGGCGCCTCGCCGAGCTGCGTGAAGCTCTTGCGGATCCCGACGCTTCGGCCATCGTCTCCGCACGCGGCGGCTATGGCCTTACTCGATTGCTCCCCGCGCTCTCTCCTTCCGAGCTGCGAGCGCGTCCCAAGTGGTTTGTCGGATTCTCCGACGCTACGGCCCTGCACCTCGCCTATTCGAAGGCAGGCGTCATGAGTCTTCACGCCCCTAATGTGACGGGCTTGGGGCGCGCCGACGCTCAAACCCACAGCGAGTTCTTCGAGTACCTGGAGTCTCCCCTCAACCGCCGCACGCTCTCGGGAGCCGGGGCAGCTCCTGGTCGCGCGTGCGGCCAACTAGTCGGTGGAAACCTATCTCTCCTTCAAGTTGCTTCCGCATCACGGAGCCTCCGCCTGCCCGCTGGCAGCATTCTCGCGATGGAGGACGTTGCTGAGGGTTCCTACTGCCTCGATCGAATGCTTGAGGCGCTGATTGGGTCGGGCGCGTTGGATGTCGTGGCTGGCTTCGCGATCGGCGAGTTGACCGATTGCAGCGCAGGACGATTCAACGTGCATCCAAAAGCAGTGCTCATTGCTCAGCTCAGGCGGCTGAGGGTACCTATCGTGACCGATTTGCCGTTCGGCCACGGAAGAAACAATTGCCCCCTAACCCTTGGCGCGCCGGCGGAGTTGGATGGCGAGACGGGGACCCTCGTCGTTGCTGCTGACGGCGACCCACCATCCAACGGGTAGCTCCCGGCCGGGCGCGCCTAGAGAACTGGCGAAGGCATCGCACGGAGTGGGGTCGTCAGGAGTCCTCCTCGAGCAACTCCCCCTCGTCCGTCTGGACCTCGACGGACTGTGGAGCAGTGCTAGCGGCTGTTCCCTGACGCCGTGGGGGCGGCGGTGGTGGACGTCGAGACCCGCCACGCGGGGGTGGTGGTGGCAGGCCACCGCTGGCGCGCGCTGAAGGGGAAGCGGGACGCACGGAGGGTGGGGGCGGCGGCGCTCCGAGTGGTCTCGATTGCCCCTGGGAAGGAGGCCCACCGGTGCGGGACGGTGGCATCGGCTGCGGCGACGACCCAGGAGGCTCTGTTCCCTCGATGGCGAGCGCGTCGGCGGAAACCAGGGGGAGGGACTCGACCGAGTCTCCCGCCTCGACCTCGAGCTCAGGCTCAACCAAGTCTCTCGCCTCGACCTCGAGTTCAGACGGAGCCTCCGGCAGTCGCTCTGGGAGCGACGAGCTGGGAGCGACATCGCTATGGGGGGTCTCACCATCCGGAGGAGACACCTGACTTGCCTCCTCCGAAGCCTGCCCCGGTGTGGTATCCACCGAGGGAGGTTCTGCGCCGTTCTCATCCCGCGGCTCCGGCAACGCGGATTCAACATCACGCAGGGCGGACACGGCGCGTGACTCTGAAGCGACCAGTGGCTCTCCCGCTGCTTCGGTCCCTGGCAGCTCCTCCATTAGCGGCGGCGCCACTGCCGGGGCGAGCCTATCCGTATCGGGTGTTGACTCCTCGGATGCCTCACCCAAGGAGGCGGCGAGCTCCGAACTCGACTCGGGCGCGTCCTCGCGACCGTCTCCGACAAGTGGCGACTCGCTCTGGGCCTCTGGCTCGGCACTGGACCCATCCTCTGATTGCCTGCCTGTGGCGGCTCCCGATTCTGGTACATCGGCACCAGGAGGCGCACTGCCTGGCTCGGGCGCTCGAACCGGCACCGAGTGTCTGGGGGGCGCTGGCTCACTGTGAGGCTTGAGCATGTTCTTCTTGGCACGATCGAGCCCTTCGACCGCTTCCGGATCTCCGCTCTTCATGCGCAGCACGCGACGCCAGGCATCGGCGGCTTCCCGCGAGTCCTGAAGAGTCTCCTCCCAAAGCCGAGCAATGCGGCGTGCGAGGTCGAGCCGCGAAGCCTGGTCCTTGCCGCGCAGGATCTGATCCTCATAGAGCTGGACCAAACCTCGATAGTTGCCAAGCTCGTGGTAAAGGTCCGCGAGGCGCTCGGCGACCTCCGTGTCTCCGGGCGCGAGGTCGTGAAGACGCTTGAGGTCCTCCGCTGCACCGCTGGGGTCTTGGACGTGGTCGAGACGCAGTTTGGCACGGTGCGCCAGGAGCCTGCGCACCAAGGGACCATCGAACACTTCCTCGAGAGCTCTCGTCAGCACGGCTTCAGCACGCCGAGGCTCCTGAACGGCCAGAGCAAGCTCGTCGAGGGCCTGGAGAGAGGACTCGTCCACAAAGCTCACGAGGGCGTCTCCCAACCATTCAAACGCCTTCGGGACGTCATCCAAGTCGCGTTGCGCCAAAGTCGCCGCGTGCCGGAGCAAGAGACTTCGCGTTCGCCCACCGTCACGCGCACCCTGACCGCCAGCAGCCATTGCCTCCGCCAGCGTGCGTCGCAACTTGTCGCTCTGTTGGCGCTCGTCTTCTTCCCGGGCGGCCTCCACGAGGACGTCGACCCTCTCCTGCTGGATCCCCCCGCCCAGCGCGATGTCGAAGAACGACCTTGCTCGCTCGAACTGCGAGTGCACGGCGGCAACCTGTCCCGCGCGGGCGAGCGCTCCGATGCGGTCTTCTGGGGTTTTGCACCGCGTCACCTGACGTTCGTACAGGTCCACGACGTGCGGGGGTTCTGCAGCCAACACACCAAGACGGCCAAGCAATGGTTCGACTTGGTCCAAGCTGATACCCGCCAGACCTTGTTCTCCATGTTGAATAGCTTCTTCGGGCGGGACCCCCGCCTTGAGAAGAACCTCGGCCTGTCGCACCATTTCTCCCGCGCGCTCCAGACCGCGGAGGTCCTTGACCAGAAAGGCATGGGCCGTCGCCAACGAGTCGAGGTCCTCGAGCTCGACGGCAAGCTCCTCGAGCTTTGTAGCGACGTCATCGTCGGCAGCGTCGGTACGGACCAGCTCGGCCGCCACGCCAGCAGCGTCCGCGTCGCGTCCTACATCGAGGAAGCGCTCGAACGCCCCACGGAGAGCGTCATTGCGAATCTCGCCAACGGGAGCCTCCGCGTACCACTCGACCAGCTTGGTAGCAACGATACCCTTCCAACCAAGCTCGTCGCCCAGCTCCACATAGGCTTCCCGGCAGGCCTCATCGCCCTGGTCAGCAATCTGCATCAGGGCCGCGAGAGCATCGTCGCTCTTACCCACCTTCTCGTGAAGTATATGGGCGAGCTGGCGAGTCATGCGGCTGACTTCGGACTCGTCACCCTCCACCTCGATGAGCTCGGCGAGATAACCAGCCATAGGAGCCCACTCCTCGGTGCGCTCCGAAAGATCGCAGAGGCGCGCAACCGCGTCGTAGTCCTCGGGATCGAGCTTACGCAGCGCGCACAGAGACTTGATCGCGCCTGGCAAATCCTGGAGCCGGTTCTCGTAGATATCCGCTAGGCGCTCGGCAATCGAGATCTGCTCGTCAGCGTCTTCCGTAACTTCGAGACGCCTCTCGAGGGCACGAACTACGCCCTCGTAGTCATCGGCGCGCTCACTCAACTCGGCAACCGCGACCAGAGCCGCCGTGTTCCGGGGATCGAGATCCCTGAGGATGTACTCGTAGCGAGCGATCGCGCCCTCGGTGTCTTCCAGAGCATCCGCGCGGAGTGCAGCCTCGCGGAGCGACAACGTCACCTTCTCGTCGGTTGTCGGCGCGACCGTCGAAAGGCGCGTCAGGTAGTCGACGACCTGCTCGTAATCGGAGCGCCCCTCCGCGTCCTCGCACAACCAACCGAGGACCTCTGGATCCTCTGCATCCTTGAGGACGAGCTCCAGGCTGGCCCTTGCTCGTTCCGCTTCCCCCAGCTGATCGCGGAGGATGATGGCCGCGCGCTTCCGCAGCTCCACCCTTGGCGCCGGCTCGGGTTGGGCTTCTGCCCGCTTGAGCAGCAAATTGGCCAGGTCCTCGGCGCGTCCAGCGGCGGTATACCGCTGTTCCAATGCTTCGGCATACTTGGCCTCGTTCGGATCGAGCTCGGAGGCTTGTTCGATGCGCCCCAACCCTCCCTCGGCGTCACCGGCACGCTCCAGGTAGGTTGACTCAGTGAAATAGAGCACCGCCTTGGCTGTTGGGGAATCGGTGGCCTGAGCCCGCTCCTCCGAGGCGCTCGCCGCTTGTTCCCAAGATTCAGCCTTGACGAAGCAACGCTCAGCAGCTTCCCACGTCCCTGGGTCCTTTGTGATGGTGGCCGCTTCACCGTAGGCATCCCCGGCGCCTACGAAGTCCTGCGCCGACTCACGGAGCTCACCCAGACGCACCAGGAACTCTGCCCGAACCGTCCCGTCAGAGACAGAGCCGACGTGCTCTGTCAGTACCCGAGCTGCAAGGTCGAACCGCTCTCCAGCCTCGAAGAAGCGCACGGCAGAAGACAGAACCGACTCATCGTCCGGCGCGAGCGCGGCAATGCGCGCCCAGGCCTCGCCAGCGCCAACCGGGTCCTTGCGCCTCTGCTCATGGATCTTGGCGATTGACTTCTCCAAAACGATGCGAGCTTCAACGTCATCGAGAGCCTCGGCCTGTTTGGTCAGAAGTGCCGCCAACTCGTCCCAGCGCCCGGCCCGCTCCAGGAGTTTCCGTAGGGACGTCAGGGATTCTTCGTCGCTAGCGTCCAGGCTGACGAGTTCGTGGAGCGCCGCGGCCGCGCCATCCATGTCCCGCAGCTGCTTCTCGCAAAGGCCTGCCAAGGCCCGCAGCCAAGTCGTGCGCAGCTCGACGTCCACCTCCGGCGCGGCGACCGCCGCCGCAAGCAGATCGCGCAGCTCGGGGAAGCGGCGCTTCTGGCGCAGATAGGTCTCCATGAACCCAACCGCTTCCTCGTTCGCCGGCTCGAGCCCGAGAACCTCCGTGTACTTCTCCGCGGCCGCCGGTTTCTTCGCTTGTCGCGCCAGGGCGTTTGCTTGACCGAGCAGTGCGGCGACCCGCTCCTCGACGCCAGCATCCTCCGGAGGAGCCAACGCCTCCAACAGGGCGTCTCCCCCGATGCCGGCGTCCAGAGCGTCGGTGACGAACCGACGAGCCTCGTCGGCGATTACCCCGTGGGGGTTCTGCTTCAAGTAGGCGGCAGCTTTGGGCGCCACTTCCGCGCTCCGCCCAAGCTGGTCAGCGTAGTAGAGCGTCAGCTGAACCGCTCGATCGTGAGCGGGGCAGAGCTCGGCCGCGCAGGCCGCGTAGGACAGGCCGTGTTCACCGGGATATTCTTCCGCAAGCTCGACGAAGAGCGCTGCCGCTTCGTCCAGCTCGGGCTGCGCAACGGCTTCATGAGCTTGCACCCGCTCGAGCACAGTTGTCGCCAGGAGCTGCTTGAGCACGGGGTCACTCCCACCCTCCAGTTCCCGCGCGTGCCGAACTGCCGCAGACGCCCCGACCAGATCACCGGCAGCGCGTCTGACCTCTGCCTCGTCTTGGCGCAAAGCGAGCTGGCGTTGTGGATCGTCGACCAGATCGATCTCCATCTGGAAGTACGGAACGGCCTCACTCCATTGACCGCTGGCCTTGAGCAGCTCCCGAAGCGAGTAGATGGAGAACTGACTGCGCGGATCGAGCTCCACTGCGCGCCGATAGTTGTCGATGGCCTTGCGCGGCTGGTTCATGGGAGGTTCGACCCAAAGCCGGCCCAGCTCCTCGTGCACGAGAGCCGCCGTGGTCCGAATCGACGGCTCGTGAACCATGGGTGCTAGAGCCTTGGCGCGCCGCTCGAGCAGGGCGAGCAGAGCCTTGCCGTCACCCTTCTCGCGATACAGCTCTGCCAGCCGATCCGCGGGTTCGGACTGGGTGGGATCTCTGTCGATCGCGATCATCAGGGCGCGGGCAGCGCGATGCGCGTCGCCCAAGCTCACCGACCAAACGTTGGCCGCTTCGGTCAACCAGTAACTTGAATAGGCTGGATCAGGGCTGCCTGCTCCCACCTTCTCGAGAAACATCGCGTAGGCACGCGGGTCAGACTGCCCAGCTTCGTGGGCCAGCCTGACTGCTTCTTCGTCGTGGGGGTTTTGGACCAGGCGCTGAACCAGCGGCTCCATCTCACGGGGGTCCATGTCGCGCGCACGCTACCATGCAGCCTCGACGAATGTCACCAGCCCGTCGGTGCCTAGCTCCGGATTGTCAGATCTCGGGCAACGCGTCCGCTGTGGCCCCTGCGCGGTCCGAGCGCCATTGCCGAAAGCTGGACCACCGGATCGCGAGGCCACCGAGCACTGCCGGCCACACAACCTGTCGAAAGGTCGGGAGCACGGTGAACGATACCGACTTGGCGGGACATGTGCGCCGGATTCCACGAGGGGCAAACCGGCGCTGCTTTTTGAGTACTACTCGAAACGTCCGTAGCGATCGCCGCGCACCCGACGCAGACCGCTCCCATCCGGGACGGGCTGTCGACTCTTTACTGGCCGTGGCAGGCTCGACTCGGCTTCATCTCCCAGACGAGCCTCGAGCGCATCGCCAGCCGCAGCTTGGTCCACCCGCTGCGCGGCGGACCGCACTCGGTCGGCCAATCCCAAGAGCGCTGGTCGTAGCGTCCCTCGATACTGGCTGGACACAACAGAACTTTGTAGCGCAACTGCAGCACCAATGAGGCCCGTGGAGAGCCCGAGACCCACCACGATGGGTTTCCACCCACGCGGGGAAAACGATGAGAAGGCTGCTACGGCCGCGTAGCCACGTGCATGCCGCCGGCGCTGCGCTGGCGGCATGGCAAGCTCGGCAGCCGCTTCGTCGAGGAGCGCAATGTAAGCCTCCGCGGTCTGAGGTCGCTCCGCGGGATGCTTTGCTAGCCCGCGACGCACGAGGCTCTCGAGCGCCGGCAACGGTTCGAGATCTGGCGCCGCTTCCGCGAAGCTGGGGGGGGTACGCGTAATATGCGAGGCCATGACCACCACGGCATCGTCCTCGGTGAACGGAGCGCGCCCGGTCAACATCGCGTACAGCATGACACTCAGGGAGTACAGATCGCTGCGAGCATCGAGCACTAGTCCCTGAGCCTGCTCCGGCGACATATAGCGAGGGGTCCCGAAGACCGCGCCCGCCTGTGTCTCCAGCTGATCCAGCGAAGGCGTGCGATGCATCAGTTTGGCAATCCCGAAATCGAGGACCTTACACGACTCCCCCACGAGACTCCCGGCCTCATTGGGAATCGTGACCATGAACAAATTGTCGGGCTTCAGGTCGCGATGAATGATGCCCTTCGTGTGCGCCTCGGCAAGAGACTTCAGCGCTTCGCGAGCAACACGGCATGCCTGGCGCGGTGGAAGGCGCCCCGCGCGGCGCAAGCGAGCGCCGAGGGTCTCCCCGCGCAACAGCTCCATCGCAAGGAACCACGAACCGTCCTCGGCAGCCCCGAAGTCGAAGACGGTCACGGTATGGGGGCTGACGAGGGCGCTCGTCGCACGAGCTTCGCGTTCGAACCGCGCCTGCGCAGAGGCATCGCCCACGCGCTCGGGGCGTAGGATCTTCAGTGCCACATCCCTGTCGATGACCTCCTGCCGCGCTCGGTACACAGTGCCCATTGCTCCCGTGCCGAGCGTGCCCAGGATGGTGAAGCGACCCGCGACCAGCCTACCAAGGAGCGGATCTGGCCGCGCTTCGTCTATTTCGCTAGCGTCGACGTAAGCGAGTCCGTCCGCGACGCAGCGAGGGACCCCGAAGGCAGCGCTGGCCAAGGCATTGAACTCCGTCTCGTCGATGCTTTGCCGGCATCCGGGGCAGACCAGCACGACGGGACCCCTCGCCTCGTCCGCGACGGAGGTGGTCTCGCTCTCATCTCGTTCCTGGCCATCGTCCGACAACTCTGGTGGCATCCTCACGCACCCACGAGTTCCCTTGTACCATCGAACCGGTGCGCACACCCCCACGTCGGTTATCGAATCGCACCGGGCCGGGCCATGACCAAACCGCGTGTCAATGGCACTCCCCAGGATGACACTTCCGACTCGTTGTCCTGCGGCCCCTTCGAGTCACAGGGTCAGCGGAAGCCCGCAGAACAGCCCGGAAGTGCCTGCCACACACGTCATGGGTGCGGGACAGTCGAGGTCATCACAGCAGGTGTCCACACAGATCCGCTCATCCCCACAGCGCCCGGAGCGGCAGTCCTCGTGATCGTAACAGTCATCGCCGACCGGCCTCGTCCCGAGTCCACGCAGACGCTCGCTCAAGGTCGTGAGCGGTACGCAGCTCCCTATGAGCTCCCCAACCTCTCCCAGACACACCTCCGTCTCCAGGCACTCCGGCGAGGAGCAACAACCCGGCAGACACTTCGACCCTACGCCGCCAGCGAGCTCGCTCTCGACGCAGACTCGTCCCTGCGGGCAGCTGCCCTTAGTGCAAGGGGCATCCGTCCCTCCAGAGCACACCTCGTCGACCAAACCGTCGCAGTCGTCGTCGAGGCCGTTGCCGCACTGCTCCACCTTCGCGCAAGCCACACACCAGCCCTCGACGCAGTGCATGTCCGAAGGGCACAGGGAGTCGCTCATGGCCTCGGTCCGCATGTGACAGGGAATACGGTCGAGCTGCCCGTCAACCAGGATGCCACAACTCGTCATGGCTCCCGCCCACAGCATCAAGGTGCCGCAATACCGAGCGCGCATCAGAACTCCCCACCCCACCCCACACCGACCGCAAGTGGACGACGGCGCGCGGCGTCCCGCGACGGTTCAGCAAAGAAGAATAGGCCCGCAGCGACGCCTGCACCCACACCGACCGCAAACGCGACATCGGCTCCGATGGCGTAGGCGTGGGCGCGCTCTGCTCTCTTCGCCACGTCTCGCGGACTCTCGCCGGACACGCTCGCATCTCGATCCGGATCGAGGGTCAGCGCTCTCACGCCGAGAACCGTGCCTGCGCACAGCGCGGCAGCCGCCACTGTTGCCGAGCCGATTGCCCAGCTCTGGAGCGAAGGCCCGTCGCCCCGCGACCCCTCGTCACGATCCGACGGCCGTTCGCCCGACCCGAGCTGCCGCGCCCTGACCCCAGCGAGACGCCGAATCGCCAACTGCGCACGTTTGCGCTCAGCGGGTACCCCCTCGAGCTCCTGATAACGCTCCCACCGGTCGATGGCCTTCTCGTACTCCCCAAGTCTTTCCAATACCACCGCAAGATTGTACTGAAGATCCTTGCTACCTGGATCGAACACGACTGCCCGCTCGAGCTCGAGGCGAGCGGTTCGATAGTCGCCCCTCCTGTAGCCTTCGAGGGCTCGAAGGAAGTGTTTCCTGGCGGACTGAAGATTTCTCGTGGACTGAGGAGCATTTTGTGCGCGCTGGCTCGGCCCACGGGTCGCAGGTTGCCCGACAGTCGTCGGGGCGCTCTCGGCGCCTTGGACCGCATCGGCAGAGGAACTGCGTTGCTCGGCAGCGTAGGTTGGTGAAGGTGCCCCGAGCAGGACCAGCGCGCCTGCCATACCCAAGAATCGCCAACCCGAGGCCATCACGGGGACGATACATCAGGCTCGCCAGGACTTCGAGACCTTCTGGCTGATGGGTCCGAGCTGGCTTCAGTTCAGCGAAGGGGGCGCAACCCGCGTCCGTTTTGGTACTATCGCGCCCCATGTCGACAGAGAGTCACAGAGGCACGCCATTACCGCTGGGCGCCGCGGTGCGACCCGGAACGCTGCGAGCAGAACTCGAGCACCGCCGAGAACGCGGTGAGGCGATGTCCCTCGCCGAAGCCGTTGGCGTCCTGGTTCCCCTGGCGGTGGAGCTCGCAGTACGGCACCAGAACGGAGAGCAGCTGTACCTTCATCCGTCCAGCATCGTCAGAGACGAAGCGCGAGTGTGGACGGTGTCGTCCGACTATGCGGTGCTGCGACCCGTGCTGCCACGCGACAAGGCGTGCATGGCTCCAGAGGAGCGCGAAGGACGCCCGGGCAACGCCGCAGCGAGCGTCTTTGCTCTTGGCGCCATCCTTTACGAGCTCGTTACCGGAACATCCGTCGGACCGGGAATGCGGCGGCCCCGCGAGCTCGTGCCCGGACTGCCCGAGGGTCTGGAGGTCGTGCTCAGCAAAGCACTCGTCACCGATCCCCGACATCGTCCGGACGATCTCAACGCGCTCGCCCAAGCGGTACACCATCTCGAACCTTCGGGCAGCATTGCACCTCCGCGGGGTGATGAGGCCGAGCTCGACCACGCTGGGGAACTCGAAGTGGACGTCTCGCTTTCGATGATGCCTCCCGCGCCGGGACCAGCACCGACCGAAGCGAGCAGCCCTTATGACATGGTTGTGCGGCAGGAAGCGATGGTCGAGGTCGCCCTCGATGACCAGACAAGCACCCTCGCTGCCCTCAAGGCCCGGCTCGAGGCGGATCCGCGCCCTCGGTACGCCGTGGTGAAGGACGGCATGGACCACGGCCCGTTCAATGCGGTGGAGCTGCTGCAGCAGCTCGCAAGCAACACGTTCGTCGACTCGGACGTGCTGCGCGACTCGTTCAGCAAGGAGGAAAAGCCGATCTCCCAGTGGGACGAATTCGCACCATTCGCGAAACACGCAGCCATCCACCGTAACATAAGGGCCGAGAAGGAAGCCTTGGAGCGCTCCGTCATTCAGGAGTCCCGAAGTACGCGCGGGAAGGCCGTTCTAGGGGTCGTCGCGGTGGGCCTGGTCCTCGCCGGGGCAACGGCTTGGTTTCTCACGCAGCGCGGCACGAAGGACGACCGTATTGCCGTCCAAGGCGATTCGGTCACTAGCATCGAAACGGACGCGGGCCTTAAGGTCCCGAAGAAGCGAGGCGGCAGCAGGGGCGGCGTAATCGGACGGCAGGGGGGGTATCCGGTGCTGGGTGGCGGGATGAGCTGCGAAGCGGCTCAAGCGAAGTACGTCGAGGAGATCAATGTTGGAGGGCCGCGCGGGCAAGCGGACATCACGCGCGCGCAATACGCGGCAGTCTTGAACCGCGGAGGCTACTTCAGCCATTGTGGCGTTCCCGAGAGCATGGGCGTGAGCATTTGCGCGGCTGTGCAGAATGGCCGCGCGGTAGGCGTCACCGTTGTCACGAAGCCGGGCAATCCGGGTGTTCAAGGTTGCATCGCCAACTCCGTTCGGCGCATCAGTTTTCCGGCGCACCCGAAGCTCGATGTGACGCGGACCCATTTTGCGCCAGCTGGGTAACGGGAGCGAATGCGAACGGCCGCCTGCCTCTCGTGCCCCCTTGGGCTTCTGGTGATGGTGTCCTGCGCGGAGCCGGTCGCGACGGGCCTTGACGAACAGAACGCTAACCAGGTGGTGGGTGCGCTCCATGAGCGCGGCATCTCCGCGACCAAACAGATCGCTGACAGCGGATCACAGGAAGGCACTTGGACGGTGATCGTAGACAACGATGACAGCGCGCACGCCATGGAGGTGCTTCGTGCCGAGGAGTTGCCGCGCCACCGACCAGTAGGCCTAGTCGAGATGTTGGGCGCCGACCCGCTGTTTCCAAGCCCCTCCACGGAACGGGCACGGTGGGCCGCCGGCACCGCAGCCGAGCTGGAACGATCTCTCCAGGGACTCGCAGGCGTCATCTCGGTACGCGTGCACCTGGCTATCCCACCTACCGAGCCGTTCGGTATGGAGGGCGAATCCGTAGAGCCCTCGGCATCCGTTCTCCTGCGCTATTCGACCGACGTGCCGCCGGTCGCGGCGGCAGACGTCCAACGCCTCGTCGCGGGCGCCGTTCCCAACCTGACCCCAAAGGCCGTCGAGGTGGTTGAGTCTGCGCAGCGGCGTCCAACCGCCGTGAGCAACCCATCGCTTGCGCGTCTTGGCCCGCTCACGGTTACCCGCAGCGCGCTGGCCCCCCTGCGATTCGTCGCGCTCGTCGCGCTCGCAACGAATATGGCGGCAATCAGCCTCGCTCTGGTGTTGTGGGTGCGCCTGCGGAAGGTGCGGAGAGACCTTTTCGAGGCGCGCCGGCCCGCTCCCCAGCCTGCGCCATGATCCCCATCCCCGTGTGATGCGGGCACCTTGGAGGGCACGGCCGCGCGCACATGCCTCTCACCCGCCGCGCCCCTCAAGGCGGTCCTCAGATTTTCTCGCCACGCGCGGATATCGTGTCAAGCTCGTGCGACGGTACGCTAGCCCGGCAAATGCTGGCAGGCGTCCAAACAGGGTGCCCCTCGGTCACGACTGAGTTACCCTTCCGGTCCCTTCCAAGACGTTGACGGACGTGCCGTCGGATTGCTATGCGCCTGATGGCTGCGCTCCGATGTGAGCTCACCGACCAGCCGCCCACAGAGGTAGACCCCCAATGGCCGAACAGAAGGAAAGCTCGGTTCTCTTTTCGCTCAAGGAGCTGATGAACCTGGAGGAAGATCGAATCCGGGAGGAAGAGGCCGACAAGGAACGACGTGCTCGCGAGCAACTCGAAGCCAAGGCTGCCGCGGAGCGTGCCGCGCGCGAGGCGGAGGAGCGCAGGCTTCGAGAAGAAGAAGAGGCGCGACGCCTGGAAGAGCAACGTCGCCGGGAGGAGGAAGCTCGGGTCGAGGCCATACGGCACGGCGAGCTAGCGAAAGCGCAGGCAGAAGCCGAGCACAGGGCGCGCATGGAGGCAATGACGGCCCAGCAGCAGCACGAAGCGCAGCTCGCCGCCATGCACTCGGACAAGCACAAGAAGAAGCTGCAGATCACCGTCGGCGTCGTGAGCGCTCTGTTGGTCATCATCGGCATTGGCGGCGCAGTCGTCTATTCGAACACTCAAGAGGAAGCCGCCAAGCGCGCCGCCGCCGCGGCCGCTCAGCAGCAAGCGCTTCAGGAGGAGATGGAGCGTCTCCGCCGCGAGTTCGACACGGCACGCAAGAAAGAGGAAGAGCTGAAGCGCGCCCTCGAAAGCGCGCAGGACGCCGCAGAGCGCGAGAGGCTCAAGGCACAGCTGGAAGCCGCTGAGGAGAGCCGCGCCAGTGCCGGACGTGCGTATCGGGGCGTCACGACTCCGAAGCCCAAGAAGAGCGGCGGAGAAAAGGCTCCTTGTAAATGCGAGCCCGGTGATCCGCTGTGTGCCTGCATGTGAGCATGGAGCACGGTGGATCTCGGCACTGCACGTAACAAGCTGGCATTTGCGCTAGACTACCCTTCCCTCGCGGAGGCTCGGAGCGGAGCGACCCTCGTCGCCTCCGCGGTCGGAGTCCTAAAGGTCGGCCTGGAGCTATTCGTAAAGGAAGGGCCCGCGGCTGTAGCCATCGGGGCGGAGTTTGGCTGCAACGTGTTCCTCGACCTGAAGCTGCACGACATCCCGGAGACGGTGGATCGTGCCGTCGCTTCCGCGTGCGGGCTGGGCGCGCGCTACTTGACGGTGCACGCCAGTGGAGGGCCACGCATGCTGGAGAAGGCAGCCGAGCGCGTAGCGAAGGAGGGAGCGGAGCTGACTCTCCTGGGCGTTACGGTCCTCACCTCACTCGACGCTGAAGACCTGAACCGAGTTGGCGTGAGCGCCGATCCGTCAGCCCAGGCTTTACGCCTCGCGAAGCTTGCCATGGAAGCTGGCATCGGAGGCTTGGTCTGTTCAGCCAGCGAAGTGGGTCGCTTACGACAGGCACTCGGTCCGAAGCCTGTACTGGTCACGCCCGGCATTCGACCAGCCGGAGGCAGCGCTGGTGATCAGAAACGCCTCGGGACACCAGACGGCGCAATCCGCGCCGGAGCCAGTATGCTTGTCGTCGGGCGGCCCATTCGTGACTCTGACGACCCAGCCGCCGCAGCACGCGCCATACTGGCCACGGTTGCTGCCGCTGATTGACCTCCATGGCAGGCAATCCTAAGCACGGCGAGCGGCTCATCACTGGCCTGCAGCCGGTGCGAGAAGCGCTTCGGGCACACGGGCCAGCACTTGGGCGCGTCGTAGTCGATGAACGTCCCCTCCCGCGGCTCGACGCGATCGCTCGCTACGCGGTGGCGCAGGGGGCATCGCACGTAGAACGCCTTGCCAAGAGAGACCTCGATGTCCTCGCGCAAGGGGAGACCCATCAGGGCGTAATTGCTTGGGGCCCCCCCTTGCGACTTGTGCCATTGGAGCCCCTCCTCCACGAACCCGGCCTCGTGGCCCTCGCCATAGACGAGATTCAAGATCCACAGAACTTCGGAGCGCTGGTGCGGAGCGCGGTGGGCCTACTGCACGCGCCGGTCATTTGGGGCGAACACAGCTCCGCGCCACTGAGCCCCGCCACCTTTCGCGCTTCCGCCGGTGCGGTCGAGCATGCCGTGCTTTGCCGCGTGCCCTCCTTGCGCGGCTCACTGCAGCGCGCTTCTGAACTGGGTATCCAAGTTGTGGGCCTCGACGCCAGTGCCAGCCTATCCTTGGCTGACGTGGACCTTCGAGGACCAACCGTCCTGGTAGTCGGGAGCGAGCACAAAGGGATGTCACGGGGGGTCCGTCGCTCCTGTAGCGCGCTAGCGCGACTTGCCGACCCATCAGTTATCAACTCACTCAACGCATCAGTTGCGGCCGCCGTGGCGCTCTATGAATGCTGGAAACAGCGTCGGGTTCCGGGTACTTAGAGCTCAACCGCTGACACCATTTCGAGCCGCGCCGCTGTTGCTGAACGGATGCTCAAGTCGACTGGGCCAGATTCCATTCAAGAGAACGCCGGGGAGGCGCAGTTGATGGATCGGTTACTGTAACGAATTCGGCACGTTGCGCACCACTGGAGGAGGTTGTGCCTGCGACCGGGTTCGTAGAGATCAAGTACTACTTGAAGTGTGGCGCCGGGCGGCCGAGACAGGTCAAGACACGCTCGATGGCGCGGTCGACATCTGCCCTGCTGGTCGTCTCCCCCAAGCTGAAGCGGACCGATTGCCGTGCGCGGCTAGGGTCATGCATGGCGCTGACAACAGCAGAGGGTGATGAGCTGCCAACGCTGCAGGCGCTGCCGCTCGAGACGCAGATGCCCTCCAAGTCGAGCGCAGCCACGAGCTCGTCGCCTCTCCAACCGTCGAAGGCGACGTTGCTCACGTGGGCCACCCTCGAGCTCGCGCCGCCGTTCACCGTAACCCGGCCAGCTAGACTGGACTCGAGGGCATCCCGGAGTCCTTGCAGCGCGGAGAGTCGCCGCGACGCTGCCGGCAATCTATCGAGAGCCGCACGGAAACCGGCGGCGAGCACAGCATCCTGCGTTCCAGGCCGCACACCACGTTCTTGGGCGCCTCCCCTGAGAACAGGCGCTGGCGGAGCACCGCGCCACGCAAGAAACCCGATTCCCTTAGGTCCGCGCAACTTGTGCGCGCTACCCGCAACGCTGTGTGCCTGTTCGAACTCGCAGTGAGGCTGCTTTCCGAGTGCTTGCACGGCATCGACGTGCAATCGCGCCCCATGTCGCTGCGCGATGTCGAGAAGTGCCCTTATCGGCTGAATCACGCCCGTCTCGTGGTTGACAGCAGCGACAGCCAAGGTGCCGCCGCTCGGCATGCCCGCAAGAAGGGTGTCGACTTCCTCCGGGTCTACGGCTCCCGTCGACAATCGCTGAAGCCATCCCACTGGGACACCGCGCTGCTCCAGCATCTCGGCAACGCCGGTGACCGAGGGGTGTTCGAGGCGGCTGGTCACCAAGGCCGATGACGACCACAGAGCCAAGTTGTTCGCCTCTGTGCCGCCAGACGTGAGGTAGACATCGCGAGGGCTCACCCCTAGCGTGCTTGCAACCGCTTCACGGCACGATTCTACGATCGCTCGCGCCCGCCGGCCCAAGACATGGACGCTGGCCGGATTCCCCCAAGCGTCACTTTGCGCCGCTACCATGGCCGCCAGCACGTCCTCGGCGACTGGTGTCGTGGAGTTCCAGTCGAGATAGATCGTTCGGGCGTGTGGCATTCGGGAGCTGGCTCAGCCTTCACGTGCTTGGACCGTGCTCGGCGCACGCTCCGCCAGGAGTAAGTAGAATGCGGCGCCAGCAAAGCGCGCTCCACCAATCAACTCGTCTGCTGGCGAAATGACCCTGACGTCTCCACCTTGCCCCCGAGCGATCCCCCGAACCACGGCGAGCCCGACGCCGGTGCCACCGTGGGCGCGAGTGGGAGACCCGTCAGCCTGATAGAACGGCTCGAAGAGCCTGGCCATGGCGTCGGGAGCAACGCCCGGACCCGTGTCAGCCACACAGATCTCGAACTGCCCCTGATGCAGTTGCCGCAGCCGGACTCCGGCGAGCCCGCCCGCCGGCGTAAATTTGGCTGCGTTGTCAAGGAGATGGTCGAGCGCACGCCCGACGCGCTCTGCATCACCGTGCGCGCCCAGGCGCCCGCTCGGCAGCTCGACGAGGACGCGACACCCATTGCGCTCGAGCTTGCCCTGGCCCCTTGCAATCGCGCGGCGCACAACGTCGACGACGTCGTAGTCGCGCTGCACGAAACGGAGCCGCCCGGTCTCGAGACCTGTGACGTCGAGGAGGGCATCGATGAGGCTGCGCAGGCGCTGTACACAGTCTTCCATCGCGCAGAGGGCCTTCTGCTGCGGTGCACTCAGGGGACCAAGCTCTTCGTCCTTCAGCAGCTTCACGTAACCAACGATCGGAGTCATCGGCGTGCTGAGCTCGTGGGAAATGTTGCGGTAGAACTGCTTGCGAGCACTATCGAGCTCGATGAGGCGCTCGTTCGCCTCACTCAGTTCGGCGATCTTCTCCTCGAGATGCCCCACAATCTTTTGGCTTTGCAGGCGCAAGTGCTGCCCGGTTTGCTCGGCGCTAGGTTGCTCGCGGCGTCCGGCAAGAAAGCCTTGGATTGTATGGACGAATGAGCGCGCATCAATTGGCTTCTGGAGGAACCCATCACAGCCGACCGCGAGGCTCGTGTCGCGGCTCCCTTCAGCCGTGATGGCAACGATGGGAACGCCGGCGAGTCGGGGCTCCGCACGCAGCCTCAGGGTCACCTCGTAGCCGTCCAGGCCAGGAATGGCGATGTCTACCAGGATGAGGTCTGGCGGGCTCTCCCGCGCTCTGCGCATGCCGTCCAGGCCGTCAGCCGCATCGATAACCTGGAACCCGGCAGGGATCAGCAGTTTCCGGACCAGCAGACGGTTGGCTGGGTCGTCTTCTATGTGAAGTATTTTTGGCATGGAGTTCGTGCGTCCTCGATGCAAAGAACATGGCAGCGCTCAAGCCGGCCGACTGATTATCTGCGTTGGCCGCGTTGGGAGGCTTGCATCATACAACGGGTTGAGGCCAATGGTCATTCAGCTGTCGGTCGCGCAAGGCGCACAGCGGCGGCGCCTGTCGACGATTTTGCGGAGAAGCCATCCGCTCGGAGGCAAACATCTTGTCCGCACTGGTAAGTAAGAAACCACCAAAGCGAAGATCCCATGTGCTCGTCGTCGACGACGACCCCGAAATCAGAACGCTGATCGAGCGGCTGTTGTCGCAAAAGTTCAGGGTCACGACTGCGACGGATGGCTCGAGTGCCCTCGACGCCGCCTCACACCCCACGTACCCCGATCTTGTAATCCTGGATGTGATGATGCCTGGCATGGACGGCTTCGATGTGGCTTCAAAGCTTCGCGCAATGCCTCACATGCAGAAGGTCCCCATACTCTTCGTAACGGCTCGTGACACGCCGATGGACGTGATCCGGGGCATCCAGAGCGGCGCACGCTCGTACCTCACGAAGCCCTTCAGAATGGACGACCTGCTCAGCAAAGTCACCGCCGCGCTGGGCGAGTGACGCGCCAACTCCTCTGAAACAGCACCCCGATTCACCCGTGAACAGTGTACTTCAACCGCACCGGCCTGAGACCTCTCCAGCCGGCTCGGCCTACCCCCTGCCCTTCCTTCCCGCCACCGCCCTCGCCGCATTGTGCGGCCTCTTCTACTTCCTGGCGTTCCCAGGGATTGATCTGTGGCCGCTAGCTTTCGTGACGTGGATACCGCTGCTTGTTGCCCTGCAGGGCCAGACGCCGACCCGCGCGGCGTGGCTGGGATGGGTTGCGGGGTTCACCATGACGATGACCGGATTCTACTGGCTGCTCGAGATGCTTCGAGCTTTCAGCGGGTTCGGCACCACTCTTTGCTTCGTGTTCATGGCGATCGTGTGCGCCTACCAAGCAGGACGCATCGCTTTGATGGCGTGGCTGTACGTGCGAGCTGCTCAGCGAGGATGGCCGATGGCCCTTGCCTTCACCCTTGCCTTCACCACGAGCGAGCTCGTCTTCCCACTGTTGTTTCCATGGACCTTCGCCGCGACCGTCCACCAGCTCCCTATCCTGCTTCAGACTGCTGAGCTTGGCGGACAGATCCTCGTCGCAGCCGCGCTCGTGCTCGCCAACCTCGCCCTCGCCGAGCCCGTGCTCGCGCGGTTCGAAAGGCGCTCGATCCGCTGGCGCTCGTCGGCAGCGCTTGCCATGGGTCTGCTGGTCACCATCGCCTATGGAGTCGTGAGGCTGCCCCAGGTCGACGCGACCATGGCGGAAGCGCCAAAGGTGAGAGTCGGTGTCGTCCAGGCAAATATGAGTCTTCTCGGTAAGCGCCAGCACAAGCACGAAGGGCTCAGGCGGCACCTCGCCCTCACACGAGAACTTCAGCAAGAAGCCCCACTAGACCTCGTGGTTTGGGCGGAAACGAGCGTCGTCGGAGCCACCAACGAGGCGACGATCGCTGACGACTATCCCCGCCTCTTCACGCGTCGGCTTGGGGTCCCTGTGATCTTCGGAGGCGTGCTGATTCGCCCAGTAGATGACGTGCGAGATTACGTGCTCTTCAACTCGGCGCTCGCGACCGACGTCGCCGGACGCATCACGGGCCGCTACGACAAGCAGTACCTCCTCGCCTTCGGCGAGTACCTCCCGCTGGGCGATGTTTTCCCCATCCTGTATGAATGGAGTCCCAACTCGGGGCGCTTCACCCCCGGCAGCAGCTTCGATTCACTCCCGGTCGGCGGCAGGAAGGTCGGGGTGTTGATCTGCTACGAGGACATCATCCCCCACTTCGTGAACCGTATCGTGAGGCAAGACGAGCCGCAGCTGCTGGTCAACATGACGAACGATGCGTGGTTTGGCGATAGCACGGAACCTTGGATCCACTGGGCGCTTGCCAAGTTCCGGACGATCGAGCAACGGCGCTACCTAGCTCGTGCCAACAACAGCGGTGTCAGCGGGTTCATCGACGCCGCCGGTCGGGTCATCTCGAACACGGAGACCTTCGAACAGGCCGCGCTGGCCGCCGACCTGGCTTGGCTCACCAGTACTACGCCGTTCCGCGTACTCGGGAACACCCCGTGGTGGGTGTGCGCGCTGATGTCACTGTGGATGTCGGTCCGTGGCCGACGTCAGGTCACAAGGCCAGTGACCCCGGACGGCGCACGCGCTCAAGGCTCGACTGGGGAGAGTTCGAGCGACGGCGAATAGGCGAGACACAGCGAACGTCGAACTGCTCGTGGTTCGGACCGGTCCGCTGTAACCGGAAGTCACTCGCTATGTCGGGCAAGTGGGTAGACGTTGCACCCGCGTCGGTGCACGATCTGCTGCCTCACTGTTGGCATCTTAGAAAAAGTGGTTGAAGCGAGACCGGTCCCCTGTGGGGCACCGGCTCTGTCGAAGGAGATACGGAAGCGATGAACACTATGGCTTGGTGGAAGGCGACTGCAGTCGCAATCGGTGCGGCACTCTCAGTGGCGTGTGTGGTCACGACGAGCGACGACGCGGACGACGATCCAGATGACCTCGAGACGGGGGGCGCCCGCAACTCCGTCGGGGGCGCGGGTGGGTCCGGCGACGCAGGGGCGCCCGCTACGGGCGGCAGCGGCGGCACGGTCAGCGGCGGCGGAGCAGGCATGGCGAACGCCGGGGCAGCAGGAACCGAGGAACCTGGGGTGTGCGAGGTAGCCATGGACGGACCCTGCAGGACCTGCTTGGAGGACCCTGACCTCGACTTCACTCAGGACGACGGCACCGGGGTCTGGGACGAGTGCGACGGGAACTATCCCTGTTGTGAGGAGTCGGCGCGCTACGTCCTGTGCATGCAGACGGCGCTTGCAGATCCTGACCTGATCGACGAAAGCTACGATGGGGACGCTGAGGAGTTCTGCAGTAGCACCATGCTGGCAGGGCTAGACCAAGACGATGCGTCCCCCGAGTTCTACGGGCTGGTTGCGGATGCCCTCGGCGCCGAGGCCGATCCGAGCTGCTACGTCGAATGCTTCTTCCCCGAGACTGACTAGGACTGGACTCACAGGGCGGGACTGTCCACGCGAGCGTGACGAGCCTGGACTCGCAGAGAGCGTTGACGCGAGCAGCGCATGCGGGCCGGGGCGCCGGTAAGGAGGTTGTTGCTCCTGCTACGTCGCCCTGTTGGCAATCGAGCCAGCCGGCCTCCTCCTGCTGCGGGCGAAAGCTCGCAGCGGGGGAGCGGAAAGCACTCGGGCGCATTCGCTTTGGATGAGTGCGCTACGGGCGCCGCGCCACCGCGGTGCTGTAAACCCCACCATCGCGCTCCCCAATCCAGTCGGTTGTGTTAGGGTTGCCCGGCCATGATCACTGTTGGCTGCGCAGGATTCGCGGTTCCCGCGACTCGTTACTTCAAGGAGTTCAGCTTCGTAGAGATCCAGGAGACGCATCTTGCCATCCCCGGGCCTGGGACGATGCGACGCTGGCAGCGCGAGGCGCCCAAGGGGTTCGAGTTCGCACTGCTCGGGCCACGCGAGATTGGGCAGGAGGGCTTCCGAAAGGGTTCCGTCATCGACACGGCGCTCGAGAACCTGGAGGGGGTCGCCAAAGAGCTCGGTGCGACCACTGCGGTCTTCACCGCGCCTGCAGACTTCCCTTGCACACGCGGGAGCAAGAGCGCTCTGAAGGACTTCCTCAAAACCGTCAGTCCACTGTATGCGCGGGTCGTCTTTGAGGCGGGCCTCGCCTGGAACCCGGAGGAAGCGGACGCTTTGGCGAACGAAACCGGCACATTGGCGGCCAGGGATCCGCTCAACCAAGGCGTCTCCGGGCGAGAAGCGGCCTACTACCGTCTTCCTGGTCCTGCTGGGAGGAAGAGCCGGTACGAGGATCCGGCGATCGAGAGATTGGCGGAGTTGGCGCGTAACGCAGGCCCGCAAGTCGCGACTTACGTTTTTGCAAACGTGGATATGTTCGCGGACGCAAAACGCTTCAAGAAGGCTCTCAAGAAGTAGTTCTCCAGGCGCCATTCTCCGCGTGGGGTCCTCGCTGGGGACGCTAGGCGAAGACAGAATCTTGTGGGAAGTCCTCAGGAAAGCTTGAGCGAACTGAACGGACTCCCACTGGACGGCTGATCGGCTGTGAACAAGCTGTTGTTTACCGTGAAACTGGCCCGAACCCTCGTGGTCTTGCTAGGGTTGAACAGCGTGTCGTGTGGGTACCGTCCCGCGTACAGTGGCGAAACCCCACAACGGCTGAGCATCGGAAGGGTCTCCTCGGTCGTGGCGGAGCCCGAGATCACGCAGGCTGTCGTGGCAGGAGCCCGAGCCGAGCTCGCGCGCGCAGACGCGGGCACCGGAAGTGGCGGCTACCCCATGATCGTCATCGAAGTGCTCCGAGTGGACGACACCCCCCGTGCCATCGCCGCGGTGGTCGGAGACACGGGCCTTCGACCGTTGGCGCGCGCCATGAGTGTCGGGGTGGTAGGTCGGGCATGGGTCATCGAAGCGCCAGGGGGCACTCCAATCAGGGATACCGGCGATGTGCGCCGCGTGGAGAGCTACGCGGTGGGCACTGCGGGGCGCGCAGACATGACCGCCTACGAAGCGGCCTGCCAAGCCGCAGCGCGGGAGCTCGGGGCAGCGCTCGTTCGCCGTCTCCTTGCAGAGCCGACCTCCACGTACGAGCCTATGTAGCCGCAGTACGCGAGACACCAAGAGTGCTACGACGAGCCACCGGGCCGCGCCGGACGCTTGCTCCTTCTAAGCGGGACCTGCTCCAGCCCCGCGGCCTCGCAGCGTTTTCCGTCAGCCAACGATCAGGTTGATGATGCGGCCAGGAACGTAGATGAACTTACGGATGCGCCCAGCGCCGATGAACTTCTGAACGTTTGGATCAGCCACGGCTGCCTCACGAGCCTGCGGTTCGTCCGCATCCCTCGAGAGGGTGATGCGGCCGCGCACCTTGCCGTTCACCTGCACAGCCATCTCTACGTCGGTGTCGACACAGAGCGCTTCGTCGAACACTGGCCATGGAGCATCTGCGACGCTCGGTGAATGCCCCAGCTGCTCCCACAGCTCCTCGCAAAGATGTGGCGCGAAGGGCGCAAGGCACAGCACGAGCGCCTCCACCGCGCTCTTAGAAAGCCTGTCTAGACCGTGGAGGTGATTGCACAAGACCATCATCGCGCTGATCGCGGTGTTGAGCCGGAGCTGCTCGATATCCTGACCCACCTTCCGAACAGTGCGGTGCACGAGGCGCAACGTCATCTCGTCGGGGGCGCCTTCGCTGAGGGGTTTGCGCGTGAGGGCGTCAACCCTGTCAAGAAAGCGACGAACCCCTTGCAAGCCGCTCGTCTGCCAGGGCTTGCTCTGCTCGAGAGGCCCCATGAACATCTCGTAGAGCCGGAGGCTGTCAGCGCCGAACTCATTCACGACCTCGTCTGGATTGACCACGTTGCCGCGACTCTTACTCATCTTCTCCGCTACCGGAACCAACCGTACGCCGTGTTCCGCGTGGATCGGCACCCCGTCCACGACCTTGACGTCCCCTTCCTGCACCCACTGAGTCTCGATGCGTTCCTTCGTTGCGGCGAGACAAGGCTGGCCCTCATCGTCATGGCAGACCTCGGCGTCTCCGGACTCGGCGCGGAGAAACCCTCCTTCTCCGTTCATGACCGCGTACCAACGGTACGCCATACCCAGGATCAGCCCTTGGTGGACAAGCTTCGAGAATGGCTCACTGTGGCTGACGACGCCCAAGTCGAAGAGCACCTTGTGCCAAAAGCGCGCGTAGAGCAGATGCAGCACGGCGTGCTCCGAACCGCCAACGTAGAGATCGACGGGCATCCAGTCGTCGTACGCCTGTCTGCTGAAGATCTCCTGCTCATTGCGTGGATCGAGGTAGCGAAGGTAGTACCAGCACGAACCCGCCCATTGGGGCATCGTGTTCGTTTCGCGCGCGTACCAGCTGCCATCCCGCTGAAAGAAGCGCCATTCGTGCGCCTTGGCGAGGGGTCCCTGCGGATCTCCAGGCCGGAAATCCTCCAGATCGGGCAGCCGCAGCGGGAGGTCCTCATCGGCCACGGCCATGGGTCGCGAATAGTCGATCTCGTAGGCCGCGCCGTGACGCGGATCGCCATCAGTCTTCATTGGAAAGAAGATGGGGATTGGTTCACCCCAGTACCGCTGCCGGCTGAAGACCCAGTCGCGTAGCTTGTAGTTGATGCGACGACGTCCAATCCCTCGAGCCTCCATGAAGGCTATGATGTTCGCCTTCATGGACGGGGTCGCCTGTCCGTCGAACTGCCCGCTGCGTACCGCAATGCCGTCCTCTATGTAGGCCGTGTCTAGGTGGTCGTGCAGTGTACCATCGGGACTGACTACCTCGACGATCGGGAGGTCGTGGTTTCTCGCGAACTCGAAGTCTCGCTCGTCGTGCGCGGGCACGGCCATGATGGCGCCCGTCCCGTAGGCGCCGAGCACGTAGTCGCCAGCATAGACGGGTATTCGCTCGCCATTCAGCGGATTGACAGCGTAGGCACCGGTAAACACGCCGGTCTTTTCCTTGCCCAACGCCGTCCGTTCCAGCTCACTCTTCTTGCTAGTTGCCGCCACGTACGCCTGCATGGCGTCGCTCTGCGCTGACGTCGTCAGTGAGGCCGTCAGCGGGTGGTCAGGCGCGATGACCATGTACGTCGCACCATAGAGGGTATCTGGACGCGTCGTGAACACGGTGAGGTGCTCGTCGCGCCCAACCAGAGGAAAATCAACCTCTGCCCCTTCGCTTCGCCCGATCCAATCCCGTTGCTTCGACTTGGTCTCTGGCCAATCCAGACCATCGAGGTCGGCAGCCAAGCGGTCCGCATAGGCAGTGATTCTGAGCTGCCATTGGCGCAGGGGCTGTCTGATCACCGGGTGATTGCCTCGCTCGCTGCGACCGTCGATGACCTCTTCGTTGGCGAGGACGGTGCCGAGCGCCGGACACCAGTTGACGGGAACCTCCGCCTGAAAAGCGAGCCCTCGCTCAAAGAGGCGCAGGAAGATCCACTGCGTCCAGCGAACATAGGACGGATCCGTCGTGTTGACCTCGCGTGACCAGTCGTAAGCAAACCCGAGTCGCTGGAGTTGCCCGCGAAAGGTTTGGATGTTCCTCTGAGTGGTCGTCGCAGGGTGCGTTCCTGTGGCGATGGCGTGCTGCTCGGCCGGCAGCCCGAAGGCATCCCAGCCCATCGGGTGGAGCACATCCCAGCCAAGCATCCGCTTGTGGCGCACGACGATATCTGTCGCCGTGTATCCTTCGGGATGCCCTACGTGGAGTCCGTGGCCCGATGGATATGGAAACATGTCTAGAGCGTAAAACTTGCGTCGCCCCGCGCGCCGGACTGCTCGGAAGGTCTCGTTCTCTGACCAAAAACGCTGCCAGCGCGCTTCGATCCTGCGGTGGTCGTACGCCATGCTGCCCTTTACCAGATCTGCCCACTCTTGGGGGACGAAGCAGCGACGGAATTCGCCTGGCCCAGCTAGAGCGTGCAACAGCGCGACGCACGAGCCTACTGACCGGTCACCGCAGTAGCACTTCGCGGCCCCTTCGGCAGGCGCCAGCAGGCAGCTTCAAGAATCCGCCTCTCGGCGCCGCGCGCCGCACGCGACAGCGTGTTCCTATGTCAGGACCTTGAGCGATGACGGACTCCGAAATGACTCGAAGAAGTCATTTCCCTTGTCGTCCACGACGATGAACGCGGGAAAGTCCTCCACCTCGATGCGCCAAACGGCTTCCATTCCGAGCTCCGGATACTCGAGCACGTCCACGCGCTTGATGCAGTCCTTGGCAAGCCGCGCCGCAGGACCGCCGATGCTCCCGAGATAGAAGCCACCATGCCGGCGACACGCTTCGGTCACGCTGGGACTACGGTTGCCCTTTGCCAACATGACCAGCGACCCTCCATGGGCTTGGAAGGCATCGACATAGGCGTCCATTCGACCGGCCGTGGTTGGACCAAAGGAACCTGAAGCGTACCCCTCTGGCGTCTTTGCCGGCCCCGCGTAGTACACGATGTGGTCCTTCAAGTATTGCGGGAGACCTTGTCCAGAATCGAGACGTTCCTTGAGCTTGGCGTGGGCAATATCTCGCGCGACAACCATGGTGCCGGTCAGGGAAAGGCGGGTCTTGATCGGGTAGCGTGAGAGTTCAGCACGGAGCTCGCTCATGGGCCGCCGCAAGTCGATCTTCACCACATCTCCGAACAGCGCCGCTTCGTCGACCTCCGGCAGGTACTGTCCCGGGTCGTGCTCGAGCTGCTCCAGGAAGATGCCCTCGCGGCTTATCTTCGCGATCGCTTGGCGGTCAGCGGCGCAAGATACGCTGATCGCGACCGGACAAGAAGCACCGTGCCGAGGCAAACGCACGACGCGAACGTCGTGACAGAAGTATTTGCCGCCGAACTGGGCCCCGATTCCCATGGCGCGCGTCAAGTCGAGCACCCGGCGCTCGAGCTCCGGGTCGCGAATCCCGTGGCCCAAGCGGTTGCCCTCGGTGGGCAGCCCGTCCAGGTAGCGCGCGGACGCGAGCTTGGAAACCTTCAGGGCAAACTCGGCAGAGGTGCCGCCGATGACGATGGCAAGGTGATAAGGCGGACAAGCAGCGGTTCCCAGTGTTCGTATCTTCGAGTCGAGGAACGCGAGCAGGCTGTCCGGGTTTAGGAGCGCCTTGGTCTCCTGATAGAGAAAGCTCTTGTTCGCGCTACCACCTCCCTTTGCCATGAAGAGGAAATGATACTCGCTCCCCTCGGTAGCGTGGATCTCGATCTGCGCCGGCAAGTTCGTACCGGTATTCACTTCCTCGTAGGTCGTCAGCGGCGCCATCTGAGAGTAACGCAGGTAGCCACCGGTGTAGGCGTCGAACACGCCGCGCGCTATGCAAGCCTCGTCAGCGGCGCCCGTGAATACGAGCTGGCCCTTCTTGCCCATGACGACGGCCGTGCCAGTATCTTGGCATTGAGGGAGGACGCCCGCGGCGGCGATGACGGCATTCTTCAGCAGATCGAGCGCCACGAACTTGTCGTTATTGCTCGCCTCCGGGTCATCCAGTATCGCCTTGAGCTGTCGCAGGTGTCCTGGACGGAGGAAGTGAGCGATCTCCGTCATCGCTTCCCGGGTGAGGAGGGTCAGCCCTTCGGGCTCCACCTTCACGAACTCATTGCCGCCAGCCGTGAAGGTACTGACGAAGTCCGACGTCAGCTTCCGGAGAGGAGCTGATTGCGGACCGGTGGGTAACATCGATTGGTATTCGAACTCGGCCATCGGCGGCAGCATACTCAACCGGCAATCGTGGTGCACGGTGGAGAAGAGTCCGAGAGCCTCCGCGGCGCCCCCGCGCAATCATTGCGGCGTGTTTGACGTCGTTGCCCGGGCGGCGAGACCATCCGACCGTCAGACCCAAGCACGAAAAACAACCAAGTGGGTCCCCCTTAATCCCACCTGGCCCAGGGCGTAGTCATCGCCAGGATTTCGGAACCATGACGAACCCAGGCGCCAATGAAACGTACGAGCTCGTTCGCGAGCTCCGCAGGACTGGTCTCGGGACCACCTATCTGGCCCTCAGGACCAGTGCCGGAACGCCGCCGCAGGCTGTATCCGTGAGAGACTATTCCTTGCCCGGCGACGGGACAGCGGACCACGAGGGGTTGGTGACCGCAGCGCGGCAGAGCCTGGCCTTTCGCCACCCTCACGTGGTCCCTGTGCTCGGATATGAGGCGGGCGGGCGCCACCTACTCGTCGTCAGCGAGTGGGTGAACGGTATCAGCCTGGCATCCTTTCGCACTGCCCTGCTCGATCAGACGGAACCGGCTCCGCTGGCTCTCGTGGTGCGGCTCGCCCTCGATCTGTCGCGAGCCGCAGCCGCCGTTCGCAGAGAACATCCCTTCGCCAAGAGGATGCGCCTGATCGTGAATGAGAGCACCGTCGTTACGGCATCCGGTCACTTGCTATCGGGGGAGCCTGGCATCGTCGAAGCCGTGACCCTGGCCAACACCACGATCGCAGGAGGCTCCGTCGTAACACGACTCTGCCAGAACGGCTTCGATGCAGAGGCCAGCTCCGAAGCGACGGATGTATTTGCCGTGGGAACGCTCCTTTGGGAGCTCATTACCCATCAGGCTCTGCCTGTCACTGACCCTGTTGAAGCGCTTCGCCACCAGCTCGTCTATCCCCTGTGCAACCGACCACTTGCGCGCCGCCAGGGGCCGCCGGTGCCGGGAGGTTTGGCGAGCCTCGTTTCTCGCGCCACGGCCATCGACTCGACCCGCAGGTTGGCGGACCTAGAGCTGCTCTCTGGTGAGCTCGAGCTCGTGGCCTCTCTCCTGCCCGCAGAGCGGAGCTCCGTGCGCGCGCTGATACATCGGGTCGCCGGACCCACCCTCGACAGGCAACGGGAGCTGCAGGAGCAGGCAGTGGCGACGCAAGGGAATCTTAGCAGGCCTCGTCGGGTTTACTCGAGTCTCGGGGTCCTGCTCGACGGGCACAGGGCAGCGGGGCCGAGTGCCGGGTTCCCGGACGAGGAAGCGGCAACGAGGCCGGCGGCACCCACCTCATGCAGACGCTTGCTCGCCGCGCGTCCGGGCATCGCGTCGACCTCGGGGTTTCGACCGAGGGCGGCCGCGCGCGCCGTGCCTGCGGCAGCCGGTACCCTTCGGGACGGGACCTCATGAGCCTCGACTGGCGCCGGCCCACGCCGGAAGATCAACGCTGTTTCGGGGACCTGTCACAACGTCCGCCTCGCAGCTTGCGCTCGAGGCGCGCGCGGCGGCGCGCGAGCGCTTCGGGAGCTTCGCCTGTGCCGAGCTCCATGATCGAAAGGGCCCGCTGCGGCGCCTTCGTGAAGTGTTCATAGAGCTTCGCGAGCTCGAGCCGCACGGTGGGCTCATCCACCTGGACCACGAGCTCCTCGAAACGCTCCAGTGCCCTCGCTCGGTCTCCCCTGGCTTTCGCGATGAGCCCACGCACCCGCAGCGCCTCAGGGCCCGCACCACGGGTGGACGCCTCTTCAGCCGCCCGATCCGCCGCGTCCCAAGCGCGAGCTCGTCTGTAGGTCTGGGCGAGCGCGACCAGATCCGACTCGTGGAGACCTGACAGCGGCTCTCCGTAGAGGCCGACGAGCGCCGCCATCGTGAGCACGTCGTAGGCGTTGTGCTCAATGACGGCTCGTAGCGCAGCCTCGTCGCCGCTCCGCAGGAAGTGGGCGTAGTGAGCGGCAACCTCGGCGCCAGCGACGTCGGGCCCCCGAACGTATCCGAGCACCTCGATCTCGAGTTCAGTGAGGCGGCAGCTCCCCAAACGCCGCCGGTGCAGCCGCCGAGCCACGTGGAGCAAGTCGAGATGCGGTATGACGGTTGGCGCCGAGAGTCGGTTCATGACGAAGCGCGCCATCAGCAGCGGCCAGTCGAACGTCTTGCCGTTGAACGTGACGAGAACGCTCGAAGCATGAACGCGCTCCGCAATGGTCACCAGCATGCCAGGTTCTTCTGCGGGTGTGCGCAGCAGGAGCTGCTCGATCACCAAGCGTCCGTCGTCGAACCAGGCGAGGCCCACCAGGAACGGAAGCGTACCCGCTCCCCCAAGGCCGGTCGTCTCGCAATCGAGAAAGAGCGCCTTGCTCATGTCGACGGACGCGAGCGCCGGAGACAGCGCTAGCAACGCCAACACCGAACCCTCGGCGTCGCGCGCCGCATCGACCGGAATGCGCCCCACGTGGACCGATGGGGCAAGGTGCTCGAAACGCCGGTGCACAGGGCCCAACGAGGTATCGTATGCAATGAAGGGCAACTCCGTGGAAGCTGGATCGGCCAACGGAATGACCGGCGCAGGTGGACGCCCCAGGATGGCGTTCATCTGCGCGCGTAACGCTTCAAGGGTGTGGCCCCGCTCCTCCCCGGCTGCGTCCCGCTCGAATAGCGGCGAAGCGCTCGGTCCGGCGACGCCGCTCGTCGCGCAGGACTCGCCTCCAACTACCCCGGGCGCCGCGCCAGGGGCACCGCTTCGCGGGAAAGCGATAGTTGGCCCTGGACGTCCCAACCGCGCGAGCTTGTCCTTGACAGACACAGCGTGTCCTTTACCCCCGCGTGCGGAAATTGTCCGGGACTCTAGCACGGCCCCGGTGCCGGCAGCGAGCACTTCGGCCCGCTGTAGGGTCGACTCGGCGAGAGGGCGTCTCGCCCCCAAAAGGGCCCACCAGCGCGGGCACCATCGGTGAAAGAGCAACGGGTTCAGCGGGCTTCCTGATGCCAACGATGCGGGCTATCGGTAAGCCCGGTATGCACGTGTTCGGTCTCACCGGCGGCATCGCGACGGGAAAGTCGACGATTGCAAACCACTGGCGTGAGCGTGGGCTTCCCGTGCTGGATGCCGACGCGCTGGCGCGCGAGGCAGTTGCGCCGGGCTCGGCGGGCCTTCGGGAGGTGATTCGTGAGTTCGGACCGTGCGTCCAGGGTGCCACAGGAGAGCTCGACCGGTCACGAATGGCCGCCCTCGTCTTCCGTGACTTGGCCGGCCGACGACGGCTGGAGGCGATCGTTCATCCCCTGGTGCAGCAGCTTTTTGCTGCGCGGCGCGATGGATTGCGGCAGGCGGGTCATCCCATTGCCTGTTACGAGGTGCCCCTGCTCTTCGAGGTCGGGCTCGACGCGGACCTGGCACCCGTCGTCGTCGTGGTCACGGAGAAACCTACCCAGCTCGCGAGGCTCCGGATGCGCTCTGGCTTGAACGCCGAGCAAGCTCACGAGCGGATCTCTTCCCAAATGCCGCTTGCCGAGAAAGCATCTCGCGCGGACTACGTCATCGACAACGATCTCGACAGAGCGGCGGCGCGGCTCCAAGCAGATGCGGTACTGCAAGACGTCTGCCGAAGGTTCGGGGTACCAGCTCAGCGCTATGGATTATGAGCTGCCGTCTCACGTGCTACCGCAGCTGACAGGGTGTTATCCAGGAGCATCGCAATCGTCATTGGCCCGACCCCGCCCGGTACTGGGGTGAGCGCTCCCGCGACTCCCCACGCGCTCGCGTAGTCGACGTCGCCGCAGAGTTTGCCCTGCTCGTCTCGATTCATCCCCACGTCTATCACTGCTGCGCCAGGCTTGATCCATTCTCCGCGGATCATCTTCGCGCGACCGACGGCAGCTACGAGGATATCCGCTTCTCGACAGCGGGTGGCGAGGTCCGCGGTGCGGGAATGCGCGATGGTCACCGTTGCCTGCTTCGAGAGTAGGAGCGCCGCCATCGGTTTGCCCACGATGTTGCTCCTGCCAACCACGAGAGCTCGCCTTCCCTCAATCGCAGTCCCAGTCTCCTCGAGCAGGCGCAGACACCCACGGGGCGTGCATGGCACGAGGGCAGGCCCGCCAGCCCAAAGCCTGCCAACGTTCAGGGCATGAAATCCATCCACGTCTTTGGCGGGATGGATCCGCTCCAAGACCCTCGCAGAAGCCATCGAGGCGGGGAGCGGCAGCTGCACCAGGATTCCGTCGACCTCCTTCGATGCGTTGAGCTCCGTAATGAGCCCCAGCAGCTCCCCCTCAGAGGCCGTAGCAGGGAGCCGATGCACCGTGCCCGCAATGCCTACCTCAGCGGCCGCTCGCTCCTTGTTCCGGACGTAAACATGGGACGCCGCGTCGTCTCCCGCTAGGACGACGTGCAGAGCGGGCACTCGGCCGTGCGCCGCTCGAAAGCGCTGCACGCCGTGAGCCACCTCGGCGCGCACCTTCTCCGCGATCGCTTTGCCATCGATTCGTGTAGTCACGACCGCCACTTACCAGACGCGCTTCGAACGTGCCAGGGACGCCAGGAGCGGCGTCACTCCGTCACTGGAACGGCAAGATAAGTGACCATTCCCCCTCCCACGAGCACCGCGGTGGCTTCCACGAAGCTGCTATCGGAAGCAAAGCGAAGGGTCAGTGTCTGCAAGTCGCTCCCCCCAACAGGGACGTTCTGAAGGAGCACCAGGCCGCGGCTGCCCGACCCGACGTTCTGATCCGTGAACGAGCTCCCCAGGTCGTAGATGGCCTTGCTCCCAACAGGCACCTCGACTCTGACACCGCGCAGACCGGTGCCCGTTACCTCGTCCACGAAGCGCAGCAGGACCTGTGCCGCACCCGGATCGCGCGTCCGCGGCGTTGAAACGACGGAGAATGCCAAATCGAGAGCTGCCGCGGAAACCACACCAGCGCGTACCGTTTGCGATCCTTCGGTATCGATCCACTGAAGGGTGGGTAGGGCCGCCGTGGCCGCCTCGGGAACAACGGCCAAGAAGGAGTGACTCGCCTTGATCACATCCTCGATGCTGAAGTGGCCACCACGTGCGTCGACGGACACGAGCTTGGTGCCGCTGGCGAGCGGCATGGACACGGTCGCGCCCTGTACGTAGATGCGCGTATCGTTTGGTGCAAGATCCGTGGAGTCCATCCAGTAGATAGTACCCTCGAGGTCCACCCCTTCTCCGGTTCCGTTCGAAGGGCCACCCGATCCTGCGCCTCCGTCGCCGTTGGGCCATGTCGGGCGGGCGACGGCTCCCCTTGGGTCGGCGGAGCAATCCTCCTGGCAGCCCTGCGTTGCGGGGCGCTCTTCCATTCGCTCCCCGCAGGATGCGGCGGCCAGCGAAACCCAAATTAGCGAGGTAGAAAGCCCCTGGGAACGGCGTACGAACCACCTCATGTGGCCCATCCTAGTTCGGCGCCTCGGTCGGGTCGACGCGATCGCTCTACTCAACGGACGATTTACCGCGGTGACCACCCGAGTCTGCCCCGCGACCAAGCCGAATTTGTGGTTCATCCGCGCGGACTCTGACGCGCGGCCGAGAAGGTTGGTACTCCGGACTGGTGCAGCGCGCCGAGTTCGTTGTACGGAGGAAGCGCTTTGATCGCTCACGGCTTGGAGTGCGCCCACCCGCGCAGAACCTGGAAGCTCTCGCTCGTCGCGAGCACCATCGTCGTACTCACTTCGATGCCCCTGAGAGGAGCTCAGGCCGCGACGGACCTCCCGACCTCACCGCCGCACGAGCCTCGATTCACGCTTTGGGAGCAGTTCGACGCGCTCAAATGGGAGGGGCTGGGGCTGTTCTCTCTGATCACCTATGCCGGAATCCGAGATTGGAAGTGGGGAACTGCGTACTTCCGCTTCAACTCGGAGGGATGGCTCGGCCTCGATACTGGCAGCGGAGGGCAGGACAAGCTCGGGCACTTCTATTCGACTTACCTGATGACAGAGTTCTTGTACTTGCGCCTCAGGACGGCGGAAGACCAGGAGGTCGGGGCGGCACTGGCGCCTCCGCTGATTACCTGGACCCTGATGACGTACGTCGAGATGTTTGACGGGTATTCCGTCGACCACGGGTTCTCCTACGAAGACCTGCTCATGGACACTGCGGGGGCTTCACTGGCCCTCTTTCGAAATGCGTTCCCAAGGATCGGGCGGGCTTTCGACTACCGCCTCGAGTACTATCCTTCGCCGCAGGAGGGAGGATTTCACCCGATTATCGACTACGAGGGGCAGAAGTTCCTCTTCGTCCTGCGCCCCAGCGGCATCCCGTTCCTCAGTGGAACCCCTCTGCGGTACATCGAACTATACGGTGGTTACTACGCCCGCGGATTCAAGAGAAACCAGGATTCCGGCTCCCGTTACGCCCGCACCTACGTCGGCGTCGGAGTGGATCTCGAAGAGCTCATCACAGGTATCACCGGGAGGGCGCGGGACAACCCTGGCTCATCCATCGACTATCTCAGCACGTCGATCCGCTTGTTTCAGCTTCCCTACCCGTACCCCAAGGTGACGGTGAACCGGCGCAGCGCTGGCCCACGCTCCTCACCCTGAACGCAAAATTACAGGCCGACAGCAGGGGTTGAACCGTGTCGGAGGGGGTCGGCGGCCGCGCATACAAGGCCGAGCCCGATCCATGCCCGTGTGCGACAAACCCAGACGCTGGGTGTCGATGAAAGCATCACCCGATCCCACGGAGCATTGATTCCCGTGGAGATTCGGAGCAGGCTTTCGCTCCCGGCTGCGGGCACGATCTCCTTCCCTGCGCCGTTGCTCGTGGCCGGGTTCTTTGTGTGCGTCGTTGAGGTGCGCCAAAGCCACCTCACGCTGGTGTTCGACGCGAAGGCTGGTTCTCACCTCTCCCCCGAAGGACGTGGTGTCCCGCCACCGCCGCGAAGATGAGCGCGATCCCGATCAGCTGGGAGGTGCTCATGCCCAACACGCTGCCTCGGTCATCCATACGCCAGAATTCGAGCACAAAGCGCACTGCAGCATAGAGCGCCACGAACATCATGAACAGCTGGCCGTCGTAGCGCTTCCTCTCGTGAACCACCAGCGTGAGCAACGCCGAAATGCCGAGCGCCGAAGCAGCTTCGTAGACCTGGGTAGCATGCACCGGAAGACTGGCTAGGCGCGGACTTGCCAGGATTCCTTCTCTCCACTGGGATTCGCTGGCAGGACTCCCCGCCGGGAAACTGAGTCCCCAGGGTGCGTCGAGCAGACCACCAAAACAGCATCCCGCCAGCAGGCAGCCCATCCGCCCAAATGCAAGGCCGAGAGGCACCACCATGGCTGCCATGTCGGCTGCACGCCAGAAGGGGAAGCGGTCCCTCTTCAGGAGGAATACTGCCGCCGCCGTAGCCCCCAAGAATCCACCGTAGTAGGTGAGCCCACCAGCTGCGAGATTGGCCCAGCTGAAGCAGCGTCCAAGCTGGTGCACCCAGTCTCTGTGGGGTTCCGGAACGCATACCGCGCGGGCTGCATCCCAGGTGCCTTCGAGCCCCGGGGAGCCGCACTCGAGCTCCGTGACTCGCCACCCGACCTTGACGGGATCCGTGCAGATATGCACGTAGTCCCAGAAGTAGCCGTCCGCGACCACGTGTAGAAGACGCGCACCGACGATCCCCGCGATCAGCATGCCTATTCCCAGGTCGACGACGACGTCGGGGTCGTGTCCGATCCGCTTGGCCCACAGGACGCCCATGGCCGTTGCGATGAGAAACCCGAGCCCAAGGAGCATGAAATAGCTAGGAAACGCGATCCCGAGCAGTTCGAAGAGTCGTGGGTGCATGACCGTGAAACCCTTCCTCCGGGCTAGCTCGGACCCTCTGCCGAACCCTCAGATTCAACCCGCCGCACAGTGACCGGAATGCCGCTCTCGGACCGCTGCGCCACCAGCATGTCGACTGCCATCAACGCGACTCCGATGCAAATGGCAATGTCAGCAACGTTGAAGGTAGGCCAATGGTCAGTCACCGACCAGCCCTCGACGAACATGGCCACTCCCCGGTTCATCGTCGCTATCCAATCTGCGCGGAAATCGATAAAATCGACGACACCCGGACGGGTGATACGGTCGGAAAGGTTACCCAGAGCACCACCGAGGACGAAAGGGAGCCCCCACTTGAGCGCCTTCTGGTTCGGTTGAAGGCGCCCGTAGAGGAATACGAGGAACCCGATCGCCAAGAGGCTCACGGCAACGAAGAATGGCCGGCGAATCCACTCGCTCAGGTTCTGCAAGAGCCCCCAGGCACCGCCTCGGTTGTACGTAAGCACCAGTTGCAGCTGGTCTTCGAGGAGAACGATGCTGCGGCCGGTCCTCGGTCGTCCGTCGAAACGCACCTCGGCCCAGGCCTTTGTCACGACGTCGGCGAACAGTACGACCGCCGCGATGCTAGCGAAGAAAACGTAAGTCGGTGGCTCGGGTGCACGGCAGGGGTCCCCTTCGACGTGCGTCGCCCCGCCCAAGGGAGCCGCCCCCCGGGTATCCCCAGCCCCCACGGCAACCGACGGACCTCCCGCGTCGACCGGCCCCGTTGGCTCGCGGCCGGCATCTGGGTCGCCACTAGACTCGCTGCCACTCTCGGGAGAACCGACGGGGTTGGGCTCGCTCATGAGAGCCGTATCCCTACGACACCTAGCGCGTCGTTGCCAGCATACCGAACGCATGTATAGGTAGCGCATGCCAGACGCCCCTTGGTTGCAGAGCTTCGGCATCGAGCCCGTTCTGAGTTCCTGGCACCAGGAGGGCCACATCGAGCGCTGCTTTGCCGCAGAGCGGCTTTTCGAAGCCGGCGAAGCCAGGTTCGCGCCACTCCCGTCGGACCTGGCTCCCGGCTTGACGGAGGCCCTCGCTCGCCGCGGCATTGGTCGGCTCTACAGCCATCAAGCCGAGGCCATCGAGGCGGCTCGGCGGCGCAAGCACGTCGTTATTGCGACGCCCACGGCTAGCGGCAAAAGTCTCTGCTTCCACGTCCCCGTCTTGCAGGCGTTGGCAGACGATGCTGCGGCGAGCGCGCTGTTCGTCTACCCCACGAAGGCGCTCTCCAGGGACCAGGAGCACGCTCTTCAGGCGTTGGCCCACGAATCCGGCATTGCCGCAGGACCGGTCGTCTACGACGGAGACACGCCAGGCGATGCGCGCCGAAGCGCACGAGAGAGAAGCCGAATCGTCCTGAGCAATCCCGATATGGTGCACGCGGGCATCCTTCCGAGTCATCCTCGATGGGTCTCCCTTTTCCAGGGCCTGCGCTTCGTCGTCCTCGACGAGCTCCACACCTATCGCGGAGTCTTCGGGTCTCACATGGCGCACGTGATAGCGCGGCTGCGGCGCATCGCAGCTTTTCACGGGAGCCGCCCGACCTTCATCTGCGCTACCGCCACAATCGGAAACCCGGCAGAGCACACGGCACGCCTGCTGGGCATCGACAAGGAGGACATTCAGCTCATCGACCGCTCAGGAGCTCCTCGGTCGGCGCGACGCTTCTTCCTCTACAACCCGCCCGTCATCAATGAGGAGTTGGGGATTCGCGCGAGCGCACTGAAGCAAGCTGTACGCCTCGGCGCTGACCTGATTCGTGCCCGCGTGCCCACGCTCATCTTCGGCCCGTCGCGCAACTCGGTCGAGGTCATGCTCAAATACCTGCGCGCGCGAGCGCCGAAAGACATCGAGCCAAACGCTATCATGGCTTACCGTGGAGGCTACCTCCCGGAAACCAGGCGGCAGGTGGAGCAGGGACTGCGGGAAGGGCGCATCCTGGGTGTGGTCGCGACGAACGCGCTCGAGCTCGGCATCGATATCGGCGACCTGGACGCCGTTGTTTGCGTCGGCTACCCCGGCTCCGTCGCCGGGACATGGCAACGGTTCGGTCGCGCCGGACGCCGTGGCAAAGAGTCCATCGCGCTGCTCGTCTGCTCGAGCGCTCCGCTCGACCAGTATTTGGCACGGGACCCCGACTACCTGCTGACAGCTGGCGCTGAGGAAGCTCGCATCGACCCAGCGAACGTCGAGGTGCTCGTTCAGCACCTCAAGTGCGCCACCTTTGAAGCACCCTTCCAGCTGAGCCCTGCCGGGCCGCGGCCCTCAAGCCCCGCAGCCGCTCTGGGTGAGAACTATGCCGTCCTCGATGCAGGCTCGACGCGCGATGCGCTCGACTACCTCGCGGGGCACGGTTTGGTGCACGAGAGTGCTGGAAAGTACTATTGGGCGGGGGAAGCGTTCCCGGCGAACAGTGTGTCCCTCAGGAACATTGGCTGGGACAACTTCGTCATCATCGACGTCGCCACGGACAAGTCCATCGCCGAGCTCGATTGGAGGGCTGCGCACACGATGCTCCACGAGCAGGCGATCTACCAACACGACGCCGACCAATACCAGGTCGAGCGGCTCGACTACGAGAATCACAAGGCGTTCGTGCGGCGTGTGGAACCGGACTACTTCACCACCGCGTTGACCTACAGAATCGTGAACGTCCTCGACGAGGTGGGCACTAGACCGCTCGGGACCGCGCGTTTGGGCTGGGGCGACGTCAAAGTCATCGAGAGGGTCACCGGATACAAGAAGATCAAGTTCTTCACGCACGAGAATGCCGGATACGGCGACGTGCACCTGCCAGAGATGCAGCTTCACACGACTAGCTTTTGGCTAACTCTCCCTGAACCGGCGCTCGGGAGGTTGGCCTTGCCGCGCGCTACCGTCGTCGACGGCTTACGCGGCGTGGGGCAAGCTTTGGAAACGGTTGCCTCGCTCGCACTGATGTGTGAACCGAGGGACCTGAACCGAACACTCGGGGATGGTAGCGACGATGCGTCCCAGACGGCAGGGCGCGATCCATTCGCCGGTAGAACTGGCGGCCTCAACCCCACCGTCTTCATCTTCGATGCGCACCCGGGCGGCGTGGGATTGGCGCAACGCCTCTTCGAGCGCAGTCCGGAGCTCATCGAGCGGACACGCACCCTCGTGGCGCGGTGCACCTGCGGTGCAGGCTGTCCCGCCTGCGTGGGCCCCGCAGACGTCGAGGGCCCTCGCAAGCTCGCTGCTCTCGCTGTCCTGGAGCTGCTCCGGGGCGTCGAAGAGGCGCCGGTCACTCCAAGCGCGAACCGCCTATGAAAGGGACCGGGCCGCCCATGAGGGGACGGTGCCGCGACCGGTAGCGTGTGGAAGCGGAACGACAGGGCGCGCTGGGGTTCATCGGGAGAAGAAGGCTCGCACCCCATCAATGACACGCCCTTGCTGGGCATCGCTGAGCTCGGGGAACAGCGGCAGACTGAGGACTTCCCGAGCAGCTTGTTCCGCCACGGGAAGCGCTCCTGGGCTGAGCCGAGCCACCCCGCGTAGACAGGGTTGCTGGTGGAGCGGTAGGGGGTAGTGTACCGCCGTTGCCACACCGCGGCCCGCCAAGAAGGCAACAAGCGCCTCGCGGTACCCGCCGAGAACCCGAATCGTGTACTGTGAGAAGACCGGGGTCGCCTCCTCGTGGACGGACGGACAGCCCAGGCCAGGGAGATCGGCGAGGGCGTCACTGTACCTAGCCGCCAGCTCCCGTCGACGCCCATTCCAGGTCTCCAGCAATGGCAGCTTCACACTCAACAAGGCAGCTTGAAGAGCGTCCAATCGAAAGTTACCGCCCAGCAGCTCGTGCCGGTACTTCTCCGTGGCCCCATGAGAGCGCAGCATCCGGCACCGGTGCCAGAGTTCCTCACTGCTGCACGCGATCGCTCCACCGTCTCCAAGGCCTCCGAGGGTCTTGGAGGGAAAGAAACTGAAGGAAGCCAAGGTACCCAGGTTTCCCACGGCGCGCCCCCGCCAGCGGGCACCAAGAGCCTGCGCAGCATCCTCGACGATGGGCACCTCCCGAGCATGGTAGGCCAAGCGCTCGACGTCCGCGGGCTGGCCGAAGAGGTGCACGGCGATGATGGCCTTCGTTCGCGATGTGACGGAAGACGCGAGCCTTGAGGGATCCAGATTGAGCGTGGAGGGCTCGACGTCCACGAATACGGGAGTCGCATGGAGCCGCACGATCGCCGAAGCAGTCGCAACGAAGCTGAACGGCGTCGTGATTACCTCGTCGTGCGGGCCAATCCCGAGCGCCATCAGCGCGGCAAGGAGCGCGTCTGTCCCGCTGGACACGCCGACGACCCAAGGCGTTCCGACGTGTTCGGCCAGCTGCTCCTCGAACGCGCGAACCGCCGGCCCGAGGATGTACTCCCCGCTGCGGAGCACACGCAGAAAGGCCGCTGCGAGCTCGGACTCCAGCCCAAGATGCTGGCTAGAGAGATCGACGAGGGGCACGACTGGCGCTGGCATTGACGCCCAGCATGATCCGCGGCACGCAATAACTCAACCTCTGCCGGAATGCAGTCCGGTAGTCACTCGTTGGTAGCCACACGAGAGGAATAGCATGCGCGCAAAGAGACTGCTTACCCATGTCCTCATCGGCCTCGGCACGGCCGCCTCCGCCTGTGCCACTTCGCCCGGAGAGGCGGAACATGCCGCGACCGCGACCGCTCCTCCGCCCCGTCCCACCGTGGCCAGCGAAGCGCTCCCGCAGCCGCGCGTGACCGATGGCGTGGGCAACCCTGTCTCGATCCCGGAGATCGCAGAGCGCGTCCTCCCCTCGGTCGTGAACATCAGCTCCACGCGCAAGCGCCAGCTGAGGCCCCCTTCCCTCCCCTTCAGCGATCCCTTCTTCAGGCACTTCTTTGGCCCCGGCGGACCCGACCGACCCCGTGAGCGCACCGAGCAAGGGCTCGGCTCTGGCGTCATCGTGGCCGAGGGAGTCGTGTTGACAAACAACCACGTGGTCGCGGACGCCCACGAGATCGTCGTCACGACGATGGGCGGACGCGAGTACCCGGCTGAGACTGCGGGCACGGATCCGAAGAGCGACCTGGCGGTACTGCGACTCAAGGGCGACACGAGCGATCTGGTGCCCATCACATGGGGCAGCTCAAGCGATCTCCGCCTCGGTGACACCGTTCTCGCGGTGGGGAATCCGTTCGGTGTTGGTCAGACCGTCACCATGGGGATCGTTTCCGCACTCGGCCGTGCAGATCTCGGCATCGTCGATTACGAAGACTTCATCCAGACCGATGCAGCCATCAATCCGGGGAACTCGGGTGGAGCCCTCGTGAACATGCGTGGGGAGCTCGTCGGAATCAATACCGCCATCTTGTCGCGGACCGGCGGCAGCATGGGAATCGGATTTGCCATTCCGAGCGACATGGCGCAACCCATCATGAACGCGCTCCTGACGGAGGGCAGAGTGGTGCGGGGCTGGCTCGGAGTCAGCATTCAGAGCGTGGAACCCGAGCTGGCTGCGGCACTCGGGCTCGACTCGGCGGAGGGAGTCCTTGTGGCTGATATCGTCGATGGCACTCCCGCAGCCCGAGCGGGCCTGCAGCGCGGCGACGTCATCACGAAGGTGGAGGATCACCGAGTCACGTCGACCGGGGACCTACGCAATACCATCGCTGCCGCCGGGGCAGGACGCGATGTAACCCTGACCATCGTGCGGAACGGGAAGACCATGACCGTTAAGGTCGAGCTCGGCGAAATCCCCAACGAAGAGGGCGAAGCCGCAGCACCGAAGCCGGGACAGCCATCCAAGGACGTCGAGGTCTCCGGCATCCGGCTCGAGCCTTTGACCCCAGCTCTCCGCAAGCGGCTGCGCGTTCCCGCCGAGTTCACCACCGGTGCCGTCATCTCCGAGGTAGCGCCGGGCAGCCCCGCGGCGGAAGCGCAGCTGATGCGTGGCGACGTGCTGCTACGTATCAACGGGAAAGCAGTGACGGGGACTGCAGATGCCTCTCGCCTGTGGAAAACCGAGAAGGGCAACAAGCTATTGCTGGTCCTTCGCGACGGGCGAACTCTGTTCGTGCTCGTCAAGCCGGAGACCGACTGACCCTGGCGGCGAGGAGATGGTGCGGCAGGGGCGGAATCGGGCTCATCGTGGAGAAGTCGCTTTGTCCGTCGCGGGTCCGGCACCCGCGCGTTCGTGCTCACCGCCCCGCATCAGCGGGTGGCTAGAGAAGGGCCAGGGGCGCAGCAGCTCGGTTGCCGCGCCCGGCCCCGACTCCCGGAATGCTCGCTGACACTCGTGCCGAGATAGGCGCACCGGCCCGTAGACGGACCGCCCACTCGCGTCCGCATCCATGAGCGCCAGCGCCCGGTCTACTCCAAAGTCGTCAGGGTGCCCGATCATGTTGAGCAACACGTGACCGAGTTCGTGAGCGAGCACGTTGGAGCTGGCGCCGGATGCGATGCCCGCAGCGCCTACGATGACCGTACTCTGCAGAGAAGAGCCGTCAGCGCGAATGAATGACTCACCGAGCCGCGGGCTCTCCTTGAAGCTGGAGACCACCAACACCTCGATGGTGGTGGGATCCTGATCATCGAAGGCCGCAATGAGGGCCCTCTCCTCTTCCGTTCCCCTCTCGGCCGAGTGGTCGGTGAAGTGCGACAACCCATCGCTCAGGTCGACGACGCCAAGGCAGAGAGAGAGCGCACCATCGGTTGACAAGGCCTCGTCGTCCAACGGCGCCAACGGCGCGGCCTGGCCGTTTGGAAGCCTAATCGTCAGATCAGCGAGTGGCCTCGCCGCGACGGAACCTGGTGACACGGCCTCGATCTCGAAGGCGTAGCCAAGCTGAGCGCTCACATGGGCCCCAAACGCCTCGGCGGTAGCGAGCGGCGACCGAGCCGCGGTGGTCTCGAAGCGGATCGGCGCACCGGCGACCGTCATGGCGAGCTGCCCCCCTCCTGCAGCAGGCAAGCCGAGCCCGCATCCGAAAGTCACGCGCTCCACCCCGGGCGGCGGCACGATTTCCATGGGCACGTCCTCCGCGTTCCCGAACTGGATGCCACACTGCCCCCAGATCTCATTGGCCTTCCGGACCTCTCCCAGAACGAGGTCTCGAGCCTCTCGATCCGTGGCGCCCAACGGCGGCGCGCCATGCGCACCGTCCCGGAGGAGGAATACGCGCAGGCGGGCCATCAGGCGCCCCGCGGGCCCAATCGCGCTACGCCGGGGGCCGCCCACACGAAGAACCGCGAGCTCTGTGTCGTCGAGGAGCACTGCTATCCAACCACCAACTTCAGCGCGAATCGCGCGGTCACGTCCTTGAGGATGCAAACGGTCGAGTAAGCCACCGACCAGGTTCAGGCGCTTCGTTCCAAAGCAAGCCGAGTTCTCCGTGGTTGGCGCGGGACAGGGGACCTCGGCCGTTGCTATGCGCTCGAGGCGATCCAGCTCGCGCCCGGACGCTGCGAAAGACACAAGCTCAAGACGAGGGGGGTGCCCTCTCTCACCCCCCGCCACGATCCATCGCAAGCCGTCAGCGACAGCAGGTTTCGACTCCACATCGAACTGCGGTGGCGGCACCCGCCCCAGAGATCCATGCTCGGTCGCGAGGTTCAAGATGGCGCCGTCGTCGCCGAGTACCCATACCCTAGCCGCCGAATCCGACGGCACGGTGCCTGCCTCCTGAGCAACCGCGTGCCTTCCTGCGAGTCCCCCGAGCCCGAGCGCCGCGCAGGCACACAGGTATCCCCTCACGCGGCCCACCGCGGCCACACCCGGCGGCGAGCGTCGCCGTCGTTCCCTTGCCCTTGCGTCGTGCAGCGGAGAAATGCGGCCCCACCGAGGAACGGGCGGAACGTCGGCGCGTTCGCCGCCAGCAGGCGAAACGGGAACGAAGTATCACTCCCACAGCTGGAGCGAGCGTTGAGCCTCTGCATCGAGTCCATGCTGGGCCGTACCACAAGCGTTAGGGCTATGCCCCGCGCAGTGCGGACCCGGTCGGCTCATCCGCGAAGCGGGGCAGGAGCACCGTCGAACAGCCCCCCTCTTGGGCCGGTCCACTGGCCCCCATCAAAAGCAATTCCCGTGCCGGCATCTACAGTACTTTCTCAAGGCAATGAAATGGCACGGACGACCACGCATCCAGGTTCCACAAGGGAAAACACGCCACCAGCGGGCAGACAGCGTGCAACGCTTTCACTCTCACAGGAGAACGGAAGCATGCGTCACATCGCGCCAGTTCTGGTACTTGCTGCCACTCAGGGTTTTCTGAGCTCAGCCTGCACGCGAGCGGAAGAGTCGGCACGGCCTCAGCAGCCGCAGGCATTCCATGCCGTGCAGGCTCCGAGCCAGCCTGCGCAGGGAGTACAGAACGCAGGTGTTGAGTCCGAGCCAACTCACACGAGAGGCTTAGAAGGGCCGATGCCAGCCGCGGAGACCTCCGCCATCCCGGAGCCGCACCCGATGGCGCTCCCCTGTCAGACCGATGCTCAATGCCTCACACATCGCTGCAACCCCGCGGCTCAGCGCTGCGCCTGGCCCTGCAAGTCGGACGCCGACTGCATGCCGGGTAACCAGTGTATGGTACCCGCCTGCCTGCCAGCAATGGAGATACCTTCCGATTGAGGCGGCAAAGCTCCTAAGGAGGTTAGGGCCTGTCCCTGAATGCGTGCCCGTGCCCCCCAAGTTGACCAAAGTGGACCGCAAGCACGCCGTTTCCCGAGGTTTTTGCCCGAAGCTGGTATCTACGCCTGCGCGGAGGCCGCTGGCGTGTGCGTCGGGAACTGCTCCAGGA
>JAEWRL010000194.1 GCA_023398955.1 Pseudomonadota bacterium
CGATGGGCGGCACGAACGATTTCGACGAGGAGGGCGCCCGCAAGGTACGCCCCGTCGTCTCCGTTTCGGGCAGATTCAAGGCCCGCACGATGTTCGACTCCGGGCTCGTCCTGGGTGTAGCCGTCGACGCAGGCTGGTTCATTCAAGGAGCGCGCTTCACGACGCTCGGCGAGCCCTCCATCGACCTTTCGGGCTTTCGCGGAGCATCGCGAGTCTTCATCGGCTACGGCTTTTAGACCTCGAGACCTCGAGACCCCAATTCGCCCCGTCGCCCTGGGGGAAGTACCGTCCCCGGCGCGTCGTCCTTTTGCGCGGCGGGGAGCAAGCTCGGAAAGATCATCTGCGAGGCAAGCACCGGGGGCGCGGGGTTCGGATCCTCCAAGAACGCTCACGCACCTAGAACCACCGGTCGGCTTTCAAAACAAACGCCGATAAGACCTTTCCGACTACTTTGTGAGGGACGGAACGTGGCTGGATTTCCTAGTCAGCGCGGAATACATGCCGCAACAGCCCCATCGGGCAGCTACGCGCGGTCACGCCGTTCGGGCAGGGGCCGCAAGTCCTGATTCGCGAGAGAGACACCAAGCACGGGAGCCTGAGCCGATTTCTGCGCTTCTGGCTCCAGCTCCACCTGCCCGCCCGGTCTCCGAGGGAGTCGACCGAACTCCAGCGCTTCCGCCTCCTCCGCTGAGACCGCCTGCCCCGCCGAGAGTGAAGCGGAGCTTCCCACCCCAGCCGCCCATTTCCACGCGCGAGGAGTCGGTAGCAGGTCGTCAAGTAATCCCATGACGCACCTCCTGGTTGCCGAGTGACGTGAGAGCCGCGGGCAGCTGAGACTGCGTCTCTGGCGTCTCTGGCGTCTCGGCACACCGCACGTCGACGCGCTCGCAGTAGTCCTCGCATCCCGCCGCAATCACCTTGGCCGATCCCGCTTCGATCATCCCCGCCGGCCCGTAACACTGTGGCGCATCCGTCAGAAAAGAACGATTCGGCGCTGGTTGCTCGAGAAGAACGAGCGCGGCGGGCCAGTGTCAAGACACCTGCGCGCGCCGAGGATCGCACTGGACTGCCCGCCGAGGGTCGCGCTACACCGCGGCAAGAGGTCCACACCATGCCCCGGCTCGAACCACATGCATTGCTCCGCGCCATGGCCTCACGGGTTCAGCAGCGCCGGAGCGGTCCGGTGCTGCTCGGTCTCGTCGCCCTCGTCGCGTGCGCGGCCTCGAGCCAGGAACCCTTGTCCCCTTGCCCGCATCGCGGAGGGCCTCTCGTGCAGAGGAATGCCGGTCCCAGCGCCCCGCCTAAGCCAGAGCCCAGCGCGCACTCCGCCGAAGTAGCGGAGGCGGATCGCGGAGCGTCCACGCGCCGGGACTGGACGCGCCGGGACTCGACGCGCGAGACGATGTCGCCAGATGACACGCCGCACGCGAACCGCGCTCAGACCGAGGCACGCAGCCAGCTAGCGGAGAGCAGACTTCACGAGGCTGTCACGTTCGCCCGGGGCCCCATCGTCGGGACGGACTCTTCCTCCGCTTGGCTAGAGGCCTTCACGCCCGCCAGGGTGGGACGTTCCATTCACTTGAGGGCCGTGCTGGAGGCTGTTGCTCCGTTTCACATAAACCCGGAGTATCCTCATCGCTTCACCTTGAACCCGCTCCCTCCGGGCGTCGACGCTCGGAGCAGGGTCGTCAGGGGAATGAGGGCGACCCAAGGGCGCGGTGTCTTCGACGTGCCCGTTCGAGCCACGCGAGCCGGCAACTTTGCTCTCTCCGGCACTCTCTCGTTCTCGGTCTGCACGGAGGAACGCTGTCGAATCGAGAGCCAGGCCGTCACGATCACGGTGGATGCCCTGGAATGATGGCGTGCGCCGTACACTGGGCCGATGCCAGTCACGGGCAGCGGCTACCCTGCACGATGCGGCATACATCGGCTCCGTGGAGGATGTTCGCTCGTAACGGCTTTGAGCCCTCCGACGTCGAACCCTCCGACGTCGAACGGCACGGTCGTCTGTGCCGCCCCCTATTGTCTCCCCGGAGCTGACCGGGCATGCTGACCGGGCGCTACGAGGCATGAGACGAAGGCAGGACAATGGGAGACGCTCGAGCCCCGCCATGGCTTGGGCGGCGCTCGCCCTGTTCACCGCGACCCAGCCAGCGTGTTCGTCGAGCTCGCTCGAGGCGCCAGCGCGAACGCCCAGCGCCGCGCATGGCGCCCCGGTTGCTGACAAGTGCAAGGTGGCAGTCGATGCCGAGAGCCCGCTCGTCACCGAGTGGAGCGCCTCGGAGAAGGCTCATCTGGAGGGCTTGCTGTCGAGCCAGCTCATCGCCGTCGAGTACAGCGGCTGCGAGCTGCGGATAGTGGCGGACTGCCGGCTACCCGGAAACTACGCCTGGCACCAGACGACCCTGGCCACCGACACTGTCAACATCGATTCCGTGGATGAGCTCTACGCCAAGCTGCCCATCGGAGCCGTGGGTCTCGAGACGGAGCTCGAGCACAGCGAGTACCTGGCCGTCCAAACCACCGTGTCGGGCCAGCCGCGGCTGACAACGCGCCAAGTCGAGGTGCCGCGCACGGGCGCCTGCGCCGCCGTCACCCACTGGGTCCGTGCGCTGAGCGTCGGGACCTTCAAGCTCTTCGGCGGGGCGCGTTCGAAGGGCGGGGCGTCCCTGAGCGCCGGGTCCGGAGAGGCGAGAGCGCGTGCCGCCTACGACGAGAGCATCCTGCGCGAAGCGGGGGTTCGGGAGGCTTGTGGTGCCGCGACGGAACACGAACCGCACCCGCAGTGCGCCTCGCCAGTCCAGCTCTTCCTGGTGCCCGTGGGTCAGCGGGAGAGCTACCGCGAGATGGCGCAGGCACGCAGGAGTGGCGCAGTCCTTCTCGACCTGCCGCCGCCGGAAGACGAAGACGAGGCCTGGACCTTGCGGGCCTCCAGCGGGGGGGGTGCTCTGCGCGCTGCCTTGCCGCCATTGGGTGCCTCCAGCGAGCGGCTACTACCTGCAGCGGGAAGCGGAGGACGAGGATGACGTCGAGAAGCTGGAGCTCCCAAGGAGCTTTGCCGCGAGACCTGGCACGGAGCTGGCCGCGACGTACCGCTCGGAGCGCGGCGCGCCGCTGACGTCGAAGTTCCTCCTGATCGGCTTGGGCATTCCGCTCACCCTCGCGGGCGGCTTCTTCGCGGTCGAGGGAATCAGGGCCTATGGGAAGAGTCCGTGCGACGACGACTGCCATTTCGACCGAGGGTCACTGGCGCTCGGCCTCGCTTACTTCGCCATGACCGGGGGCCTCTACTATTGGTTCTCGTGGAGCCAAGAAGCAGGGTTCGAGGTAGCCCCCGCGGCGGAACGGACTGCCGGAACCACGGGCCTCCGCGTTGGCCCGGGCTTCGTTCGAGGGAGGTTCTAGTGCGGCGACCTGAGCGCGTTGGGTCGAGCGCGGTGCTCGGCGGGTGGCTCGACCTCCTGACGTCTGGAGCGGCGTGGCTCGCTCTGCTGGGCGCATTTGAGGTTCTCGGCTGTGGCGCGCCGCGAAGCAACGCGCCGAGCGTCCTGTCGCCAGCGCCCGTTGCGGCTGCGACGCGAGGACGGGGGACAGCGCCGGCCCGCGGAGCGACGCCCTCCAGCGACGCCGAGGCTCTCGACTGCGCGCGCAACCCCCAGCTCGACCCCCTCGTCACTGAATGGCCCGCGTCGGAGAAGGCACACCTGCAAGGCGTGCTCAGTGAGCAGCCCGTAGCTGTCGAGTACACGGGCTGCGAGCTCCGCATCCTGGACGAGTGCCGCCTCCCCGGCCGCTACTCCTGGCGGCGCACGGAAATCTCGCAGGAATCCCTGAAGATCGGAACGAGGGACGAGCTCGCGTCGCGACTGCCCCTCGGTGGCTTCAATCTGGAGGGAGAGCTCGAGCGAAGCGCGGGTCTCGTGCTCCGTACGACGATTGCGGGGCAGTTCGACCTGAACGAAGGGGACCTCCAGACGGCAGACATCGGGCCTTGCGCCAGGGCCAGCCACGTGATCGAGTCCGTGAGCGTTGGAGCCTTCAGCTTGGCGAGCCTCTCTGCCGCCCAGGGAGGAACCGAGAGCTCGAGTCCCCTGATGAATGAAACGACCCAAACCACTCGAGCCGAACGCGTCGTTCGAGAGGCGGGCATCCCCGACAGCTGCGCGGCTGCCACGGAGCTAGCGCCGGACAAGCAATGCTCGTCGCCCGTAAGAATCGAGCTTCGGTCGCTCGAGCATCGCAAACCGAGGACCCGGTTGGAGCAGGCTCGAAAGAGGGGCGAGGTGCTCGTCCACATCCCTCTGGTGTCGGAGGATCCGGGGCGCTGGACCCTGCGCACCGGTGACGGCAGCGCCCTCTGCGACCTCCCCTGTTCCCGGTGGCTACGCCCCGAGGAAAGCTACTCTCTGGAGCGCTCTCTCGATGGTTTCGGCACGGGCGAGGTGATCCCCCTCGAGGGCGCATTTCCGGTGGCGCCAGGGAGCCATGCGCTCGGCGAGTACCGTCTCGAGCGAGGCTTGCCTCGATGGGCGAGTTGGGCATTTTGGATCGTCGGAACTCCGTCCTTGGTGTTTGGCGGACTGCTCACTTTCGCGGGCGGTCTCGAGGCACTGACCGGTGACGGCAACGACTCGGCCTCCGGGCTCCTGGTGCCCGGGGCGGTCTTCTCTGCGGTCGGCGGGGGCTTGCTCGTTTGGTATTGGTGGAGCGAGGAGGCGAGCTTCAGGATCAAGGAGTTCCCTGGCCAGCAGAAGCCAGCATCAATGCCCACGCAGGCTCATCTGGGCGTCGGCCCTGGGTACTTCGAGGTCGCGTTCTGATGCCCCTTCCTTGCCCAAAGCCTTGGCTTTCGCCCCGCCGCCGGCTCCTGCCGCGCCTCTGCGCCTCCGCACTCGTGCTCGCGGCCTGTAGCAGGGGCGGCCTTCCGCCTTCACTGCCAAGCCCGCTCCTCGGCAGGGCCTTACCTGCACTGGAACGGACAACCACGGGCGCGTGCATCGACCGAGCCAAGCTCCAAGGCCGCGTCGTCGTCGTGAAATTCTTCGCCGACTACTGCAAGCCCTGCGAATGGACCCTGCCCAAAGCCCAGCGTCTCCACGAATCGCTCCCTGAGGTCGTCTTCGTCGGCGTCAGTCTGGATGAGCGCCGCACGACCTTGGAGAGCCTGCTTCGACGCCATGTGCTCACCTTTCCCATCATCCACGACCGTGCGAAGCGGGTCGCCGGTCGCTTTCGCGTCACGGAGCTGCCCATCACCTTCGTCGTAGACAGGCAGGGAACCATTCGGTGGGTCGGGGGCCCCGACCATCCCGAGTCAGATCTCGAACGTGCCCTCGATTCGCTCCTATGACCGGGACTCAAGCATGAAAAGCGCCGCAGCCTCCGCAATCCCATTGGCAGCACTCCTGCTTTCCTGCAGCCCATCCGCCGATCGAACTGGGCCCCGCACTCCCACTGGCAGCCTGGACCCGACGCCGCTGGCGCGTTGCCGGGTTGGCGGCGGTGCCGCGAATCCCATCGTCACCGAGTGGGATGCGCTGAAGAAGGCGCGCTTGGAGACGCTGCTGAAGTCGCAGCCGGTGCTGGTGCGATACACGGGCTGCGAGCTCGAGCTCGTGGACCAGTGCCGCCCCCCTGGGGCCTACGTCTGGACGCGCACCACACTCGCCACGGACACTCTACACATCCGCTCCGAGGACGAGCTCTATGCGAAGTTGCCGATTGGCGCAGTGGCCTTGCAGGGCGAGCTCGCGGAGAGCGGCGAGCTCGCGGTGCGAACGCGCGTCGCTGGCCAGCTCCGGCTGGCAGACGCCAACGCAGGAAGGATTCCGCTCACTGCCCAATGCAGCGAGGCCACGCACCTCGTATCGGCGGTCAGCCTCGGCACGTTCAAGCTGCTTCGCGGCAAAGACAGCGCCCCGGGTGGCTCCGTGGACGTGCGTGGTGCCGGGCTCAAAGGCGCTTCGCGCCAATCCGAGCAGATCCTCCACGAAGCGGGGACCGATGCCGCGTGCATCAATGCCACGCCCGAAGCTGCAGATCCGAACTGCGCGTCCCCGCTACAGCTCTTCTTGGTGCCGCTCGACACGGGGCGAATCGAAGCCCGCCCGCCGCAGCTCGGGGCCAGCGCCGTTCATATTACCTTCCCGCAGACGGAGAGCGAGTCGTGGGCCCTCTACGACGCGGGCGACGAGCTCCTCTGCACGCTGCCTTGCGAGCGCTGGGTGCCCCCGAAGAGTGGCTACGTTCTGAAGTCACCCGACGACCGGGTCGATGTGCCTGACGAGCTGCCCTTCACCCCCGGTGAGCGCGCGGTGGCATCGTACAGGCCCCAGCGCGGTTCGCCAACGACTTCGGCTTGGCTCTTCTGGGGTATCGGCGCATGGAGCATCTTTCCCGGGGTCGCCGGTTTGGCGCTGGGCATCAGCGAAGCTGCTTCCGACCCGCCCGCGTGCAATGAGACGAGCGACGCGTTCTGCGGAGAAGAAGAGGGTGACGCGGCCTTCCTCATCGTCGGTGGTAGCCTCTATCTAGGGCTTTTCGGGGCGTCGCTCTACTACTACTTGAGCAGCAAGGAGCAGAGCTTTTCGCTGAGTGCCCCCAATGCCTCCGCTCGCAGAACGACGGGGAGCGCCGGTGGTAGCTCCGTTCAGGTGGGTCCCGGGTTCGTGCGGGGCACGTTCTGATCCCAAGGCGCCCGGCAACGAGCGCCCGTGCGTGGCCGGCAGGCGCCAGCGCCAAGGACAAATGAACGGCCAAAAACCCGGATGACGCCATCCCCTGGCTGCCGCGCCACCCCACGGCCACGCCGGATAGCGCGCGCCCGCCATACGGCATGCGCAGCCGTCCGCGATGCCCGGCTCTCCACCGTCCAGGGCTTCCGCGCTCGGGAGCAATGACCCGGGTATGCTCGGGAGAAATGGCCCAGGCTTGGCGCGTGCCAACAGCCGGCTACCCGGTGAGGCGGCTGTGGATAGCGCACAACCTGGGACCGAGTTCGGGCGCCCCAGAGGAACGGGCACGCTCGAGTGTCAAAGCGCGGTCCTGGCGCAGACGCTCGGCGGACAGATGCGCACCCGCCGAAACCGACCCGCAACACCCAGCACAACCACGAAGGCTACCCCGCCAAGCCCACTACTTCGCGACCGCCCCGGCAAGGAACACGCGCAGCCGTCGTCGAAGGACGTCACGGTCGTGGCCAGCTCGATGCGGTGCTCGACTCCCTCCGCGTCGCGTACCATAACGACCTGGCGGGTGTCGCCCACTGTCGTCAGCTCGAACAAGACGCGGCCCCACCCACCGGGGTGCAGCTCCGCGCAAGGCTCGCTGCGCTCGGCTCCCTCCGGGGCACAGATAGGAAAGCGGAAGTCGACAAAGGTGAGTGTGGCATCGCAGTTGTTGGTAATCTGGAGCCGCACACCGCAGTCGCAATCATCGGCCGACGCTTTGATGTCAGCACACGTCAATGGCG
>JAEWRL010000044.1 GCA_023398955.1 Pseudomonadota bacterium
CCCCCCCCCCCCCCCCCCCCCCCCCCCCCCCCCCCCCCCCCCCCCCCCCCCCCCCCCCCCCCCCCCCCCCCCCCCCCCCCCCCCCCCCTACCAACATCAATCGAGCACGGCATAGACGAATCGCGCGTGCGTTTCGCGATCGACATAAGCGAGCACAGCCAATTGCCCTCCGGCGCTCCCGAGAACAAGTTTCACATAGTCGCGTGATACTGGCTGCTTTGACCACCACTCTACGGATTCCAAGCGCTGTTCGAACTCCACCTGCTCGATTGCGTAGAGCGTTCGTCCAAGCGGCAACAACGAGCCCGCGCGCAACGGCACGTCGATGGGAACCGGTTTAGGTAGCAGACGCGTGGGCGGACGCAGGTTTGACGATGTTAGGGCCCTGGCCTTCCTCAACGGAGCTCCAACGTCGCGCGGGCTGCACGCCAGTTCTCGCGTTCCAACTGGCCGCAGAGCGCTCCTGAGCTCCGGCCGATGAGCGTCGAACAAGCGAAGAACCCCCACATTCTCCGCACCGTGGTCAGTCGAAAGCTCGGTCAAAAGGATGGGGAGAGTTTCCTCGGCTCCCCTAGCTCCGGACAAACTGTTCGAGACTCTGGAGAAATCCAATTGACGACCAACTGCCTCAGTGAGCTTCGATATTTCCAGACGAATCCCCAGTATTCGGCCCACTCCTCGAAGGTGGTCTAGCTTAGCACGCAGCACCCGCAGAAGATCGTCTTCCCGCCACAGCGGAATAGCCAGCTGAAGGGCTATCCGAACCTCTGGAGCTTGACCCAGGAACCTGGCCGCTGCGGCTTCCTTACCAAGCACCACCTGACATTCCTTAGCAGCCATGCCGCGCCCAGAAAGGCGTGCTGAAACACGTGCCACGAGACCCCGTAACACGAACAGGAGAGGCTCCAACCCTTCTATTGGCTCTTCCCATTCTTGGGATTCTATCAGCACCGGTGCAGAGACATATGCGCGGAGCGGCCCATTATCCTCTCCTCGGCAGAACGCCAAAATATCGGTAGCCCTTTCTCCCAAGCGGGCCGAGATTGCCGGCGCAGGCAAGCGACCCAAGTCGCCCACGGTGAGCAGCCCCAGCCTCACAAACCAGGCGACGAGCTCCGCCTCCAATGGCAAAGCGACCACTGGCAGCTTCTGCATCTGCTGCTGGGTGATTTCCCCAGGAATCACCTGAACGGGTTTACCCGTCCCCCAGCGCGCGAAGGCCTGAGAGATGCGTGGACCTCCCGCTATTGCCACTCGAGCACGGTGTCCTAATGCAGCAGCTACCCCAAAGAGCTCTTCTGCCAACTGCTCCTCTCCACAGCGAAGGCGTGTGGATCCAGAGACATCGACCCACACCGTATCAGGTACTTGCACGGAAACGGTAGGACCATAGGCAAGCAAAGCTTCGGCCAGAGCCCCCAGAGCCACTTCGACCGTGGACCGACGGAGAACTACCACTTCGAGGCGAGAAGCCATGATTCGCGCCTCAGTCACGGTCTGCCCTGGCTGTACCCCCAACCTGCGAGCCGGCTCGTTGACGGCGTCGAGGCGCAGCCGCGGATCAAGCTCGAACTGGGCATCTTCTGTCTGCTCGTTTTCCGCCCTTTCTGGCGTATCAGCAAGGATGACACCGAGCAAGCGATCACGCTGATGTAGCACAGAAGCACTATCCACATCACCATGAGAAAGCGCTCTGCCTCGAGCCAGCTCGACGAGCAAATCATGCAAGACAATTGCCGCAACGCGTCGAGTAACCGTTAAGGCCTTACCAGTTCCCAACAATGGATAGCCGCGGTCAACCATAACTTATATTTATACAGCAATACGCCCTTCTTCAGTTCCATCAGCAGCACAGTTACTAACACCAGCACACTGGTCAACTGCTGATTGGCAACGAACCACCCGACGGTTTCCTAAGCGCCCATGACGCTCTTTGACAACCGTCACTCCGAGTTCTCCGATCTCCCTTTGATCGAGCTCGAGACGCAGCGCCACAGGAAGCGGTAGAGGGCGCCGTGAGTTAGTATCGGTAAGTAAGATGACCGTTCCAGGTGTTCCTTCGCCTCCAGCAGCCAACTGCCGGATGATTCTGGGCCACTTTGCTAGCGAGACATCCACCCACGCTCCAGGTATGCCCCGGAGGTCGATCACAGACACGGCGAACAACCGCGAGCGCACCAAGCGCAATGCAGCTTGAGCAATGGACCGCGACTCTGGTACGATGACCAAGAGGCGATCCAACCGTACACCGGCTCGAAGAACCCCTGGTCCGTAGAGGGACCGAGACGGATCGACGAAGGCGCACCAAGCCTCTTCGCCCCCCTGGAGCAAGGCTTGCTGCTGCGCTGAACGACAGGAGGCCAAAGCCAGGCTCGTGCCCCAAGCCGCACCGCCTTTGATGGCTAGCTCAGTCACTACCCCCCGAGGAAGGCCGCCGTCTGGCAGCGTGGAATCGAGAGATTCATTGCCCAAAGAAAGCGTAGAGCCCGCGTCCTGGTGCCCCAGGTATGGCCCAAGCCTAGCTTCGAGCTGTTTGCGCAGTCTTTCGGGAAGAGGCACGGTGAGTACTGAACATAATAGCAGTGATTCCCCTTCCGACCAGTGCAGTCGGCGGGCTCGGATGACGGAAAACGTCAGGCCGTAATGGGGATAAAGACCCCAAGCCCACGTGGCACTGTCGCAGCCCTGTCTCCCAGAACACGTTCGCGGAACAAGCCGACCGGCCGCCCCTGGTCATCACAACGAGGCGTGTTATCCCTTTCTCGATGTCTCTTCCCCAGGTCAGCGCATCCACCAAGCTGGATCAACTCCGGGTTCTCCTCCACGAGTTTGGCTCGGTACTCATCTGCTTCTCCGGCGGCGTGGATAGTGCCTTTCTGTTGGCCGTTGCCAACGACGTCCTAGGGAGTCGCGCGGTAGGCATGACCGCTCTCAGTCCAAGCCTCGCGGCCTCAGAACGGAATGACGCACAGAGCATCGCCCGCGCCCTGGGCGCTCGACACGTTCTTGTGGAGAGTCGAGAGCTCGAACGCGCCGGCTACGTCCAGAACGCTCCAGATCGCTGCTTTCACTGCAAGACCGAGCTGTATGAGATTGCCGCCCGCAAAGCTGCTGAGCTGGGTCTCCACCACATCCTCAACGGAACCAATATCGATGACCTAGGTGACTACCGACCCGGCCTCGATGCAGCAAAGCAGGCTGGCGTGAGGAGTCCCCTCGTGGACATCGGGTTCACCAAGGCCGACATACGAGAGGCCTCAAAACTCATTGCCCTTGAAGTCTGGGACAAACCAGCAGCCGCTTGTCTTTCCAGTCGCATCCCCTACGGCGCGAGCGTCACCCGCGAGCGACTCGCACAGGTGGAAGGTTTCGAGCGAGCCCTTCGTGAGCTTGGATTCACCCAGCTCAGGGTGCGTTGGCACGACACCATTGCCCGCATCGAGCTTCAGGTGGACGAGCTACAGCGGGCGCTCTCTCCCCTGTTTCGGGAACGCATCATCAGCGAAGGCAAGACCCACGGGTTCAAGTACGTGACGCTCGATCTTGCGGGCTACCGGGTAGGTTCGCACAACGAAGTGCTCGTTGGCCGGGCATTGAAGGTCGTTTAAGAAGGAGCGGGCCCTCCATCGAGAGCCCACCCCCTTTCCCAGTCAACTCTTCAGAGCTGCTCTAGCAGCCGCGCTGCGTCCTCGTGATCCGAGCGTTCTGCGACTGCCTTCGAGGCTAGGATCCTTGCCTTGCGGCCGTCCCCCTCGTCCGCAGCCATTCGCGCGAGCTGGTAGTACGCCTCCGCCTTATCGCTGCTGCTTGCGCCCTCGGAATTGTCATCTGCGGCGCGCATCATGCTCACTGCGCGGAACGCTCTCAATGCCACATCTCGATTGTCCGTCTCCAGCGCCAACCTTCCTAGCTTCATGGCGAGCGGCCCGTTCCTGAGATCCATGTCGAAGGCCCTGGACAACGCCTCCAGAGCGTCACTCAGAAACCCCTCCCGCAGGTGAATATCAGACATTTCCTCGTAGGCCGGCGCGAGGGACTTGATCCGTCTCCCACGATGGGCTTGCACGATGAGATTCAACTGAGCCAGAGCCTCCTCTGTTTGCCCCGCCTGATCCAGAGCGCGAGCGAGAAGAACACCCACCTCCACATTCTCTGGATCCAGCTTGCGAGCACGTTGTAGAACCTCGCGCACCCGTTCCTTGCCCTCCTCCGTGTTCAGCAGCAGCCCCGCTGCTTCAAGGAGAAGCGTTAGCTGCTGGGAGGGATCCTCCACCTGGTCGGCGTCGCGCAGGAGGATTTCCGCAAGCTCCATGGATGCTCCCGTCCTCACATAGACGTCTCGGAGCCGCGCCAACAGCACCACTTCTCCCGGAAAGGCTGCATAGGCATGCTCCAGTCCTGCACGCGCCTGCTCCAGGGCATTGGTCTGTTCCGCGAGCTCTGCGAGGCGCAACGCCGCATGAAGCAGGCCCTCCCCTTGCTCGCTGCTGGTGAGCTGCTGATACACCGAGACCGCAAGCTGTGCGTCTTCATCCTCTTCCGCCAACCTGGCGAGCATCCGCAGCGCGTCGATATCCCCAGGGAACTCCGCTGTGAGCTCCATCAAGCGCTGTTTGGCTTCCCAGCGCTCGTTGGAGGCGAGCCGCAGCTCGGCTAGCCTGCGAAGAACTACGCGACGACGATCCGAGTCGGCCGAAAGCAGCACCTGTTCGAGCGCATCGACCAGCACGGTGCAATCTGACTTGTCCAACGAGTACGCACGTTCGAGTTCGACGAGCGCCTCCTCGTCCCGCCGCAGCTCGCGCAGCAACCGCGCCCTGTGTCGATGCAGACTCGCGCTCGCTTCACCGCCAGAAGCCAAGCGATCCAGGAGCGAAAGCGCCTCCTCGTACTGGCCAGCGCGTTCAGAAGCTGTCATGAGGCGAGACAACAGCCCACTATCTTGGGGGTTGGCCCGCAACGCAAGCTCGAGAAGGTCACAGATTTCACTCCATTCCTCTCTACTCTCAAGCCGCGCCAGCAGCTGATCCCGCAGCTCGACCGCATGAGGCTCTGCGATGAAGCCGAGCCGCCAGGCCCGCTCTACTCCGGGCTCGTCTGCCTGCTGCACCCGCAGCTCCACCAGCCGAGCGCTGAGCGCAAGTCCCGCTTCCCCTCGCTCGACTCTCAGGAGATCCTCCAGAGCCTCGGCGATCAGGTACGCATCACCACCCACCTCGGTGGTGCGAAGCGCTGCCCGCAACGCCTCTAGCCTGTCCGGCTCCCACTCGAGCCAGGAGCGGTAGACGGTCAGCGCCTCGTCATTACGACCGCTCGCCTCAAGTAAAGCTCCGATACGTTGAGACAGCCGAGCGATCGCCTGGTGGTCCTGCGCATCCTTGGCAGCGTCAAGCTGGCCATTGAGCAGATGGACCAGCTCATCCACCCTGCCCTGCCGCTCGAGAATAGCGGCCAAGAGCTCACCGGCTTGTGCATTGCTCGGGTCATCGAGCAGGGTCTCCTGCAGTTGTTCGATGGCGCGCTCTGGCTCGTTCTGGTCCAGCAGCAACTGTGCCTGCTCCAAGCGAAGTCGAGAGCGGTCACCGAGCGTTTCGACGAGGGGAACGGTTTCCCCGATGAGACGCACCAGCTTCTCCGGTTCGCCGAGTCGGCGATAGATCCCGAGAAGAGGCTCCCATATCTGGCGATCGGCCGCATCGTGCCCCAGAAGCTCCTCGTAGATACTGGCCGCGCGAGCCGGTTCGCCGAGGTGCTCGTCCGCGGCTTTCGCGATCCTTAGCAGCACCACTCGCTGCTCCCCGATGGGCAGGAACTCGACGGCGGCGCGCTGCAGCCGCACCGCTTCGTCCACCTCACCCCGCGCTTCCAACCGCTCAGCGAGACGCATTCTCGCCCACGCAGCATCCTCGTCCGACCAAGCATTGTCTTCGTTGCCTAAGGCCGCTCGCAGTATCCGTTCCTGGAGAGCCTGGTCCCCCAACTCGCTCGCAACCCGAACACCTTCACGCAGCGCTTCGGGACGCGCTCCAGGTTGCTGTGCGGCTCGAAGGAGCGCCTCGCCGAGCAGGCGAGCATCCCCCGACTGGCGAGCAACTCGTTCGAAAAAGTCTGCGAGCTCTGGTGCCTCGTAGCCGTCGTCCAAGGCAGTATGCAGCATCGCTGCGGCCCTCGCCGGCTCCGGCCGCAGCTGCATGGCGGCCTGCAGCAGTTCGAGACCCCGCGCCCGGGTCGCTGGCTCGGCGAAGTGGATCTCCGCCAAGCGGTAGAACGGGCCAGCGTCTTTGCTGCGTCTCCCCTCGTCTTGAAGCAACGCATCCACCTGCTGCTCGAGCACCCGAGCAACCGCACCAGCGTCGCCCAAAGACTCGAATATCCTCCCGAGAGCTACCCAGGCGTCGTCATCGTCTGCCGATTCCGCAGCCAGCTGCGCGTACAGCTCCTCGGCGCGGCTCCTGACCCGCGTTTCGATGGACTTGACGCCTCCGAGATGCTCCGCGTACAGACGCGCAAGGGCCGAAAGCGCATGGATTGCCTCTGACGCTGTCCGCGCGCTCTGCAGACGCGCCTCGAGCGCACGTGCAAGCAGATCGTGCCGGCCTCGCGCGGCAAGGGCGGCCTCCAAACAGAGGGCCTCACCCCGACTCTCCAAAGCTGCTTCGAACGCGGATTCCTCGAACTCCGCGGCGCGCACGCCATCACCCTGCCTCATGGCTACTTCCGCCAGGTCGAGCAACGCCTCCGCCCGACTCGGCCCCTTCATGCCGGCAGCGGGCGAAAGCACCAGCAGGAGGGCACGATATGTCTGCTCCGCCCGCGTGAGTTCCCCATCCTCCAAAGCCATCCGAGCAAGTCCGCGTAGAATGGCCGGATGGGCAGGATTGATGCGATTGGCAGCATCCAGCTCGACCCGCGCTTCCGAGCGATCTCCTTTCGCGAGGAGCGCTTGGGCGAGCGCGTGGTGTACGAGCGCGCGCTCCTTGGGACGCCTCGTGCCGTAGTTCTCCAGCTGCTCGCGAAGTACGAGCACAGCCTCGGGGAAGCGCTCTGCGGCGCAAAGCGCTTCCGCTAGGGAAAGCCTCAGATCTGCATCCGCGGGAGCCAGCCCCACGGCCTTTGCCAAGAGCGGTACCGCAGCGTTGGGATCCCCACGCTGGACGGAATGCACCTCGGCCGCCTCGCGCAGGTAGCGAATTCGCTCAGCGCTGCTCGCGGTCCGTCCAGCTTCAGCGACCAGCAGGTCCGTCAACGCTTGCCATTCGCCGGCCTCTCTGTGCAGCACAGCAAGTCGACGACGGAGCTCAGTCGCGTCCAGCGCAAGCTCCACCGCCTTCTGCAAGGCCGCGCGAGCTTTCGCTGGAGTGCCTGCCAGAAGATAGGTGTCCACCAACCGAAGCGCCAGCTCCGCGGTCCTCTCCCTCTGCGAGCTCTCCACGAGCTGCTCCAACACCTCAGCGGCCTCGTGGTAGCGCTGCTGCGATGAGAAGATGCGCGCAAGCGCCTCGAAGCCTGCCATTCCTCCGAGCGCCCCGCTCCGCTGATAATCCTCGGCGGCGCGATCTAGATCCTTGATTCGGTCTTCCCAGATCTCCGCGGCTCTGACCCATAGGGCTGCAGCCGTCCCGCTGTCGCCCCTTGCGGCGCTGGCGATCGCTTGCTGCTCCCAGAGCTCCGCAATCCTGGCGTGCTCCCCCTCGTGCTCGAGCAATGCCACGTAACGGGTGACGGATTCGGCCGCGATCGCGTCCCCCGGATCCTCCATGACCAGCTCCCGATACAGCTCCATCGCTCGCTCCGCACGCTTCAGGTGATCCGAGCAGAGCACCGCGGCATCTCGCAGCATCTGCCGTCGACGTTCCCGAGCAAATCCGAGGTTCGCGCCGCGGATGAGCAGCTCGACGACTTGTTGGTGACGCCCTTCCTCCAGCAAGCGTGTCGCCAGCTCGTCGATCGCCCAGGCCGCAGCAGACCGAGTTCCACCGGCTTCTTCCTCGCTCTCGGAGGACTCCCACGCACGCACGGCTAGTTCCAAGAGGCTCGAGCAGACATCGCGGCCTAACTCTCGGTTGCCGTGAGCGGTGGCGACGACCTGAATGGCACGATCCCAGTCGTCAGCGCCCACAAACGCCTCCAGCGCTGCGTTGACGTCACCGGTCCGCGTGCGGTGGAGTTCTCCCAACTCCTTGCCGAGCGCCACACGCCGAACCTTGTCAGACTCCGCGCCCGCCTCCTCCATCAGCAGCCCCGCGAGGTCCGACCACCGCTGCTCGGCGTACAGGAGTTCCCTCAATGCGAGAAAGCTCTCTTGGTCACGCCCGTGAAGCTCACGGACCGTCATCCAGCCAGCGATGGCGTCAGCGTGAGCGTACATGGACTCCGCAAGCACCCGCGCCACACGGACCCGATCGGCACGAGCAGCGTCCGCAGACTGGACGAGGAGCGCCCTCCGCTTGAGGACGTCGACCAGTTCGCCCCAGCGCTGACCACGCTCCAGCGCCTCGGCGAGACCGTCGAGCGCGGCGAGATCGTCGGGGTCATCCGCCAGGCGGGCCTGCCAGTTCCGCACTGCTCGTGCTGGGTCGTCGAGGATCGCAAACGCGACCCGCGCAGCGTCACAGAGAGCAACGCGTCGAGCGTCCGGCTCCGTCTCGAGCGCGGCCCGCCGCTCCAGCACCGCGCAACGCTCCTCGTGGCGCCCTGCCTGGTCCATCAAGGAATCGAGCGCGCGGGCAGCATCCAAGGCCGCCGTTTCGTCATGCTCCGCCATGGCCAGGACGCGCAAGAATAGCTCAATGGCTCGGCCGGGCTGCTGCAGGGCCGAGTTCATCACGTCCGCCGCCTCGCTGAGCAAGCAGACGCGCAACGCTGGACTCTCGACCTTATCGCTCTGCTGTACGAGGAGCTCCGCTTGGCGAGCATGTCCGTCGACGCGATCAGCCAACTCGTTCAGAAGCTTGCGGTTTGCCGCGTCGCCGGGCTCCAAGCACACGAGCCGGAGCATGTCCTCGAATGCACCCGCGTAGTCTTGCAGTTTCGCCAGCCGCACGTCCACGGCACGGCGCAGCCTGCGCGCCTGCTGGGCGGGATCGGCAGCCACATCGACGAGGACCTCGAGCATCCTGACGACATCTTCGGTTCGGCTCTCGGCGTCGTAATGCTCTTTCAGGTGGTTCGCGGCTCGCTCGCGGACACTGACTGGGCGAGTCTTCTTTGGCTTCTTGCCCCGTGCAGAGGAGGGAACGAGGGAGTCCCTGGATGAGGGCAATGCCACCAGCCGCTCGAGCAACTCCGTGAGATCCCCTCGATGGCTCGGCAGCTCCAGCAACTCCTCGATGAGGTCCAAAGCTTCCAGCGGTTGGTCGACGTCGAGCCGCAGCCCGGCGATTCGCAGCTTCAATCGGCGTGCCTGATGCGCATCGCTGTTGGGGATCCGTTTCGCCAAGAGGTCGATCAGAGGCACGGCGTGGCCACCGCGTTCGTAGAGGCGTTCGAGGGCAGCTTCGACCCGCGCATCGGCAGGCACGAGTGCGTGGAGTCGCACCAAGTACTGAATGGCGCGCTCGGCGTCCCCTGCGAAGTCCTTGGCCGCCATGGCGACTTCGCGCAGGAGATCGGCCTGGGCAGACTCGTGCTCTGCCTGCGCGATGGCTCGATCGTAGAGGCGAAAGAGGGCCTCCCATTGGCCGGATGCGTTGAACTCGAGCTTGAGACGATCGAAGGCCCAACTAGCGCCCGGAGCCAGCTCGAGTACCCGTTGAAGCAGCTCCACAACCTGCTGAGGCTCGTTGAACCACTCCTCGTGAAAATCGACCATGCGGCGCCCGATCGCTTCAGCGGCAGCGACCGGCAGATCATCGTGTAACGCCTTCGCATAAGCGCGTGCGAGTGGCTCCGGAGCCCCAAGATCTCGAGCAAACTGCTCCGCTCGTTCCCACAGTTCCATACGTCCGGGAAGCTCCTCAACGGCGCGGAGCGCGATCCCGAGGGCGCCTTCGGGATCCCCAGCACTGCACTCAATGAGGTTGAGATACCACCGTGCCCGCGCCTCCTCGAAATCGGGAACGCCTGCGGATGTCTCGAGAAGGAGCTGCAATACCTCCACGCGAGCGGCAGGATCGTCGACGCTCTCGGTTGCGCGCTCGAGCAGCGTCGCGGCGCGCTGACGTGAATCCTCGTGCGCGAGGCCGAGGTGGACGATGCGTAGCGCTTCGGACGCCACAGGCGCGATCCGCACGAGCGGCTCGATGATGTCCAGCGCATCCAGGGGACAGCCCAGTCTCTCCATCAGCAATCCAGCAGCCGCGATATCGGCCTCGTAACGCAGCTCTCCGTCGCTGTGCTGCCGAAGGGCGGAGGCCACCCTGATGGCAGCGCCCGGATCGTCGAGCTCCCGATAGAGCGCCTGTAGGACGAGCAGAATGTCAGTGCGCTCGGGGTCGAGCTGGAGCGCCCGTTCGTACAGCTCCGCGGCGGCGGCCGTGTCACGCGCCACTTCTCGCTCCATTTCTGCGGCCTCCAGAATGGGAGCAATGTCGGATGGCGCATGATCCATACGCCAGCGAAGAAGCCAACGTCGCTCCTCGATGGCCCTGTCGGCAGACGCTCGTTTCTCGACGAATGTCTCGAAGTCACTCCACTCGGTGTCGGTGGCGTCACTGCGAACCAGAAGCTCGTGGTAGAGCTCCGATGCCCTAACCTGGTGGTTGGAATCGGACGCAAGGGCTCGGGCCACGCTGGAATGGAGCGAGGCTGCGGTTGCCTCCGCTGCAGATCGCGCAGCGACATGAAGTACCAAGTCCGCGTACTGCGCCGCCACACCGGTGCGAATCGCGTAGGACTCGAGGCCGCGCAACCAACTTGCAGCCTCTACTCCTTCCGTGTGCAGCCAGGCCCCCAGCGGTTCGCGAAGAGCGTCCCAGCTCCCCTGACGAATGCGGAGCTCGAGCAGGCGCTCACGCGCCAGCCGTTGCGTTGGCAGTGCTTGCAAGACACGAGCGTACCAGCGCTCGGCTTGCCCTGTATCCCCGGCATCGCCCTCGTAGAGCTGCGCAGCCTCCATCCAACGTGACACCGCGAGCTCCTCTGCGGCGAGTCCGTCACCGAACACCTCGCCCAATCGCGAGAGCAGGGCGGCTCGCGCACCTGGCTCGAAGGTAACCATGAGCCGACGCTCCAGCACCTCCGCAAGCAGGCGCGTGTCCCTTTGTTCGAGCACCAACCGTTCCACCGCGGTCCAGACTTCCTCGGGAACCGTCGCTCTCCCGACGAGGTCACGGTACAGACGTAGCGCATGCCCACTCTCGCCGTCGCGAACCATCAGGTCAGCTAGCTGAAGCTGTGCGGCGATCTGGAGCTCGCCCGTCACGCTCTCGAGGGCACGCTCCAGGTGCGACCGGGCTCCCTTCGAGTCTCCGGCAGCCAGACTCGTTGCCACCAAAGCCTGATGCGCGGTCCAATCCGATGGAAACTCCGCGACAATGGCCAACCAGGTTCCCTGCACCGAAGCAGATTGTTCCTCCGAGCGCTCCTGTAGGTGGGCGCGTGTGTGGAGCAGCTGCCGCCGCTTCCCTTCTTCCGCGGCATGCTCGAGCTCTCCTTGCAGAAGCTCGAGGCGTTCCTCGAGAGACGGCAGCGCGCAGACGGCCTCGAGATCGGCCTCGAACCCCAAGGAAGGGAACGCTCTTCTTGCGTGCTCCAAGATCTCGGCCGCGGCGGCGTGTTCACCGACAGTGACGAGCGCGGAGGCCGCGGCACGCACCAACGGCACCAGTTCCGGGTCATCGAGTGGCGCCTGGCCGAGCGCCCGCTTCAACAAGTCTGCTCTCGCTCCCAAGTCCATCGCGCGCTGCGAATAGGAGTCGACCCGGGCCGTCCAGGTGGAGACCTGATCGCGCGCCCCTCGGACACTCTCTCGAAGCGCTCGTCCCGCCAAGGCAAGGGCCCGGTGGGGGTGCCCAAGCTCGGCGGCGGCGAGTTCGGTAGCCTCACCGTAGGCCACCAGCCGCGCCACGGGATCGCGCTCGACCTCTGCGATTATCTCGACGACTCGTACCAGGTCAGCGTGGGCACCGCGCGCGCGGTAGTGTTGCTCGAGCGCCCGCGCCGCCTCGAGACGCGCTGCAGGAGCGGCGAGCTGGCGCTCCAGGCCTTGGCGCGCTCCCACCTGCTCGGGTTCGCTGGCGAGAGCTCGCGCGAAGGCCGCAACCGCTGCGTTCGGATTGCCGAGATGCCACTGCTGGACGGTTCCCAGGCGTGTCAATAGCTGAGCGCGCTCTTCCGCGGGCGCAAGCTCCAAGTCGATCTCCAGCGCGTCCGCCAGCGGCTTCCAGCGCGACTCGCGCTCGGACAGGCGGATGAGCTCGCCAAGAGCTGTACGATCCCCAGGCCAGCGCTCGGCAATTTGCTGCCACGCCAGGATTGCTCCATCGAAATCCCGTGCGGCCTCCCGAAGCCGTGCCACGAGGACGAAGACGACCTGGAGCCGCGAGGGCTCCGTGATCCCTGTGGTGGCGCTCGCCAGCGCTTCGAGGACGGAGCTGCGCACCGGCTCGGCAGACGCCAACACCTCGATGTGAGACAACGCCTCATCGAACCACGGAGAATCCAGCATGACGACCCAACCCAAGGCAGCCCGCCGCGGGTCGAGGTCGTTGCTCTCGCACAGACGCGCCAGCCGCCGCGCTGCCTCGAGCCGCGCTTGCTTGTCTCCCTCGTGCCTTATGACTACCTCGAGGGCTCTTGCCACGCCAGCAGGGTGGCCGGCGCTCGCATGAATCTCCGTCAGCTCGTGAGCCGCGGTGAGCACGGCTCCCGGGTCTCCACCCATGCGCATCGCCTGCTCGAAGACACCCTGAGCACGGCGCATATCGCCCAAGCGAAGGAAGATCTGTCCCACTTCGACGGCGACCCTGCTGCGCAACGCGGGTTCCTTGCCTGACACGAGAGCGCGCTCCAGCACACGAACGGCCGCTTGGGGCTCGTCGAATGCGAGGCTCAGCTTGATGAAGCGTGCCCGCACCTCCTCGTCCTCGGGGTGAGCCGCAACCACGACGCGAAGCAAGTCGAGCGCTCCTGCAGGATCCTTCAGTGTGTCTTCCCGGAGTACTGCCAAGCGGCGCTGCAGGAGCAAGCGCGCTTCGCCCTTTGCCGAACCGAGCTGCCGGGAGTACATCGCAGCGGCGAGCTCCAAGCGCCCCGCCTTCTCGTGCAGCGCGGCCAGCACCGCAGCCGCCCGGGGAGCCTGGGCTCTCACCTCGAGACACGACTCAGTCACCTCGCGCGCCCGCGCGTGAGTGGGATTCTGCGCCAGGATGGCCTCGGCAACGTCCAGGGCTCGAGCCTTGTCGCGCAGGCTCTTGTCGAAGAGGTCCAGAAGCTCGGAGGTCAGCAGGTCTCGTTGCAGACTACTCGGATCCAGGTCGAAGCCACGCTCGATGTGGGACAGCGCTGGGCCATATTCCCGCGCCATGCGCTTCGCGCGAGCAGCCATGAGCAGTACGCTGGCCTGAGCGTCTGGAGTAAGCAGATCGATGCCGCCGGGCGCGGTCAGGGAATCGTAGGCCACCGAGAGAGCACCCTGCTGACCATGGCGTTCGACCGCTTGATGGAGCGCATGCCATGGCTCCTGCGCGAAGTTGCCATCCGCGAGCGCGGAGAGGAGCGCTCCCAAGATGGCTTGGGGGTCTTCGAGCGGTTGCTCTAGGAGGGCGGAAATCTCGTCGGGGCGCATTCCGGGAATCCTTTCGCGGCGAGTACCTGGGCCGCAGGCTGCGCCAGAGATTACCAGATGCCGCGCCACTCGTGGGACTCCACATAGCCTGGGGCGCACCTTTCATGACTTCTTCCCTTGGCCCCTGCGATACCCTGACCGAACCCTGGACGGAGGCCAGGCAGTGGGCAGGATGCCCACCAAAGAGCCTGCATCTGGCTTGGGGGGCAAGGGGCACCCAACGGATGTCATGAAGGCGCCGCAGGGCCGCGCCAAGCTACCCTACCAGTTTGCGCCGAACAGGTCCCGCAACTCCTCCTCGAGCTGCGTCGCGTTCGAGCCGACCAAGCCGACCCTGAAGGAGATGGTGACATCATCGCCCCATGGCCACCACAAGCCGAAAGCCTCGAGTCCGCCGTAGTCATCGGTCAGAACCAGGAACTGGTCAGGGCGAAGGCCGCCCGTGCCCTCGGCCACCTCGACGATCCGTGGAGGCGCCGTGCGGAGAGAACGCTGGGTGTATTGGAGCGAAAAGGTTTGGGCGATGGCCGACCGAGCTTCCTGCTCGAGCTCAGCACTGAACGAGGAGGACACACAATTGAACCGCGAATCCCAGCTCCATCCCCTGCCGGGCCAGCGCCTTCGGAAGCGCCCTAGCAGGTCGAACGGACTGTGTGTCGATGAACCATCCCTGGTGCTCACGCCGCCAAGATAGCCCACCAGCGGCAGCCCCGCACAGGGGTTTGGAGCAAAAACGGCGACGACTGGACGTAGTGAACGACGACCTCGAACGCGGTTTCGGAAAGGACTAAGCTCCGTCTTCTTTCTGGCCATGGCGAATCCCCGCGACACCCCAACCGACCTGCGCCTCGGCCAGTTAGTCGGGAACCGCTGGCGGCTGCAGCGGGTCCTCGGCGCCGGCGCGACCGCCACGGTCTACGCTGCAGCGGACGAAGTGGATTCGACTACAGCAGCCGTGAAGCTCCTCGAAAGCGAGGCTGCCCATCGACCGGAAGCGAGGGGACGACTGGTGCGTGAGGCGGAGGTCAGTCGGATGCTTCCGCACCACGGAGTCGCTCGTGTACTCGCCTACGACGTCGCATCTCCAGCGGAATGTTACCTCGTCATGGAACTGCTCGAGGGGGAGTCGTTCGCTGCCCGCCTCAGGCGCACACCGAAGCCAAGCGCCACCGAGCTCTTGCGACTGGCTCGGCACCTGCTCGAGGTACTTGTCGTTGCGCACGACGCGGGCGTCGTCCATCGAGACATCAAACCAGCAAACCTGCTCGTGCTCTCTGGTGACCGACTCAAGCTACTGGATTTCGGCATCGCCCGCGTGCTTGGCGAAACATCAGACGAGCTTGCTCCAGTGGCCCAGACACGGCTCGGGATGGCGCTCGGGACGATTCCCTATATGGCCCCTGAACAGGCACAAGGCGATCGCGACGCGATTGACGGGCGCACGGACTTGTTCGGCGTCGGCGCCGTGCTGTTTCGCGCCTCGACGGGGCGCCACATCCACACCGCCGGGACCCCGCTCGAGCTGCTCGGTCTCATGGGGCGCGCTCCAGCACCGAGCTTGAGCTCCGTCTTCCCAGACTGCGCACCCGAGTTGGCCGCGATAGTCGATCAGGCGCTCCGCTTTCAGGCCGAGGCGCGGTATCCAGACGCCCGCACCATGCTCGACGACGTGAATGACGTACTCGGCGGCCGATCGCCGCGCTTCGCGATGGCTCGGTTGAGCACTGCCAACCAACCGACCCTGCTGCGAGAGCAAGCGATGCCCGACCTAGGGGTTGGCATCACCGATGCCCCTGCCTGCTCACCGTGTGTCACTGCGGCAGAGAAGAGGCTCGAAGGCTCGCTCATCGCTGACCGCTACTTGGTGGAGGAACGGTTGGGCGAAGGCGGCATGGGCACCGTTTTCAAGGCGCAGCACGTGCTCATGCGCAAGGGCGTTGCGCTGAAGGTGCTGCATCGCGAGTTGACGCACCAACCCGAGATCGTCGCGCGGTTCGAGAGAGAGGCGGTCGCCGCCGCTCGCATCGAGCACCCGAACGTCGTCACGGCGAAGGATTTCGGACGGCTCGAAGACGGATCCTTCTACCTCGTTCTCGAGTACGTCGACGGCGTCAGCTTGCGCACTCTGCTCGCTGGAGGTAGCGCGCTCCCACAGAAGAGAGCCGTTGGGATCGCCCTCCAAATCGGGTGCGCGCTCGATGCTGCCCACCAGGCGGGCATCGTCCATCGGGACCTGAAACCAGAGAACGTGATGCTGCTCGAGCAACCCGAGGGAGGCGAGCTCGTGAAGGTGCTGGATTTCGGCATCGCGAGAGTACAGAGCGATGACGGTTCCGAAAGCGTCCTGACCCGCGTCGGGACGGTGTTTGGGACTCCTGAATATATGTCCCCAGAGCAGGCAGCGGGCCATCAAGTAGATTCGCGCTCCGATCTGTACGCCGTCGGAATCCTGCTGCACGAGATGCTGGTGGGACACTCACCCTTCGGAGGCAAAGGCATGCTCGCAGTGCTGACGGCGCAACTCACCGAGCCACCTCCCGAGCTTCCCGTTGCCTGTGAGCCCCAGCTCCGCAGCCTCGTGCAACGCTTGCTGAGCAAAGATCCCGAAAATCGGCCGGCAACCGCTGGCGACCTCGTCAAGGAGCTCAAGGCCATTGCCGAATGCCTCCATGATCCAACGCGGCCATCGCGGGCCAGCGCGGCACTGCTCACTGCAGCTCAACGCGCCAGGGGGTCGTCGCGCCATGGCTTCAAGCGCGTGCGGCAGCTGTCTACTACCCTCTGGGCACACCTCGAAGTCCTCGCTCGAGCGCGCTTGCTGCTCGGTCGGAGGAGGGTGCCGGCCTGGCTCGTGGGGCTTTGGGCCATGGCCGCTGGAGTCATCATCGGAGTTGCCCCCGTCCTTCTCAGCGGTGGCAGCGCTGGCGGGCATGAGCGGTTGGTGGGAGCGATTCGGTACGCCTCGGAGAAGAGGGGCGGACAGCTGGCGCCCGTCACTCTGCGAGCACGAAGCGGCGACCCGGCGGCGCTCGCTGCATTGTCCCGCCTACCAGGGGCACAGCTTGGCCCAGACCACTGGATGGCGCTCGGGTCGGGCTACGCGCGCCGGCAGCAGCATGAGCAGAGCTTGGGCGCTTACGCCCATGCTGTCGCCCGGCAGCCCACCATTCGCCATGATCTCCAGCTGCAGCGTGATGTGCGAGCGATCCTTCGCAGCCCAGCGGGAAGCCGCGCGCTGGCGTTTGCTGCCCAGCAGCTCGGAGCCCCCGGAGCAGAGCTCATCTATGACTTCTGGAACTCCGCCAGACGCTCCCCCAGTGCCGACCAACAGGCCCTCGCGCGCCGCGCCTTGGAGCTGCTGGAATCCGACGCAGTACAGAGGTCGGCGTCGAACGCCTTGAAGGTGTTGATCGAGCTGCAGCTGGCGCGCACGTGTGAGCAGTTCTCGGACCTGCTCCCGCGTGCGGCAGCGCATGCAGACCGGCGAGCAGAGCCAATCCTCCAGAGACTGACAGCATCTCGTGGCTGCGGGTTTCTCGGACTGATGGACTGCTATCCCTGTCTACGTCACCAAAGGGCGGCCGTGACGACAGCGCTCGGCGCAGCCCGCGGACGGAACCCGCCGCCGCTCCCCTCTCTGAAGATGGCGCGACGTTCTACCGAGGCTCGTAGCTCCATTCCCGCAAGGTGAAGGCAACCCACGAAATCAGATGGAACGTGCCCCCCGCAGCGCCCGTTCAGCATCGGAGATGGGCATGGGCAAGCGAGGCAAAGCTCCTGCTCACGAAGCTCATCGAATGCGTGGACCGTCGTCCGTGACCAGGACCGTACCGAGCGCAGTCGTCCATTTTCGCCGGGATTTATTTAGTGTGATGCAACCTTGTCGCCTCCGAAAAAGGACCCTAGGCTGGGGCCATGGCGGAAACCATATTCGGCAAAATTCTACGGGGGGAGATTCCGGCACACCGCGTGTACGAAGATGACCACGTGCTCGCCTTCCTCGATATTGCACCTGTCGCACCCGGGCATCTGCTGGCCATTCCCAAAGAACCCGCGGAGTCGCTGGACCAGTTGAGCGATGAGTCTGCCGCAGCGCTCGGGCGGGTGTTACCCCGGCTCTGCCGTGCAGTCACGGCGGCGACGGGCTGCAGAGACTTCAACGTGCTGCAGAACAACGGCTCGGGCGCCCATCAGGCGGTCCAGCACGTGCATTTCCACATCATTCCCAAGCCCAATAGGGAACAGGGCCTACAGATCGGATGGCCTGCAGGAAAGCTCGATGAGGAGGCTGCGAGCTCGTGGGCAGAGCGGATCCGCACGGCGTTGCGTTGAGATCCCTGCTCACCTCGGCCATCGCGGTTGCCCTTTGGGTTACTCAATGGGGAGTCCTGGGGCTCGCTGGTTGCTCGTCGACCGAGCTGCCTTTCGCGGCTCCACCGCGCGCGACGGCGGCCATGGCACCACCGAGCGGAGCTCCCCCACCCGCGCCAGCGAAGGACCCAGCCTACGCCGAGCCGCTCAGCGAGCCGATCGAGGATGGCGCCATCGATGCGCGCGAGGTCGTACCCTCCCGAGTCCACGCCGAACGGCGAGGGCATCCGCTCGACGGTCTGCAAGGAGAGGAACTGGAGCGCCTCGTCGATGAGGCGTTCGAATCGCTCGGCTCTCTCTCCCTTGGCAGTCCGAACGCCGGGCGCCTCCTGAACGGCGTACAGCTCCCCGAGGCCTCCGAATGGGAGAGGGTCGACCCCGTGCATGCATGGGGTACGTCGGAGACAATCGAGTACCTGAGCGCCGCAGCGCGCTTGGTGCACCAGGTACACGACGACACTCCGGTTTTGTTTGTCGGGCACATCAGCGCGAGGGGCGGCGGGCCACTGAGCCCCCACGTGAGTCACCAGTCCGGTCGCGATGTCGACGTCAGCTTCTACTACGTAGGCTCCGATTCCAGGTGGTATCAACGCGGAACCGCCGCAAATCTCGATCTCACCCGCACTTGGACGTTCGTCCGAGCGCTGCTCACGGTGACCGACGTGGAGCTGATCCTCGCAGATCGGAGCATCTTGCGACTCCTGGAGGAGCATGCGCTATCGCGGGGAGAAGATCCGAGCTGGGTGGAGGGACTGTTCCGCGACAGGAACGGTCAGCGCGCCATTTTGCGCCACGCTTCAGGACACAAGACACATCTTCACATCCGCTTCTTCAACCCGATCGCCCAAGAGACGGCGCGGCGGCTCTACCCGATCCTCGTGGACCGAGGCCTCGCAGCTCCTCCCGTGACCTACCGTGCTCACCGGTGCGCTTCCGGCGACACCCTGGGGAAACTGGCCAAGCGCTACGGGACGACGATACCGGATATCAAGCGAGCCAATGGGCTTCGCTCGAGCAAGATCATCGCTGGCAAGACCTATCGCATCCCGCAACGAGGCGTCTTTCCGGCCCCCGTCGTGGTGCCGCCGCGTCGACTGCCGCCCACGGCCCAGTAATGATTACCCACTTCGGCCACCGGGACAGCCTGAACGCCGCGCTCAGCGTCTGCGTCGCACCGCGTGCTCGGGTTGCTACGCTAGCCTCATGGTCGCCGCCCCGGACTTTGCCCGACCGACGATCTCGGCGCTGCTCGGTCCAACAAATACCGGCAAGACGCACCGCGCCGTGGAGCGCATGTTGGAGCACCGGTCCGGTATGCTTGGGCTCCCGCTGCGGTTGCTGGCCCGCGAGGTGTACGACCGTGTAACCAGCATCGTCGGTGAGGGGCACGTTGCGTTGGTGACCGGTGAGGAGAAGCGCGTCCCGAGCAGGCCACGTTACTGGATCTGCACCGTGGAAGCGATGCCGATCGCCGTGCCCACTGACTTCCTGGCCATCGACGAGATTCAGCTCGCCGCACATCCCGAGCGTGGACACGTTTTCACGTCACGCCTCCTCGGCGCGAGGGGTCGTCTGGAAACGTGGTTCCTTGGTGCAGAAACGATGCGTCCTCTGCTCTCGGAGCTCCTCTTGGACGCCAGCTTCGAGCGCCATCCACGCTTCTCTCGGCTCGTCTCGACGGGGTCGAGCGGCATCGGCGGAATCCCTCCCCGCAGCGCCGTCGTCGCCTTCTCGGTGCAGCGTGTGTACGCTCTGGCGGAGCGCCTCCAGCGGCGCCGTGGCGGGACCGCTGTCGTCCTGGGCGCGCTTTCGCCTCGAGCACGCAATGCGCAGGTTGCCATGTACCAATCCGGCGAGGTCGACTATCTGGTCGCGACGGACGCCATCGGCATGGGCCTCAACCTCGACATCTCTCACGTCGCCTTCAGCGAGCTGAAGAAGTTTGACGGCCGGCGGGAGAGGCCGCTCCAAATCACCGAGCTGGCACAGATTGCCGGACGCGCCGGACGCTATCGCCAGGACGGCTCCTTCGGGACGTTATCGCCTGCCCCGCCGCTCACCCCCCGAGTCGTCAAGGCGATCGAGTCACACCGCTTCGCGCCCACGGAGGAGCTCTTCTGGCGCAATGACGTCCTGGACTTCAGCAGCATCGAGGCCCTGGTCGCTTCACTCGAAGCTCCGCCGCCACACCCAGCGCTGCGTCGGATCGATCGCGCGGAGGACCGGGCGGTGCTCATCCATCTCGCCCGCCTCGATGAGGTACGACGGCTCGCAAACAGTCCAGCGCGGGTCATGTTGCTGTGGGAAGTCTGCCAAATCCCTGACTATCGCCAGCTGATGTTCGAGGCCCATGCAGAGCTGCTCCGGCGCATCTACATCGAGCTCTCGAGCACGAACGGGCGCCTGAGTGACGCCTGGGTACGCTCGCAGATCGCCCGCCTCGACGACGCCCGCGGCGACATCGATACCCTCACGCTCCGCGTCTCCTTCGTCCGAACGTGGAGCTACATCGCAAACCGCTCGAACTGGCTTGTTGACAGCGAGCACTGGCAGAGCCGAACCCGCGAGGTGGAGGAACTCCTCAGTGACGCTCTCCATCGCAAGTTGACGGAGCGGTTCGTCGACCCTGCGCGGCGAACCACGAGCATTCCCCTGCTCGACGATGAGCAGAAACGCCACGCCATCGCGTTGGGCCCCTTTGCGCAGCTCATCGAGCTACGGCAGGCGATGAGCGGAGAAGAGGGCACAAACCTTTGGGATTGGGTCGAGCAGCTGGTGGACGCGCCGCACGACGGGTTCAGCATGTCCGCGGACGGGGGCATGCTGCACCGTGGCGAGGTGATTGCTCGTCTTGGTACGGGGCGGGACAAGCTGCACCCGACCGTCGTCTTCCTCCTCGCAGGCAAGGTAGGCGCGGGCGCCGCGAGTCGCATTGCGCGAAGGTTGAACGCTTGGGTGCGCGACTGGATCAACGAGCTCTTCGACCCGCTGCGGTACGAGCGGTTCGAACGAGGCTCGGGAGCGTTGCGGGGAATCCTCTATCAACTTGAACAGGGCCTCGGCACCCTGAGAACAGGGGAGGCGCGCGACCTTCTCATGGCCTTGTCACCTGATGACCGGCACGGGCTCCGACGCGCAGGCATCATCGTGGGTACGCAACATGTCTTTGCTTCACACCTGCTGAAACCGCGCGGCATCGCCGCGCGCCGAGCATTATGCGTCGCGGCCGCGCCCCGCGCGATCACCCCATGCTTACCGCGTGCGGGCGCCGTGTCGCTCAAGCCCGATCCTCGGATCGGCTCGACGCCCTATACCTTGATCGGCTTTCCACGCGCGGGACCGCTCGCCGTCCGCTGTGACATGCTGGAGAAGGTCGGCGCGAGGCTCGCGAGCCCTTCCGGCGTGAGCGACCCAGAGCTCCACGCGAGCATCGCCAGCTGGCTCGGCTGTTCGAAGCCCGACGCCCAGGCCTTGGCGGAATCCATGATCCCACGGCAGGCGACGCCAAGGCGCAGGCGGCGTTCGAGCGGAAAGCGGTCTTCTTGAACGAGGGCTAGGGCCTGTCCCTGAATGCGGTTGGCTCTTCCGTAAACGTGCCCGTGCCCCCCAAGTTGACCAAAGTGGACCGCAAGCGCGCCGTTTCCCGAGGTTTTTGCCCGAAGCTGGTATCTACGCCTGCGCGGAGGCCGCTGGCGTGTGCGTCGGGAACTGCTCCAGGATGTCGCTGGCGTCGACCGCAAGCAGCAGGCGCATGACTCTCTCGGAGGCTTCGTTGCGAAGCAGGTACTGCTGGCTGCCGATACGCACGGCGGCGACGCGGACCGCGTCTAGCTCCTCGAGCAAGGCCGCAGCGGTGCGGGGAAGTGTCCGGGATTTGTCGCTGGCGCGCTGCAAGCGCTGCTCGATCAGCCGCTCGACGAGCAAGCTCAGCATGCAGATCGTCACATGGCTTTTGATTTTCGGATCGGTGCGATGGAAGGTGGGACGCAGCTTGAGCACGGACTTGATCGTGCGGAAGTCGGCTTCGACTCGGTTCTTGTTGCGGTAGTC
>JAEWRL010000053.1 GCA_023398955.1 Pseudomonadota bacterium
CATCCGCACAATGGTGCTCCCGCAGATGCTGACGGCTGAGAACTGAAAGCTGATTGCCTGCACCAGTCGGCAACAGCCATCCAAGTCTTGCCAACCCCGCCATCAATCTGCCCGGTAAGGGACTACGAGCTCAACGACCAGACGGAGCGCCACTACCAAGTGGTCTTCTACCTGGTTTTCGCCCTCATGGGCCAGTTCGTCCAGGCCGAGGTGCGCTCCGCCAAGGGACGCGCAGACACTGTCGTCTGGACCCCCACGCGCCTCTTCGTCTTCGAGTTCAAGCTGACCGGCACCGCCGAGGACGCCCTCGCTCAAATCGACGCCCAGGGCTACGCCGTGCCCTACGAGGCGGACGGTCGTGACCTGGTGAAGGTCGGCGTCGAGTTCGACAAAACCGCGCGAAACATCGGGCGCTGGGTCGTCGGCAGCGCCGGGTAGCAGCGCAGCAGGCACGACGGCATGCCCGAGTTCACGGTCAGGATCGATGGCCCCGGAGGCCGACGATCGCTCCTTTCCCGCCGATGCAGCGAGGGGACCGTGCTCGCCCTTGGCCTGCTCGCCAAGCTCCATGAGCCGCGGAGCGACCCAACTGCGCAGTCGCATCGCTCACGTCTCATCCCAACGGTAACGCCACCAACGCCAAGCGTGTGCTCGCATTGCTATGCGACGAAAGCCCCAAGCGCAGGGACGAGTGCCTTGCGGATCGCACGCTCCTGCGGCAAAGAGGCAAGGAGACTTGGCTTTCCGCGTTCCGCTCGGAGATCGAGGACACCATCCCAGCCAGACCCTGAGAGGAACGGTCGGTAGCCAGACGGTGGCCGTCGTCTGCTCTCGGCATCGCAGGCATCATCGATCCCTAGTACCACACGTAGTTTGCTCGCCGGCTCTGCCGGCGGCGCCACGCGCAGCCTCAGGCCGTGGTGGGTTGCCAACCGAAGAAGCGACGGGCAAGATCCCTGCATGGAGCCCCAGCCCACCTCCTCCGGATCCGACACGGAGCTCTTCCGTCCGCTGCCCAAGGCTCCAAGCGCACTCTCCCTGACGGTGCGCAAGCTGATCACTCGCGTCTCGGAAGGAGCTGTCCGGGTACCGCGATTTCAGCGCCCGCTCCGCTGGACGGGGCAGGACGTCCTCAAGCTGTTCGACAGTATCCTCAAGGGCTACCCCATCGGTGCGCTTCTATTCTGGAAGCGGCCCTTTCCCGCTAGCCAGGTCGTAGTGGGGCAAGCCGCCATCGACGTGCCGCAGGTCGACGATGGCTGGTACATCGTCGATGGGCAGCAGCGAACCACGGCTCTCGCTGCCGCGCTCCTGGATCTAAACCAGCAGGCCGACCTGCGGTGGCAGCTCTACTTCGACCCCGACAAGAACAGGTTTCTTCCCGCCGCCTCGAGCGAGCTCATCGTGGAGCGTCACGTCCCCCTGAGCGCCCTGGGAGACATCAGGCGCCTGGGTCGCTGGGTTCGCGATCACGAGGTAGGCGAGAAAACCCTCGATCATATCGAGCGGGTGCAACAACGTCTTCTGGACTACGAGATCCCCGCCTACGTGCTCGACACCGACGAGGAAGATTCGCTCCGTGGCGTCTTCGCGCGACTCAACAGTACGGGTGTGCGAATGCGCGCCGACGAGGTCTTCCAGGCCCTCCTTGGCAGCGGCGACGGTGGTCCCAGCGCGAAGCGACGTTCCGTCGACCTGGGCAGGCTCCAGGTCGCGGCTGACGTGGACGGCTTTGGCGAGCCGCCGCGAGCTGAGGTGCTGAAGGCGCTGCTTGCCATGAGCGGCATCGACCCCACCAGGCGCCTGGAGGACTTGGAGGAAGGCAGCCTGAGGCAGCTCGTGGGGCAAGAGGAAGCCGAAGAAGCGGTAATGCGCGCGGCAGCTTTCCTCCTGGCCCCCCCCGATGCTGCGGAGGAGTCGGGCTGCGGGATCCCTGCCTACGCTTTCATTCCGTATCCGGTCGTGTTCGTCCTCCTGACGCGTTGGTTCCACCTCTTCCCGGATCCGGCTCCGGAGATCCGACGCACTTTGGCTCAATGGGTCTGGCGCGGCATCACGACGGCGGTGCATCAGCGAGCCGCAGTCTCGGCGCTCCGGCTCCAGGTGCGAAGGATGCGGCCTGACAGGCCTGAGGAGTCCCTGCGAGCATTGCTCGACGCGGTGGGAGAACCCGACGGCCGGGAATGGAAGCTAGAGCCCTTCCATTCGAGCCACGCTAGCAGCCGGGTCGAGATACTTGCCCTGCTCGCCCAGTCGCCAAGAACACGACTGGGGCCTGTCTCCTGGCGCGCGCTCCTGTCCAGCGGCTCGCGCGTCGCCCGCGAGATCTTTGCGCTCCCCATGCTAGAAGAGGGTGCGCGCGTACTAGGGCGGACAGCGGCCAACCGCGCGCTCCTCGACGCCCGACACACCGGGCTGGCGGCGGAGCTGCGACGTTGGACGGGATCGGAGGACCGAGCGACCCTCGATACTCATCTCATCGACGCGGAAGCCTTCGAGCTACTGCGGGCGAATCAGCGGCGGGAGTTCTTGGAGCGGCGAGCGGCACGACTTCGAGCAGTCGTGGCTTCGCTTCTGGCCGATCGTGCTGGCCTCGGAAAGCCCCTCGTCTTCCCGGTCGAGGAGTATCTCGACCATGGGGAAACGGAGGAGTAGAGGGTGACCAGCTTTGCCGTCCGGCGCCTGCAGGTTCACCTGCCCAGTCGCACAACCGGAGAGCTATATCAGGACGGGTACGGCAGCACGCATTGGGTGCCGGAGCCATCCTGGGCGCGGACTCAGCTTCCTCGGCTCGGCCTCGACTTCTATCGCGCACCGGGTCGGCGTCAAGTCGCTCAAGACCTCCCTCCCTGGTTCGAGAATCTCCTACCCGAACGGGAGAGCCCACTCCGAGCGCGGCTCACAGCCATGTTTGGTCTTCGCGACGGGCAGTCTCTTCGTCTCCTGGAAGCACTCGGGAGAGAGCTGCCGGGCGCCGTGGAGGTTCGCCCGGCTTCCGAGGGGAGCTCCAACTCGGAGGGGAGCTCGAGGGAGTTGGAGAACCCGGTCCTCCAGGGCACTCGTCGGGACCCCTCCCCGGACGAGGACCACCCTCCACGACCATCCTCCCTCGCTGGCATCCAGCTGAAGGCCAGCATGTCGATGGTTGGCGACCACCTGACGTTCGGGGTGCGCAGCAAGGCGGGCTCCGAGTGGATCGTCAAGTTCCCGGGCGAGCATGCGGAGCTCTCCGAGGTGGAGACGGCTACCATGACGTGGGCGAAGCAGGCCGGCTTCGACGTGCCTCACCATTGCACGATGCCGTTCGACGCGCTCCAGGAGTTGCCCCAGGGTTGGGTAGAGAGTAGTCCGACAATCTTCGCTATCCAGCGTTTCGATCGGCGGCCAGACGGGACGCGCGTTCATCACGAGGATCTCTGCCAGGCCCTCGGCTTCCGGCCCTTGGACAAGTACGGCGACCGCCCGCCACACACGATCCACTACGAAGGTGCGCTGAAGTTGGTCCTCGATGCGTGCGGCGAGAGCTCCGCCCGGGAGCTGGCGAGGCGCCTCGGGTTCGTCATCGCAAGCGGCAACACGGACGCGCACCTCAAGAATTGGGGTCTCCTCTGGGGAGATCGGGTTCGTCCCGACCTCACCCCCTGCTACGACCTGGTCTGCACCATAGCCTGGGAGCGGTATGGGTGGCAGCGCCAGGGGGGGCCGCGGCTCGCGCTGTGGTTCGGAACGACGCACCGATTCGCCGACATCGGCGAAGAGATGCTGAACCGGTTTGCCGCGTCGGCACAGGCACCCTGGGCGGCAGAGGAGATCCACGCGGGCATCGTCGCGGCGCGGGACACTTTGCGGTGGATTCGCGCTCCCGTCCCGCAGCGCATGAGGGAGGCCCTGGTCGAACACTGGAAGCGTGTCCCACTCCTACGCCGCTTCGCGCCCGCTGGTGGAGTGTTCGCCAGGTAGTCTTCCTGGACGCCACGCATGACCTTTCGCGGGGTCGCCATTGACACGCAGAAGTCGAGGAACGTAAGGTCATGCCGGATCATTCATGCGGCAAAGGACCATTAGGGTAATGACAGGAAAGCCACGGGCGTCAGGGGTAGGACGTAGGTACCTGCGGTGGTTGATGCTAGGAGGGCTCGCGTTGGGAGGCTGCGGGAAGCCTGCGTTCCCCGCCCGGCTCTTCACGGTGGAGGCCGCCGACGGAGACTATCCCATGATGCTGTCTCGGGTTCCGGGCGCCGGCAAGGGACGCTCCATTTCGGCGGAGAGCGGCACCCACGTCGCGGTCTCGCAGTCTAGCTACAGTACGCCAACCGCCCACGTCACCGTCACCCACACCGAAACGGCACAGTCCGAGCTACCTGCCTCGGAGAAGCTCGCTGCACGCCTGCGCCGCAGAGACAAGTGGGTGCAAATAGAGCGCTGCACCTTCGACACTCGGCTCTACACCTCCTACGGATATGGCTCGTCGGACCAGCTCCTCACCATCGAGGCGGAGGCGCATTCCCGATGAAAGACTTCGAGTCTCAGGCCATCGACGCGGGCTCGATTGCGCGACCGCCAGGCCAACGGCTCGCGGCTACGGCGGCGCTCTGCCTCTCCGCCCTCCTCGCTGGCTGCTACACGACTCAGCAGACCATCACTCTTGCTCCCCTCGAAACCGGGTATCCCGTCTCGGCATCTGGGGAGTACGTAGACAACGAGGGCCAGATCGTGACCGAGAACGACTACGAGGTGGTCGACAACTTCGAGCTCGACAAGGTGTTCGAGGCGCCGCGCCACCAGACGACCGAGACGTCCTTCGATCTGAGGCCCGAGCTGGACGCTCTCGTCGCAAAGTCCCAGGGCGACGCCATCACGGACCTCAAGATCGTCGGATACGAGTACGATCCAGGATCCCACGGCAGCTCCGCAGGTTTGAAGATCGTGGGATGGAGCTTCGGGGTCATGGGAGCCTCGTTCGTCGGCCTTGGCCTCGCCATTGACGAGGACCCCGTCACGAACGGCATCGTCACGATGGGTGCGGTCTTCGCTGGCGCCGGTGCGCTCTGCTTGCTGATCGGAGGCGTGGCGGACGACCCCTCTCATTGGAAGTTCAAGGTTAGCGGACACGTGGCGCGGCGAGATGCGGGAGCGGACAGCGCCGTGGAAACCAGGGCGACGGACACGAGCGGCGAAGCGGAAGGCGCCGCAGAGCCCGAGGAAGAGTAATCGTCAGGCTCTCTCAGAAGATGGGCAGACCACTGGCGGTGCTCGCCGGCACTTCCCTTTCGGCATTCCAATGTTCTACGATCTGGCCGCCTTCGACCCGATACAGGTCATAGAAGCCGTAAGCCCGCCCCCCGCGGGCGCCCTCCGTCATCGTGAAAATGAAGCTGCCATCCGCGATGACGTGGTGGATCCGCGCCACCGTGATGGAGTTATTCGCCCGGTACTCCATGTAGGCGTCCCGACCATCTTCACTCCGCGGGTCGTGCTCCACTAGGGACTCGCTCAGGTACGCCTCCGCGAGCCCGGGCTCGTCCGCGATGAGGACCTCCCGCACGAAATCCAGGACGAGCCGTTCGTTCGCCTGAGTCAAATCGGTATCCGTGGGTTCAGTAGGGCCGTCCAGAGCCGTGTGCCCGCTCTCGTTCGGACCTGGGCCGGGTGCCGCCGCGTCCCAGTGCTCGACGAGGTGCCCGTCCTCCAAACGGAACATGTCGAAGGTCGGCCCTCCAAAGCTCGTGTAGTCTCCGTGGATGAGCACGAGCTCGCACTCCCCGAGTGTTCTCACGGGCTCGTAGATGGCCTGGCCCGGCGTGATCAGACCCGCAAAGAGACTCCTGAAGGGCGCTACCCCGCTCTGCGCAATGGGGTTGTGCTGCAGGTACGGATCTGCCCAGTAGTCGTCGATGGCGCTGAGGTCCCCTTGGACGAAGAGGCGCTCGATGGCCTGCTCCACGGTGGCCTTGTTCGCGGCAGTAAGCGCCGGATCGCAGTCCGGCGTGAGGGCCCCACCGCCCGCGGCCCCTGCCACCCCGGTGGTTCCGCCTTCAGCCTCGCCACCGGCGGAACCCGCAGCTGCGGCTATACCCGCAGCGGGCTGCCCGCCGTAGCCACCATCCTGGCTCCCCCCCACCGCGCCGGGAGCGCCGCCTCCACTCGCGCGGCCGCCCTCCCCACCGCCGCCGCCCACCGCGACTGCCGCGCCGCCTACTGCAACACTGCCACCCGTGGCCGCGCCGCCGCCCGTTGCCCTGGCGCCGCCCGCCGCGACAGCGCCGCCGCTTCCGAAGGGGGGGCCTCCTCCGCTCGCCGCTGCGGATCCGCCCCTTCCACCGGGCGCCCCGCCGCTGGCGGCCGCCCCGCGGCCTCCGCTGCCCTGGGCTGGACTGGCACCGCCCAGAATGCCTTCGCCGTCACCCCCCGAGGCCAGAACGTTGCCGACCCCGCCGCCCGCCAGCGCCGCGCTGCCTCCCGCCGCCGGTCCAGCCGCCTCGTCGCCAGCACCCGATCCGCTGCAGGCTGCGAGAACGAGGCCCACCGTGAGGGTCATGCGGGACCCGGGCAGGACAGGTGAGCCGCCCGTGCACTGGCGGCCAACAGCTTTCAAGAAACGCACCATCCGAACCTACATAGAATCCCGAAGGAAATGTTGCCAGCGGGGCGCGCCCCCCGTCCTGCGCCACAGCTTCCCGTGCTAGTCATCTGCTTTGTCGGCCCGTGGCGTTGGCCGCACCGTATGAGCTATTCGGAGCCATCATGCACAGATTCGTCGTTTCCGTGTCGATAGTGGTCCTCGGTCTTGGTTGCGCGAAAGGCGAGGGTGATGGGATCGGCTCCTTCGGCACCGGGGGCAGCCAGTCTGGGTCGGGCACCGGCGGCAGCCAGTCCCGAGCCGGAGCGGGCGGCGCGGATCATGGGAGCGAGGCGGGGGGAGCTGACTCGATCGGTGACCTAACACTGCTCGGGGAGCACGTGCTCACCTGGTACTCGTTCCAAGACAACACGCCCTCCAATTCCTCCATGTCCTCTTCGGGCCGCCCCCTGGTGCCCTACGTCTCGGTGGCGCTCCCGTTCCGGCTGCTCGAGGAATTTGGGGGGACGCTCGCCTACGGGGACAGGCTGTTCGTCGAGTTCCTGGAGGGACGCCCCATGCCCAACGGCAGCCAGCACACGGGGTGGGTGCAGCTGGACGACTTCTGTGGTGACAACGAAGACGACAGCTACTGCTATCAGAATTTGGGGGGGCAGTCGTACCCGAACATCGATCTATGGATCGGGGACTTCACCGAGTCTGGGCTCGACCCGAGCTCATGCATGGGGCCGGCGGGGTCGGGTCAAGAGCTCACCGCGATCCATACCGGTGACCCGGGTGCCGCCTGGGTTGCCGACTACGGCGGTCGTTCAGTGGGCACCGGCGAGTGTGGAGACTCCGACGCTGCCAGGGACCAGCAACCGAACTGCTGGTACTACACGCCCCCGGCGGAGTCCGCAGAGTGGTGCAGCTCGTGCACCGCCCTCACGTGTGCCCCTTGAGCGTCTCTGGCGTTCGGCGAGGGAGTCCAGGCCCGCGCCGGCGGATGGCTTGCTCACTCGACGGGCGGGTCTCCTGGCGAGGGACTGTCGACGAGCACGTAAGCGCCGCTTTCCCAGTTCCAAGCGATGCTCTCACCAGCGGCCATATCGGGATACACGAACCCGCCGTCCGTGGTCCCGTCAGGGGCCGTCAAGACGACCTCCCCGGTCCCCTCGGATAGCCTGAAGCTCGTGTGCAGCGGACCGCCCTCGGGCTCGCCATCAGCGAAGAGGACGATCACCCCGTGGCGCTCGAGGGTCTGCGCCGGGAGGCTCCACTTCCGCCGATCATCGAAGTCGTTCGACAGAGTCCACCCCGTCAAGTCGACATCGCTCGAGGATGGATTGTAGAGCTCAATCCACGGTCCGAAGTTGCCCGAGTCGTCGGCGAACGTGCTGACGTTATCCGTCATCACCTCGGAGATGGAGATCGGCAGCTTTGCCGGACAATCGAAGCAGAAGGGCGGGCCACCCGTCACGACAAGCTCCGCGGCCTCGAGCTGAGGGGTCCCGTCCATGTCGTACACAGTGAAGGTGGGTGGCTCGAGGAAACCAATTGCCAGCTCGTAGTGCAGGGCACCGTCCGTCGCGCGCGCCACGTCTTCCCAGTTGTGGTGAGTGTTGACGTACTCCAGATCCTCCGCGGCGCTCATGCACGTGATCCCCGCGTCCCGTACGACCGCAAAGCCATCCAGGGCGTAGATGCGCGACTCTCCAGCTCCCCATTCCTCATACCGCCGCTCGAGCTGCACGACCCAGCTCGCATCTGCGGTCTCGAACCGCAAGACGTGCGACGACGCCAGGGAGCCGCCCGGGCGCTTCCCGCAAATGGCGCCATCGCCTGCATCGCTGCCCCCGGGCGCGCCGGCCCCGGACGCTCCCGCGCCTCCAGTCCCGGCCCCTCCCCCTCCAGCATCACCGCCCCTCGCAGACTCGGAATCGGAGCATCCACCGAGCAGCGCCAACCCTGCGGCGGGGAGCAGCCACGACCAAGAGGAGCCGAACGGTCCCACTACCAGCTTCTTGCATCGCCCGAATCGATGTTTGTTTGTCATGGTTGAGTCCCGCAGAGCAGCTTCCCCCAGCGACATTCTCGCCGCCAGGGCCAAACTGGGAGCGTGCTCGAGCAAAGAGCGTGCCGGCGTCGCGCGAAGGGTTCCACACGTTCGCCGGACAAGGGCCGTGACATCGTCGCCACCGCTGTGCCATCGGAGTGGCACAGCACCACCGCGTGGGCAGGAATGGGTCCGAGCAGACGACGGCCTTCGAGCTTCTTGCCCAGCCCACGCCCTGTCAGGGGCCGGCAAGAAGCGACCGAGAATTGCATAGTCGAGGCATCGCGGAGGGAGCTGGCGAATTCGCTGCTGCCGACGAGGCGCGCTGCTACCGATTCGCGCGTCGCTCAGCGACCGAATCCGCCACCATCATTGACGCACTCGCAGTACTGGAACTCGCCGATGAGCCGCTCCGAACTCGCGCCCGAGGTCTTCTGCTGCGCATCGTCGCCATGCTCGCCGTCATGGTCTTGAAGATTTCGGGATCGGGCTCCGGGCACCTCCGTGCCCTGGGCTCGGGCTCGAATCCCTCCCATGAAGATACGCCCTAGTCGGCGGGACCAACGTCCCAATCCGGGGGAACCTGCCCATTCTTTGCCACTGGCACGGCGAGCTGATCGATACCCCAGAGCTCGATGTCGAACCGGCTACTCGACGCATACTGGGGATTGAGATGGGACAGGGTGAGCGGGATGGGGCGACGTTCCGCGCTCGACTTGGCCTCGTACTTCTTCAGGTCCATCCATCGGACATATCGGAGGGCACCATCGGGCGGCTTGTGACCGTTCTTGGCGACCGGTACGCACAGCTGCTCTGGGGTTCCAACGGTGACCTTGTCCTCGGTAAGCCCCAATCGACGCAGGACCGGGTTCAGGTGGGTCAAATGGAGGCGAAACTCGCGGGTCACGTCGTGGGGACGGATCTCGTAGCAGGCCACATCCACGTGCTCCACCACGCGCAGCACGTCGTCGGGAGGGGCGACGCCGTTCTTGGCCACTGGCACACATACCTGCTCCAGAGCCCCCACTGTTACCTTCTCTGCGGGGAGGCCCATCTCACGAAGCACTGGATTCAGGTGGGAGAGCTTCAGCTCATAGTTCTCGGTGGGCTCGCTACGGGCCTCGTAGCAGGCCAAATCGATCCACCGAACATAGGCGAGTGCGGGTCTCCGTGGGATCACCTGGTTCTTGGCGACTGGCGTGCAGAGCTGCTCCAGCCTTCCAAGCTCTGCCTGCAGCCCGGGCACCCCCATCTCCCGCAGCACCGGGTTGAGGTGGTCGATCCGAACCGAACGCGCTGGTGTGGCTCCGCCTTCCACCTCGTGACACGCCAAATCAAGGTTGCTCACGAGGTCGAAGGGGGATGGCTGGATCGGCACGACGCCAGGATCCACGAGAGCCGGCTCCTGTGCGCTGCTCTGCTGCGACACGACGGCTGCGGCTGCACCAAGGACAGCCGCGATGACGATAGAGTTTCTTAGCCAATTTGCCATTTCTTGTCTCCTCATATGAATGGAATCAACGAACTTACCGTAGAGGTACGGCCTCTGGCCCACGGCTCCGTGGTCCTGGCCACCTCTCCGCGTTTGTATGAGGTACACGAGACGTGACGGCAATGCCGCGGCTCCCCCCCAGCCTCTCTAGTAATGACTACTTCGTACCCAGGCAGGGTGGAGTGTCGCGGTGCCGCGCAGCGCGGCGCGGGAACAGGAGGACCGCACCGCTGATTCAGAGCGAGCGTGTCGATGTCTCCATTCACGGCCCATGAATGGAAAGGATCTCAGCACACCTGTGGAGGGTGCACTACTGGCTCAGCTCCGAGGTCACGCGCGACGTTGCTGGGGAGCGTCTTCAAAGCCGAGCCCGAGCGCAGGGGGTCTTGGTCGGCATAGTCGAGGCTCTGATCGAAGGACAGACCCATGAGATGAAGCTGGCGCCAGAGCTACTGGACAACCTTCACGATGCGTATGGTGCTGGGGCTCGAGCGTATGCTGCACAAGCGCTGGTGCCGCAACTGCAGCAGCAGGACTGCCAAGTTGTCATCCCCTCCAATCCGACCCGAAAGACGCAGCACGCAATCGACCGGTCGTTTCTGGCGCACGGAACGTACCGTCCCAGTTCGAAGAACGAACCTGAGCCAGTCTTGCCGACAAGGCGTATGACTCGGGAGCCTTCCGAGCAGCACTTGAGAGCCAGGGTTGTGTCGCGGTGATCCCGTCGAACGGCTCCCGTGCGCAGAAGTTGCCGTTTGACAAGGAGCTGTACAAGGCGCGGTCGGAAGTCGAGTGCACATTCAACCTTCTCAAG
>JAEWRL010000102.1 GCA_023398955.1 Pseudomonadota bacterium
CAGCAGCGCGGTCCCAAAGAGCGCCAGGCCCCGCACGGAGAGGGAACGTCGTCCGGCCAGCGGAGGACGCCAACTCGCCGCGCGGAGAGTCCATCGTCAGACTCCGAGAGCGAGGGCGAGGCGCGGCGTAGGCTGGCAGCGGGTGCCGACGGCAAGGGCGACGGCGACGGCGAGGCACAGCGCGGGTCGCGCTACATCGAGGCCGGCGTGCGACGGAAGCTCGTCGAGCGTGACGGCGAACGTTGCACGGGGACGGACGAGCACGGCCGCCGTTGCAGCGAGACACACTTTCTCCAAATCGATCACATCGAGCCCCATTGCCTCGGCGGCCAGCGGGACCTCTCGAACCTGCGTCTGCTCTGCTCGGCGCACAACGCGCTCGAAGCCCGGCGTCGCCTCGGGCCAGCCGCGAGGGCTCGTGAAGCGCGCCCACGAAGTCCGGGAAGGCTACCCGGGACATGACGCCACCACGTACCCAGCGGTAAAGCCACGAAACATACTTCGGTGTGCTCGTCGAGGTCGAGTTCAGGTTGCATCTCAACCTGCGCAAAAACCTGCTCGCGGTGGTGAGTCACTTCTGCCGAGCGAAACTGGGTCAGTTCTGCCAAGCGAAACTGGGTCAGTTCTGCCAAGCGCCGAAGCCCGCCTCGGGAGCGTCCTGTCGTGCCCTCAGGAAGAAGGATGCCATCATGGAGTGGACGGCAGCGGGTGTTCCGTCCTACCAAGCGCAGGCGCGTTATCGCGACTCCCCGCGCCGTCGAGCGTCTGCGCTCATCCGCGCCTCTCGACGCCAGTCGCGCCCGTTTCTCCTGTGCGCCCAAGCACACTCCAAACGAAGCCCTCCGAGACAAGGACCAACGCCTGTGACAAGTCCGCGTGCGCGACGAGGACGCTCCGTTCGACGCGCCGGTTCGGCGACTCGACTGTGACGTTCGACGCGCCGGTTCGGCGACTCGACTGTGAGTGTGGTAGTGAGAAAATGGCAGTGCAAAGGAGCGTGACAAGCTCCGCGTTCTCCTTGGCTGCGGCGGAAGGCAGCCCTTGGCAATCGGGTCGTGCGGCTCTAGCGTTGCCATCATGATGAATCCCGAATGGTTGGGCTCCCTCACTCGTTACAACCGCTGGATGAACGACAAGCTCTATGGGCACGCCGCCACCCTGAGCGACGACGCCCGCAAGCGCGACCTCGGCGCGTTCTTCAAGTCCATCCACGGCACGTTCAATCACCTGCTGGTCGCTGACAGGATCTGGCTCGCGCGCTTCACAGGCGTCTCGGTGCCGGTAGAGTTCATAGGCCCTGGAGGCATCCGCGCCCTCGACCAGGAGCTCTATGCCGACTTCGGGGACCTCCGCCGGGAGCGAGCGCTTACCGACGACGAGCTCTCGGCGTGGGTCTCAGGACTCACCGACGAGCAGCTCGCAGGCCCCCTCGTGTACATGCGCCGCGGCCAGAGGCAAGAGTTTCCGCTCTGGTGGGCTGTCGCTCATGTCTTCAACCATCAAACCCATCACCGCGGCCAAATCACGACGCTCCTCAAGCAGCAGGGCTGCGATCCGGGCTCCACCGACCTATTCGCCATGCTGAGCGAGGAAGCTGCGCGCGCATCGGTGAGCTGAGGCAAGCGCCGGGACTGCCCGTGCTCACCTTGCCACATGAAGGCGCAGGAAGGCCCATTGCGTGATGAGCCACACGTCGGAGTTGCCATCGACGACGATGCCTTGCACGCTTTCGCCGCCCAGGGCGTCGTGATCGTATGCCGCCCATGCGTCATCCGTCTTGTCTTCTGGCGTGCCTCTGTCGTCGAGACTGCAGAGCCGCGGGCCCAGCTCCGAGGCGCCGTTGACGAGCCACTTCTGGCCGTGGCCATCGATGCGAATCTCCTCGATCGCCGAGAACGGCAAGCCGTCCGCGGCCGAGAAGTCGACCCAGACATCATCGCTGAGGTTCGCCAAGGTTTCTGCATCATCGAAGTAGCGTAGGCCACCGCCGACAATCCCAAACCACCGCTTTCCCGAGGCATCGACAGCCAGGGCCGACGCTCCGAAGGAACCTACGCTCGACCACTGGTCGTCTTCGGCTCCTCTCAGTGAATCGCCCGCGCTGAATCGGGTGCTCCCGAACCAAACCGCGCCTCGAGGCTCGATGCCAGTGAAGGGCGCAGATAGCTGGCCGTATTCCGCCTGAGAATACGAGACCCAGGTGTCGTCGGACTGGTCAAAGGGGGTCTCCCCATCATCGATGACCGAATAGATGCTGGATTCATCGACACCGCCGGGGCCTTGTACGAACCATGGGCGCCCTTTCCCATCGACACCCAAGATGTCGCCGAACCCTGCAGCGGGATAGTGCTCCCAGGCATCATCCAAGGAGTTCGTCAGATCCCCGGGATGAAAGTAGTACACGTGTCTCGCTCCGCCGTAGCGTCCCGGCGTCTCGGTGAGTATCCAGAGTCCTCCCGCAGGCTCGGGGACGATGTGTCGTACCAGTTCGTCGGACGCGGGGCTTCCAGCAAAGATCCACACGTCGTCGGACCACTCCGCTGGGGTCCCGCCATCATCGAAGTAGTAGAGTCCTCCCCGGATGCTCAGGAGCTTTCGACCTGCATCATCCATCGCGAGCGCCTGCATCGAGCTGTACTGCTCATCGACGTCGTCCATCAGCGGAACGGCGCGCGGATGGTACTCCGTCCAGGGTTGGCTGCTCGCGTGACGGATATCGACCCGCAATGCGGCTCCCCAGGGAGCCCTCAGCCATACAGCGTCGTCCCTGCCGAACGCGATGACCGGACCTACATCGCGAGACACGCTACCGCCATCGAGGAACCACTCGAACCATCTGTACCCCATGAAGTCCAGGGGATCCGAATCGTGCTCCAACCGGATGATGCCTGCGTTCGTATTGAACCACTTGGTTCCCCTGGCATCGACGGCGACGCTCTCCACACGCCGCCCAGAGAGCCCGGCTGTCGCTGACACATCCACCCACTGGTCATCGCTCGTATCGTCCAGCTCACCGATGGCCACGTAGTAAACGCCCGATTCTGCCACCAGCCAGACGCCATCCCCCTCCACGGCGAGGTCCAACAGCTCCTCCCCATCGAAGAGTGTCACCACTGGCGGCTCGGGCTCCCCCAGCAGGGAGATGTCTTCGATGACACGAACACCGAGGAGACCGTCCAACGTATACCAAAGACGGTCCCGCTCATCCAACGTGAAGCGCTCGAGGTAGGGGGACGCAAACCCAACCCCGGGCGCGTGGAAGGAGCTCCGGATATCGTCCGACTCATCCAGTGGAGTCTGATTGTCGTCGAGGAGATCGAGCGAAGTCTGCCCGGCCGTCCACTTTCTGCCCATCGAATCGATAGCGATACCCGGGACCGGGTTTGACGAACTGACATCCCTGAAAAGATGCCAGGCATCGTCGGAGGTATCGTCTCCCGTTTCGTTGTTGTCCCAGAAGAGCAGCCCAACGGTGGTCCAGAACCAGCCGTTGCCGCTCACGTCGACGGCCATGTCCATGACGAACGGCGGCACCTGGATGGTCTGCCAAAGCTGATTGCACTCGCGCCCCGTCCACTCGCCCTCGCACTGGCACAGGGCCAGCCCATCTGCGGCGATGGAACAGCTGCCCCGCCCTCCGCACGTGCCGCCCCTGCACGGATCCGAGATGCACGTACCGGAGCTCACGGGCCATTCCACGTATCCCACGGCGCACAGATTACAAGCGCTCCCGGCGTAGCCGTCGATGCAACCACAAGCCCCGGTGAGAGCGTCGCACCACTGGTGCTCGCCACATCCGCAGATCGAATCCGCGCCGTCGTCTGGCTCCGTCCCTGTGGCACCCTCTGAATCCGCTCCGGGGTCACCATCTGCTCCGGGGTCACCCTCCCCTTCGGGGCCACCGTCCCCTCCAGGATCCCTCTCGGCGTCGGAGTCCTCCTCGACTCGCAGACCTCCCTGCGCGTCCGGGTCCCCGTTCGTGGCTGTGTCCGGATTCGCTGTGGGATTCTCCTCTGGACCCGCGTCGTCGTCGGCGTCCGCATCCGCATCCGCATCCCCTTTCCCGGGGTCCCAGGCAGGGCTGCCCGAATGATCGTCGGCGTGTGCGCCCTGCACGATGGGCATGCCAGCGTCGGCATCTCCAGCCGCGGAACCGCGAGCGCGCCCCGGACCGACCCCGTCGCTGGGATCGTCGCCGGAGCTCGAGCCCTGCTCGTCACCCGTGACCAAAGAGCTTCTCGAGCATCCGGCGAACTGGAACGCGATCGCCGGAGCGAGCAGTAGACAGCACAACGACCATCCCTTGGCGAGCATGACCATACACCTCTGCGCCCCTACCGAGAACCGAGAACCGAGAACCGATCACTCGGGTGCGCTGCTCCAGATCGTATCAGACAGCGTGCACAATCGAGGAACCAATTCCTGCCAGCTGCGATTGGCCCAGCGTCCTACCATGGAGAGGCTTGTCATCCTCCGCTAAGGACCTCGCATGCCCCTTCGAGAGCCTCGCGCTCCAGAAGCCGAGGGAGACAGCGAAGCTGTCACATGTGGCTCAACTGTCGCCAAGCAGGTGCTTCCAATAGCTTTGCGGCCGCTCGAGTATGCCCCGCGTAATCTGATAGTGCGACGTCTCCTCGAGCCGCGTGGGCTCGATTCGATCGCCGTCGAAGGAGAGGAGCTTGGCGCCCGGAAATGTCAGAAGGATGGGAGAGTGTGTCGCGATGATGAACTGCACGTCACCACCGCGGGTGAGGGCCGCCATCTGCGCCAGCACGCTCAACTGTCTCTGCGGCGACAGGGCCGCCTCGGGTTCGTCCATGATGATGAACCCGGGTTGCATCCAGGACGTGAACATCTCCAGGAACGCTTCGCCATGGGACCTGGCATGCAGCGAACGACCGCCATAGCGCGCATACGGGTCGCCACCGAAGTCTGGATCGGCTCCCCGCGCTTCCAACAGATTGGCGAACTCGGCCTGAAACTCTGCCCGGAAGAAGTACGCATCGCGCGGCCTGCGCCGGAAGGCTGCCCGCAAGTGGACGGACAACTCGCTACTGGCGTTGCAGCTCGCGAGCTCATTGCGCCCGCCCCCCGTGACGGGGAGCCCACAAAGTGCAGCAATGGCCTCGATGAGGGTGGACTTGCCGGAGCCGTTCTCGCCAACGAAGAAGGTGACGGGGGTATCGAACCGAAGATTGAGCCCCTGCACGTAACGGAGCGACCCGGGAAACTCGTCCGGGTCGAGGTTCGCGTCGGGTCGCAAGAAGATGCGCTCGAGGAACAAGCTAGTCCACATGAGTAGAAAGGACAGTGGCACATTGATTGCTTCTGTCCAACCGTCCAACGAGGAACACAGCCCATGACCCTACACCGCCTGTCCGAATACAAACAGTGGAAGCTAGCCCTCGGGTTGGGTGCGGTTTCAGGGATGCGATCGCTCTTGGCGCCTGCACTCCTGAGCCGGACCCTGGCGCGCTCTTCCTCTCACCACGGTCTTCTCGGCAGTGCGGGGGCGGCCCGACTCCTTGGCGCCCTTGCTCTCCTGGAGCTCATTGCGGACAAGAGCTCCAGGATTCCCGCCCGCACGAAGGCGTTGCCTCTGCTGGGCCGAGCCTTGAGCGGAGCGCTCGTCGGTCATGCCGTGGCGACCGGAGCCCCCACCTTGCCCCGCTGCGGCACGACACTCTTGGGAGCTGGTATGGCGACCGGCGCGAGCTTTGTGACAGAGAAGCTCAGGCGAGCGTTCGTGCAACGCTACCGCGTTCCCGACGTTGCAGCAGGGCTCATCGAGGACGCCATAGCGATATCGCTGGCGTGGGGCGTGCTCCGTTCAGCGCGCGGGTCTCTCCCGCGGTAAGGTTTGCCGCCTTCGCGCTTCAATCGAAACGCCTGACAACCAACGGAAACCGCTTATCCCGCTGTTCGAGCACCATCGGGAGCCTACACGATTCCGACCGCGCGCCATGACGCTGTCTTCTACACGTCTCCACCTGCGCGAGGAAGCGCCGAAGGTCCGGTCCCCACCCTGGGTCCCGAGACTCCACCCGGTCCAGATAGCTCATCCCGAGCGCGGCTCCAACAAGGAAGGTCATCCCGAACCAGCGAGACCGTCTAGTAATGCGATGCCTGAGCGGGGACAAAACGACGACGAGCGATACGCATAACAGGTACTGCTGCACCCAGAAGTAGCGATGATGGAACGCTGCACGGTAGTCGAGCCCCGCAGGACCGAACCGCGCGTAGAGCGATACGATCGTAATCGCTACCACTAGGTAGCCACTGAAACAAAGGAACGCTGCATTCCTCCGCGCGGCTCCTCGAAGGCCTGGATCACGCGCGACGAACAGGACGACGCATGCCAACAAGGCAGCACCCACCACGACCACAACACTCTCGAGACCCCGGCAGATGAGCTGTAGGCGAACGAAGTTACTGAAAACTGGTTCGAAGACGACGCGGTCGGCGATGGCCGGCAGCGTGTGACCGGTGGCCCACAGAAGACAGCCATGGGAGACCGGCGCGGATGGAATCTCCGATACCGCCGCGAAGCGCACCACCTCAGTCGAGAGGTTGAGCTGGAGATACACAATCGTCGCAAGGATGAGAAATGCGAAGCCAAGACGCGTCGTCCAGTTCCGCGCACGGTGTAGCCGCCAACCGTAGACAGGAAGCAGCACGGAGGATATCGGACTGGCCCAGGCATTCATGAGCAGATACAGCCATTCCCACGGGGACCTTCGCCCTGACGTGGAAACCAAGCAGAGCATGCAGCTTGCGGTCAACACAGGCCAGAATGACCACGTCAGGCTTCGCACCAACGCCCCATTGCCCAGTGGGAACAACGCGAACAGGAGGCACACGACAAAGCGAGTTCCATCATGACTCACCAGAGATCTGAATCGTGGCAAATAGAAGACGCTCACCGCCGATCCAGCAATCGCCAGACTCGTCCACATGTACGCGTAGGGGATCCAAGTTATTGGAAGTGCACTCGCGAACCAGGCCAATAGGTTTGAACCTACGCTCGCGTACCCAGTATAGAAGATGAGAACTGGTACATCTTCGCGATTAAGGAAGTGCGTGAAGAGGAGGCCACCATCTTCATTGAACAGCACCGGATACTGCAGCGTGGAGGGTGCGCGCACCACCCAGCTCAGCAGGACGGCCGCGATGAGCAGGGCGTGGGTGGAGGCGGAGCAGCGCAGGAGTCCGACGCCATGCTCACCAGAGGGCGAGGGCTCGATTCGGCTGCTCGCGGGAAGGGCTGCGCGACGAGTGCACCTATGGCTGACGCCGCGCGACGCCGGCAAACGCCTCACCAACCTCGCCACTATGTCGAAACCTCGCGTCATTTCGCTTGCGGTCGGCGCGAAACGCCCCCGTGGGTGAGCCACCTAAACTCCTAGGCTGCCGATCGCGCTGTGTCCAGGCACGAAACACCGCCCCGCTCACGCTCGGAATCGTGCCAACGCGACGGTCCGCTTAGACGGATACCTCCACTAGAGACAGCCAAGGTACGTCCATAGAGCCGAGTATCGAACAGATGACGAAACGGTGCGCACCGAGGCAAGCACCTGCACACCCGGACAGGGTAGCGCCTTAACGTAACGACCACCCGCCGGGATGTCTGACGAAACCCGCGCCCGTCGCTCCAAGGCCCTCGTCGAGGAACGCCACAGCGGTTTCGCTGGCGTGGGGCGTCCTCCGTTCAGCGCGCGGGTCTCTCCCGCGGTAAGGTTTGCCGCATCACGAACTCCCTTTCATTTTTCGGAGCTTTGACACACGATGGCCCGGTCCAATGCCCTCCAAGCGTTCCGCGTCGTCTGCACCTCCATCACCTTCCAGCGAGGCGTTGACCCCTGCCGATCTCGACAGCATCCTGGCTCTTCAAGTCTACCCGTCCAGAATCCGTCGCAATGCTCAGCTCTGTTCTCTAGCCTGAGTGAAACGTGATGCAGACGGTCGCAGTTGCCACGGAGAACGAGTTGAGCGAGGCTGTCGGTGCGCGCCATGCCGCCCACACAGGCTTGGAGCCCAGAGCGAGCAGCGAAGCGGTCGCCAAGCCTTTCGCGGGCGCTATTCCGGATCGGGGAGTTGGCCACCCGAGGAGACGCAGGACCCCGAGAATTCCTGGCGGCCCCGAACCCCATCAGTTGCCTCTGTTGTCCGGTTGGCGAATACTACATCCTGATGGAACTGATCCTGCGCTCCGCCAGCAGCCACGAGGAAGCCGAAGACTTCGACCGCGAGGATCTGGCCCGGCTCAGCTTGGAAGAGCGCATCAACGCAGTGGAGCACCTACGGAGGGTCTGGTTCGGTGAGGCTCGAGCTCAACCCCGACTGGAACGAGTTCTTACGGTTACTACTCTCGCAGCGCGTAAAGTTTCTTCTGGTCGGGGGCCACGCGGTCGCCGGCCACGGTGAGCCGCGATTCACCGAGGATCTGGACGTTTTCGTAGACGTTTCCGCCGAGAACGCCCGTGCCCTGCGTGAGGTGCTCGTCCGTTTCGGATTCGGCGAGGCCGCACCCACCGAAGCCGAGCTGCAAGAGCTGGGCAGAATCTGGATGATCGGGCGCAAGCCAATGCGGATCGACATTCTGACGGAAATCGACGGGGTCTCGTTCGAGGAGTGTTGGAGCGGGCGTGCTGAAGCCGAATTCTCGGGGGGTGTCCTCCCTCTGATTGGGCGAGAGCATTTGCTGAAGAACAAGCGAGCGTCGGGTCGGACCAAGGACTTGGCGGACGTCGAGCGGCTACTTGGAGGTCAGCAGCGCCAGCGCCGCCCGTCTACGGAGAAAAGGTCGAAGAGCGGCACCCCAAAGTGACGGGCCCCGTCACCCAAGCCCTTCGCACGGAGCTCCTTCAGGAGGTGACGCGCCAAGGGCTCGTCGTCTGGCTCGACAAGGACGCGCACTACACGGACTTCGTCGAGGAGCTTTCGCGGCAGCACGCCAAGGGCGACTTCCCGTATCCCCTCGTCGGGTTCCGGGGCAGCTTCCTGGAGACGCTCTTCGCCTTGGAGCCCTACGGCAGCGGCTACGAGAAGCACTCCCTCATCGTGCACATGCCTGGGTCTTGAATGTTCGGCCTTTCTTGCCGCAAAGCGTCAAGCTCGGGAGACCAGGGAGAATAGCCAGCGTTGGCCCATGGCTGGGCACGCGCCAACTCCTTTCGCTAGCCTGCCTCGTCGCCATCAGCGTCGAGAGGGTCTTCCCGCCCGAGCCAATCCCACCGCGACCGAAGGGGTTGCTAGCTGTCTGGGGCCCATACGCGGTCTACGGAACCGCCCTGGCTGCGAAACAGAGGTCGCCCGGAGCAGGAACACATGGTCGCTTTCCGACTGTTCACAGGTCTGAACACCTGGGAGGCACCCCTGTCCAACGCCCAGCCTGCTCGTGAGCGCCGTCAGCGCCACGCTCACACCTGCCGCAGGAGCTCGAGGTGGTCGAAGAAGGCTCGACGCGTGACGTCCTTCACCGCGAAACCGAAGCCGCCGCGCCCCCAGGTGAGCGGTTGGCTTCCAGAGTTGATGCCAAGGTGATCGTCGATGCACTCGACCATCCCGGAGACGGGCTGCCAGTCGGGCGCCGACCCGAGGGCGTGGGCAGCTAGCGCCGCGGGGAGAGCCTCGGGGGAGGCACCGGGACGGCCGCAGGGACGAGGGAACGCCAAGGTCGTGGACGGTCCCGCGCTCGGCGCGTACCCTCGTGCGGTGAGCGATCTACCTTCGCCCAAGCGACTGTACCGAGCCATGAAGCAGAACTCGGACGGAAAGCCCTTGTGCGGCACGCGAGCCAACGAGTTCGGCATGCGTCCTGGAGTCGACATCGCGGCTGACGCGGAGGGGCTGGTGCATCCGGAGACAGGCGGGCTCTCGACGACGCCCGACGACCCCAACCTGCTGCCGCCACACGTGCGCCCGCCAAGCCTTGGAGGCAAGGGTAAGCTTCCGGTGTTCGTTCTCGAGGTCAGAGCCCTGGACGAGCAACTATCGCCGCGACGAGATCCGAGACACCCACGTTCGACACGCCTTCATCGAGCCTGCTGCGACGATGGCGCTGACGGCCTTGCAGACGCTTCTCTGTGCAGGACGCGCCAACTGGCAGGTGGTGCCGTGACCGGCTCGCCGTTGGACCAGTATCGGAGGTTGATGAACGAGCTCCTCATTCTGAGAGAAGCCGAGGGTGGCGAACTGCCGGACGACCTCGAATCGGCGTACGTGGAACGCCTTGATGGACTCTGGTGGAAGCTGTCCGAAGCGGAACAGGATGAGTACGAAGCGGAGCTCGCGAGTTCCGAGGGCCTATCGGGACCCGAAACCCTCAACCTGGTCGACTGCGAAGTCGATCAGGGTGGCAAGACCACGCCCAGGAAGGCGGTCTGACGTGTACCTCACGTCTCACCACGTGGTTTCTCCGTCTAGCGGGCATGAGGGAGTCAACACGTTCCTGTACCGCCATGGCGCGTACACCTGGACGGAGCGGCCGCCTGAGATTCCAGATCAGAATCCAGGAACGCTGACCGCTCAGAGCATCTCCCTCCGTCCGCCGGGGAATCGAGTTCGCAGCTATCTCGACATCATCGCGCCCGACGAGACTCGTTGGGAGGAAGTGCGCATTGGCCTAATGGATTTCGTCGGCACCTGTCAGCGCTCCCCACTACCGTGGACCGGTCAGTCTGGTCGATGCTTCTTCCGGCTCGGAATGGAGCTTGGACTTGCTAGCCACTGGCAGAAGGAGCTCGCTGTGCTGTACCGAGCCTCGCAAGCACTTCGCCTTGCCAATCCGGTCTGACTACCACTGCTGCGGGAGGTTGGTGCGACAACGGTAGTTCGATTGCTCGTTGGCTACCGAGGTGTCCCAATCCCTTTGCGGCCCGCCGCAGGCAGGCTGGCGGCTTTGCGGTTCTTACCCGTATCACGCCAGCAGGTGGAGTTTCCTCGCCGAGCGACTGCGAGCCTACGAACCACAACCAACCTCCCACAGTAGTGCTAATTCGCTGCTCGTCGTGGGCTGATCGCCAAGAAGAATGCCGCTCAGCGGCAGCTGAAGCGCCATCTGGAAGACGCTGGCAAGATCAGCGCATGGTTCTGGGTAGCCTCCGACCCCCTATCTCTGACCCATACCGGTTCGCGCGGGTCCAGCTCAGCCAGCTCGGCGGCTCTGGGCACCGGGGGGACTCACTCCACGGGAACGTAGCCCTGGCGAAGCCAATTGCCGCGCCCGGTTCCCCAGAGGACACAGTTATCGAACGAACCCGGGAGGTCCCAAATCTGCACGCCCCCTTCGCCGCCGCCCAGGGCGTCCTTCAGCGACACGACGAGCTCTAGCTGCCCGTCTCCGTCGAGATCCGCCACCGACGGCGCCGCCATCGATCCCCGCAGGGCGAGCTCGAGCTTGTGGAGCTCGTTGCCCCCCGCGTCGAGCACGACGAGGTGGGCGGGGGCCCAGGGTTCCCGCTGCCCTCCCGCGGAGAACGTCGCGAACACGACCTCGGGGGAGCCGTCGCCATTCAGATCGACGAGAAGCGCCTCGCTGGCGCCGACGAAGACGTCGCCACCACCGAAGGCGTAGGTCCACATCCGCTCACCGGTGGAACGGAAGGCATAGAGCAGCCCATCATAAGCGGGTACGACGATCTCGAGCCCGGCGTCCCCGTCGAGGTCGCCCACCGAGGGAGCGGGGTAGGCGGGCACCACGTTGTGACCACGGTCCTCGTAGGTGAGCGGCGGTCCGCTGTCCTTGGGCGCTTCCCACCCCTCGGGCCGCGTCATATCGTGGTTCAGCACCCAGACGCTGATGCCCCGGTTCTCGGTGGAACTGCTGTGCTCGTGGTCTCCACCGAGCACCACTTCGTAGTCGCCGTCGGCGTCGACGTCGGCGATAACGGGTGGCGAGTACGTGAACTCGGAGCGGTCCCCCGTGCCCCAGCCTTGCATCGCGAGCTCGATGTCGTGGTAGGCCTCGACCCCTGTGACCCAGCTGTCGGCAAACCCATCCGCGGTCTCGAAGCTCGTCCCATCGCCGTGCCAAACACCGAAGCCTATCGCGTCGTAGGTCGAGACGACGTCGAGGATGCCGTCTCCGTCCAGATCTCCGGCACCGATGTTCTGATTGAACCCGCCATAGTCGATGCAGTCGCCCTCGGGGGCCCGGCATTCCCCGACCTGTGGCCATCCCGCCGCTGTCGACCCATCCAGCTCGAAGACGTTCGTCGCGGGTCCGTCGGCTTGCTTGTTGATGAGGATCTCTTGAATACCGTCACCGTCCACGTCTGCCACGGCGATGCTGCGCACCTCGTGCTCGCCGAATGCCTGAGGCCAGCCCGGTAGAAGCTCGCCGGTGTGATCGTAAACCGCGACGTTGTAGCCCCTGTCGTCGGGATGCGCGCTGACGGCAATCTCTGTGTCACCGTCGCCGTCGAAGTCGCCCACGGCAGCGGACGGCCACATGCGCACGGAGCCGTGCTCGGGGCTGCTTGACGCGCAGCTCGCCCATGCCGTCTGCCAGAGCAGCGAACCATCCGCGCCGGAGTAGACATAGAGCACCGAGTGCCGCGGCGCTACGATGTCACGCACGCCATCGCCATCGACGTCCACCAGCGCGGGAGAGGCGAGCCAGTTCTCGTCCCAGCTACCCGACAGCGTCTGCCTGAGCAGGGGAGCCTGGACCTCGCCGCTCGTCTGAGCAGCGGGTTCACAGGCAGGCGGCGGCGGCTCGATGGGGTCCCCCCGCACTTCCCCGGGATTGAAGCGGCCACCGCTACCGTTCGCTCCGTCCGCGTTTCCCCCTTCCCCACCGCTCGCCTGGCCCTTGCCTCCGTCGCTCCCGCAAGCGAGAAGACCCAGCCCGACGAGGGCGATGACGCACCCGACTGCTGCATTGTGCCCGAACATCACCGTCGATTGTCGCAGGCACGCCGGGTGAGTTCAACCTGTCGAGTCGTTGTGCCTTCAAGAGGGGCCCACATTCCGCGATGATTCCTACAGTGGTATGACTCTGCGATGCCCGAAGCCGCTGCGAGGCTCTCCGTGAGCATTCCCCATGACCTTGCCAAGGCCGTCCGCCGACGCGTCGGACCCCGCGGATTGTCGGGCTTCGTCGCCAGAGCCATCCTCACTACTGCCTACGAGCGCCGACCCGACCGTCACCGGATACGGCAGACGGTCGGCCCAACGATCCGGCAAAGAACCGGGAGAGCCAGAGCGGCGACATAGCGCCTCGCTCCGCTATCAGGCCTCGGCATAGGGCGGCTGATCGCCGCCGCGGTCCATTGCGGACTAGGCATCCTGAAGGATTGCTCTGGCGACGTTCGCGGCGCAGCGGATCTCGGCCCCTGAGTGGTGGAGCGACGCAGGGACGGCGCGGACGGTGCTCTCGCGGCTGCCGGAGTACCGGCTCTCGAAGTTTCAGCCGTGCTTGCCCGAGCGCTACGCGCTGGAGGTGCTGTGGGGATACCTGCTGGACATCGAGGGGGCAGTGGGGTGGTTGGGGAGATCAGCTGGCGCGGGCACGACGAGAGCTGGTGATAGCTAGCGCCGTGCACGGAATTTGCTCCGAGCGATCGGCCGTTTCGGTAGTACTCTCCAGCAGTGTCCGCGACAGCAAAACTAGCGCTCAAGAACTTTGCCCACCTGAAAGACGTCACCCTGGAGTTCGGTGACCTGACCGTCTTGGTCGGTGCCCACGGAGTCGGGAAGAGCCTTGCACTCCAATGGCTGAAGACGGCAATCGACGGCAAGCAAATCACCATTGCACTAAAGGACGCCGGTCAAAACGTTTCTGATCCGGACAATCTCATCGACCTCATCTTTGGGGTCGGGATGGGGCAAGCTTGGTCAAAGGCGACCACCGTTAGCTTCAACGGCCACGCTCTGTCGAAGTCATCCATCCACAAGCGCGGGAACGGACGGGAAAAGGTCTTCTTCATTCCGGCCCATCGAACGATGCTGATCAGCGATGGATGGGCCGCCCCCTTCCAGAAGCTGACGCCCGAGTTTCCAGTCGTTGCGAGGCTGTTCAGTCAGAACCTTTTCGATCTGTTTAGCCCGACGAGTGCAGGCCAGCATCTATTCCCTCGAGACCGAGTGCTCAAGAAACTATACCGTGATCTGATTGACGAAGCCGTGTTTCACGGCGGCACGATTGCTCTCGAGGAAGACGCCCAGCATACGAAGCGCTTGAAGCTCTCTCATGGCAGCACTCAGCTACCCTTCATGACTTGGACGGCCGGACAACGTGAACTCACGCCGCTCCTTCTTGGGCTGTATCATCTCCTTCCCCCTCGCAAGTTCCTCAAACAGGAGAGCATCGACTGGGTCATCATCGAGGAGCCAGAAATGGGACTCCATCCTCAAGCAGTGACTGTCGTCATGGCGCTCTGTCTGGATCTTCTGTGGCGAGGATACCGTGTCGTTCTGTCGACGCACTCTCCTCTCGTGCTCACCGTGGTGTGGATGCTAGGGCGGCTTCGAGCAACCAACGCGAAGTGGCAGCGCGTCTGCGACGCTTTCGGCCTCGATAACGCTAGTCACGCCAGCCTCAAGAAGGTCGCCGAATCAGCGCTTGATAGCCGCAAGATACTCAAGACACACTTGCTATCGTTCGATGAAGCCGGCCAGGTTCACGCAAAGGACATATCGACACTGGATCCCGGCGATGACGATGACGACGTCTCTGGCTGGGGAGGGCTCGCCGGGTTCAGCTCGCGATTCGGAGAGGCAGTGCGCCAAGCGGCAGTCGAGGCGGAGAGGTGAGTACTCCGATTAGGGTGGCGCTACTGCCAATGAGCGCGCTTCAGGAGAAGGTCTGCGACGGCCTGGGAGCGCTTGCCAAGGCCCACAAGCAGCTCATCGACGACAGCCTGCGTCCGTCTTTTGCCGACAGTCTGGAGATTGATGAGTCACTGAAACAGGGCAACGAGCAAGGCAACCGCTGGGACTACCTGCTTGGGCATGAGGCGAGCGCCGTGGTCGTCGGCCTCGAGCCACATTCCGCGTACACGCGCGAAGTCAGCGCGGTGATCGCCAAGAAGAATGCCGCTCGGCAGCAGCTGAAGCGCCATCTGGCAGACGCTGGCAAGATCAGCGCGTGGTTCTGGGTAGCCTCTGGGAGAGTCGACTTCGCGCCCCATGACAAGGTCTTACGACGGCTTGAACAAGAGGGAATCACGTTCGTTGGCGGCAAGCTGCGCGAGAAGGACCTACGACTTCCCACGAAACCGGTGAAGGGCCCGGGAAGAAAGCGCCGCCCAGCTCGCGCATGAGGGACCCACGATCCCGCCTCGCCCAAGCCGCAGCGCGGTCCGCCGCTGCGTCGGGCCCCGCGGACCGTCAGGCTTCGGCGCCAGGGCCATCTCTCACGAGCTCGAACGCGAGCCCCTCCCGAAATCGTCTTCGACTCGGACGAGAACCCTCCGAGCCCCTCCCGAAATCGTCTTCGACTCGGACGAAACCCCCCCGTATCCCTCCCGAAATCGTTCTCGACTCGGACAAAAACCTCCCCCGCATAGGAAACTTTCGAACTCGAAGCGCGCCGCGACCTCCCTGCCCCCTGAAGCGGCGGCGTCCCAGCCTCGCCAGCGACGGCCCGAGGGCTCCGGAGGCGCGGGTCCGATACCCCCTGCGGGAGGCCCTGGGGGGCTCGCGGCGCGAATCAATCGCGAAAATTTCTGGGACAAGGGGGGTTTCCGCGCGCCTCGACTTCGAAAACTTCCGGGGTTGGGGAGGTTTTTGCGCGCCTCGACTTCGAAATCGCCCCCCCTGATAGCTCCCAGCGGGCAGGTCGAACCCCGTCCGCGACGGTGCTCGGGGTCCCGAGACGGGGTTCGAGTCAGCCTTGGCGAGGGGGCGGGGGGGCGGAACGAGCACGGGGCGAGCGCGCCGCCCGTGCAGCTCAGGTGGCGCTGGGGCCGTTGGCGGAGCCGGACGCCGGCTCGGGGTTGTCGGGCTGCTGCGTGAGCTCTTCGCCGGTCTCCGGATCGATGTCGCGGACCCCGCGCCGATTCGCGAAATGCTCGCGCATGCGCCGCTGCTGGCTGTACACGGCGCCGAGCAGCTGCTGGCGCATCGCCTGGTGCTCTTCGCCTGGCCCGCCAAACTCCCCCAGGACCTTGGCGACCGCGCGCAGCATCAGCTCCTGGCCCTCTCGCTGCGCAGCCCGAACCTCGTCATGGCTGAGCTCGCGGGTCGATTCCTGCGTCAGCGCCTCGCGATACGCCGGGATCAGCTCACCCAGCTGCTCGACATAGTCGCCGAGCCCGAGCGCCTCGACGTGCTCTGGCCGCGCCTGCAGCTCGCCGTAAAGGACTTCACACGCAGCGAGCTCGTCTTCATAGGTCATGCTCGTGATGGCTGCAGCCCCGGCGGGGAACAGCTGCTGGATCAGCTCGCTCGCCAACGCGCCGCTGCGCTTGGCACTAAAGGCGTGAACCTTCGTCTCCAGGTGGGTCAACAAGGCGCCCAAGGTACGGTCCATCTGAGCGTCTACCTCACCGGCGCGCTTGCGACGGCCAACAGTCGTTGTGCGAGCGCGCCGCCAGTCCGCTTCACGGGCGGCAGTATGCGCGGCCTGCTCGGCCGCTGCCTCGGCGAGACCCTGGATATCGACGAGGCCCTTGGTCTCCGCGATCGCAGCGAGCTCCCGCATCGCAAACAAGCGCCGCCCAGTGGGAAAATCATAGAACGTGAAATGCTCGCGCATGAGCCGCATGGCACTCTCCTCATTGTGTGAATGTCGGCGTGGCTCGATGAGACCACGCGAACCCCATGCCCGCGCGACCCCTACCCCGCCTTGTCGATCCATGAATGTCGATGAGACAGCAGAACGGGGCGCCCCTTTGCCCCCCCCTCCTTACCCCGTATTGGCGCTTGACGTGACATCCATAGGGCACCTATTTCAGACAGTGGTCAAGAGGGAAAGCGCCTCGGTATACTCGTTGATACCCTATCAAGGCCCCGGACGCGCAAGCCGTCGAAGTACCTAGACAAAGGCGCCCCTGGCAGGGAGACGCTGGGCCCTCCAGAAAAGCCAGCGACGATGGCAGCTGGCCTTGGCGGCGAACGGGGCGGGGGGTTCTCGACGAGAGCCGCGCCGGCACAACCGGGAGCGTTCGCCTCGGCTGTGCCATGGCCTCGAAGCGAACGATCCCCCCCAGTTCCCGGGAGTGGCACAGGCACATGCGCCACTCGGTGGCACATGGGAGAGGTTTCTCCCTGCGGCGCTCAGCGGCGCTCAGCGGCGCTCAGCGGCACCATGCGTCGTGCTTTCCCATGCCATCGCCAGGGTTTGCGCCCTGTAGGGAGGCCTCGCGACGCGCCCAGCGACCTTCCAGGCTCCGGTGGAATCGCGCAAATATCGCGCGTGCTCTGGTGCTGTCAGCGGCATGTGCGTTGCACTGCCTGAACGCCCACCGCTGACAGCGCCGCGGGGTTCGGGCGAGGATGTCTCTCGCACCCCGAAACCCGTGGCGTCGTCAAGGAAGCGCCCAGGCGCAAGGAGAAAGCCATGCACGTCCTGCTCGTCGGTCCCGATCTGGAAGAGAACCTCTCCCTGCGCTACCTCGCTGCGTCGCTGCGGGCTGGGGGGCACCAGGCGACAATCGCCCGCTTCGAGACAATGGACGACTTCCACGGCGTCATCGCCCAAGCCCGGGCTGCGGATCTCATCGGACTGAGCCTCTGCTACCAGGTCCGCGCCGCGGAGTTCCTCTGCCTTGCCCGCACCCTCAAGGAGCAGGCGCCGTCCAGACTCGTCGTGGCGGGGGGACACTATGCCTCCTGCGCGGCGCGCGAGCTGCTGGAGCACCACTCGGAGCTGGATGTCATCGTGGTGCACGAGGCGGAGCGGACGCTCGTCGAGCTCGCGGACTTGGGGGAGCTCGGGGCAGAACGGCTGAGGACCGTACAGGGGCTCGTCTACCGCGAAGGAGCCGAGCTCGTCGCCACTCCGCCGCGGGAGATCCTGAGGGACCTGGACACCCTCCCCTGGCCCGACAGGAGCGGTCCGGCGCGGCTCCTCGCTGGGGTGCCCAGTGCCTATATGATGGGCAGCCGCGGCTGCTTGGGGGCTTGTCGTCCGGCGGCACATCGAACAGCCTTTCAGCTTCTGTCGGGCGGAGATCTATTCGGGTACGCCCCTCGAGCAGCGGATGATCCAGGCAGGGCGAGCCCACGGCGACTACCTGGCACGGACCTATGAGTATACCCACCCTTCCATTGCCCGAATCTGGGAGGTGGGGCAGAGCCTCCTTCGCCACCGCTGCTGGGCCCAGAACCACCTCCTGGGTCAGGTCGTACGCCTCGACCACCTCGTGACAATCTTCGAGCTCTTCTATGATGGCTCGGCCACCACCGGGTTGGTGAAGGGGTTCAGGGAGTTGAAGCTCGAGATCAATCGCGACAGCGTCGACCTCATCGAGGCCATGATCCGAGCCTGTGAGGAGCTCCAGGGAGAAGCCAGGGAGCGGCGCCTGAGTGAGCTCGCGCGCCATGAGGAAGCCACCCGGGCCGGGTTTCAGCGGCGCCTCTGCGCCATCAACGAGGCACTGCACGAGCGAGCCTTGGACCTCGTTGGGCTGCCGAGGCTCGATGGCCGTCCGCCATCCATCCGCCGGACGCGCTCGAATCTGCCCCGCCACGCCGCGGCGGCCCTCTTGGCAGCGGGGATGCTGGCTTGCGGCGGGGAGTCGCCGGGCGACGATCAGGGAGGTCCCGAGGGTGCGGGCAGCTCGAACTTGGGAGGCGACACAGGGTTCGGTACCGGAGGCGCTACGACGGGAGGCGCGTCGATGGGCGGCAGCGGGATCGGAGGCGCCGCGACGGGCGGCAGCGGGATCGGAGGCGCCGCGATGGGCGGCTACCTGAATACCGGTGGCATGTTCGAGGCTCCCCCCCCGCCCATGGGAGGATCCGGGATGGGGGGCAGCGGGACCGGGGGCGCCGCGACAGGCGGCAGCGGGACCGGGGGCGCCGCGATGGGCGGCTACCTGAATACCGGTGGCATGTTCGAGGCTCCCCCCCCGCCCATGGGGGGCTATCTGAACACCGGCGGCATGTTCGAGGCTCCCCCCCCGCCCATGGGAGGGTCGGGCGGCGTCGTCGTGGCTCCGGGGGGTTCTGGCAACGCGGGGGATGCCGGGAGCGCGGGCGACGACGCGAGCGCGGGCGACGACGCGAGCGCGGGCGACGATGGCGGCGCCAGCGGCGATGCAGGAGCGTGAGGCCTTCGCGTGCCGCCAAGGTAGGCTGTGGCCGCTGGATTCGATAAGCTCGCCGGGATGTCTCACCAAGCCCGCGCCCGTCGCCCCAAGCCCCTCGTCGGCATCCCTAGCCTGTTGGCCTCTGCTGGCCTGCTGCTCCAGAGCTGCTGCTCGCAGCCTCCCCCTGCGGCGCCCTGCGGCTGCCAGGAGAAGCCGGAGACGACATCGCAGCCCGTGGACCATGGCGCCGAGTGGTTGGTGGAGGACTTCGAGAGCCCCTCGGGCCGCTCGGGAGGGCTCTGGTTCGAGTTCGACAAGAATCCCCTTGGCACGACAGCAAACCCGAGCCCCTTCGTCCTGACCGATCAGGGAGCTCCGCCGAGCCCCGACCACAGCGCTCACCTTTGGGGGACTCTCGGCTCGAATCGGGCACCGTGGTCTTGGGTGCAGCTCCAGGTGATCCTGAATCCTTCGCAAGCACCCATGGATCTCACGGCATATAAGAGCGTGCGCTTCTGGGTGAAGGGCGATGGGGGTCGCTACGGGGTCGCCTTCGTCAAAGACGCTGTGAAGGACTACGACGAGTTCCACTACGAGTTCACGGCGCCAAGCGAGTGGACGGAGATCGAGGTACCGTTGGCAGAGCTTCGCCAGTTCGGTTGGGGCAAGGCGGTGCCGCAGGTCTTCGATGACGTCAAACGCATCCACTTCTATCCGGCACAGTACGACAAACCCTTCGATCTCTGGGTAGACCACGTGACGCTGGCCAAGTCCGCGCGCGAGCAGCAGCCCATTGCCTACGATACGGAAGGCTGGTTCCCTTGGACTGGCTTCGACCCCGCGGCGCGCAAGGGGACTGCGCTGGACGTGAGCGCGCTGCTCGACGCGCCGGCGGGAAAGCACGGCCCCCTCACGGCTCGAGGGGAACGGTTCGTGTTCCAGGATGGCAAGGAGGCGCGCTTCATCGGAGTCAACATCGTCGCCTCGGCGAACTTTCCGACCCACGAGCAAGCAGAGCAGCTGGCAGAGCTCTTGGCTCAGCTGGGTGTCAACATGACGCGCCACCATCACATGGACGCGCCGTGGAGCGAGCCGAACGTCTTCGGCAACGCGCGCTCCACCCTCGAGCTCGATCCGGAGGCGCTCGAGCGCTTCGACTACCTCATCCATCAGCTCCAGAGGCGCGGCATCTACCAGTTCTTCGATCTCTTGGTGCACAGGGAGGTGACGAAGGCGGACGGCATCCCCTACGCGGACGAGCTGGTGCGGGGTCTGAAGATCGACGGGCAGTTCGATCCCAAGCTCATCGAGCTCCAAGAGCGCTTCGTTCGGCAGTTCATGGGACACCGGAATCCGTATACGAAGCACACCTACGCCAAGGACCCCGCCGTGGCGCTCATCGACGTCATCAACGAGGATAGCCTGCTGTGGCTCCAACCCGAGGGAGACTTCGCGATTCGAAGCCCTCGCGCGAAGGCGCTGCTCAATCGCCAGTTCTCCGAGTGGCTGAAGAAGGAAGTGCCGGGGGAGCGGGCGGCTCTCGCGCAGCGCTGGGGTAGTGGCCCGGGCGGCCTCCGTGCGGAGGAGGACCCCGCGAAGGGAAACGTCGGTGCCGTCGTCGCCGTGGGGAAGGGAGCCGAGAAGGAGCTCACGGCGCCGCGCGCCAGGGACACCCTCCAGTTCTACCACGACACGATGCTCACCTACTACCGTCGCATCGAGACCGAGCTCCGGGGGCTCGGGTACGAGGGGCTCGTGACGGGGAGCAACCACTGGACGGAGCACCCCTTGGATCTGATGCTCAACGCTCGCTTCCCCTTCGTGGATCGGCATGCGTACTGGGCGCATCCGCACGGGGGTTGGGGCTACAACGCAGGCATCACCTGGGACCCCGCGGCCATGGTGAAGGATCCGGGGCTAGGAGTCGTCGGTTCCCTCGCGCGGCGCCGCGTCCAGGGGCGCCCTTACACCTGCAGCGAGTGGCAAACCTCGGCGCCCAATGACTACCGTCACGAGGGGCTGCTGCTCGTCGCATCCTATGCCTCCCTGCAGGGCTTTCACCCGCTCCAGTTCGCCGTCAGCCACCAGACGGGGAAAGCGATCGACGAGCCGCAGGCCCTCGACAACAACTTCGACATCCTGGGGCAGCCCACGGCCCTCGGAGCGTGGCCGGCCGCGGCGCTGCTCTTCCATCGGGGGGACGTCCAGACTTCTTCCCTGGACGGCTTCCTCCGAGTAACGCCCGAGGCGGCGCTCCAGCCCGCGGCTTCCTTCCAGCCACCGCTCCAGCTGGGGCTCATCGCGCGGACGGGGGTCGACTTCGACGGCGGGAAGAGCCTCGATGAGCTCCAAGCGATCGTCGAGGAGCACACCCAGGGGAGCGTCGTCAGCTCGAGCACCGGAGAGCTCCGTCACGACAGCGCGGCGGGTCGCTTCGTCGTGGATACGCCACGCAGCCAAGGCTTCGTAGGGTTCAAAGGCCAGGAGCCCCTGTCCTCCCGGGACGTGAGCCTCCGCCTCGAGAGCCCCTTCGCCGTCGTCGTCGTCACGGCGCTCGGCGACGCGCCCATCGCCAAGGCGCGTCGCTGGCTCGTGACGGCGCTGGGCAATGCCGTCAACACGGGCATGGCCCTGGCGCCGAGCGGCAATCGCCTGGCGAACCCGGGTAGCGCGCCCGTGCTCATCGAACCCATCCGCGGTGCGGTGACCCTGCGCGGCCTGCCTTACGAGGCCTCCCAGCTCCAAGCCTTCGCCCTGGACGCAGCGGGGGGCCGCAAAGAGCCAGTGGAGCTCGTGCAAGGCGCCGATGGCGTCGAGCTCGAGCTAGCTGCCGAGCACCAGGCCATGCACTACGAGATCGTCGTGCCGTAGAGGTGCGCAGCAGCCGCTTCGCCGCCGAATCACCGGGGCTCTCACGGTGAGACAGCACGCCCCACGCTGACCGAAGAAGGAGCGCTCGCACCCGAGGCTCACGTCAACGCATCACCCTGCAGCCGACGCGCTCGGTGGCCACCACGACATCGTCGTAGTCGATTGTCTGCTCGTCGGAGACGGACAAGCCACGGCTCTCGAGCTCGGCCTTCTTGCTAGCGAAGCTGCCGCGCTCGTAGTAGGCGTCGAGGAAGATCCGTTTGAAGCGCACGTCCTCACTCGAGCGGAAGTCGAAGCCCTCGAAGGGGACGGGCTCGGTACAGGCAGAGAAGTCGCAGCCCCCTGTGTGAAAGGTTGCCCGGAGCCAGGTCCCCTCCGGGTGGCCTTGGCGATACTCGCCGACGAGGGCGCCATCGATCCAGAAGGCGAGCTGACCGTCCCGAGCGCCCATACTGTTTGCCCTCGCCATAATCTCGATACAGAACCACTCATCGCGGGGAAAGGGACTCTGACCTGGCGGACGAAAGACGTTGCCATAGTAGTAGGTCGTGCCCTGGTCGCCCGCGCAGCCGGGCACGACGCTGCCGTCGTTGCAGCGCCCGGAGCGCATCTGGTACCAGTAGACGTAGAAGTTGAAGACGTCGCTCGTATCCGCGTCGAAGTCGAACCAGAAGCCGTCGTCGCCGGAGGGCACTGTATTCGCGAGGCCGCTCGACTCCCACGCTTCGGTTCCCGCCGCGGCCCGCACCCAGTGGTGGGGATTGGGCGCCACACCATGGAACCGCGCATGGAAGCGCCAGTAGATCTCATCGACGCGGCGGGGAAGCTCGGCGCGCGTGCTAGAGGAGATGTACTCATCTTGCTCCAGATCGGCCGCCGTCACGGTGGAGCGCAGATAACGGTCCCCGCCATGCGCCTGCTCCGGGTCGCGCAAGAGGTGAAGGTAGCGAGTGTCATCCTGGGGTGATGCCCACCTGCCCCATCCTTCCTCGAAATCGTCGTGGAAGACGACCGCTGTATCGCTGGCAATGCCGTCATCGCCCGGATAGCGCTCGCTCAGGGTCGCGGCCGAGCCCCCGCCGGAGCCGTCACCCAGACTCGCGCCGCCCCTAGCGGGGCTACCCGGCGCCGCGCCGGCAACGCCGCCCATCGAGGAGCCGCTCTCCGTGCTGGCCCCCGCAGCACCGGCGGCGCTCGGACCGCGGGATCCTTCGTCGTCCTTCCCGCAGCCAACGAGAGCTAGCACGATTGCGAGACGCGCTGTTACCTCCCCGAGCGATCGCAGCGTCACCCTCCGCCCCTTTCGCCTCTGTGATTGCCCTACGCCAACCGCACCCTTCATTCTCGCCAGTATAGCGGCTCGTGCACGCGGCACGGAACCAGGGCCGCATGGGCACATGAAACCGCCGGATGTCGGGAGCGAGGCGAGCTGACAAGCGTCGCGCTAGTGGGTGTTCGTCCCACAGGACCACAACTCGAGCTGCGCGCTCGGGCGGCGGAAGGTCCGATTCGGCGCTGGAGGACCTGCTTCGAGCCCGAGGCGGCGACACTCCTGGGTGAAGAGCTCCGCGAGGAGATTCCAGCGCGGACCAGTGCCACGCATGCGATGGCCGAAGCGCTTGTCGGTGAGGTGCCCCTCGCGCATCTCCTTCACGGCGCGAAGGACACGATCGGCCCGGAGCGGCAGGGTGGCTCGCAGACGGTCCTCGAAGAAGCCTTGAACCTCCGGCGCGAGGCGCAATAGGCTGAGCGCGGCGAAGCTTGCTCCCGCGTCCTTCGCTCGCCTCAGCTGCCGAGCAATGTCGCTCTCGCTGAGGCCGGGGACGACGGGTGCCAGACTGATACCCGTGGGGATCCCCGCTTCACTGAGCTGTCGCATCGTCTCGAAGCGACGGGACGTCGGACTGGCCCAGGGCTCCAGCGCTCGTGAGGTTTCGTCGCTGGCGAAGGGGATGCTCAGGAAGACGGCCACGGAGGCCCTTTTCCCGAGCTCGGCGAGCACCTCGATATCCCGCCGGATGACGGAGCCCTTGGTGATGATGGTGATGGGCTGCTGGTGCTCGAGGCACACATCGAGGCAGCCGCGGGTGAGGCGGTACGCCGCTTCGAGGGGCTGATAGCAATCCGTATTCCCACTGAAGACGATGAGGTCTCCCTGCCAACTCGGGCGAGCGAACGTCTCGCGAAGCCGCTCCACGATGTTCGTCTTGACGATGATCCGCCGCTCGAAGTCGGTGCCTGCGCCGAGATCCCAGTACTGATGGGTCGGGCGCGCGTAGCAGTAGGCGCAACCATGGTAACAGCCGCGGTAGGGGTTGACGCTGTAGCGAAAGGGGATGTCAGGACTCGAGTTCTCGGACACGGCCGAGCGCGCCTGCTCGGTATAGACGTGCAGCTCCGCTGGCGGGGGCTCTCCCTCCCAGTCGATGTGCGCGACATGCCAGGGATTGGGAGGGTTGCTGACGGGCCGGGGCACACCTGATCTTATGTTCAGTTCGGGACGGCGCGTCAATGGGGAGTTCAGTCCCCCTTCCACACCTCGAGCTGGACGTCGTCGTAGTAGACGGTGCCTTCGTAGAAGTTGACGTGGGGGTCTCCGAAGAGGAAGTAGTCGGGGTAGCCAACGCCGCTCGGCCAGTGGGGATGGTCCTCGCCCAGTGACGGATAGTGACCGTCGTCGACGCAGGGATCGTCCGCCTCGAGTGGCGCGCGGTTGAAGTGCCAGACGCACTCACTCCGGGCGTCGATGGTGGCGCTGATGGTGCGCTCACCGCCGTAAGCGAAGTCCCCGGTCATCGTCAGGGTGAAGCGGTCGTCGAAGCGCTCGATGCCCACCGTGTACCAGCGGTCCTCGCGGTAGGCGTCCGCGGCGCAGATCCCCGGACCCCAATCGCCCCCCGCGTAGGAGAGGAAGGCCTTTCCGGAATTCTCCGAACCCACGGACGTACCGTCGATGGCGAACATCATGACTGGGTGGGTGCCGTTCGTCTCGCAGTCGCTGCCGTTCCAGATGCTCATCCAGCCATCGAGGGTATTGTCCGAATCGATGCATACCTTGCGGTGATGGTGGATCCAGACGTTGTTGTGCGGCCGCGGCACAGCATCCAGGATCGTCAGCCAGTAGAAGCCATTCTCGCTCACGGCCGAGGCGTCAATCCAGGGCTCGGCGCTCTCGTCCCCGCTGTCGTAGCCGTTGTGCGGGTCTAGCCCATCGCCGAAACTGGGGAAGCCGACGCGCAGACTGATGCGGTAACGGTTGGGCAGCGCCGCGCTGGGGCGAACGATGGTGGCGTCCGTATGGTCGACGGAGCGGATCCGCAGTACCTTGTTGCTCCCGCCCGCCGGATCCTCGACCACAGCAGCGAGCGCCTGCAGACGCCGTCCCGGGTCCCGCGTGTAAGACTCGATGGTGAGCCAGTCCGCCGCGCCAAATGGTTGCGAGATCCGGTAGGCCTCCGGCGGCGACACGCCCTGGGCATCGAAGTAGACGCCAGCATCCGAGAACGGTCCGTCATCGGGACGAGCATCGGGCTTCCAGTCAGGCTCGATCCATTCCGCATCGGAGAAACCCTCGCTGTGCGCCACCACCCAACCCGGCTCACCCGACGCACCAGCTGTTGCACCACCCGTCCCAAGCCCGCCTCCCCCCGCTTCCCCCGCCACGCCAGCTCCCCCCGTCGCGGTACCCCCCGCTGCGCCCGCTGCACCATTGCCGGCAGACCCCGACGTGCACGCGACGAGCACGTAGCCAACGAATCCGACGCACCGAAACGAAAAACACCGTACGATCATGGCCAATCCCTTTCGGAGTTCCCTTTGGAAGCCGCCTCTAAAGACAAGGAGTATCCGTGGCTCGCCAGGGTTGCAAGGCCCAAGCGTCCCGTTCTCGCCCTCAGGACTCCCGCGCACCGAATCTCCAGGAGGAACCGCTCGTCCCGCGCCACGGACTGCAAGCCCGGCGTCTGGGCGCGGCTCAGGGGCCCCCTCCTGGACAGCCGAACGCCGGCCGTTGCGGGTAGCAGTCTCCGCGGTATAGAAGGCCAGCCGTGGCGCGGTACGCATCCCCTGCCGCGCCTCCGTGCCGCTCTTGCCCTTCCGCGTATGCAGCCTTACACCGCCAACCACGACGCAGACGCCCCGGTCCAGGCCGCAGACAGCGCACGGCCCACCGTAGCGGTGCTGCGCCACAGCTTCCTCCCTTACTCGGAGACCTTCATCCACGATCAGCTGCGCTCCCATCGGCGCTACCGACCCGTCGTGCTGGCGCGACGTATTCTCCACCCCGATCGCTTCGGCGGGCACACTGTCACCGCCATCGAGAACACGCGCGCGGCAGGCCAGCTCGCGTCCTTGGTGTACGGGCTCACAGGCAGGAGCCGCGCCTTCGACAGCGCGCTCCGGCACCATCATGCGCGCCTCATCCACGCCCATTTCGCGAACAACGGCGCCTATGCCGTCGGCTTCGCCGAGCGCCACGGGCTACCGCTCGTCGTCAGTCTCCACGGCCACGACGTTTCAGTGTTGCGAAGCTTCGAACGCTACCACCCCGAGTCTTGGTTCTACATGGCTCGCCTGCGGCGGCTCTTCGCCCATACTACGCTGTTTCTGGCGGCATCCGAGGAGCTGGCGACCCTCATCGTCGAAGCAGGCGCCCCGGCGCAGCGGGTGATCGTCCACCGCCTCGGCATCGACGTGGAGGCACTGGGCCGCTTGCCGCGGCCGCCCCAGGGGGACGACGGGCGAAGCCTGATGATGGTCGGGCGCTTCGTGGAGAAGAAGGGGCACGAGTTCGGGCTGCGCGCAGCGGGAGCGCTGAGAGCGCGCGGCTACCGCTTCAGCTTGGACCTGGTGGGGGAAGGTCCACTGAAGCCCCAGTACGTCGAGCTCATCCAGGAGCTCGGCTTGACGGACGTCGTGACCTTCCATGGCAGCTTGAGCCACGCGGAGGTGCTCACAAAGATGGCCCAAGCGCAGGTGCTGATGGCACCTAGCGTGGTGGCGCGCAGCGGGGATCGCGAGTCGGGCGTCATGGTCGTCAAAGAGGCGGGTGGTTTGGGCCTGCCCGTCGTCGGGACACGCCATGGGGGCATCCCGGAGATCATCGACGACGAACGCACGGGGCTGCTCGTGCCGGAGCGCGACGCGCCAGCGCTAACGAGCGCCGTGGCGCGTCTGCTGGACGACGGTGCGCTCCGGAGTCGCCTCGGCGAAGCCGCACGGCACAAGATGCGCACCGAGTACTCCCTAAACGCGTCGGTACAACGCCTGGAAGAACTCTACGACCTCGCGCTCTCCAGGTACGAGGGGCGGTAGCCGGGCGGCAGCGTGGTGGCGAGACTCTCGCGACCACCGTGGTGCGCGAGGACCTCGAGAAGCTCCGGGTGCTCGTCGACGGGGTACGTGTCGCGAAAGCGCATCCAATCGAGGGTCGTGACAAGCGCGATCTCAGGCAGGCCGAAACCTTCGCGCGCCTCCAGCTTGCCGCCAGCGATCCGCTTCAGTAGCCAGCCCATCGATGCACCCGCACGCTCGTGCTGCTTCTCCAAGTAAGGCGCGCGGCTTCGCTCCAGCCCTTCGCTCGCCAGGTAGAAGGTGTTGATCAAGGCGTCCAATGCACCGTCGATGGCGGCGAGGAGGAGGTTCGCGCTCACATCGAAGGGATCGTGGGGAGCGAGCGGGCCCGGTCCGAAACGGCGCAGCAGCTCCCTCTGAATGATCGTCGAATCGAAGAGCTGCTGCCCATCGACTCGCAGCGTGGGTACTTTCCACAGGGGGTTGATCTCGCGCAAGCGCTCTTGCCCTTGTGGTTCCGCGGTATTGACCAGCTGGTAGTCGAGCCCCAGCTCGCAGAGGACGATACGCACACGGCGGACATAGGGAGAGGTGGCGGTCCCGAAGAGTTCTATCTGGCTCATGGCCTCGAGCGTTGCACGGCGGCGCTCGGGCGGCATCCCTCGGGATTGGCCGCAGCGTCTGATGACAGGCGCAATCCGCGGAGCGACCTCCTGCTGCCGCTGGACATGACGGCGCAGCCCTGGCTAGCGTGCATCCATGGCCGGCGGCTCCTTCGAGGGCGGCCTGCAGGAGATTGGCTTCAGCGCTCGGGAGAAATGACCCGGGTATGCTCGCGAGAAAATGACCCGGGCTTGGCGCGTGCTTGGCAGAAGCGAACCACGCGATGGACGAGAGCTCACATTCTCGGCAGACAGCCGTTGACGAGCTACGCCAGAATGGAGCGATTAACGCTCAGTCGAGGTTCGACGTTTGGAGTCCAGTGGCGCGTTGGCGCGCGCCCACAGCCGGCTACCCGGTGAGGCGGCTGTTGATAGCGCACAAGCTGGGACCGAGTTCGGGCGCCCCAGAGGAACGGGCACGCTCGAGAGTCAAAGCGCGGCCCTGGCGCAGACGCTCGGCGGACAGAGCCGTCGCGGCACCGCGCCTGCGCCTGCGCCTGCGCCCGCGGG
>JAEWRL010000204.1 GCA_023398955.1 Pseudomonadota bacterium
CATTTCTCCCGAGCGCTGAAGATCCTAGATCGGACGATCGATCGACAGCTCCGGCGGGTAGCCGCTACTTCACCTCATGGATGAAGCCACGCGCGCCAGACCGCGGGATGAACAGCCGAGAATTCCGCGGGATTCAGCGTCCATGTGCCGAGGGGCGCGCGAAATCTAGGTTCAAAGGACGGATTCGAGCCCAAGCCCGAAATCTTCAAGACCATGGCGGTGAGCATGGCGACGATGCGTGGCAGAAGACCTGGGGCGCGAGTTCGGCGCGGCTCATCGGCGAGTTCGAGTACTGCGAGTGCGTCGAGGATGGCGGCAGATTCGGTCGCTGCGCGAGGCGCGAATTGGTAGAAGCGCGCCTTGCGCGGGCCTCAGAAAGCCACGCTCGCAACGATGGCACCACCGGTCGACCGCACAACCACTGATAGACCGGGCAATCGGACGCCCTATTTTCAGGGTCCCAAGGAGTGTAGCCTACGCTGCGCTCGCGGTACCCCGTCAGTTGGGGGCCCCTCACACCATTACTCAGCTTCGTTCGATCTATACCTTGGTGTTGGCGTGGCAGGCGCCTTAAGCTGCGTGGACGGGGAAGCGAGCGATGAAGGTATTGCTGATCAATTCTAATCGCGAGCGAATGCCGTGGCCTGTGATGCCCATCGGCCTCTGCATGGTCGCCACCGCAGCGGCCGCCGCCGGGCACGTCGTCAAGGTGTTGGACCTAACCCTTCGGCGACAACCCGACGCCGACGTGAAGCGCGAGCTCCGCGCCACACGGCCCCATGCCATCGGGATTAGCATTAGGAACATTGACAACTGCAACTTTGAATCGCCGACCTTCTATCTTCAGGCAATCCGCGCCGAGCTCATCCCGCTGCTGCGACGAAACGCCCCGGATGCCACCATCGTCATAGGTGGAAGCGCCGTTAATATCGCGCCGCAACTCGTGCTCGATTATGTTGGAGCAGACTGCGCCCTCTCCGGTGAAGGGGAGGTCAGCCTGCCCCAGCTACTGTCAGCCTTGGAGGGAACAGCGCCGCTGCCGGCGGGCATTCATTTTCCTGAGAATGGCCGTACCAGTCCGGCTTTGCGTGCTCTGATCGCGCGGTCCCCTGCCGCCAGCAGCATGACAGGTTCCGGCTTCGCACGAGCGCCAGCGCTCCCCACGACGTCCGAGACCTGGCGGTGGACGGACTGGCGGTCCTACGCTCATCTGGGGGCAACCTATCCGTTGCAGACCAAGCGAGGGTGCGCACTACGTTGTTCTTATTGTGTCTACAACGACCTGGAAGGCCGGGCGTACCGTCTGCGCAGCCCCGAGTCCATCATTGCCGAGATTGAGGAAGCCCGCGCTCAGGGTGTTGACCGCTTCGAGTTCGTAGATTCAACCTTCAATATCCCCAAGCGACATTCTCTTGCCGTGTGCGAAGCGATTTCCAGACGGCGGCTGGACGTCAAGCTCTCGACGATGGGACTCAACCCGAGAAACGTGGACGACGAGCTCGTTGACGCCATGCTCCGGGCTGGTTTCGACAACGTGATGTGCTCGGCCGAGAGCGCAAGTAATCGTGTTCTCGAGTCGATGGCAAAAGGCTACACGGCGAAGCACGTAGCACGCACGGCGGCAGCGCTACGAGCAGGCGGGCTTCCTACCTACTGGTTCTTCCTCCTGGGCGCTCCGGGCGAGACGATGGAGACCGTGACCGAGACCCTGGACTTCTGCGCGGAGCACATCCCGCAGCACCACGTCGTGTTGTTCGCGACAGGCCTGCGCATTCTTCCCGGTACGCCGCTCGAGCGCGAATGTCGTGGTTCAGGCTGGCTTGACGCGGCAGATCGTCTGCTCGAGCCCACTTGGTACGTCTCTCCTCACTTGAACCTTCCGCGCCTCGGCGAGCTCTTGGCGAAGCGCAGCAACGCGCACCCCAACTGGATGGTGAATGGCGAGACAGCGCTGTCGCCGCGCAAAGCTGCTGCAATGAAGGCAGGTTTCCGCATGCTCGGCTGGGGAGGCCCTTTCTGGCAGCATCTGCCGCGAGTGTTCAGCATAGCGGCAAGGATGAAGGCTCGCGACCGTGGCATCCAGAGCGCATGGCGCAAGGTGCTTCGGGTTACAGACGTCGTTCACCACCGTTGACCCGGACACCGCAGCCCGACTCGCGTCAGATGCCGTAGTTGCGACCCGGTGACGGGGCACGTTTGGGCTCCCGTTTGCTGGGAGGAGGCGCTGGCGCAGTATACGCCGCGGGCGCCCTGGATGACGGCTCCACCCGTCCAGAGCCAGCAGGCGACTTACCTTCGCGCTGGCTAAACAGCTCCTCGGCGTCCACGTCCGCAACGGGCGTTTGTTTGGCGGGTTCTGTCCTGACCCGCGCGACTCGCTCTCGGATGTGCCCGACCGCTGGCTTTGCGAGCAGCTTCATGGACGGGGCACGGCGTTCCCCGGACGCAATGCTCGACAGAAGCCCGACTGAACCGACAAAGACAAGTGCCGCGATGGCACCAATGTACCTCGTCCGGGAAGAACTCCGCACGTGCTGCCGGCAGCGCTCCCAAACGGACCCAGCACGGTCGCCGGGAGTCGAACGCGTCATCGACACGTCGCCACTAGCGCGCACGTAGGAGCGGCTGCGCGTCGTTACCGCGAACAGCCCCGGATCCGGGATCACCCATGGAGGGGGAGCGGAGACTCGCAGCTGGGCTCCCCCAACGGCTACCCGCGACAGCTCGAGGGCATCACCAAGACTGTCGCTCAGTTCCGCTGCAGTCTGAAACCTCTTCTCACGATTGCGGTCGACTGCCCTGAACCACCATTCTTCAGCAGCCGGTGGAAGGTGTGGCGCCGCCTCACGCAGGGACGGAATGTCCTCGTACATGATCTGGCCGAGGAGCGTTCCCAGAGACTCGCTATAAAACGGGGGCCTCCCAGTCAGGCACTGGAATGCAATCACGGCGAGCGCCCACAAATCCGAGCGATGATCGATCACCTCACCGCGCGCCTGCTCGGGGCTCATGTAGAAGGGGGTGCCGAGGAAGGAGCCAGTCTTCGTGGTGTTGTCGGCGATGGAGTAGGCCGCATGCTTGGCGATCCCAAAGTCCAAAACCTTCGCAATTTCGCCCGCGTCACCCTCGACGAGGAAGATGTTCTCAGGTTTGAGATCCCGGTGGACGATGCCCGATGCGTGCGCCCGCATCAACGCCCGTGCAACGTGCGCCACTATCCGAGAGGTGACGGCAACACCGAGAATGCCTTCGCGTTCCAGCCGGGTCGCAAGCTCCTCCCCCTCGAGGTACTCCATCGAGATGTAGGGGCGCCCCTCCCACTTCGCGTGCTCGAAGACGTCGACGACATGGGGGCTCCGAATCTGCGCGGCAGCCTTGGCTTCACGTTCGAACCGAGCGCGAACCTCCTCACTGGCCAGCATCGCCTCATCGATGAACTTGAGGGCACAGGACGCATCGAGTGACAGATCTTTGGCTTTCCAGACGGACCCCATGCCCCCCGTTCCGAGCAGCGCGACCAATTCGTACCGGTTGCTCACAACCAACCCCGGACGAAGCCGTGTATCCACTGCAGGTCGGTCGTTCACGCTGTCACCGTGCGGTTCCCCAGACGGGCGTACACTGGCATTGCAGTCTGACCCTGTCGATCGAACCCGTGCACCCACGGGAAGGGGGTGAGGGGGCCTAACCATTCAGCTTAACGCAGCACCAGGTGGTTGTCGCGTGAGGAGTTCGCTGCGCGCGAACGGCCGGACGCTTGCTCAAACGAGCGCCCCGGCTACTCCAGGCACCATACGTGAGCAACCTCCACGGTAACGAGCGCGCCACTCGACGGCTGAACGACTGGTCAGGCGCTTATTGCAAGAGGAGTAGGCGAAACGCAAGAACCAACAGCATGCCGAGGATGAGCGCGCTCAGCACCATGAGAACTGGCACCCTCGGTGGAGCGACTGGCGGGATCGTTCGCAGCCCTGTTGAGGGACCCCCGGTTTGGCGGGCTCGCCTGGCGTCCTCCGGAGGATGCGCCCCTCCATTGCCACGTGAATCGCCAGAGAAGTCCGCTCGAATCGTGACGGCGGGCCTAGACCGCTTCGGCGGTGGCACGGTCGGTACTTCGGGCCCGCTCGGGCGTCCACTGCAACCAGGAGCGCGCAAGCTGCCGGTCGAGCGAGCAGGTCCCGTCACGCCCCGAGCCGGTTCACTGGCGACGCCCCCTGGGTACTGCCCGGCGGCACCGGGCGGCAGCAGCTCGGGCCTGCTGTCGCGCAGGGTTGGCCCATCATTCGATGATACGGATGGCGTTCCGTCGAGCAGGTCACTCGGACGAATCACTAACCCGCTCGCCGCTGTGGGAGTCTGAGTGCGCTCTGCGGTCAGATCGCGTTCCGCCCGCGCTGCCATCGCCTGTAACAGCGAGCGATTCGTATTGCGGAGCGCATCGATCGTTTGGCGCCGCTCCTGATTGAGACGCTTCCGGACCGCCCGCCCGACATCAGCTGGCGTCACGAGCTCCTCGCTAGCCGCTATCCACTCCTCCAAATCCAGTCGCAGCTGTTCAGCGGTCTCGTGGCGCCATTCCGGCTCGTGCTTGATTGCCTTGAGGATGAGGGCCTCGAGCCCCTCGGGATAGCTGGGGAGAAGCTCCGTCGGCCTCTTGAACTCGCCCCTCAGAATCTTGGGCATCGCCTTGGGTCCGCTGCCGAACGGTCGCACACCTAGCGTGGCCACGTACAGAACACAACCAAGCGCATAGATGTCCGCTTGTCGAGAAACCCCCTTCCCGAGAATCTGTTCAGGGGGAATGTAAGCAAACTTGCCCTTGATATCGCCTGTGCGCGTGCGCGAGTGGAGCTGGTAGCGCGCCTTGGCTATACCGAAATCGGATACTTTGACTTGCCCTTCCTGGGATAAGAGTATGTTCGGGGGCGAGATGTCCCGATGAACGATGTTCAAGGGGTTGCCCGCTGCATCCAGCGCTTCGTGCGCCGCGTGCACGCCAGCGCATGCATCAGCGACGATTCGCGCGGCAATCGGGTAGTAGAGCGGCTTGAGCCTCGCGCCCTGATGCAGGAGCCCGGCCAGGGAGTCCCCGGCCACCCACTCCATCACCATGAAGAGCATCCCATCCGCTTCGTCGAATTCGTAGAGCTCACAGACGTTCGGGTGGTGAACCGCGCCAGCCACCGTTGCCTCGTCAATGAGCATTCGAGCGTACTCAGTGTCCGCCGCGTACTCGGGACGGATGACCTTGAGCGCTACGGTCCGAGAAAACCCCAGCTTCCCTTCAGGCTTCGCTGCCCAAACGTGGGCCATACCGCCGCTGGCAAGTGGAGCCACCAGCCGATAACGGCCGACCTTGTCCCCTGCCCTAAGCCGCGACGGACCCGCTTTTCTTGCCTCGGATGTCACGTTGCAGAGGTCCTCATCTCGTCGCTTGTCGATGTAGCATGGCAGTCGGCGCGCTACTTCTGCAGCGACGCTTGGCTGCTCGGCGGCGGATGCCTGAAGTCGGACGGCACAATTGCCGTAACGTCCACTGCATGGTAGTTTTTAACGAGGATATCCTGACCAATCGTGACACCTCCAGAGGCAAGTGACGCACTTCGACCGGGCTCATGGCTCGGACGCTATCAGCTGCTCGCACCTGTAGGCGCGGGTGGGATGGGAAAGGTCTGGGCGGCGAGGGCGGCCAGCCCCAGGCCCGTGCGGCGTTTGGTGGCGATCAAAACGGCTCTCGGGGAGGCGATGGCCAACCCGGAGTTCGAGCGGCTGTTCATGGATGAGGCGCGGATTGCGTCGCTCATCCAACACCCGAATGTCTGTGGCATCCAGGGCCTGGACGAGGAGGGCGGGATCACGTACCTGGTCATGGACTGGTCCGATGGTGCCACCCTGAGAGAGCTCCTGGACGGCTCCCCTGAACAGAAAATCGATAACTTGGCAGCTGCTCGTATCGTCGCGGACGTCTGTGCAGGATTGCACGCCGCCCACGAGCTGCGAGGCGAAGACGGAGAGCCTCTACACGTCGTACACCGTGACGTGTCACCTCAGAACATTCTGATAGCCGCAGCGGGTCACGTCCGAATCGCCGACTTCGGTGTTGCCAAGGCGCGCGGCCAGCTCCATCGACCCACCGAGACCGGGGAGATGAAGGGGAAGCTGTCCTACATGGCGCCCGAACAGGTCACGACAAAGGACTTGGATCGGCGCGTGGATGTCTTTGCCCTTGGCTGCGTTTTGTACGAAGCGACCTTGGGGATGAGACCCTTTCACGGAGAGGACGCCCTTTCAACTCTCTACCAGCTGCTGGAACAAGCTCTCATTGTACCGTCGGCGATCGATCCGGCATACCCGCAGGGGCTCGAGCGCATCGTCGTGAGGGCGCTGGCCAAAGAACCCAATGAGAGGTACCAGACAGCCGAAGCAATGCAGCACGACCTGCACGCTTGGATGGCTTCCAGCAAGCGCGTCGTCACGGAGCGCGCGGTAGCCGAAGTGCTCCATCACATCCTCGGAAAGCGTATCGCGGAGCGTCATGCACTGATCCAGCAGGCGATTGAGCAGCTGGATGCGCCCGCATCCTCCCGAGAGGGCCCGGGGCGCGAAGCTGATCTCGTGACGGTCGAGCCCTCAATCCGCTCAGTGAACTCGCCGGGGCCTGGGCCTGGCCGGCGACGCTATGCCTGGGGCGCCGCTCTACTTGCCACAGTTTCGGGGGCGCTCGCGACCGCCTGGCTTACACAGCCGGAACCAAGTGGAGCCGCTGCCGCACAGGCGAAGGGTCAAGATGCGCGCGAACCAGCTACTCCGAAACCATCCGCGGTGAGCACGACAAGTGCGCAGGTTGCGGAGCCGACGAGAGTAGTGTTGACCCTGCGAGCGGAGCCAGAGAACGCCGTCATCAGGCTCGACAATGGACCACCGCTGGCCAACCCCTACGAAGCGACGGTCGCCATCGATCCGGAGCCCCACCTGCTGGAAGTAAGTGCGCCAGGATATGAGACCCGGCGGGAAAGCGTCAGCTTCGATCGCAACCAAGAAATCGTGGTTGCATTGAACAAGGTAACCCCACCGGTCGAGCGTCGCCCGACCGAGGCTCCACGCCGCCAAGGTATCTCCAAGCCGCAACCCTCACCCACCGCGCTCGACGCGGGAGCAGCCGAAGCAAGACGTCCGCTCCGCAAACTCGATGAGGAGAACCCATTCTAGTGGAAGCCGAGAACGTGCGCTGGCGCACCGCCCTGGCGTGTTGGGTCTTTGCCTGTACGCTCCCAGTCCAAGCCTCCGCCCAAGGCAGCCAAGCCACCCTCTCCCAGGGGGACGCGGCCGAGGAACGTGCCGAAGGAGAGGCTGCACGTCCAGCACGGGATGACGCTACCGCGGGGGCACCTGGGGGCGCCGAAGCGGGCAGTGACCAGGAGCCCGACGGCAAGGTTGCGGAAGCGCGCCAGCGCTTCGATCGTGGCTTGCAGCTCTACAGGGACGGGGACTACGAGCTCGCGCTGATCGAGTTCAGTCGCGCTTACGAGATCGTGCCTGATTTTCGTGTTCTCTACAATATTGCGCAGGTCAGCATGACACTGGGGCGGTACGCTCAGGCCCGCCGCTCGCTGGAGCAGTACCTGAAAGACGGAGCGGAAACCATGGATCCCGCGCGCCGGGAGGCGGTAGAGCGGGATCTGGCAATGCTGAGCGAGCGCACGGCAACGCTCTTCATTTCCAGCAACGTCAAAGGAGCCGACGTCGTCGTGGACGAAGACGTCATCGGGAGAACACCCATGGCGTCTCCGATCTTGCTCGATGCGGGGCTACACACAGTAACACTGCGGAAGCCGGGCTATCTCCCCGCATCGGAACGCATCACGCTCGCAGGGCGCGACGCAGCCGAGAGGAGCATCGAGCTGCGCCCGGTTCCTGTGAACGAGCGCGAGCGCATCGTCGTGGAGAGACAAGTCGATACGTCGACCGAGAAGGAGCCTACCGTGCCCTCCCTCGTCTGGGCGGGATGGATTGCCACGGGTGCGCTGGCCACGAGCGCTGCCGTCACCGGAGTGCTCGGGGTCAGCGCCGCGGGCGAGCTCGAGGACCTGCAGAATGATCCGGACGCGCAGCGGCGAGAGCTCAATGACGCACAGAAGCGTGCCGATTCGCTGTTCCTGACGGCGGATTTGCTCACAGCAGCCGCGCTGCTGACGGGTGGGGCCTCCCTCTACTTCACGCTGTTCACTGGGGGCCCGGCACAAAGGCCGGAACGCGACGCCCCCCCTCGCTCCGCGTCCGTCGGCGTGGGCTGGCGCACCGTTAATGTCCTCACGCATTTTTGACGCTCGGAGAGCGCGATCGATGTGCCGCCAGTGGCGAGGTGTTAGTGAGAGCACCGGCGGACGACCGCCTTGGGAGCCGAAAGCGGTGCTTTCCCACGCGCTCCTGCGAGGTACCTTGAGCACTCCGCCCGAGCGGAGTACCGTAGATCAACGCTGATGGGGCGGAGTAACCAAGACCCAACGCTAAGGCCCAGGCCCCTTGAGCTCCTCGTGTATATCGGTCAGGACGTCCGAGCTTATCCACTTCCACCGACCGGACGACTGACACTTGGCCGAGCATCGTCCAACGACGTGCGGATCGAGCATCCGTCCGTTTCCCGCTCGCATCTCCAGCTCACGATCGATGGTGGGGTGTACGTCGAGGATCTGGGCAGTTCGAACGGGACCTTCCTGGTCGCGCCTGAAGCCAAATCCCGCCGCGCCAGCGATCTGATGGGCCGTGGCGATCGACGGCTGGAGACCGGCGTGCGGGCGGAGCTCGGCATTGGCTCACTATTCCGTGCCGGCTCGGTGACTCTGGTGGTTCAGAGCCGAAAGCACTCGGCCGGCGTGGACGACCTGAGAGCGGCCAAGGAAGCGCTGCGCGGCCCTGCGGTCCTGTTGGACGACGGAATGGTGGCCCTCTACGAGCTTGCGACACGCGCAGCGAGCAGCGACATAGCCGTTCTGATTCTCGGAGAGACGGGCTCCGGCAAGGAGGTGCTTGCTGAGACCATCCATTTCAGATCGCCGAGGGCTGCCGGTCCTTTCTTGCGCCTCAACTGCGCTGCGCTCAGCGAATCGCTGCTGGAGAGCGAGCTCTTCGGGTATGAACGCGGAGCTTTCACGGGAGCCAATCAAGCGAGGGTTGGATTGCTCGAGTCTAGCAATGGAGGCACGGTCTTCCTCGACGAGGTCGGTGAGCTGCCATTGTCGATCCAGGTGAAACTCTTGCGGGTCATCGAGGAGCGGAGCGTTCGCCGCGTCGGAGCCAACCGGGGTAGGAAGGTCGACGTGCGCTTCTTGACGGCGACCAACCGCGATCTGAGGCGAGAGGTAGCCGCAGGACACTTTCGCAAAGACCTGTACTTCCGAATCAACGGCGTTCACCTGAATGTTCCGCCGCTGCGGGACCGTGTCGTCGAAATCGAGCCGTTGGCCCGGCACTTCCTCGAGGCATTCTGCCGCCGCTCGGGCATTCCGGTGCCAGAACTGACCGACGATGCGGTAGAAGCGCTCCTGCGCTATCCTTGGCCGGGCAACGTGCGGGAGCTGCGCAACGCGATGGAGCGGGCCCCCTTTCTGTCTGCGGGGAGGCCGCTGGTCGCGGAGCATATGCCATCGGGATCGCTCTTCCCGGATGCTGACCTGGGAACATCGGCGGAGGATTTCGGGGGAAACACGGCCCTTATCGCGATTCCGGCTGGACTGCCCCGTCCTCCTCCAGCCGGAAATGGGACGGAGAAGGATCGCATCCTATCCGCCCTTGAAGCCTGTGGCGGCAATCAAACGCGTGCCGCCCAACTCCTCGGTATTTCGCGCCGCACCCTCATCAATCGATTGGACACCTACAGCGTCCCGAGACCGCGGAAGCGATAGAAAGCGCCGTTGGAATCGTGCGGCGCCGCCAGCTGTGGGGGCCCTGGAGGGGAATCCTCCACGGACGCACCGGGTCCGACGGGGCAGCGGACGCGGGCAAGGGCAAACAGTGTGTGCAGGTGTGGGGAGCCGCCGGACCGCGAAGGCTGCCACCTTCCTCCAGGGAGTATTCAGCACGGTATGTTGTTCCTCCTTCAAGCACCGACCCACGCCTTCGGCTACTATTCGGGGACGGAAGCTGTGTCTCCAGGATGAGGTCGAGGGACCGACTGCCAATGATCGACTTGTCAGCGGGCTCCCAACTGGGCCGGTACGAACTACTTGTCCGGATTGGGCACGGCGGGATGGCGAGCGTGTGGGTTGCTCGCGTGGCATCGCCGAGCGGGGATCGGCTAGTGGCGGTCAAGGCCATGCTTCCCGAGCTGGCGCATGACCCGTCGTTCCGATCGATGTTCCTCGAAGAGGTTCAGATCGTTCGGAGCATCCATCACGAGAACGTCGTACGAGTGCACGAGGTGTCCGAGGATCAAGGGATCCTCTACATGGTGATGGAATGGGTGGAGGGTGATTCGCTCCGAAACCTGATCCGTCAGGCTCGTCGACGAACGGCAATCCCTTCGGACATTGCAGTCCGCATCGTCGCCGACACGGCAGAGGGCCTCCATGCGGCGCACGAGCTGCGCGGTTGGGACGGAGAGCTTAGGCAGGTGGTTCATTGCGATGTGTCGCCGCACAACATTCTAGTGAGCATTCACGGTCAGGCGAAGGTCGTGGACTTCGGGATAGCCAACGCGATGGGCACGCTGAAGGCCGAGGGGCAGATCCGCGGCAAGCTCGGCTACATGTCGCCCGAACAAGCTTCTGGTGCGCGGTTAGACCGTCGCAGCGACGTCTTCTCCCTGGGGGTAGTACTCTATGAACTCGCGACCGGTGAGCAGCTCTTCAAAGGCAGAGACCCGGAGCATACCTTAGCGCTGGTACAGCATGCGCAGGTACCGCCGCCAACGAGCCTGCGCTCGGGTTTCCCTCGAGCTCTGGAAGTGATCGTCATGAAGGCCCTTGAGCGCGATCCGTCGCGGCGCTTTCAAACGGCCCTCGATCTCCGCAACGCCCTGGAGGCCCATCTCATCTCCGAGAAGGTGCTGGTCTCTCATGCGGCAGTCGCCCAATTGCTCACGAGAGTCGTAGGCGAGCGGATCCGGAAGCGACGAGAGGTGCTCGAGGCCATCGCCACGACTCTCGACGCGGAGCGCGGTGAAGCATTTGCCGCGGGCCCAGGTCCTCTCGACGCGCAGGGTCTCCAGTTCTGGAGCCATGATGCAACTTATGACTCCGGGCACTCTTCCATGCTTACGGGAAGCGATACTCCGCTCGGGGTTGCAGCACGACACCAAGACACGGGAGCCGCAACGACACTAGGCGAAGCCAAAGCGCCCAGAGGTGTGCGAATCTGGCTTCTGGCAGCGCTCGCGGCGTTGATCGTCATCGCCGTGACCAGCACCGCTTGGCACCTCTCGTCGAGCGCAACCGTGGTGAAGGAGGTCTCCGGCCCGCCGTACTCCAGCTACCCGCCCGCCACGCCAGCCGCCACCGGCCTGCCGCCGGCAGGCGATCCGGGCAACCCCGAAGAAGCGACGGCCCGTAGCGTGGACAGCTTACCACTCGTCGACAACGGCGACGGTTCGCGGGACAAGACTCGAGTATCCGAGGACTCGAAGCAAGAGACCGATCCCGACGGCCTGAAGACGCGTGCACAGCGGCTCGACCAAGCGCCTGCCAACAAGGACGTGCCGTCCCGTGATGCCCCTCCCACAGCACCTGAACCAGTGGCGGTCCAGCTCACGGCCGCTCCGGAACCCACTTCGCCCCCCGCGGATGAGACGCCGGTCGGGACCAGACAGAAGCTCAGGCCTTTGAACAAAGGTGCGGCTCGCGATGCCCTCAGGCGGGCTGCGTTGAGCGCGGCCGGCTGCGCCGCAAGTGGCAGCCCCGAGGGCGCCGGCTCAGCGACCGTCACATTCCGACCGGACGGAGGAACGTCGGCAGTATCAGTCTCATCCAAGTTCGTCGGCACCAAGGCGGGGAATTGCGTAGTGGCGCGGTTTGCAGAGGCGCGGGTTCCGCCTTTCGCCGGACTGCCTGCCACGATGACGCAGTCCTTTCACCTTGCGCCGTAGGTTCGAAGAGCGACCGGCCGCGCACCTCACGAATCCTCGGGGACCGCTCCTGGCTCCAACGGAGCATGGCTCTCGGTCTTGGTACGGTCTTCCTCGCTGGGCTCGCCACCCTGCTGACCCCCTGCGTGCTGCCCATGATCCCCGTTTACCTGAGCATGTTCTTGGGGGAGGGGCTCGAGACAGCGAAGGCTGGCCGCAATCGCTACCGCCTTATTGTCGCGACCGTGTGGTTCGTCATAGGCTTTGGGCTGATCTTCGTTGCGCTGGGGTTTGTCGCCTCAGCCGCCGGAACGGCGCTCGCCGCCCATCGTTCGTCTCTCGTCGTGTTGTCAGGAGGTGCCATCGCTGCCCTAGGCGCGAAACAGCTTGGTCTCATCAGGATACCGTGGCTGGACCGGACACTCCAGCCGTACTCGGGACGTGCTTCGCGCGGTTGGATGAATGGACTCCTTTATGGCGTCGCGTTCGCGATCGGTTGGACTCCATGCGTAGGGCCCATCCTCGGCTCGGTGCTCACCTACACCGCGGCCAGCACCGGCGATCCATGGCGGGGAGCACTGCTGCTGTCGGCATACACAGCCGGGCTGGGTGTGCCACTGTTGGCCATTGCGCTCGCCGCTGACCGCGTTCTACCGACAGTCCGCAGACTGCATCGTTTCCTGCCGAAACTCGAGAAGACTGTCGGCGTGGTCATGGTGGGTGTGGGGCTATACTTGGCCATCCCCACAGCATGGAGCGCCATCTCGGCTACAACAGGCAGGGGCGAGCAGCAGACCCTCGCTGCGCAAGCCGCTCCCCTGGGCAAGCCTTCTGCCGAGGCTCGGCTCATCGAGTTCTACACTGAGGATTGTCCAGTCTGCGAGAGGATGGCACCGCTCGTGGACCAGCTCCGAGCGGAATGCGAGCACCAGGGTCTCGAGATACTCCAGGTTGACGCCTCTGACCCGGCACAGGGTGCAGCAGCGGCACGGTTCCGTGTCAGCGCGGTTCCCTCATTCCATCTCCTGGATAGCAACGGTGCCGAAGCTGCCCGCGTCGTCGGAGAGCAGAGCCTGCCCCAGCTGCGCGCCCTCGCCGCGAAGGTAGTAGAAGGCGGCAGCTGCGTGGGTGATGCTGCCGCCGACGAGGTGCCGGCACCAGCAAATGGTCGGGGCTGCGCGGTCGACAACTCGGCCACGTTCAGCCAGGGGCCAGGCTCCTCGCTGGGCGAGCACGCAGCACTCTGCGCCGAAGACTCGTGACGGGACCCGAGAAGTTCCACGGTAATCCCCGCGCTTCGTCACCACGGCGCGGCAGTCGGGCGAGCTCTCCAGCCTCCACCGGGCTCCGCTCCGCGAGGACTAGCCCCGACCATCCCAGTGCGCTCGCCGCAACTCACGCCGCATCGTCAGCTTCTTGAGGGCGGCTGCTTCTGTTCTCTCCACCTTGTCCCGAGGAATCCCGAGTAAGGCAGCAACCTGATCGGTGGTGAGTCCACCGAAATCGGCGAGTGCCAGTGCACATGTTTCGGGGAGAGCTTGAATCAATTCTTCCAGGTCCTCCTTGTCCCACTGTTCCAGCCGTGACCAAGATTCCAGGACCGACTGGCGACAGTCAAAGTTCCGACACTTTCCGGGCCCAGCCCAGGTACAATCGCTCTCTTGAGGGTATCGGACCACCGGAAGGAACCTGATCGCCGCATTCATGACTTCTCCGCCACAGCGAGCTTTCACTTTGCTCTTAGGAGAGAATATGGAAGCGCTACGACCGCAGCGTCAGCCGTTTTTTTTCACGGTGTGGGCGAAGTGTGGAATCTCCCTCGACAACTTTCTGCGTTGCAGTTGCGATAGCTCGCGATTTCACCGCAACGAAGGATTTCTGAAGCATTTCCGACGGCTACTGCCGCCCTTCCGCGAAACATGCGGGAGTCGCTGCCGAAACAATCTGCGCTCAGGTTCACGTGGCGGCCCCCCGCCAAGCGCGCCGGATGCCGGATGCTGCGCTCAGGGTGTGCAACGGCTCGCGTACTGAGGGAACACCGGGACTCCGAGAGCAGCCTCGAAGCACTGCACATAGGCACAGTTCGGCACCTCACAGACCGTCCCTTCGCCGAGAACGGGAAGGTCGCTCGCCTCGCTGCAGGTCCAATCCTCCGCTTCGAGGTCGGCCGCACACTGCAGCAGCGCGACATACTCTCCGCTACAATCTGAGCTTTCCAGCGCGACGCACCGCGTGGCGCAGGCCTCCGATGTACACTCGAGGCCACCCTGCGCAGCGCATTGTCGCGCGCACAGGTCCCCAAGCTCCGCGGGTGACAGGCCCAGCCCCGCTGCACCGCCCCCGGTTGGGCTCTCTCCCGCGCCTCCGAGGTTGCCGCTGCCAGCGCCTCCCCCCGGCCCCAACGCCCCCGCAGCGCCAGCCGCTCCCCCACCTCCAGCGCCAGCGGCACCGCCACCCGCGTCCCGGGCGCTGTCGTCACCACAACCTGTCGTCACCAAGATCACGAACGCGCCACCCAGTGCGCAGCAGATAGAGTTTCGCAAGGACATGGCTCCATTCAGAGGTTCGCCCGGCAGCATGAGGAGCTGGCTGGTACTCCGCTTCGCAGCGGGAACCACCGAACCGGCATATCCCACACGGGCACCAGGAGGCAAGCACGATCGCTGGCCGGGACGAGCACCTTAGCCCGAGCACAAACACCTTCGCGAGGCGAAGTATCCTCAGAGACTCTCGATACCCTCTGACCAGCAGCACTGCTCGGACGTATCGCCGGCCCGTCCCCCGGCAACTCCGCGGCGACTGCCTGGGCGGATCAGCGCACCACAGTACGTTCGCACCGGCATCGACCAGCACCCGTCATGCATGCGCGAGTTGTGCAACTTGCACGTAACGTGCACTTCCGTTGCGCAACGTGCACGACACCGCACGGGCACGGCCGACGCCAGGCGTCTCACGGCCGCCCGCCTCTCGTGCCTCGTTCAGCGATGATTTGGTTCACGGAGAGCCGATGAGTGGGACTGCCACGCGCTTGGGGGTACCCCGGGCAGTCCTCCTTCGACATGGAACGAGACCTGCACCCGAATACTGCGTCGGCAAGGCAACACAGTCAGCAGGAGACCCATCATGAGACGACACACCGGATCAATTCTGGGATTTCTAGGAGCAGCGGCGATGGCGTCAGCTTGCGCCGTAGAGCCCATAGAGGACGACATTAGCACCACCGACCAGCCGTGGACGAACACGTGCGACACGATGTCGGGCATCAACCCAGTCAAGGCTGCCTTGGCGGTCGCGATGGCCCAGGAACTTGGTTCCATCGAGCCCCTCCGGTTCTTCGCTTGGCAAGGAGGCCATCCGCAATGGGACAACTACAGCAAACTGACGCTGAGCGGTGAGGCCAACAACATCTGCAACCAGAACGGCGGCTGTCCCAACCTGGCCAGCGTTCTTGGCCTTCAGGGGCCGGACGTCAACCGCTACATCGACCAGAGCGTGCTGAATGTCACGTCGCTCCGCTTCGACCTGTTCTACTCATTCCAGCGCCAATGGGAGCACACCATGACTCTGGTGCGCAATGCGCCGTACCGTTTGCCCGAACCTCACCAGGTGAGACTCATCGGCACCGTCGACCGGGGTGCTTGCGGTCTGCACTACGAGTTCGAGGCGCGGAAGCCCGGCACTTCCATACCGCTGAACAATCCCCAGAATCTTGCGGCTAACCTCGTCTTCTTCGGCGGTGAAGGCAACAGCTTCCTGGCCTTCTACGCTACCGATGGCGAGATTGGGATCGATCCCACGGCTGGGCTCAACGGTTCGCTGCAGCAATCTGGCACATGCGGGTCAGGCTTCAGCGTCTACGACCCGACCTGGTGGAGCTACGGGAAGTGTTGCGCGTACAGCGGGAGGTACGGGACCTGGGCGGTAGCGCCGTGGGCCGCCAACACCTTCTACTGCAAGGTCCGCTAGGTTCAATCGGCGAACCAAGGTTCATTCTGAGCTCCCTCCCTACTGCTGACGACGACTGAACGCAAAGAGGACCGCATCGCCACTGGTGCGGTCCTCTCCCACTTGGTGCGCTGGGGATCGCGGTTCAGGCCGGTGGAGCCGTCCCCGCCATGCGTCCGCCATCCGGGCACCAACCACGGCAGCTGAGGCGTTGGGGTAGCTGCCCTCCAACACCGCGCGTTGGCACTCGCCACCGATTCATCCGCCGGGGAGGAGGGAGAGCACTGAAGAATTCGTTCCGAATGACGTGAAGTCTTGTGCGAAGCGGTTCGCCCAGTATCCTCACCGAAGATGCGTCAATCTCGGACCCTCACGACCTGTGGAGTACTACTGGCAGGCCTGATTGTTGGCGCGTGCTCACTACTCTACGACCTGAGCGCTGACCAGTGCAAGACGAGCGGCGACTGCGCCGCCAAAGGGGAGGCTTTCGCGGACACCGAATGCGTCAAGGGCATGTGTGTCCCCGTGAACAGCGTGCAAACGGAGTGCACCGTGAACGCCGATTGTTCGCTCGAGATTGAGGGCCAATGGTCGATCTGCAAGTCGGGCACCTGCCTGTCGCTTGCCGACGGCAGCAACGGGGAGTGCCGCCTCGTCCTCGGGACCGGGGAAGACGATTCCCGATACCTCCACCGCGCGTCACCGGCGCCCATCGTGATCGGGGGATTCGCGAATGCAACGGTCAACCCATATGGCAACCAGGCCGTCCCCAATTACGAACTAGCCCTATTGGAACATAACCGGGTTGCCGCTCGGAAAGTGGTCATGGTAGTGTGCAACAGCCTCACCGATGACCTGGGGCCCAGCATCGATCATCTGGTGGGAACCCTCGATGTGCCGGCAATCGTGGCGGCAGTCCTCGACAACCATCTCGAGATGATGCTCGACGATCTGACGACTCGTGGGAAGAAGGTGTTCATCATGAACGCCCTCGAGGCCGATCGGAGCATTGAAGACGCACGGCTGGACAGCGACGAGCTCGTTTGGCATATCCTTGGAGCGCCGACTGGCCTCGCTCCGATTTATCAACCATTGCTAGATAGAATTGCGCAGGCCAGCGCTGGTGCACGTGCGGGGAGCCCCTTCGCTGATGAAGCGCTGCGCGTCGCAATCGTGGAGGCGAGCCCAGACCTGACCGAGCTCAGCGGCGCGGTGCGAAGCTCCGTCGCCATTGGTGGCAAGTCCCTCACGTCGCTCATCAACGACGGTGAGGCGCAACTCCAGCGCATCTCGGCAACGAACGGCGCTCCCGCAGCGGAGCAGGCGGATATCGTCGAGAGAATCCTCGATTTCGGTCCGCACGTCGTCATCAGCATGGCAACACGAGAGTTTGTTCCGCTCATGGAAGCACTCGAGGCGAGCTGGCCAGAGTTTGCCCCAGAAGACCTTCCGCGACCATACTACATCCTGAGTCAGTTCCAGTATAACGATGAGCGCATTCCGGAGCTGACCGGTAATCCTCTTTACGGTCTCTCGGCGCGTGTAGTCGGCGTGAATCATGCCCCGGCGAATGAAGACGCCAAGACGCTCTACGACATCTACTACAGCAATCTCCGCGCCGAGTTTGGCACAGAAGCGGGGCAGGTCGATCTCGCCGGCACGGAGAACTTTTATGACGCCACTTGGTACACTCTCTATGCTATCGCTGCAACGGAGAACCCGACGGGACCCCGCATCGCTGACGGGATGAAGCGACTGCTCGATGGCTATAACCAGCTCAGCATCATCCAGGCAGGTCCCACGAGCAATGGAATCAGCGACGTACTGAGCGCCCTTTCGAGTTCCGACGGGCAGATCCGCCTAAATGGGACCATGGGTCCACCGGACTTCGACAGCTTCGGGGTCAAGGAGACGGTGCCGAGCGTGTACTGCATCGGCACCAGTGACGAAGGAGATATTGGATTCCTCGAGAATGCCTACTCTTACGACCAGGCCTCCAATTCCCTCGTGGAGCACATACCGTGCCGGGCGGACCTCTGACGGTCGGCTCACGACCCGGCGCTCGAGGCGCTCGGCGCCGCGGCAAGGCTCTCTGGGTATTGGCGTGCGCCGTGACGCTCGGCTGCGGAGAAAGCGCGCTGTCCACGAGCCAAGCCGATCAAGCCATCATGAGCGGCGTGGAGTCCGGCGCAAACATGGATGGAGTGATTCAGATCGAGGGCCGTCACCCCACCCACCCGAGCCTCTGCACTGGTACGCTCATCGCTCCGAACCTCATCGTCACGGCACTCCACTGCGTCGCCGAGCTGGATGAGCGGGATGGGTTCGCCTGTGACATCCGTGGACACCTCGACAATAGCATTGGCTCGGGAGGATACCTTGGCGCGGCCTTCGATCCCAGCATTGTCAGAGTCTACTCTGGAGCCGTGCCAGACACGGAACCGGCAGCGGAGGTGGTAGAGATCCTCGCTCCATTCACGGAGAACATCTGCCAGAACGACATCGCGCTGCTCCTCCTCGATCGCGCGCTCGCCCTTCCTTTCTTGCCTGTCCGCCTCGACTCCCCAACCCACGTGGGTGAGATGATGACGGTCGTCGGGTACGGCATGAACGAGCTCGATTTGTTAGCTCGGCGGGAACGATCTGGGAACGCTGTCATCGCCGTCGGTCCAAGCGAGGTGAACCCGAACCACAGCGGTTCGGCGCCGCGCACCTTCATGCTTGGCGCTGGTGCCTGCAAAGGGGACAGCGGCGGCCCAGCGCTCAGCGACGAGACGAGCGCAGCCGTTGGGGTCTTCTCGATCATTGGGGACGCATGCGGGTCCGCCTCCGCCCTCACGACATACACCCAGATCGCGCCCTATCAAGAGCTCGTCCGCGCGGCGTTCGAGCAAGCCGGGTACGAACCGCTGTTGGAGGACGTGCCTGACGACCCGGATTCCGCGCGTTCGTCGGCAGGCTGCCAATTCGCCGCATCCCGTTCCACAGGTGAGCCCCTGGGCTGGGCGTCGGCCGCTGCGCTGATGCTGCTACTGCGCCGCCAACGCTGGTCGCGAGGGGTACCCGCCAGCAATACGTGAAAGAGTCGTCAGGACAACAAAGCGTCCCAGAGTTCCTCGTAAGTCGTGGTGCGAGGGAACTGGGGAAACTCCTTTGCTACGCTTTCGGGACATCGGAAGAGTACACCACGATCAGCAGCACCAAGCATGGTCGTGTCGTTATAGCTGTCACCAGCGGCATGCACCTCGAAGCCTAGGTCCCTCAGAGCGAGAACGGCGCGCCGCTTTCCGTCGGGGACCCGCAGCTCATACCCTGTCACCTGTCCGCGCTCGTCGACCACGAGCTGGTGACAGAAGATGGTGGGCCGGTTCAGCTGTTCCATCAGGGGCTTCGCGAACTGATAGAACGTGTCGCTAAGGATGATGACCTGGTGCTGCGCCCTCAAGCGGTCCAAGAATTCGCGAGCGCCGGCAAGCGGCTCCAGGGTTGCGATCACCTCCTGAATGTCGGGCAATTTCAACCCATGGCGCGCCAGGATCTCCAGGCGGTCCCGCATGAGTATGTCGTAGTCCGGCTCATCGCGCGTGGTGCGCCGCAGCTCCGGTATCTGCGTCTTGTCCGCGAACGCGATCCAAACCTCAGGGACGAGCACTCCTTCGAGATCCAGGCAGATGATTCTTGGCACGGGGTCTATCTCCGGCGAGCACAATGGCTCCAAACGATACCTACGAGAACTCCTGCCAGCCTTCTGCAGCGGACGCCACCGCCCGAAGACTGGAGCATCGCCTAGGCCCTAGCACGGCACGAGCCGAGTCCCAGTGGACTCGGACGCCGGCCCGCTGGCACAAGCGATCGACGGGCATGCCGCTGCCCGTCACTCCATGGTCTTACCCGGGGCGAGTTGGAAGAGCGTCTCGCCATCGACGGCTTCCCCTCGGGCGAAGCGCTCGAGGAGCGGGCGTATCTCCCGCTCCATCACGGGCCCGCCCCAGAAGTAGCGCCGCCGTCCTGCGGGGTCGAAGAGGAACGTCACGGGTACGTTGCCGGGCCATTCTGGGTGCATGGCTTGCTTGAAGGGTCCGAGTGGACGGCTCGCAATGTAGTAGGGCGGATTGACTCCGTACTCCCGAAGCATCGCGGCAACCTTCCCCTCGGTCTCGGGTTCGTCCACCGAGACGAGTAACACTTGAACCCCGTTCGACGCAAACCTCTGGGACAACCTCTGGAGCATGGGAAGCTCCTCGCGACACGGTCCGCACCACGTCGCCCAGACGTTCACGACAGTGCCCCTGTGAGCCCGCCCCGAGAGGTCGAGCAGATCGGAGGCATCCACGTGCTGCAGCGTGCTCCCGCTATTCGGAGCGCTCGCAGATTTGCCAACGACCGCCCCCAGAAGGCCAGCATCCCCCTCTGACCGCGTCGCATGATTCCGAGTATCGCAGGCGGCGACGGACGCGATACAAGTAGAGATTGTGCAGAGAACAGCAGCGGCGTGAGGGAGACGCTGACGCATGGCGGGTCCCGGATAACGGTGGCTCTGCTCGTCGCCCAAGGCTAGCCCGCCGCAGCTGGCGCGACCGACCTCGCCCGAGCACGCTGCGCCCCGAGCTTCGCAATCTCCTTGTCGAGAAAATACACACCCTTTCCGTCCAGACCAATGACGCCGATCTTGTCCAGGATTCCCTTGAACAGGGCCTCCTCTTCGTGCTGCTCCGCCACGTACCACTGCAAGAAGTTGAACGTGGAGAAGTCCGGTTCAGCGAGCGCAAAGGCGACGAGGTCGTTGATGGCCCCCGTGATGGCGACCTCATGGTCGTAAGTCTTCTTGAAGACGTCAGCCAAATCGGCAAAGTCGTGTGCTGGCTTATCTATGGCCCCGACGATGGGCAGGCCCCCCGTCTCGGTGACGTAGCCGAACAGGCGGTGCATGTGCCCTCGTTCTTCTTCGGCGTGGATCTTCAGAAAGGCGCTGCAGCCCGTATAGCCCTTGAAATCGCACCACGCGCTCATCTGAAGATAGAGGTTGGCGGAATAGTACTCGAGGTTAATCTGCTTGTTGAGCCGCTCGATCATGCGCTGAGACAGCATGGTTACCTGCCTTTCTTCGGGTTCTGCGGTGAGGCTTCAGACTTGCATCCGCTCTTCGCACATTAGTGATCCCAGGGCAACCAGCAAGCCCCCGAGGCTGCGCCCTGGTTTCGCGGGTTCGCTGCCCTACTGGCGCCGCTTCACGGCGGACCAGCCGACAGACCCTGCTCGACGCCTCGGGGAGAACCACCTAAGGTTCGCGCGCTGCGGCGACCACTCCTCCACCGCCCATCGGCCCTCCATCAATCATCCTCACCCGCGACATCATCCTCCAAAGCATGGGCACTGGCATCCTGAGGCAGCTGCGCCAGCGAACGGTTGAGATCGTCGAGTAGCTCGCGCCGTCCCCTCGTGCTTCGCGGACCTCCCGGGAGGCCCTGGAGAGAGTTCTCGTCCCTCGACGCGGGCCCTTCGGGGCGCGAAACGACATCGACAGTGCTCTCGAAGGCCCGAAGAACCGCATCCCTCAATCTCCCTGAAAGTAGATTGTCGAGATACTCGAGGGCGGTGCCACGCAGCCGCTCATCGCCCGATTCCAGCGCCCGTCGCGCAGTAGCCATAGCGGAAGGGTCGTGTAGGATTCCGAGTAGGGCGAACACGTAGCGCCGCGTCGCTCGGGCATCTCGGCTGCGTCGTCTCGGGTCGACGGATGACGTCGCGAGGGCGGCAAGAACGTGTGCCTCCACTTGGCGACGCGGCGGTCTCAGCGCCGGGGCGCGCTGCACGATCGCCGACAAGGCTTCCGCGCTAGCCCAACGGACCTCCCGGCACTCCTGATTGAGGCCCTCCACGAGCGCGGCGGCGGCTCGGGGGCTAGGCCAGTTGGCGAGAATCGCCGGAATCTCTCTGCGCGCGCGAGGTGGCAAGCTCGTATCCAGCATCGCATCCGCGATGGCTCCAGCACTTCGGCCCTCGTCGACGGATAGCGCATCCCTCGCTGCAGCGGCGAGGGTTTTCTGCCCGAGGAGCCGCACCACCTGCGGTACCAGTCGGTCATCGAGAGGTGGAGCCCGAAGCGCACGCAGAACCTCATCGGGATCGGGGGAGAGGAGTGCGCTGAGTTTCGTAAGGAGCCTCTGGTCCGTTGCTGCAAGTTCAGCGCGCGGCTCGGGCTCCTTCGACCGGCGCGTCCTCTCTCCGCCCTTCAGGAGACCATAGCCTCTCGTGGTCTCTGCCACCGTGTCGTCGATGGACGTAGCCATCCGGTGCTCCGCCTGCACCGCGAGTCGTCCGCCCACGTCGCCGGTTGCAGCAGCGCGGGGAACCGGGGCCGGAGGAGCCTCGCTGCGTCCGCTCGCTGACCGAGCCCCGCGAAGCTGCTCGATTTGCGCGAGCAGCGTATGCCGATCGACTGCCCCAAAGGTGCGAGAGACCGTGTCTAGCGTCGTCTTGTCGCTGAGGTCGAGGGACTCCAGCAACACGGACCTGGAACGTAAGCTCGAGGCGAGCTGATCGACGTACCCTCGTTGCAACGATCGTGCGGCGAAAACGGCGACCAGTGCTGCCATGAGAGCGATCGTCAGCAAAAGACCCGCCGGCGCATCTGGAACGAAAAGAATCGAAACGAGTACCGCGCTGCTTCCCAGTATCTCACCAGCACGGTCCGCCCCCACGTCGACCAGCACCTTGGCACGGCGCTTCCTATCCTCTGCCAAAGGTGCGTAGAGGAGCTCGTAACCGGAACGAAACACGGAGTTCCCCAGGATTTGCTCTACCGCCTTTGCCACTAGGATCGAGGCGAAGCGAGCATTGACCGCCGCAAAGGACGCCGCCGCCAGCACCGCGGCCGGCAGCAACAACAATGCCCCTCCAAGGCCAATGCGGCGGAGTAGTGCTCCTCCCGCTACCGCCTGTAGCAAGAACGTGAGAAGGCCGGTGATGGTGTAGAAAATGGCGAAAAATCCGGTCAGCGCTTCCGCGGAGTCGAATACGAGCGCTGCTTTCGCTTTGAAAACGTAGTCGAGCACTGCGGAGGCGACACCCATGGCAGTGATGAGTCCGGCAATGCGACAGATGTACCGTGACCATGCGGGCTCGGCGGTGGGGGCGGACGCAGAGCTCTCGAGCGGCCGTGTCGCTTGGGGGATTCGGGTGATCGACAGCGATATCATCACGTTCAGACAGGCGAGAGCGAGCAGCATCGAGCGAGTATCGAGCAGGGCCGAGGTCCTCTCGGCTAGCACCCCTCCCAAGAGGCCGCCGATAGTCCCGCCAGCCGCAATCCGAGACACCACGGTCTTGGCTCTCCGTGGATCGAAACGTTCGTTTACGATCGACCAGAGCCCGCTCACCGCGCTGGCCCCGAGAGCGGCGACGTGCAAGTACAGCATTGCGGCCGCAGCGCGGCCGGCACTTGGGGCCAACAGCCACTCCAGAAGGAATAGGAGTGCGCTCGCGAGGGCGAGTCCCTGCACTACCCGACGCGGTCCGGCCCGCCACAGCCCACGTGAAGTGCCCCACGCGACGACCAGGGCGAGCAGCGCACTCAGGAGCATGGCTTTCGGCAGCTCCGCCGCAGGAAACTGCGCCAAAAACAAGCCATCCCGCACTGCTTTGGAGGCCACGAGCTGGGCCACGAGAAGGGCCACGCTCACGGCAGCCCAACGGGCGGCCCGAAGTTCGATGAGCTCGGTTGCGTGCGTTCCCACGGTCCCGCTTATACTCCGTCCGTGGCCCAGGCGTCCGCACCAAGCACCTCGCGTCCGTCTGCCCGACTGGGCAGCGCACCCGATGATACATCCGATAGCCGCCGCTTCCTCCAGAGTCGGTTGGCGCTCCTGTACTCCGTTGCGTTCTACGTGTCGTCTGCGTTCTTTGCCGTTTCGCTTCTGTTGGAAGCCCGTGGACTCGGGCGAGCGCCCCTAGACCCGTTCTGGCTATCTGGCCGCACAGTACATCTACTGACCATCGCCGGATCCCTCGGGCTCTGGGGCGCAATGCGCTACCTGCCACCGCTTGGGGTGGCGGCGCTGGAGTGGTTCGACGCCTTCGCTACCCTGTTGCTTTGCGGTGCCTACGTCGCGCTGGGCTGGACAATCGGGCACGGACAGGCAGTGGGACTCCTCGCTGGCACTCACATCGTCGTCACCCGCTCGATCCTCGTGCCGAGCACCGCGCGGCGCACCTTCTGGATCAGCTCGGCCGCGCTGGCCACAATCCCGTGGGAAGCCTGGCTGAGAGCCAAGCTCGATGTCGCCCTTCTCCACGGAACCGATGCTGCCGCCGGTCCGCTGCTCGCCTTCGTGGATCGGCTCCTGTGGTGCGCAGCAGCCGTCGTGGTGTCCACCGTCGCGTCGCGTGTGATCTACGGACTGCAAGAGCGCGTCCGGGAGGCCCGTCAATTGGGCCAGTACACTCTTCTTGAGAAGATCGGCCAAGGCGGCATGGGCCAGGTCTTCAAAGCGAGCCACGCCCTACTGCGTCGACCAACGGCCATCAAGCTGCTCGATCCCGACAACGTGGACCGCACGCGGATTCGCCGTTTCGAGCGTGAAGTCCAGCTAACGAGCGCCCTCACCCATCCGAACACCATCAGTATTTACGACTTCGGGCATACCCCCGATGGCGTCTTCTACTACGCGATGGAGCTCCTCGATGGGTTCAATCTCGAGGAGCTCGTGGAGCGCTCCGGCCCGCAGGACGAGGGCCGTGTGATCCACATACTTCGCCAAGTCTGTGGGGCACTTCAGGAGGCCCACGATGTCGGCCTCATCCATCGGGATATCAAGCCCGCCAATATTCATCTTTGTTGTCGGGGCGGGATTCCCGACGTCGTCAAGGTTCTCGACTTCGGCCTGGTGAAGGAAACGCGCACGCCCGCTGATTTGACGCTGAGTCATTCCGAGATCATCGCGGGCACGCCAATGTACATGCCACCAGAAGCGATTGCAGCACCGGACAAGGTCGATGCGCGGAGTGACCTATATGCCCTTGGAGCCGTCGCCTACTACCTGCTCACGGCGACGCCGGTCTTCGCTGCCCGCAGTGTGATCGAGGTATGTAGTCTGCACCTACACGAACCGCCGGAGCCGCCATCGAAGCGACTGACGCGACCGATCTGCGCGGACCTGGAGTTGCTGGTGATGCAGTGCCTCAGCAAGCAGCCGGGAGAGCGCCCCTCGTCCGCTCGATCGCTCGCCCGCGACCTGGGTTCGTGCGCCAGCGCCACCAGCTGGACGACCGAGAAGGCAGAAAGGTGGTGGAGCAGCAAACGGGACGTCAGCAAGGCGCTCGCGACCACGGTCTCCATGACCGTGCCCATGTCGACCACCGCTCCGACCGTCGAGGTCGACGTGCGCCGACGCGTCCAAAGACGCCCAACGCACTAGATGCCCGCCTCGTCGCTATTCCGCGTGTCGTTTGGCGCAAGCCCGTCCCGGCCCGGCTCACGCCTCCCCATGGATGCTCGTGGAAAGCCTCGCTCGCCGCGCAGGCTCAGTACGGCGGAACCACACCAAGAACGCGATCTCCCTGCTGATACACGGGGATTTTCAGCCATGGCAGCAGGCTCGTCTGACTCCCGTAGGAGAAATCGTTCTCGTTGACGTAGGGCCCGCTCCAGGCCTCGATGACGAAGCGACAAGGTACGGTTTCCTGCCCGCTCGGCAGGCTCGTGGCTGCTGCCCCGAGCGAAAACTCCAGATAGCAATTCGTTCCACTGCATTGTCGCACCGGGTTCGTGGCGCTCCCCCAGTCGCAGCTGCTGCCCGAGACGGGGTATTGGTACACGCTCGCAGAAGTCTCCTGTGGATCATTCGTGTAGTAGTAGCGTAACCGGTAACCTCTTGGGTCGATGGTGGTAGCCGAGACGTTGATGAGCGTTACGTTCACGTAGATGTAGCCCTTGCCACCGTCATTGATACTCCAGGAGCTACTGTCACTACTGTAGCGAACCTCGACGGGACTTGGGGCGCAAGTACCGCCAGCATCGCAGACACCGCTAGTGCAATCGTAGTCGCTGATGCAGCCAAGCCCGGCAGAGCAAGGCGCGCACGGACCGCCGCAATTCAGATCGGTTTCGCCCTGGTTCTGGGCTCTGTCGTCGCAGGTCGGAATGGCGCACTCGCCCGCGGTCGTACAGATGCGACTCTCGCAGTCATCGTCGACGATGCAGTTCATCCCGTCTGAGCACTCCGGGCAATCCTCGCCGCCGCAATCGAGATCTGTCTCATCGCCATTCGTGGCCGAATCGGTGCAACTGGGCGCCTGACACCGCAACGGCGCCCCCGAGCAAACAAGGCTGATACAGTCACTTCCCGACTCGCAGAGCTTGCCATCCAAGCACTCGTCGCAGTCCCCGCCGCCGCAGTCCACGTCAGTCTCGTCGCCCCCAATGACGCCGTCCCCACACGATGGGAGGGCGCAGACACCGGACACGCAAACGAGATCGTCGGGGGCCGTCTGGCAGTCAGACTCGCCGCCACAGCTCTGCCCAATACCGCAACGGGGACAGGAGGTCGAGCCGCCACAGTCCACCCCACTCTCACTACCGTTTCGGACACCGTCGTCACACGCGGGCGGCTGGCAGGTGCCCTCACACGACTTGCTGAGGCAGTCCCCATCACCATTGCACGGGCGCCCGTCAGGACAGGGCGAACACGACCCGCCGCAATCGACGGCGCTCTCGGACTGGTTCTTGATGCCGTCCGAGCAGGTCGCCTCGGCACAGACCAGATCGACACAGTTCAGGCTCGTGCAGTCCATACTGTCTGCGCAGGCCTTGCTGGGGCCGCAGCCTGGGCACGAGCCACCGCAGTCCTGGTCGGTCTCATCACCGTTGATCACCGTGTCCGCGCAGCTCGCCACTTGACAGGTCTTCGGAGTTCCCGAACAAACCCCACTCACGCAGTCGGTGGCCAGGGAGCAGGGAAGCCCATCTGCGCAGTCGGAGCACGAGCTACTTCCACCACAATCCGGTCCACCTTCACCCTGATTCTTGATGCCGTCCGAGCAGGTCGCCTCCGCGCACACCCCGCTCGAGAGACAGTTGAGGCTGGCGCAGTCGCTGCCGTGCTCGCAAAAATCTCCAGCGAGGCAGGGCCCGCACTCTCCCCCGCCGCAGTCGACGTCGGTTTCGTAACCGTTCCGCTCGCCGTCGGTACACTCCGCTGACAGACAACGCAGAACGTCCGGGTCGCAGAAGAGTGCGGGTTGTGCGCAGTCCGCCGTAGCCTTGCAAATCCTGCCCGAAGCACAACGCGCACAAGCCCCGGAGCCGCCGCAGTCGACGTCCGTCTCTTGTCCGTTCAGTATGTCGTCGTCGCAGGCAGCCGCGGCACAAATGCTGTTCGTGCAAACTCCGCTGACGCAATCACTGCCGTCTCCGCATGTCATCCCATCTGGGCAGTCGCCGCAGCGAGGACCACCGCAGTCGCGGTCTGTCTCATTCCCGTTTAGTTGATCATCTTCGCAGGAAGCATCGGCACAGACCTGACCCGCACACACGAGCGTCTCGCAATCGTTCCCAACTACGCAGGCCTCGCCCGGCTCGCACGGCGGACAGCTTCCTCCACAATCGACATCAGTCTCACTACCGTTCTTGAGCAGGTCATTGCAGGCCGAGGGCTGGCACTCATCACCCGTGCAAACTCCGCTCAAGCAGTCCGAGCTGCCCTCGCATGCATAGCCGGACCGGCACTGAGGGCAGTTGTCACCACCGCAGTCAACGTCAGTCTCCGTCCCGTTCTTCAACCCATCGTCGCAGTCCAGGATCGCGCACCTACCGTTCAGACAGTAGCCCGTACTGCAGTCCAGGTCACCCGCGCACTTGCGGCCAGCGTTGCAGAGTTTTGCGCCACATGCTTGACCACAATCCACGTCAGACTCGGCGCCATTGGCGACACCATCGGTGCACGTCGGAGTCTTGCAGATCTTCGCGGAACAAACGGCGCTCTCGCAGTCACCGTTCACCAGGCAGCTGTCTCCATCCGGGCAGGGAGCGCAAGCGCCGCTGCAATCCACGTCCGTCTCGCCGCCGTTCTGGACCCCATCGAAGCAGCTGACCGCGGCGCAGACGCCGTCAGAGCACACGAAGCTGCTGCAGTCCGAGGGGTCGACGCAGGTCTCGCCAGCGGGACAGGGGCCGCATTCCGCACCTCCGCAATCATTGCCCGTCTCCCCATCAGCCCGTTGACCATCATCGCAATGCTGGGCGACACAGCTTCCTCCCTTGCAGAGACCACTAGCGCAATCCGTGTCAAGCTCGCAAGCTTCGAACAAGTCGCAGGGCAAGCAGCTCCCTCCGCAGTCTTCCCCAGTCTCTCCGGCGTCGATGATGCCGTTGCTGCAGGTGGCAGCGCGACAGATGCCCTCCAGACAAACCCCAGCAGCACAGTCGGAGTCCTCCAGACACACACGACCTGAACCACAGGGCGCGCAACCAAGACCACCGCAATCCCGATCCGTCTCGTCCTCGTTGGCCACACCGTCATCACAGTGCGCCAACTGGCAGACATCGTCCTTGCAGAACCCGACACTGCAATCGCCGTCCTCGGTGCACGCCCCCAAAGCGTCGCAGCCGCCACAATCTCCCCCACAATCGACGTCCGTCTCGTCACCGTTCAGGCGGTTGTCCACGCACGTCGCTGGCGCGCAGACATCATCACTGCAGAGGCCACTGCTGCAGTCCCGCGGGTCGCCGCACGCCCTGCCGTCGTCGCATGGCGCACAACTCGTACCACCACAGTCGAGATCGCTCTCGTCCGCGTCGTGCTTCTCGTTCTCGCAATGGTCGGCAGGCTCCTGGCAAATGCCGGCAATGCACGATCCTATCTGGCAGTCGGTAGGCACTTCGCAAGCTGCACCCGTCGCGCACGCGGGGCAGTCCCCCCCACCACAGTCGACATCCGTCTCGTCCCCGTTTAGCGCCTCGTCGCTGCAGCTAGAGTCGCTGCACGCCCCGTCCTGGCACAGCCCGCTCAAGCAATCGCCGGCTCGCGTGCAAGCTTGCCCAGCGCGGCATCGAGTGCAGTCGCTCCCCCCACAATCGACATCCGTCTCGTCCTCATCAATGGCGTTATTCGTGCAGTGATTCCCTTGACACGTACTATCCACACAAGACTCGTTCGCACAGTCGCCATCACCCTCGCAACGGTCACCTACGGGACAGGCGGGGCACGTCGGCCCACCGCAGTCGACGTCCGTCTCATCGCCATTGCGCCGATCGTCGTTGCAGGAGGCTGGAGCCCCATCCAACCCGTGCCCGTCCTCGTTGCAGGCCACCCCCAGGAGTAGCGCGACGACCAGTGACCAGCTCCACGCGAATGGCCTGAGTGACTGCGCGAACATAACCCATTCACTATAGTCGATGCGACCCGACTCTCCCAACCAACGGACGATCGCGTTCGCATTTCTGGCACTTTTGCAGAGCACCGATGGCCATGCCCGGCGCGGGCTGCCGCGGACACGGGACCAGTGCACGGAGAGCGCCGGCATTCCCCCGCATGAACATGGGGCGACACCTCCGACGCGGATATGCGACATTGGCCCCCACGATTCCAGGTCCAATCCGGAGGAGGCAGACGACGTGGGCAGTACAACGGGCCGACACGTTGCCTAGATGGGTGCCGTCACAGGCCCCAGTGCTCCGTTTTGCGGCCGCTCCTCGACGGGCTGGAAGACTGGGAGTGTCTTCAACCTAGATTTCGCGCGCTCCCCCCATGAAAGGTTTGGATGGGCGGAGTTGGGGTTTTCGAGCGCATGGGGGGCCACTATCGTGGGTTGATCGGCCCCGTGGATAGACCTCCCCCTTTCCCCCACGGACGAT
>JAEWRL010000211.1 GCA_023398955.1 Pseudomonadota bacterium
GCGCGAGTGCCCCCGCGCTGGTGAGCAGGGCAACCATTGCACCCATGCTATTCACCGCGACCCAGCCGAAACATAGTCCATACCTGCTGGCTCGTTGTACTCGGCGTTGTAAGCTCATTTAAGTAGCCGAAGTAACCTGCGTTCGTTGGACGGAACCATAAGCCAATATCGTTGACGCGTGAATCTACCTCAGCAGCATGCCACCCCAGCACCGCTCGAAGGGCCCGATGGCGCTGGTCGCAAGGCAGGTCGACCAGATTGCACCCGTCTTCGAAGTGCCTTCGGACCGCGAATCGGTTGCCAAGCCTCGGCAAAGTGTCGTAAGCCTTCAGCATCTGAGAAGCGAGCTGCACAATGTGGACCGACTCCCATCCGCGCTCTCCACTCGTCATGCCCTTGGCTCGGCTGCTGCTAGCGTGCAGCGCCATTGGTTGTGGATCTAGCGAACCCGTCTCTGCGGGCTCTACGACCACCATCTCCAGCTACTGCCGAGATCAGGCGGTCATTGTCTGCCAAACCCTCGCGCCGTGTTGCGGAATGGACCCCTCCGACTGTGTCGCTACCCTGGAGTCGACCTGCCTCGAGCAGGCGAGCCACTGGGAGGCGGAGGGAATGGATTTTGACCCAGGTGCCGCCGAGGCCTGCTTGGACGGCACCGCCCACTTCTACGACGGCTGCTCCGTGCGCAGCGCTGATGAAACCGAGTACCAGCTGGCGCAGGCTCGCTGTCTGGCGGTGTTCGCGGGCAGCCTCCCCCTTGGCGCCGAGTGCTCGAAGGACCTAGCGTGTCGAAGCACCGACGAAAGCAATGCCGTATGCGTCGAGCGCAACGATACCTCTCGTTGTGAATCGAGCATCCCCGCAGAACCAGGAGCGTCGTGTCGCGATCCAGCGAGTCGGTGCTCTGCAGGCTTCTACTGCTCGCGCACCGACGCAACCTGCCAGCCGCAGAAGTTGCTCGGCACGGCGTGTAAAAAGGCCGAGGAGTGTCGATCCTTGATGTGCGAGGAGTCAGGATGCTGGCAGCCCTCGCTCGAGGAGACCTGCGAGCGGTTGGCACCTTCTTCGGGGCTTGGAGTGGCGCAGGATTGAAACTCGGACGGCTGCCAGCTGCGCTGCACCGTTCCAGTCGCCGTGGCAGCCAAGTGACTCCCGGCAGCCCTGGGACGCCTCGCCGGGGCATCTGGAAGCTCCCGGGAGCCCCCGCGAAGCCATCGCGAGGCTCGGGAATCGACTCTGACCCCCTTCGCGACGCCACCGCGAGGCGAGCCGACGAGCCCTCCGGAGCCCTCCGCGCCCCTCCGCCAGGCGATCGGGGACGGTCCGAGTGCCCTCACAACGCCTCCGCGAGGCGGCTCGAGGGCAGCGCGACCCCCTCCGCCTCGCCGCTCCGAGGCTCCCAAGGGTCGATCGCGACGCCTCGTAGCAGCGCGCGAATCGAGCTTCAGGTCGATCCGCGAGCCATCGTGTGGCGTGCGCGTCGATCTGAGGAGCCCTCCAAGCTCGGGTCAGCAAGCCGACGGCCGCGGCGTACTTGAAGAAGCTCGAGGAGGCGCGGCTCGTCACCGAGTACACCGGGCGGCACCGCAACAGGGTGTACCTCGCCAGCGAGCTCCTTCGAGCCATCCACTCGCCCGCGGGCAGATCTTCGACGGGGCAGGCATGTCGCCCCTGGCTAACCCGTCGTACCGTCTTGACGCGTGAAGCCATCGAACGGCAGGGCTTCATTGCACAGGACCACGTCCTTGGCGCTCAGCCCCCGCAGCGGCGACATTGGAAACTTGCACCAACAGGGGGAGCTGATGGGCCCCTGTTCCCAGGCGCGCCCTCTGTTTCACCATCGACCGATGCGCAGCTCGCTCTCCCTCGGCGTTGCCATTGGATTCGTGTTCTCCGCCGTGGCCTGCGGCTCGGACTCACCGGGGGGCTCCCCATCGGACGGTGGGAGGAGCGCGGCCGAAGCCTTCGGGGGCAGCGGTGGCGGCCCGCTGAGCGGTACTGGCGGAGCCTCGGTCGACGCGAGCGGCGGTGCACCCCTCGGAGGGAGCACCTCGGTCAGCGGCAGCGGAGGGGTTGTCAACGGAAGCACCGGCGGCGCCGCGCCAGGCAGCAGTGGTGGCGTCCCGGCCAGCGGCGGCGCGGCCATGAGCGGCGGCAGTGGTGGCGACCCGCTCCAGTCCACGGGCGGCGCTCCTGAGAGCGGCACCGGGGGTGCGTCGATCGGTGGCAGCGGCGGCGGCGCCGCCGAGAGCCACAGCGGCGGCAGCGCGGCGGGCGGGGACGAGGGAGCCCTGACGGGAGGCAGCGCGGGATCCGCCGCGGGGGGCGCCGGCGGGGACGGAGCCGCCGGTCAAGGGACGGGCGGGGAGTCCGTCCCGCCGCTCTACGTCACCTCGGGTCCAGACGAGTACTGGAACTCCGAGGCTCCCGTCACGGTGCTGACGAGCGGGGTGGCGGACCTCGTCGTCGACCCCGCAGCGACGTATCAAGAGTGGGATGGTTTCGGGGGGACCTTCAATGAGATGGGTTGGGATGCCCTGTCGGCCGTAAGCTCCGAGATATCCCAGGCGATGACGCTCCTCTTCGGCGACGATTACGCGAACTTCGTTTACGGGCGAGTGCCCATGGGAGCCAGCGACTACGCGATGAGCTGGTACACCTATGCAGAGACGCCCAACGACTTCGCGATGGAGAACTTCTCCATCGCTCGCGATCGGGAGATGCTGATCCCTTACATCAGGGCGGCGCTCGATGTCGAGCCGAACCTTCGCCTCTGGGGCAGCCCATGGGTCGTTCCTGACTGGATGAAGGATGGCATGGCCCTGAAGAGCGATCCGCAGACCCTCGAGGCACATGCCCTCTACTTCGCCAAGTTCGTGGAGGAGTATGCCAACGAAGGCCTCACGATCGAAGCCGTCCATCCACAGAACGAACCGGGATACGCGCGGGTGCGCTGGCCACAGTCCGTCCTCGCCGGCTACTTCAAGAGCTACCTGGGCCCGAAGTTCGTCGAGCGCGGCCTCACCACCGAGATTTGGTGCGGCACCATGTCCCACCCGGACGACGCGAACATCGCGCTGGCCGTCGCGGAAGACCCAGAGGCCATGCAGTACGTGACCGGCTTTGGGCTGCAGTGGAACCATGAGGACACAGTGGCCCTGCTGGCGCCAGCGGGTCGAGTGATGCAGACCGAGCACCGCTGCGGCAACTATGACTTCGAAGCGAAATACTGGGACCAAAGCCGCTACAGCTCGACGATGCCGCAGAACGATCACCTCTACGGTGAGGAGAGCTGGCGCCTGATTCGCGACTGGATCGTCGGGGGCGTCAACTCCTACCTCGCCTGGAACATGGTGCTCGACACCCAGGGGCGCAGCCTCGATGGTTGGCCGCAGAACGCGCTGCTCGTCGTGGACCGGGCGGAGCGGCGCCTCATCGTCACGCCGGCGTACTACGCCTTCCGTCACTTCTCTCAGTACATCACCCCGGGGGCCACGCGAATCGGCATTAGCGGCAGCGAGGACGCCGTCGCCTTCAGCAACCCAGACGGCAGCGTCGTCGTGAACCTCTACAACGGTAGCGCTTCGCAGCAGACGAAGACGATCGAGGTGAGCGAAGGGCTCTATCAGCTGGACATCCCTGCCCACGGCTGGGCCACCCTGCGCGCCGGCGCCAGCGGATGAGCCCAGCGAGAGCGACGCGACGGCCCTAGAAGCTCAGGAAGAACTCCGCGATGGCGTCGCTGCCGAAGCTCGGGATACCGTGGGGGCCGTCCCATTCGCACCAGGTCACCTCATAGCCGGGATCGCAGCCCTCGTACTTCACGCAGGGGCTCGGATCGACGGGCGTCGTTCCAGTCCCGCAGTTGTTCTGCTGCAGGATCTTGTCGAGTGCCGCGCGCCCGTCCTCGAGGGGGACGACGGTGTCCGACGTGCCGTGCGCACCCCACATGGCGATGGCTGGACCCGTGCCTGAGCAATTGAAGGCGCTGTAGAGCGACCCGGCCATGGGCGCAATCGCACGGAACACGTCGCTCAGGTCGCACCCAATCGCGAACGACATCATGCCGCCATAACTGAAGCCGGTGGAGAAGATGCGATCGTTGTCCACGCAGTACTTGGACTTGACGTCATCCACCATCGCTTGGGTGAAGGCTATGTCTACCCCGTTCGTATTGGCCCACCCCGCGCCGGCACCTCCAGCATCCAAGCCTTGGGGCGTCACGAAGATCGCGTTCGGTATCTTCGAGTTGAGCTGGTACATCGTCATGGCCTGATCCGCCGACCCGCCCCAGGGATGGAACTGGAAGACCACCGGGTGAGGGGTGGACGAGTCGTAGTTCGAGGGGAGCTGCACGTAGTACGTCCGCTCCGTGCCTTCGATGTTCAAGCTGCAGGTGCTGCCCCTGGTGCCGCAGGGCGACGTTGTGTTCGCCGAGCCGCACCCGGGGGAAGTGCTGCCGCCGCCGCCCGTCCCCGTGGACCCGCCGCCAGCGCCCGCCGCGCCCCCTGTGTCGCCCGGGTCGCCCCCGTTGCCTGCTGCGCCCCCTGTCTCGCTCCCGTTGCCGCCCATGCCCACCGCGCCGCCCATGCCCACCGCGCCGCCCGTGCCGCTGCCGCCCATGCCCACCGCGCCGCCCGTACCGCTCACGGTGCCGCCCATGCCCACCGCGCCCCCCGTGCCGCTCGCGTTGCCGCCGGAACCCACGGCACCGCCCGTACTTTGCCCACCAACACCGCTTCCGACTCCACCGATGGGCGCTCCTCCGCCGAGCGCAGACGCTCCGCCACTGACGCTCGTGGAACCAGCGTCGGCAAGCGAGCCTCCGCTTCCCTCCCCATTGGAGTCAGAAGAATCGTCGCTGCACGCGAAGGCCACGATCGAACCAACGAGAATTGCTATGACGGGGCTTGTGCTCGTGCGCATGGGTGAATCCTACGGTCCATGGCGGCGAGGAAGGAGGGACCTTTCTGCCCCCCCCTCACCCAAGCAGTGCCGCAGAACTCGATCAGACCGCGCCCGCTTCAAGCTCTTCGGATCTTTGCGCCATGGCTAGCGGGACCAAGGTCGAGCGCGCCTGCCAGCACGCCAACGTCGGCGAAGCAGCGCCAACCCGGCAAGGCAGAGCGCTGCCGGTACTGAACCGTTGCGGTGCTTCGTACCCACTCGGCACGAGCAGGAGCTGTCGTCAGAGGAGACCGAGCTCGAGTCGGCGGGCCCGCTGCCGGCCGAGGCCGCGGAACCCGGTGTGGTGCCCAATTGACCGCCCGCACCTGGGGCTCCGACAATGCCTCCCGCACCGTTGCCTTCCGCTAGACCCCCCGTTGTCGAACCATTGGGGGAAGTCGTTCCACCCGTGTGTGCCGTCGCGCCCCCGCTCGTCGAGGAGGTACCCCCCGCACTGATGAGGCTGCCGCCGTTCGCTGCGATGGCACCCCCAGCAGCGTTGGCGCTGCCGCCGCTAGCGGGAAACGCGCCACCGGCGCTGTCGCCGGTGCCGCCGCTCGTCGAGAGGCTGCCGCCAGCGTTGTCGGAACTGCCGCCGCTCCCCGAGGCGGTGCCGCCGTTGCTCGCGCCCGCCGTCCCTTGCGCGGCACCGGAACCCGCGAGGCCTCCCGTGTCCACACCGGCGCTGCCGCTTGCACCGATGCCCCCCGCTCCTCCTGCGCCCTCTCCTCCGGCTCCCCCGCCGCCGTTCGAGCCACCCGGACCCGTGAACTTCCACCAGTTGAGCTTGAAGAGCTCGCCGCTGCCGCCCGTGAACCTGAGGAACAGGTCGTGGGTTCCGCTCGCCCCGCTGACGGAGCACGTCTTGGTGGTCCAGGACGACGCACCAGAGACGTCACAGGTTCCGAGGAGGGGACCGTTTTGGCTATCGAGGTGGAGCTCGATCTGCGCGCTGCTGCCGGCCGACGAAACTCGAGCATCGAAGCTCGTCACGCCGTCGCCGAAGTCGACGTCCCTCACCTTGATGTAATCTCCATCATGGATGGACGTGACGTTCATTCCAGCGCCTGTGTCGGTGCACACCTCGGTCTTGAGCCCCGACGAGAACGCTATGGTCTCTGCCTCGACCTGCTCGAAGGGGTTCAGGGTGGCAATGGCGGATGGCCCCATCTGGGTCATCTCGATCCTCGGGATGCTGCCGTCGTCGCCGTAAGTGAACTCCTCCACGCAAACCGAACGCTTGAAGCCACCGCCGCCAGGCAGGGCCGCATTGTGGTAGAAGAAATAGGAATGCCCCTCGAAATCGATGACCCCGGGGTGATTGGTGAAGCTCGCCCCAGCGCCCGTCTGTGGATCCATGATGTCGCCGCGGTACGTCCACGGCCCCTCCGGACCACTGCTCGTCCCGTAGCTGATCTTCTCTGGAATACCACCAGCCGGGTAGACCATATAGTAGATGGAGCCCCGCTTATAAAACCACGGCCCCTCCACATAGTCCGTCAATGATACCTGGCTCGGGCTCCCCGAGGTCGATATCATGTCCGGGTTCAGCTTCACGTGCCAGAGGTTCGGGTTCCCCCAGTACATGTAGGCCTGCCCGTCATCGTCGATGAACACGGTCGGGTCGATGTCACCGGTTCCCGTCGAGACGAGCGCGCTGCCGATGGCGTCCGTGAAAGGGCCGAGGGGGCTCGTCGAGACGCCCACGCCTATCCTCGCGCCCGTCGAATTGTTCAGCGGCACATAGAGGTAGAACTTGCCGTCTCGAGCCGCGCCATGGGGTGCCCACGCGTCGCCCGTTCCCCAGCTGAACGTCCTGTAGCTCGCGGGAGAGCCGTGATCCGTCCAGTTGACCATGTCGACGGTCGAGTACACCCGCCACTCGTTCATGGTGAAGAAGTCGTTCACCGTGACGTCCTCGTCGTGCGAGGTGTAGAGATACAATCTGCCGTCGTGCACCATGGGTGCCGGATCGGCCGTGTAGCTGGTCTGCACGATGGGGTTGTCCGCCCAGCAGGGGGCGGGAAGCACGGTGACGAGTCCCAGGGACAACGCCCAGACGGCCTTCCGTCCTGGACGCCACCTCGTGTCGATCTGCATGTTGAGTCCTCTCTCGAGTGGACCTGACAGCGCGCCGTACCAGTTGGCGCTGCTGACCCCACTTGGCGTGGGTCGTCACTCGATGATCCGGATTGTCTGGACAGGGGTGGAGTTGTGACGGAGGCGGCAAGAAAAGTGACGAGGCCGCCAACAAAGGCTCACCCGGGGAGGCTCGATGGCCGACGGGCTCGCCACGCGGCGACGCGGCGCAGCGCCCCGCGACGCGACTTGGCGCGGCACCTCGGGCGGCTTCGTGCTTCGATTGTCTCCGAGACCAATGGGGTGTGTGCTTCCGAAATGGGTGTGGTGCTTGCCGAGCTTGGCCGGGCTACTCCTGGCCTCGTCAGCGACTGCCTCAGAAGCCAAGCAGTCCGTCCATCTCCAGTACGAGGTCGAGCCCGCGCTGCGGGGTTGCCCCAGCACCTCGGATTTCAGAGCCGTTGTCGCGCGAAAGCTCGGCTACGACCCGCACACAACTGACGCCCCACTCCACGTCGAGGTGCGACTTGCGAGCTCCCAGGAGGGTCTCTCGGGCACCGTCGAATGGCGGCGCGCGGGCGGTACCCCGTTGGGCAAACGCCGGTTCTCTGCACAGAGAGGCAACTGCCGCGATCTGGCGTCGATGATGGGATTCGTCGTGGCAGTGCAGCTGCAGATGATGACCGGTGAGACGGCACCTGCAGTCCAGCCAGCGGGATCCGGTCGGCCCTCGCCCCTGGCGGACGAGTCGCCGCCCACAGCGGAACCTGACAATCGCAGCGGGGCTCCGCGGAGCGGCTTCGAGACGCCGCGCGCTCATCCCGAAGACAGCCGCGCCCCTCCGACCTCGCCCGCATTGCTGGCGGGTTCCGGGCCCTCCGTGGGTCTTGGGGTGGGACCTGAACCAACCCTGCAGGGCCGGCTGTTCTTGGCCCTGGTGCAGCAGGGAAGAGCGCTGGAGCTTGGTGCCTTGGCAAGCCTGCCTGCCACAGCCGAGCGGTCGTCAGCGGGGTTCCGCTATCAGGCGATCCTGGGCACCCTGGCTGCCTGTAGCCGTGCCGCCCCCTTGTTGGGCTGCGGCCTGGCGAACCTTGGAACGTTTCGGGTACACGGCGTCAGGGTAGACAGGCCTGCCACTCCGCAGGGATTCATCGCGCAGGCCGGCTTGAGGCTCGGCTATGAGCTCGGGTTGGGCCGCTCGGTGACGGGGATGGCGCACTTGGATGGGCTCTATCTGCTGACGCCATGGACCGTCGAGCTGAATCACCAGAAAGCCTGGTCGATGCCCCGGTTGAGCGCTGCCCTGGGGCTCGATCTCGCTCTTCATCTTCCTTTTCCTTAGCAACCCGAGTGGCCTCCGGACAATGAATGATGAGTGAGTCCCGGATGACGCAGCTTCGTCTTGTTTCGAGTCAGCCGTCCCCGCCGCGCCACACGCCAGCGGTTCAGGGTGACCACCCCTGCCTGGAGGCGTACCGCCTCGAGTTCGACTATCTCGCACGAACCCTGCGGCGGCTCGGCGTCCGTCGCGACGACGTCGAGGACCTGGCACATGACGTCTTCCTCGTGCTCTACCAAGCGTGGGACAAGTACGATCCTGCCCGTCCGCTCCGCGCCTATCTGTTTGGCATCGCATTCCGAGTAGCTGCGAACTATAGGCGCAAGCTGCGCAAAGAAAGGCATTTCACCCTCATCGACGTCGACACGGTCGAGATGCGCCCTGATCGAGCCGTCGAAGCCTTCCAGGCGCGCGCGACCGTTCTCAAGGCATTGGAGAGGATCCCGCTCCCGCGGCGTGCCGTGTTCATCCTGCACGACATCGATCAGCTCCCTATGGCCGAGATCGCGTCGACCCTCTCGATCTACCGCTTCACTGGCTACTCTCGGCTACGCAAAGCCCGCCAAGAGTTCGCCGCCGCCGTGGCCGCGCTCTCGCGCATTGGAAACGAACAATGACTCGCCCCGCTTCCGACAACAAGCACCCCGGTGTCGAGTCGTTGCTCGGCATTGAGCGGGAAATCCTTCCACAGCCCGCCAGCTTGCGCGCCCGCGCGCTCGAGCGGGCTCGAGCGTCGCTCCCGCGAAGCCACGGGCCGCGAGTCCTGAGCTATCCATCCAAACGCGGTTCGGCGCGGGTTGGGCAAGCCGCTGCGCTCGTGGCAATCTTCTCTGCCTTCTCCGCAGCAGCCTTCTACGCAGGGTACACACGCGGTGAGCGCAGCTCCCTCGCCCACGAGGTGCCACGCCTCATGAGCCTGTCGGCGCCCGTCTCCGTCGTCCTTGGCGGGCTACAGGCGCCGTCGGCGAACAGCTCGGCAACCCACACGAATGGGCCGCTCCCTGCACCGCCTGCAAACGATGCGGCAGGCAACACCGATGCACCGCTCCGAGAGCCACTTCGCCCCGCGGTGAAGACGGAGACAGCTTCCACCGCGCCGACGGGCAGTATAGCGTTCGCGGAGGAGCTGCGGGTGCTCCAACCCGCTCAGCGGGCGGTCACGAAGCGTCAGTACGGGGTGGCTCTCACCTCCATCGCGGAACACGCGCGTCGTTTCCCTCGGGGCCAGCTCGCGGAGGAGCGTGAGGCACTGAGGATCCGGGCGCTCTTGGGGCTGGGGCGGCGCGCCGAGGCTCAACAGGCAGGGGCGGACTTTCGGAGACGGTTTCCGCGGAGCCTGCTCGTGAAACGGCTCGACGCAATGCTGGGGGCGCGCAGGTGAGAGGCGTCGTCGATGATAGGTAGCCGCGGCTCGGTCGCGGTTGTGGGCCTCTCGGCGCTGCTCACGATGGCGACGACCAACTGTGGAGGCACCCTCGATGCGGGGTGGGACGAGGCGGATGGGCAGCTCGAAGGGGTCGCGGGCGGCTCTGGCGAAGACGCACAGCGTGACAAGCTCCCCGTCACGGCTCGAAGCCCCATCGTGCTGTGCAACGACGGCCACGTGGACAACTGGCAAGGCGAGTATGCCCTGCTCCTGGCCAACACGGGGGGGCCGCCGCTGGCTGGCATCATCATCAATGACAGCTGGCCATGGCCGGACCTCGCGGAGAACATGGCCGGGTGGGAGGAGCTTGTGGCTGCGGCCCGGGAAAGCGGCATGACTGGCATTCCAGATCCGGTAGCCAGCAGCGGGCCTGTCTTGAGTCGCCCGAGCGATGGCGCGATCGAGGCCACGGTGCCCAACTACTCGGCAGGAGCCCAGCTCATCCTCGGCGCTGCCGAGCGTGTCGCGGAGCCGGACCGACCACTCGTCGTCGTGACGGGGGGACGCCTCACCGACGTTGCCGATGCGTACCTCATGGATCCTTCGCTACCCGAGCGGGTCGTCGTCGTCTCTTCGCTGGGCTCGGTGACGGCTGACGGCGGCGAGATGGGCATCCCGAACGGCGAAATGGACACCTGGGCGGACACCATCGTCGCGCAGCGTTTCCGCTACGTTCAAGTGAGCGCGTTCTACGAGCAGGCCTCTGATGTCCCAGACGATCTCCTCTCACTCCTCCCGGAGAACGCCTTTACTTCGTGGGTGAAGGCGAAGCAGCCCGATGTGTGGGAGACCCGAGTCGCCGCCGACCAGGTTGCCGTTCTGGCCGTCGCGCTCCCGGAGTTCGTTGTGGCGTTCACTCCTGTGGAGCTGGCGGGCGAGGGTCCCGAGGGCTTTCCAGGTTTGTCGAGGACTACCGGAGGTAGCGCTTCGCTTGTCACTGAGGTCGATGCGTCCGTGGCTACTGCGCGCCTGCAAGCTATGTTGCTCGATCCTGCGACATATGGTCGCTGACTTGGTTGTGCCACCAGGCGCGACACCGGCTGCGCAGGCTTGGCACACTCCCGCCCCTCCACTGGCACGGTGAGCCACCAGCGGAAGCTCGCCGCCACCGACTCGTGGACCGGCTCCCGAGGCCACGATGGCGGCGGCCATGAAGGTTTTCGGTAGCTTGAAGCGCTCGAAGACCACCGCTTCCCTGTCCCGTATCCCGAACGCTGCGGCTGGACTACCTCTTGCAGGAGGCCCGGCCATGCCACCCACGCGGCCACTCGTTTCCATCGTACTGTCCACGCCACTGCTCGTTGCTCTGTCGGCCTGCGGATCAGGAGGAGATGGCAGTGGAGCCCCCGGCCTCGGCGACGCGGGAGCCGTGGGAGCGGGCGAATCGGAAACCGCGGACGACGCGGCCGGCGGCTCGCGCTCGAGCGATGGCGCCGCTGGCAGACACGGCGACGAGGATGGAGACGGGAGCGGAGGGAAGGAGGGCAGCACTACCGTAGAGGGCGCGGCGGGCGCGCGCGACGACGGTACGGGGGGGACCCAGCAAGCAACTGGCGGCGGGCCAGGTCACGAGACGGGTGGCAGTACCTCTGCAACGGGTGGTCAGGCTACGGGCGGCGAGGGCGGCGCCAGCGGCAGCATCGGCGGGGCCGCAGGAGGTACGGCCGTCGAGCTCGACGATTGGTACGCGGCGGCGACGATCTCCAGGCGCAATCTCATGCCGGTTCCCGCTGCCTACGCGAACCTCTTGGCTGAGCCCATCCGGCGACAGCTGGAGATCTACGACCCAGGCAGCCTCCTGCGCTGTGAGGTCCACGATGACGCTGACTACAGGGAGTTCATCGACTCCGTGGGCGGCGTGACTTGGGGCTACACGGTCACGATTCTAGAGGACGAGAGTCAGCCGCGTTTCCAGCTAGGCTTCCCCGACCAGCGCTGGGACGCCTATCCTGGTACGTCAGCCACCGACGGTGGCAACGCAGTCGAGATCGAGGAGTCGGACATCATTGGGCTCTCCGAGACTTCGGCGCTCTACTACTCGAACGAGCACGGCCTTCTGCTCGTCGACCTGAGTGGGCCGGAGCCCGTCTTCGACTGCGCCACCAAGCTGCCGGGGCGCGTCGACAAGTTCTTCTACTACCAGGGACACCTCGTCGCGATGACCCAGCAGCTCACGGGGTCGGTCAGGCACTCCTACCTGCTCCACTTCGATGTATCGGGCGGCGCGATGAGGTTCGTGGAGGCGCTCGATCTGGGCGCCGTGCAGATCCTCGACACGCGCCGATTCAACGGCAGGCTCGTCGTCTACACGGATCTGACGCTCGAGGATCAGAACCCCGAGCCACCCACTGACGCCTCTATCCCCATCTACTACGAGCCGCGGGGCCTGCACCGCACGCTGCGCGTGTTCACCTTCGGCGAGACATTGACGGAGGAGATGACGGATACCCTTCTCGATACGTCTCCCAGCCCGGGCTATCTCACCGACGGTGGCATCGCACCCGAGACGGAGCCGGGGACCCTCGTCGCCGACTCGAGCAACTTCGGCAGCCTCATGTGGGCGAGCGACCACTACTTCGTCGTCACCGAGCAGATCGCGAAGACCTATCTGACGCACTGGACGACGAGGACCTACTCGGTTTGTGTGGAGAGCCACACGGTAGAGGTCCCCTACGAGCACTGCGAGACGCTCTTCGAGGAGCGACCAAACCCCGACTACACCCCACCGGACAACAGCGGCGGCGACCGCGCCTGCAATGGCACCACCCTCTCCGATTGCCTGCGCGCCGTTTCGCGGGCATCGAACCCGACGATCCAAGTGCCCGTGGGCAAGGAGTGCGAGCAGCGGATTCGACACAATTGGGTCTGCGACGCGCGGGAGTCGCGCTCCTACACCTATCCGGAGCTCGACACCGAATACTCGAACCGCCTGTACATCTATGAATACACGGATGACGGGTTCATCCGCCTCGACACCGAGGTCAGCGAGATAACAACTGACGGACTGGAACAGGAGAGTCCAGACGCCGTCGTGCCTGCGCTGACGACGTCGACGGGGACGTACGACCTGGCCATCCCAGGGATGCTCCAGACGCTCTACTTCCAGAACGGCATGCTCTACGCCATCGCGGATGGTGTGCTGCAAACCTACGCCATGGGCGGCTCGTCGCTGGTCCGGACGAGCTCGCTCAGCGTCGTCGACAGCCGCCTTCAGACCTCCCTCTTCACGAGCGACAAGCTCTACCTGAGTGACTTCGGGTACGCTGGCAGGCACGATCAGTCCGTGCTCCGGGTGATCGATCTCTCGAACCCCGCGTTCCCGAGCCAGGCTTCGGAGGACCGCACCCTTCCCGGCGGACACTCGACGATACTGCCGGTCTCCCAGGGTATCCTGACCGTGGGTGCGGTCGCCAACTTTGAGCCCGGCATCGAGCGGATCATCAAGCTCGGGATGTTCAGCGATCCCTTCACTGACGAGCTCTCGTACCTCATCCTCGGGACCGATCTCGAGGCAACGTACCTGGGAGAAGACAGGTCGTCGACCTTCGACGCCTCAGCACAGCGGCTCTTCCTGCCTTACTACGGATACGCCGACGAGAGGACGCGCTACGTCGCGCGCGTTGGGGTAAGCCACCTCGATGGAACGAGCATCGTCTCCGAGGGCGCTGTCGTCACGCCGGAGCTACCGAGGCGCGTGCGGCGGAGGCCTGGAGCGACGGACGAGGTACTGAGCTTCGCCTCGAGCTCCATCGAGTGGCTCAGGCCCAGCGGCGAGGAGTGGGCAGCTACCCCGGTTCTCGAGTACTTCAAGCCGATCGCCCTCTACCGCCTCACCGAGGACGACGACTACGTCGAGGTGTTGCGCCTTGGTCAGGAGTGCAAGCTCCACTTCTCGGCAGCGGAAAGCATCAACGTCACTCGAGACGAGTCGACGTCCGACGTGTTCGAGTGCGGGAGCGCGTATCCCTGGGCCTACGCCAACAACATCATCTTTTCCACCGTCGCCGGCGTCGAGTTCGCCGACGATGGCACCGTCCGGGTCCTCTCGCAGGAGGAGCTCGAGGCGCTCTACGATCTGCGCGCGGAGCGACAGTATTGCCTCTTCTCGACGGACCTCCTCGCGGACGTCACCGTCGACTACGAGAACCCTCCACCCGTTGACGACTTGATCTGCTACACGCCGGAAGAGTACCAGGCCGCCTATCAAGAGGCGCTGGGTCAGAGCGACTGATCCCCCCACCCGATTTCCCCTGCCGTCCAAGCCCCGACCACCCACGTCCCCGCAGGCCCGGGGACGTCGGCCTCGCTGAGGGACAGGGGCCGTCCCCGCGCCATGATCTCGGTCTTCTCCTGGGGATAGAGCGGCTCCTGGGCGGGGTCCGCGAGACCTTCCGGGACGCGGGCATGCCCGCTCAGGTCGTACTTGTCGGTGGCTCCGCAGGTGTGGAAGAGCTCGTGGACGGTCACGAACCAGACGAAGTCGATGCTCTCTTCGGCGAGCTCGGCGGTGACGACTCCGATCTCGCCCCGGTCTAGGCTCGCCCCTTCCACGGCTTGCCGAGACGGCACGGCGGGCGTGGCCACCCGCACGAAGAGTCGCGCGTCGAAGGCGTCACCATCGATCCCGAGAGCGCGCTCGATCGACGCCGCGTAGCGCGCGAGCTCCCAGTTGTATTCGATGAGCGTGAGCAGACCGCCCTCGGGCAAGGTAGGCGGGGGTGCGGGTTCGTGCACGGCTCCGAAGACCTCGATGGCGAAGGGAGGCTGGGCTTCGTCGTCGTAGCGACGACGTTGCTCGTGGAGGGCCTCCTCGACGACGGGAGCCATCTCCCGAAAACCCTCCAAGAGCTCGTCCGAGACGGCTGCCCCGCTCCGCTCCACCAGGATGACCGCCACCTGATAGGACCGCGACCAGTCCCTGTACCTGCGTCGGTACTCGCGCCACGCCAGGAGCAGGGTCCCGGCCAGCACGACGAGCAAGACACCCACCCGCAGGCGCTTCCAGTTTCGACGCCGAGCCGCCTTGCGCTCACAGCTCGGACACGAGCCCTCACCCCCGCGCTGGCAGAGGACGCAGACGGGAGCCCCGCAGGCGCTACATGGGGCGGCTTCGAGGAAGCGTGGGTGCTGGACGCAGTAGCGCTCCCCACCGTCGGGAACGGTGACTGCGGACGCATGGAGTCCCTCTCCGCTGAGCTGCCGCGCGAGATTCTCCGCTTCCTCCTGGGACAGGGCGACGGGAAGCGTCGCGGGGAGCTCGCGGAGCACCACGCGTGCCTCCCGAAGCGGCAGCTGCAACTCCTGGGCGAGCAGCTTCACCTTCGTGTAGTTCGGCGCTCCCGGAGCAAGCTTACCCTCGACCCTGACGCGGTATGCCACGCATGAACGCTACGACGCATCCATGGCGGCGTCCATGAGCTGCTGCGGGCTAAGGCTGGGGTCGGATGTCGGCCTGGACGGGGCTGACTTCCCAATGCTACTGCTCCGAGTACGGTCGCGCGAGGAGGCGACCGCGACCGCTTGACCAGGATGGCCGCCGCTGAGCGAAACAGCCTCGACTATCTGTCAGCAACGCCAGCGACGTGAGCACCCAGCGAGTTCCATCCGAACTCGTCGCGCCTATGGAGACGATCTAGTGCCGCACACAGAGCCCGGGCTCCTGGCCGGGCATGGGCTCGCCTTTCCTCTCCTTGGACTGTCCACGGCAGCATCCTCTTGTCAGCGTGGACCGTCGTTGAGTAGTCTCAAGCCACGCAGCAAAGGGAATGCTGCGGAGTGAGAGGAGAAAGTATGTTCATTTCGTTCAAGCTCGACTTTGCTAGCAGCTGGATCACGGCTTGCGCAATGGGCGCGGCCCTGGTGTTCGGAGGGTGCAGCGCGGCGGAGGATGATGGGGATGCAACGCCAGCCTTGGATCCCAGTGATCCGGCGGGCATCGCGGGCTCGCTGGTGCCCGTTCCCCTGGAGGACTCGGAAGACGACGAGCTGGCCACGGTATCTCAGCCCATCATGGGTGGAGTGGAAAGCGTCAATTCGGCGACTACGTACCTCTCCTTCGAGCCAGGGTACGGAAACTCCGGCATTTGCAGTGGTGTGGCCGTCTCGAAGTTTCACATCTTGACCGCGGCCCACTGCATCCAGACCGAGGGCTGGACGCGTGCGATGGTGTGGCGCAAGTACTGCAACTCCTCGAGCTGCTCATATTCGGCGATCCTCGACAGCAACATATGGCTCTATGCTCAGCGCCATCCGGATTTCACAGGCGCCGGAGACAATGGCGACGACCTGGCCATGCTTACCATCTATCACATATACGATGACGGTGTATCGTTGCCGGAGCCCAGTAGCTATGCCATGCGCATCTGGCTGGGCAGCCTCGGTTCTGGGTCGCAGTTGTCGGTGTGGGGTTGGGGAGCGAATACGTGGGCCAATACCGGCACTGGCTTCCTTCGTACGACGACACAGGTCGTGTCGAGCTCCTACACAAACTACTTCACGGCCGTCGTCGGCAGCTCATCGACCTGCCGCGGCGATTCGGGTGGGCCGGCCATCGTGGGAGGCAATAAGGTTGCGGGGCTCGTCTCTGCCGGGGATGGCGACCCTTGCACCCCCACGGGTGGCAACAACTACTACAGTCGCTTGAAGAGCAAGATGGGTTGGATCGAGGCGCAGATGCAGTACCCATTCGGCATGGACTTCTCCTGCAATCGCTACAGCTCCGGGTCCAGTCTCTATGCGAGGTGCTGGTAGTCACGAGCCCCCGCTAGTGGGCTGGGCCACTCAATATGGCAAACTCCCTTTTGATTCGTTCCATACTTGAAGGCGTTGCTGACCGCCGTCTCGCCGTCATGGCTTTCGTGGCGTTGGCGGTCGCTTGCCAATCTGGGGCCCAGAAGACGCCCGCGGCAGGTGACACTTCCGCGGACAGCTCCGTCTGTCGTGGCCCGTCGCAGCCGGGCTGTGAGCGCTGTTGCGAGCAAGCGCTCTCTCCCGACGGGGAGACCCATATGTGCAGCATCGCTTCCAGGATCACGACACCTGCCGCCCGCGGTGCTCCTCGCGGGTACAACGACCGCCGGTTGGAGGTCGGCCCGTGCGCGCCGAGCTGTCGCCCCTGCGCCCCTTGCACCGAGGAGGAGGCAGACCGGTATGCCGCCATGGTCGCCAGTGGCTGCAACTGCGCGAGCGTGAAGCCTTCGATTGACCCTTGCTACTTCCCTGAAGGCTGCGACTGCCGTTGCCAGGGCTTCGCGGAGGTTGCCAACTGCGCGCCTGAAGTCCCTGCCCCGGGGAACCGTGACTAGGGGCTAGTCGCAATCAGGTATCCGCCCGCGATAACTTGCTCGAGCTCGTACGAACGGGTCATGGCCGCGCCTGCCGTATCGCACCATCGCGAACCGTTGCGGCTGGCCCCAAGCGACGCGAGGCCTCGAAGGCGTTGTGCGCGGCGCAGAGCAGTCGCAAGTTCGTCATGTCCCGCTGGCCGCCGAGACAGTGAGGTTCTCGGTGATCGATCTGGAGGAAGTGCGTCTCGCTGCAGCGGCGGCCACGCTCGTCGGTCCACGTGCACCGTTCGCCGTCGCGCTCCACGAGCACACTGCCGCCCTCTCGGCCAGGTGGGGCTGGAAGGGAGGGCATTTATAACATGCCTTATTTCTCCCCTCTCAGCACCTCGGAGAGGCCAGATCTCGCGTCGATCACGCCGACGAGACCCAAGCGCGACGAGGGCAACTCTCCGTGCCGATGGGCTGCCGTCACGGGGTGTTGTTGCGGCGAAGGCGCCGCGTGACGGCGCCTTGCTCCGAAAAGCCGTCAAGTGAAATCGACGACCTGAGGCCCCGAAGCAGTCGCCGTGCCTTGGCTGTTGTCACCCTTCTCCAGGACCCACGGATGGTGAAGTCGACTCTCTCGTCAGTCGGGGGTTGACCGTGCGATTGCACGCGCTTGCCCACTATCACTCGCTTCGCTTCACAGTGATCGACGCGCGGCTCCTTGGGCTCACGTCGACGGGGCCGCGAGCTGACCCCGTCGCGGCTCTCACCGTCGAGTTCCCCAAGGATGTCCTGACCCACAGCCGCCGACGACAGTTCTACTTCGACAAGAGAGGGCAGCTAGTCCGCCCTTGCCTTGGGCTCATTCGCCTTTCCTCGGCCGGCCACGGCTCCCCATGGTCGCCGCGTGCTGCATCGGAGGTTCCCAGAGGTCGCGAGGTTCCGCACCCAGCTTCAAGGCGAGCCGCACGAGGTTGTGGATTCTCTCGCTTCAGCCACCCACGACGGGAGCCTGCACCCATGTTACCCAGACAAGACAACGCATTTGCCGCGCTACAGGAACGGCTGGACCGTGACCAGACCTTGCAACGGCTGAGCTCGGGCATCGCACGAAAGCAGCGCGGCGGAAGCGCTCGAAGACGGAGTGCGCGGGCGCGGTGTTCCACGCCCGCTGTCACTGCAGTGTCACTCCTGAGTCGAGCTACTTCGAGGTCAGCCGGTAGCCCACCAGGTGAGCGTTACCGAGCCCAGCTCCGATCCGGTCAGGTCAATGAGCGTCGTGCAGGCGCTGCTCACCGGCGCGATCGAGCTCTCCGACCAATCGCCGCTGATGCTACCGCTTCCACCACCCGCGCAGCTCGTCCAGCTGTAGGGGATGGGATATCCGCTGCCATTCGCCTGAGCCTGCAGCGTGATCCCCTGAACCCAGCTACCGGGATACTGAGTGATCTTGAGACAGCCGTCCCCAGCGACGGTCGTCGCTGACTGCTGGCCCCCGAGCTCCGTCGCGGTAGCCTCGGTGCACGTGGGAGTGGACGCGGCGACGGTCATGCACTGAGCGTACGCCTTGGCGTTCGGATCGGGGTACTCGGGGGACGGCAGCATGTCGACCGCATAGATAGCGCCCTGGTTGGCCATGGTGACGACGTTGTATGGCATGTACCAGGGGAACCCAAAGCCACCGCCCAACGTGATGCTTGAAACGGGACAACCCGCCATGGCGATCCCCTCCGGCGAGAGACCACCCGAGGACTGACCCATCGTGAAGCTTGTGCCATCGAGACAGTAGGCGTAGGGGATCACCGTCCCGGCGGACCCCGTCGTATTGTAGGCAGAAACTTGCCAAGTGTTGCTGGAGATTGTCGTCCGCTTGCTCTCATGGACTTTCAGTGCCGCGGCGCCGCCAATGGTCGTCGCGAAGCCGCCTCCCAAGAGGACTCCCGCGGAGCAGGAGGCCGTGCTAGTGCCGGTGCCGTAGCTCGGGACCGTGCTCGTGGAGCCGGTCACCGTCGTCACAGAAGCACCCTCCGGGGCTCCGGTGAGACAGACCGCCGAGGCCGACAGGGACTGCATCGACGGGCTCGTATTGCGGGCGCCGACCTCCCAGCCATTCGTCGTCTTCGCATTCCTCGTGACAACGAGCTGCGCGCTGCTCGACATCAAGCCACCGCCCACACTGAGGGTTCCAAAGGGACACTCCGCAGAAGCGATCACGTTGTCGTTCGCCGGAATGTCGACGGTGTCATAGACGACCTCCGTGTAGACGCAGGCGTCACCCAGCCACGGGGGATTGGGGCCCAGCACCTCGGCGGGGTCCCGCCCGAGGTCCTCCTGGCGGAAGAGCTCGTAGGCGAGGTAGGTGAACTCCTCGTGCTGAAGCGACTGCTCCCTGTGTGTCGGCCCTCCGGGATCATCAAAGGCCTGGTCCCCAGGGAAGTAAGCGCTATGGTCCGAGATCGAAACCCTGTACGAGGACGAGGGGTCATTGAAGAGGCTCAGCTCGTCTGCCATCGTCGCGAGCCACTCCTGCCAGTGCAGGGGCCGGCAAGGGCTGATGGCGGCGTCGAGGACGACGGGCTCCCCGTCACTGTTCAAGACGAGCGGGACCACGTGCCATCCCCAGGTGACGAGCCCGCTCGGGTGGTTCTCGGTGTGGACGCGCAGAGGGCCGAAGGTCCAGAGCTTGTAGGGCTTCGGCAAGCCGTCGTCCGAGGCCAAGCCCACGACCTGCTCGGCTCGAGCGAAGCAGCCATCATCGGGGTAGAGCCAGGAGATGCGGCGGGCAAAGTCAGGCTCGTCGACGTAGTGCATGTAGCGCAGGTCGCGCGTCGCCGTAAACTGCGCCATGATCTCTTCGTCGGTCCACTGCGGCACGCCATCGAAGCTGACGTCGTCCATGAGCTGTCGGCTCTCGCGAACCGTGGCCCCATCCGCGGCGAGCAGCTTAGGCCCCTCTTCCGCGAAGAAGGGCGTTTCGCAGGTCGTCACGTAGGCCTCCTCATACTCTTCATACGGTATCGCCGGGTCGCGAGCGGCCGAGCCGCAGTCCACGACGGGCCCCTGGGCTGCGCTCGCCGGTGCGGCCACCAGCAACCACGGCAAGGCGGCCGCAAAGGTTAGACGTACGATCGCTTTCATACTCTCTCTTCTCCCTTTTGAAACGGACATGCTCGCTCTTCCCGGAAATCGGAAAGACACGCTCTACGACACCCAGCACGGGTGCCGCTCTCCATGAGACCCTCACTGGGAGGGCTCGGTACTCACATTACGGTGGCTCGCGCTACGTTCGGAGCCTGCGCCGGACTGTATTGGCTTGACCAAGCTCCGAACTGGGGACCCACCGTGGCACGCGACGGTTCGTGGACGGTGAGGGTTTCATAGGGCTCAGCGCCCAGCTGCGACTTTCGGTTCCCTCCATTAGCGCTGATCAAAACTACAGAGCGCAGCAGCGGAAGCCGACCGTGGCCCTGACCGCGTCCCGCGGGAGCGGCAGCGAGTAGCCGCAGTTTTGCTCGGCCGCTCCCATGCCGAATGAGCTCCCACGCGGGTTACAGATGTCGTCTTCGTCCACCGACCCGTTGCAATTGTCCTCCCACTCCCCCACGTTTCCAATCAGGTCAAACACGCCCTCATAGGCCTGGTCCGGAGACTGGCAGGTGCCGTGACTGGCCACTGTCCAGGTCGTCGTCGAGGGCGGCGCCATCATGAAGTCGTTGCACCGGCCCCCCTCGCCTTCCTCACCATAGGTATAGCCGTAGACGCCGTTCGATGTGCAGGCGTTGTGCCACTGGCTCTCAGCCGGATCCGTCATCGCGGAACCCTCTGAGGAAACCGGGCCGCCGCCCATCGCGCCACAGAGACGCTTGCCCACTGCCTCACAGTAGGCGGCCGCGTCGCAGAAGTCGACGCACGGCTGGGGATGCCGCGAGCAATCTGCCCCCTGACACACCGACGAGCTCGCCATGCAAGCCGCATCCGGCACGTAGCTCTGATTCCACTCACAAGCGGTGCGCTGTCCACCCAGGAGCGGCTGCGTCGCCAGCCACGCTTGGTACTGAGCCCGCGTCACCTCGGTGGCATCAATCGCAAGGGTAGCGCTGACAGTGACGAGCTCCGCCACGCACAGCTCCCCGTCGTAGCACTCCTCGAGCGTTTCACATCCCTCACAATCACCTTCGATGCCTCCGCCACCGGATGCGCCACCGATCGCTGCGCCGCCAGACCCTCCTTGGCCTTGGCCACCGGAAGCTGGACCGCCTCCCGACGCTGAGCCACCAGCCCCTCCGACACCCGGATTGCCTCCGCTTGGGCCGCCGCCACCAAGCCCAGTGCTACCACCAAGCCCAGTGCTACCACCAAGCCCAGCGCCACCACCAAGCCCAGCGCCGCCCGATACCGGGCCATTCCCGCCAACCCCCTCGCTGCCACCGCTCGGGCCAGTTCCGCCAAGGCCGCCGCTCGTGCCCGAACCCGCCAAACCGCCATTCCCACCCGTGCTGGCTGCGGCGCCACCGGCAGCCTGCGAACTGCCGCCCAACGAGTTACCTCCGAGCCCCGCATTGCCAGCGTCGCCGTAGCTTCCAGCTTGCCCTCCGCTCCGACCACCACTGACCGAACCTGCACCACCCGTGCTGGCGCCTCCGGCGTCGACTCCAGCCGCCGCCGCGGACCCTATACCCTCCGTACCGTCGCCGCCATCCCCGCACCCTGCAAAAACCAGAACAGACAGGACGATGACCCGTGCTGAACGCTTATCTCTCACTAACTGCCTCCCACGACGACTCATACCGCAGATGAATAGGAAGCACAAGGGCGTCGAGTGGGCGACCCACACCTAACCCGGCGGAGCCGGAACCAAACAGGGGAACTGGCAACGCCAAATGCAACCGGAGGGCAGGCTATCAGGTGTCAGCCGTCAGGCGTCAGCTTCTGCATGAAGCTGGCGAGCATCCTGCGCA